>CAJUJN010000088.1 GCA_910586775.1 uncultured Acetatifactor sp. | reverse complement strand
CGGGAAAGCCGCACGCACGGATCTGTGAGGGGCTGGTATCGTGAGGTGTCTGTCTGCTCACCGAATCCCTTTATTAAACGTTACACCATTTCAACGACGCCCGCGCAGCTCATAAGGGCAAAAGCAAGGGCAATAGAGATCGTAAATCACAGTCTGATCTACGCATAATGAACCGGGCGGCGGGGAGCAATCCCCGCTGTCCATTTTTGCGATCGAACTGACATTTTTATAGTGACAAATATGTCACTACGTGGTATGCTAATGTCACTTCGGAGGCGATGATCTCTATTTCGTCCATCCTGAATAAGCATGGGATCGGAACGCTCTATTTTGGTGTAAAGCCTAATGGTGACATCTGCGGTCAGGATGTGTCCGAATCCTCGCTCAGAGATGTGTCACGATCCGTATATGAAAGCATACGGCCACAGATCTATCCTGCCATTGAGGAAGTCGTTCTGGACGGAAAACATTTGATTAAGGTAGAATTCAACGGTAATAATACACCGTATTCCGCCGCTGGAAGGTATTATCTTCGGACCTCCGACGAGGATCGAGAGGTGACGCCAGAAGAACTGAAAAACTTCTTCGTTTCAAACGAATACCGTGAAAAGTGGGAAAAATCTCCCTCTACCGCATCGTCAAAGTGACATTCCCAGCGTCACTTTGGATGTCACTTTGAACGGAACAGAAATGGCTGTTCTTGCTATTCTAAAGCAAAAGCCAGATTCTTCACGCGGCGAAATCGCTGACAAGATATCCAAAACGGTCAGAACGGTACAGAGGGCGTTGGATTCCTTAAGAGACAAAGGATATATCCAGCGTGTCGGCTCCAAGCAGGAGCCGAGATGGGAAGTGCTGAAATAATCAACCTTCCAAAGAAAGGTGTTTATAATTATATGAATTACCAAGGCTATATCATTTATCGTGAGCGGCTTCGGCGAAATTGGAGTCAATCGGGGCTGTGCAAAGGAATTTGTACAGTATCGTATCTGTCCAAGATTGAAACCGGCAAAGCAGATCCGTCAGAAGAGGTTTTGCGTCTCCTCCTGGAGCGGCTTGAGTTAAAAAGCGATCAAAGAATTGAGAAAGAAGCTGCTGAATTAGCAATGCAGGGTTGGGAGCTGCTGTTTGACGGTAGGTTTAATCAGCTACGACATCTGCTACATGAAAAGGACATAGAACGCTATCGAGCTGTTCCTGCGTGGCTGGATCTGACGTTGCTTTCTTCCGAAAAGCCGTTGGATACTGCATTGGAAGCATGCATGGATACACGGCAATTAGCCCTGCAACGGATATTACAAGGGCGGGAAATTGAGGCGGTGCAACTCATGCCTAACGCATATACCTACCTGACGCTGGGCATGGCCGACTATAAAGCCGGAAACTACTCATCCGCAGTGGACGCGCTGCAGACTGCTTATGACTTAGCAAGCAGGGAAGGTGCGGTGCGGATCATGCTGGAGGCGAAGCTCTTCCTCGGCAACGCATATTGCAATCGGCAGGATCTTCCCAACATGGAGCGTCAATATCGGGTGGCGCAGCGGCTGGCTGAGGATTTGCAAGATCAGAGAGCCCTTGGGGCCATTGGCTATAACACAGCATCGGTGTGGATTGAGACAGGACGCTATGAGGATGCCTACACATGGTTCTCCCGGCAGGAACAGCCTTCACTGATGTCACTACACAAGCTGGCGATCTGCTGTGAAAAGACCGGACGGCGGGAGATGGCCCTCAGCACATTGAAACAGGCCGAAGGCATGGATACCGACGAGATGGATCGCTCCCTTGCCATGCAGCTTCTTTCTCTCGTTCGGTATCGCGTGGAGCACCCGGACTATCTCTCACGAGAGGATTATGGCACGCTGCTTTTGGAAAGCTTTACCCGCCTCCGAAGAGAACTGCCCTCTGGCTTTGCAATCTTCCACTTGCCTTGGGTGCTGGAATGGTATAAAGCAACCAGGCAATATAAGAAAGCCTGCGAACTGCTGGAGGAGTTTCCTGAAAAAACATTATAAAGCATAATTTAGCCCGCATATTCAGAGGAACTTTCCCAAATATGCGGGCTATTATTTATCTCACCGAACTGCTACACTATTTGCGGAGGTGATACATATGAAAGAAGCGAAACTATGGACGCGGAACTTCCTCTTAGTGATTCTTGCATCAGCTATTGGCACAGTTGGCGCAATCGCAGGCGGTTTTGCATTAGCATTCTTGGTGTTTGATGAAACTGGCAGTACATTGGCCTCGGCTCTGATTGTAGCAATCCAGCTCCTTCCACATCTTTTACTCCCGGTTTTGATTGCGCCGTTCATGGACCGGCTGCCCCGCAAATCATTTCTGGTAGCAGGCGATATCGCAAACGCTGTATTGCTGGCCGGAATGGGTCTGTGGCTGCTATTTTTTAATTTTTCCTATTTAGGTTATCTTGCGGTGTCTTTGCTGCTGGCTTGCATTGGCGCGGTGGATGAGTTGGCATTCACCAGCATCTATCCGGAACTGATTCCGGAAGGCGCAGAGCAAAAAGGCTACGCGGTGTCCTCCATGCTCTATCCGGTTTTGAAGGTCATCATGACGCCGTTGGCTGCTGTTCTTCTGGACACGCTCGGCGTCGCATGGATTTTGATCGCTCAAAGTGGTCTCTCTTTTGCAGCAGCCATCACAGAGAGCTTTATCCATCTGGACGAAACAGAACGACAACACCGTACGCCATACTCTCTACAGGCCTGGGCCGGTGATATACGGGAGGCGGTGCAGTACTTAAAGGAGGAGCGTGGTCTTCGCAGTGTCTACGAATATATGGCAGTTACAAACGGTGTTGCCAGTGGTTTTTCACCCATTTTGGTGGCATTCTTTCGCACTTTTCCGGGTTTCACTGCCGCTATGTACTCAGCATTTTCCGTGGTAGAATTCGCCGGACGGACAATTGGCAGTGTGCTGCAATACCGAATCAAGATCCCTGATAAGAAGAAGTACGGCCTCGTGCTTTTTGTCTATCAGGTTTATGAATCTATGGACATGTGCCTGCTTTGGCTGCCCTATCCGCTGATGCTGGTCAACCGTGGGATCTGTGGATTCCTCGGGAGCAACAGCGCAATTCTGCGAAGCGCAGCTGTGCAGCGCTATATTCCCGAAAAACTTCGGTCTCGTATCAATGCTTTTGACGACGTACTGATCACCGCCGGAGCCAGCGTTTTTTCCCTGATGATGGGCTTTCTTGGGGAAATTCTCGACTATCGTTGGTGTGTCACGATCGGCGGTGCCATCGCCATGCTTGCCAGTTGGCTTTTGATCTGGGGCAGGCGTAAGGACGTGCGCAGGGTGTATGAAACGGGCGATGACGAGATGACACAATAATTTATACCGGCTCTTACAGATTCTTACAAATAGATTTGGTGGTTTTCACCTTTTATGCTTTCTATGTATGCACCGCAGGGCTTCCTGCGGTGTATTTTTCTATCTTAGCGTCCTCTGTCATAGTCATAGCTGCGGTGCCGGGACTCCTGCCGCCGCTCGGCATTCCGGCGCTTGGCTTGGCGCATTTGCCCCTTACGGCTAATGCAGCACCAACGCCAGCCCTGTTTACCAGCAAACTGATCTGTGCAGACTGTGGCCATCCGCTTGTAGCCAACCGCGAAACACAGCATAGAAAAAATGGGACGATAAAGAAATACACTTTCTGTTATGTGCTGCTGATCAGTCCACAGCATCCAGAAAGCAGCCCACAGCAAATGGATTAATATGTTACTTTCTATAACCGAAAAAGAAAAAGGAAACTGCCTGCGGCGGGGAGCGGCTGCAAAGAAGTTCAAAGCGACCGCAAGGCAGTCGCTTGATAATATCAAATTAAAGGAGGAACATGCTTATGGCAATGCAGATTCATGGAAATTATGATCATTCCGGCACCGATTACGCAGAGCGGGTAAAGGAAAAACAGGCCGATCAGAGGGCGGAAAAGGTAAAGGAAGCAGAGAAAGCTGCGGAGGAAAAAAACGCTGGTAAGTTGTCCGAACCACGGGATGAATACATCAGCAGCGAAAAATCGGGGCAGAAGCCTACGGGACTGTATCGGCTGGGCCAGGATGAGAAGGGCAATCGGAAAATCTTTTTTGATGACCCGAAAGCCGGTCATGCAAATGAACAGGATGATCGTTCTGAGAAAAGTGAAGACAGCAAAGCACCGAAGGTAGGCGGAGACAGCCAGGGAAAGCCGGCGGAGAAATGTGTCACAAATACGGATAAGGTTGACAGGGAGATCAAGAAGCTGAAAGAGAAAAAGCAGCAGCTGGAACAGCAAATCCAGTCGGCTTCCGGGGATGAAAAGAAAATCCGGGAGCTGGAGAAAAAGCTGGCGCAGGTAGAAAACGAGTTAAGCCAGAAAGACAATGATACATACAGGCGGCAGAATGCTTCTGTATCAGAATAAAAAGGATTCAGATTTTTAGTGTAGAATCAATACCGGGAGATGTTGATAAATGCGCAATGTCTTCCGGTATTTTGGGAATAGCAGCATCATTTGAGTTTCTTAAAAAGGATATTCAAAGGAGAGACAATGATGCATACGAAAACCGGAGAAGCATTGAAACTGGAATCCGGCACGAACCTTTCTGTTTCGATATAGGGATCAATGCATTAGGTGGCAGCCTTGGAAAGGAAATAAAATGAATAAGAAAAAATGGATTCGTATTGTGTCGATTTATTCGATTACATATACAGCAATTACATTATTGAACAGCGTCTTGTATCTTTGCAACGGCATTTATGAAGACCCAAGCGGCAACTGGCATGAATTAGACAGGGCTATCATTCTCCTGATCGGGATAGCGGCATTTGAGCTATGCACGAATCTGCCTGTTAAGCCTTTGGCTCTCAGATATTTGATTGCATATATTCCCTCTCAGCTGTTGGCGTTTGCCTATGTCTGGTTCAGCGGACTGCGGGAACCCTTGGCGAAAACGGCGTACAGGGATATCTGGATTAACTTTACGAGCCTTTTTGTGCTGTTATGTATCATCAATACTGTCATTTATGTTTTTAAGAAAAAGAGAGGGCAGAAGGAGAAGGGCAATGAGTAAATATAACACATTATGGGAATATGTGAGAAAAGCGGAAAAATAAACAGAAAAATAATACACTTAAAGTGTCTCATACGGTATTTCTTTTAAAAAGCTGTAAAGTGGTGTAAAATTAAATAGTGGCACGGAATGTTGTCTGAGGAACGGGACGGAGAGTGACAGTCAGCTTGGACTTAAAGTAGTGGCTGAAAACGAAAGAGTAGTTTCTATGTATGAACGGGCTGGATTTGAATGCAATGGCTGTTATGCATGTGAAATGGATTGCAAAAGAGGATTACTGAACAAAATCAAGCCATATGGTTTTACTGAAGGAATTATCGGTGATTATGATGAGTTTGATGATGTGGAAATGCTGATAGAATTTATAAAGACAGGAAAGCGCTCAAATTAAAATAACATATAGACAGTCGGAAGGACAATCTATGGCAAAAGATTTATATCAGAATACCAATAAAGATGAGAAGCCGGATTCCAACAAAACAAAACGGCAATACAAAAAAAGAACAAACCGTATCATCGGTATAGCTGCGCTTGTCTTGCTGTTTGCGGCCTGTGGGGCACCATCAGAAAAAGCGGAAGAAATGCAAAGCGCTGAAACAAAGGAAGAACCGGAAGAGTGGCAGGAAGAGCATGACAGATGTGAGATGCAGGCGCTTGGTGGATATCTGTATGAATATAGTCCCGTAAGTCCTTACGCCAGTGCAGAAATTACGATAAAGGATTATGAAGGGGAAAAGCTGGAAACCGAGTGGAATGCGCCGTCGGCTTTTCAGTTTGCGGGAGAGGCAGATGTGACATGGCGCTTTTACAATTCTTCTGCGGAAATGGAGACAGCACTGGATGAGCTGGCCATGCAGGAAACCACTGGGAATTCACTTCATTTTCTATATTATACCTTTCCCATGACGGAGAACGACTACGCCCTCGATCTATACCATACTCTGCAAAGAAAATTCGACACGAAAGAACATCCTTTGACAGCATGGAGCGCAGACAACGGAAAGCTGTTTTACTATATACAGGAAACGCTGGAAGAGAAGGACGGCTATGAGTTCTCCTATCTGCACAGCCGCAAGTCGAAGGTCAATCTTTATATAAAGGATCGGATGGCATACGGACTTACCCTGTTGAACATGCCGCCGGCAGGTGACGACGAAACGCTGGAATATGTGTTTGCTGATGTTTTTCAGCGCTACGGCGTTCTGGGGAGCGGTTGGGGGCTGGATGAGGAAAACCTGTACTGGATCGACCATGATGAGCGGCTGACCGAGCTGGAAAATCCGAAGCGCAGCTTTCTGGAAGTCCGCGGAATTGATGAGAACTGGGAATATGCCGGAGACGAAGGGATTATGCGGTATTTTGGTCTGCTTGCGGAGGCGGATTACGAGCTGCCGCTTACGGAGAACGGCAGGATGCTTTCCCTGCACTTCTCACTTGCGAAAGATGATGGGGAAGAAGAAATTTTCTATAGCGATTACATATATGATCTCAGGAAGGATCTTATAATTTCCGCTGCCAGTTCTCTGACGGAAAGCGAAAATGAGACTCTCACGGAGGAAGAAACATTTGCCGGGGAAGAGGATACGGAACTTCGCTACTATCTCTTGAATGGCTTTTGTATGGAAGAGCCCTACGATATGACAGTGACGGATATGGAGAGCGGCGAAACGCTGCAGGAATGCAGGATATCCCTGAGCATTGAGCTGCCGGATACGATTACTTATCCGGACTTGAACGGTGACGGTTATACAGATATGCGGATTGGTGCGCCGGTTCATATGAACGGCCAAAAAGCGATGGAGGAAGAGTATACCCCGCCCACTTATCTGCTCTGGGATCCGCAGACGCAGCAGTTTGAGCGCAGGACGGAAAAAGAGGTGGAAAACAGCAGGCTTGCGGTAGCAAACGGTCTGACGGAGGAAGAACAGGAGGAAAAGACCAGGCGGGAAAGAAGGGACGCTTTTGCGGTAGTTCATGAGCTGCCGGAGTGGGCTGAACCAGAAGACTATATCAAACTCACAGGCGACAGGATGCTGGAATATACAGTGCAGGAAGGCGACTGCCTCTGGCGTATCAGCGAGCGCTTTTGCGGCACGGGATACGAGTGGACAAAAATTGTGAGGAGCGGGGATGCGCCGAAGGATCCGAATGATCTTCCGGCAGGCGAGACGGTATTTATGCCGGAGATTTTTTATATCCGCAAAGATCCCTATTCCAGAGGCGGTCTGTGCTCCGAAGGGAGTTTCCAAATAGAACAGCCGGCTGGGTTTGTCCATTATTTTCTGGACGGAGATGTGACTTATGCGTCCTGGAAGGAGGAGAATCAGATTCACAGTCTGCCGGTATCAAATCCTGTGGGAGAAAATCCGTTCCATGAAGCGGAGGCTTGGGAAGCGTTTCAGGCGGAAGCAATACGGTGCAGCGAAGAACTTTGCCCGGGAAAAGTATCGAACCTTACTTTTGAAAAAAGCCATATGGAGGATGGCTGCGACCTGTATGGATACTACTTTGAATATGATACGGGGGAAGAAATTCTGGAGTATGTAGATTTCTTTAAATTTGGCAAGGACAATATGGCGGAAGTGATCGGCGTGCGCGAACAGGAGCCGAACACTGTGCTGGTGAATACCGTCCGCTATATGGCGGCCAGCTTCATTGATTACGGCGGTAAGCCGGGCATGAGCTGGGGCGATGACGCGGCCCCCAACGTAGGCGCGGATATATGGGAGTATCCTTACCTTCATAATCTGTTTGAGGCGGCGAGGGAGCAGTTTGGTACAGGCAATTAAAAAAGAATGGCAAGAGGAGAGCGTGTGCTTATTGACCGGAATCAATGCGTTCCGGAAAGGTGGCGGGGGCGCTCGGTCGATAAAGCTGAGGAACAGACAGGGACGGAGACTGGTGAGGATGGTCTACAAAACGATAGTTTATATCAGGAATCCGTGATATAATTTGTTATAGATATTTTTGCTGTAAAATGATGGTGATAAATTTCTATAATAAGGTGGAAACCTGCCTGCACTTCCTTAGAGTATACAGTTGATGATGTTTCAAATATCATGGTTTTGTTATGCCAAAAGAACAGCGGTCTGTTGCCGCAGGGATTACTTTGATCGATAATTTAGTACGAGGATACGAAGGCTTTCTTACAGGAACATAAAGGAAGGTGAGATAAAACACAAATTCTTTTCAGCGTAGAATCAGGGAGGTGGAAAGTCGATGAGATGTATATTGATGAATAAAGACATGCCTGTAGTAGAGCTGGAGTTGGACGATGATACCGCGACAATATTAAAAGTGATGAAATCCTTCGAATTGGATTTCCTGCCTGTCGGAATAGATGTGAAAAACGGTATTCCGAACAAAAAAGAATTAAACGAATGGTGGCTTGGAAGAAGTATTCCTGCAAGCCGATTGGGACTTAGAACTGCATTGGAGCAATTGGGGGTTCAGTATCCGGAGCAGTTATTGCTAAAATGTTATGGGCTGAGTCTGTCTGATCAGTACTGGATGAAATCTGTAAATAGTGAAGTGGAATGGAAGCATATCAATTTCTTTGAAAATGATTTCTCGGATGATGTAGGTAATATTCTGTTTGGTGAGCCGGCAGCACAGAGAATTGATTTGATGTCTCCATGTAATACTTCAGATGGATGGCTGAAAAAAAAGTGGAAAATTATAGGTTCGAAAAGATGTTTAGTGAAGTCCGGAAGTAATCCTTATATGCAGGAGCCAATTAATGAAGCATTTGGAACGAGGCTCCATCGAAGGCTTGGTTGTAAAAATTATGTGCCTTACGAAGTGATTTGGGAAAATGGTGTTCCCTATTGTGTATGCGAAAATTTTATCAATGTTGATACGGAATTGGTAAGTGCAGTAAGTATCAATCGCAGCATGAAAAAGAGCAGTCAGTTTTCTTCTTACGAACATTTTTTGAAGGCCTGTGACCGGCTTGGCATTCCGGGGATGAAAAAATTTATTGATTATATGCTGGTATTTGATTATTTATTGGCGAACACGGACCGGCACTTTGGGAATTTTGGAGCAATACGAAATGTAAAAACCCTGGAATGGACAGGGCCGGCTCCGGTATTTGACAGCGGAACAAGCCTCTGGCATGATAGACTTACAAGAGTGATCAATCCGTTAGAGGAAATAGAAACAAAGCCGTTTTATACGAATGTTTCAAGACAAATGAAATTGGTTTCGGATTTTAGCTGGATTCCGTTTGAAGAATTAAAATATTTAAAAGATGATATAAGGGAAATTTTTGTGCCGACAAAATTTATTGATGAGGAACGCATAGAGGTGTTGCTGAATGCTGTAACCGGCAGAGTGGAAGAATTGCAGGATATGGCGATGAGACAGAAAAAGCAATATACTTTAGGGGGTTTGTAACAGTGAGCATAATCCGAATGTAAGAACAGGCACTCAGGGGATGTTAAAGCAGAGGCAGCAGACCGTAAATCTTTCGGTCTGCTGCCGCAATATCTTTCTTAAAGGGAATATCCCGCCTTGCGAAAACGTTGTATCACATAAGCCAGACTTTCCAGATATTCCGCATCGCTTTCCAGATGTTCGATGATTACCGGCATGTCCGGATCCAGATGCTCGATCAGCTGCGCGTATTTCTCCAGATGTAAGTCGCCTTTCTCGCAGGCTGTCTCCTGCAGCTGCAGGGTAAATGCCTGTGAAAGGTGGACATTTTTCAGATGGCAGCTTTTAATGTGGGTCCCCAGTTTGGTAAAGCATTCTTCCATGAATTCCTCGTGGAAGAAATACCTTTGGGCGGATGTGATCCAGTTGAATACGTCCATATGAACGGCAAAGCGTTCCCGGTTAACGTCCCGGATCATTTTGAGATATTCGTCCGGTCCCATGGGATACATCCAGGGCATGGGTTCTATGGTATAGAAGGTATTCCGGGGATTCACATCGTCGATGATCTCCTGAATGTTCCGGATCATATCCTGCCACGTGTCTTCGGTCATATTTTCCCGATAGGGTCCATCCCACCGGGAACCTTTGGAGCCTGAGACGTTGACGCAGCACCGCGCATGGAGGCGGTCGGCAAGGCGCAGCTGCTCTTTACAGCGAAGCAGGGCAGCGGCTTTTGTTTCCGGGTCAGGGGAAATGGGATTGCACCAGGCACCCACTTCCGCGATTACAAGATCATGCGCCTGCGCCGCTCTGGCATATCTGTCCAGAAGGGCGGGATCGCAGGTGTAGTCTGTGGGAAAGTTTACGGCACGGCATCCAAGTGCGGACAGGCGGCTGGCCCATTCTTCCGGGGTCTGATGTGTGAGAGAACTTGATAGTCCTAATCGCATAGATAATCTCCTTCCTTGCAGGTTTGTCATATATTTTGGGTATCAAAGTTTTCACTGTTATTTGAAGCAGGACAGCGCTGAAATACGCTGCCCTGCTTTCTCGTTCATATACCATACGGACTATTTATCGCTTTCCAGAAGTTCAACGATGCATTTCAGATCTTTATATGCGTTCATATACACATATCTGCCGGATGCATCGCCATATTCACCCTTCTGCTCCAAGGTCATGCCGAAATCTTCACATCTCTTTACGGCCTCAGGCATTTTCATCCCCTGAATATTGAAAGCAACGTGATGGATTCCCTCGCCGTGCTCATTCAGGTAGTTTCTCCAGGTGGAAGATGCTTCGTTGGGCTGGATCAGCTCTAACTGCAGGCCCGGTCCTACATCAAAGAAAGCAAGATAGCTGTTTGCTTCCGGCGCCGGCGCACCCATAAACTGGGTCTGCATGATCTCATATTCTCCGCACAGATTTGCTTCCGGTTCTTCTACACCGAGAAACTCCGCCCATTTTTTCTTGGTTGCCTGGATATCCTTTACGATAAATCCTACCTGGCATACTAAATTTGTTCCTACTACTCCGTTCATATTCTTTTCCTCTCTTTCGTTAATATAAAAATTGTTTTGCATAAACGAGCTATGCTCGTTTATTATATTTCTCCCGGTGTCATGCCTATATGTAGTGCGTTGGGGACAACACAGGTAGTTTTCATGTTATAGATTTCGTGAATTTCGGCGGATCTCATCATACCGGTAATCGCCTCGATCACATGGCAGGCGAGAGCGCCGCATGCTCTTGGCGGACGGCCTTCCCGGATGGCATAAGCCAGATCCAGGATACCTGCTCCCCTCGTATATTCTCCGATGTTCGGGAAAAGCTCCGGTACTTCTGCACTGACATGCAGCTTCGCCTTTGTTTCCTCACTGTCACAGTAGAGGGTATCCAGCGTTCTTTCCTTCCGGTAAACTTTCGGCCGTCCGCCGGACATATTGGGATCAGGCACTTCCAATGTACCCTCTGTGCCGTAGATCTCCAGCATGGGCAGATTGGAATGCCAGATATCAAAACTGAAATTCATGCTTACAATCACACCGCTCTCCAGCTGCGCCATGCCGGAATAATGGGTAGGTGTCTCCACCGGTACAGTTGTACCCTTGTAAGGGCCGGTATAGACTCTGCGGTTGGAAAAGCCGGTTCCGGAAAAGGCACATACACTTTTGAGGGGGCCCAGTAAAGTGGTCAGAGCCGTGAAATAGTATGGACCCATATCATACAGCGGTCCGGCGCCTTCCTTATAGAAATTGGCCGGGGCAGGATGCCATGTTTCCACACCGCCGGACATCATATTGGCCGTTGCGTACAGCGGTTTGCCGATCCAGCCGTCCCGCAGGAGTTTGTTACAGGTCTGCAGAGAAGATCCCATAAAGGTGTCCGGGGCGCTGCCGACGGCCAGTCCCTTTTCATGGGCCAGCTGCAGGATCTCCTCCGCATCTTCCACCGTCAGCGCGAAAGGCTTTTCGCAGAAAAGATGCCTGCCCGCGAGAAGAATCTTTCTGTTGATCTCTGTGTGGAACTGCGGCGGGGTGAGATTGACTACGATCTCGATCTCGTCCATGGAGAGTAATTCGTCTACGGAACAGCCTGTCGGGATATGATATTTGGCAGCGTGCTGTGCCGCCAGTTTGGTGTCAACGTCCGCACAGGCGCAGATGTACAGCTTATCATAGAATCTCTGGATATCCCGGATATATGTATTGCTGATCACGCCGCAGCCTATGATTCCGATCTTTGTTTGTTCCATTTTATTTGCTCCTTCCTGATTTGTAAATACGGCAGCTGCTTTCAACAGGCCGTCCGACTGGCTTATAGTCTTTCAATAAGGCATTGGCTCCCCTCTGTAATTAATGAAGGGAACATCCATGGGTGGAATGTATGTTTTCCGTTCCAGAATATCGAAGAGGCCCTCGGCGGATTTCTGTGGATGGATCTGAGCGTTTTCTTTGCCCATTATGGTGTCCAGGCGTCCCGGATGTACCATGTAGATCCGGATATTTTTATCTGCCTTTTCCGCTGCCAGATAGTTGCGGATCTTCTGGGTGTACATATTGGCTCCATGCTTGGAGACCGAGTAGGCCAGATAGTTATAGCCTTCAGGACTCAGGTGTCCCGCTTCCGAGGTGATATTCATGATACAGGGATCCGTTGACGCATAGAGCAGACGGATGAAATATTTCAGTACGATGGCCGTGCCTGTAATGTTTACATCCAGTGTTTCCCGGAATCTGTCCACATCCAGGTCGGCGATGGCATCTCCCGGCATGACCATTTTCTCAAAAAGCACACCGGCGTTGTTGAACAGGAAATCCAGGCTGCCATATTGTCGCTTGACTTCTTCGGCCGCCTGTGCCGCCTGTGTTTCATTTACCACATCAAGCGGCATGATCCTGATTCGCTCACCATACTGTTCCTGCAGCAGGTAGAGATCTGCGGCAGATACAGGATCCGTCTTTCGACAGGATGCCAGCATTGTGTGTCCTCTTTGCAGTCCCTCCTTTACAAGCTCGTAACCAAGGCCTCTGTTAGCTCCTGTTACAAAACCAATCATAGCAAATTTCCTCCTTTCGTGGCTTGTGCGCGTCCGGGCAGTAATCAATAATCCGATTCTCCAAAGCGGAAAACCTTAAACAGCACAAGAATAATTGCCAGGGCGATCAGTAGCAGCACCCATGCCATAGCGGAAGCATATCCCATCTTGAAATAGGAGAATGCGTTCTGGTACAGATACAGGGAGTAGAACATAGTCTGGTTGTCCGGCCCGCCGTTGGTCATGATGTAAGGTTCTGCGAACCACTGGAACACACCGATGATCAGCGTTACCATGTTGTAGAGCAGGGTGGAACGCAGAAGCGGTATGGTCACAGAGATTGTTTGTCTGATAAAACCTGCACCGTCCAGGGCGGCGGATTCATAGAGACTGCCCGGAATATCCTGCAGACCGGCCAGATAGATAATGATGGCATTTCCGCAGGTCCAGATCATCATCAGGATCAGCGCCGGTTTTGACCAGAACATGCTGGAGAGCCAGCCGGGTCCCTTGATGCCAATGTATCCCAACAATTTGTTGACAATACCGGTCTCGGGCTGCATCACCCAGATCCATAACAGGCAGGCCACCACGGTGGGTACCAGTGTGGGGATAAAGAAGACGATCCGGAACGGCCCGGTATAGTGAAGCTTCTTATTGTTCAGCATGATCGATACTGTCACGGCAATAAAGGTGGTGATCGGGACGCCCAGGATCACCATGTAGAATGTGTTGCTCATGGCTTTGAGGAAAGTTTTATCATGGAATAATGTCTTGTAATTGTCAAATCCAATAAATACGGGATCCTTGATTACCTGGTACTCACACAGAGAGTAGTACAGCGAAGAGCAGATCGGGTACAGTGTAAATATCAGGAATCCAATGACCCAGGGTGAAATAAACAGCAGTCCATGAATTGTTTCCTTTTGCCGGATATTCATTTTACTTTTTTTAATCGGAGCAGGTTGCTTATCTGTTGCGTGATTCATTCGTTCCACCTCCTATCCTTTGATTCCCGACATGGCGATACCTTGAATGAAGTATTTCTGCATGACGAAGAATATGAGCAGCACCGGCAGGATCATGACCGTACCCAGAGCCAGAAGTACGCTCCAGTTGGGATCCAGATTGGACTTCAGCATGGAAGCTGCCAGTGACAGTGTGTACAGTTCGTCTCTTCCCAGAAAGACCAGGGGTCCCAGGAAGTCGTTCCATGAGCGGATGAAGGCAAAAAGCGCTACTGTTGTCAGGGCGGGTTTTGCCATGGGAAGTATCAGCCTGGAAAAGATGGTAAATTCACTTGCTCCGTCAATTCTCGCAGCTTCTGAGATATCCTGCGGAATTCCCGTAAAGAACTGTCGCAGCAGGAAAATAAAAAAGGGATTTCCGAAAAAGCAGGGTACGATAAGCGGCAGAAAGGTGCCGATCCACTTTATTTTCGTAAACATAAGGAACAGCGGAACCAATGTTACCTGATAAGGGAGGATCATGGTGATCAACACAAGAATAAATACTTTATCCCGTCCCGGCCACCGCAGCCTTGAAAATCCGTAGGCTACCAGCGAACAGGAAAGCAGGGAGCCGACAATGTTAAACGCTACAATGATCATTGTATTTTTCAGGTAACGCATAAAGGGAATGGACTGAAACATATTGCTGAAATTGTCGAGTATGAATTTATCCGGCAGCCATTTAAAGGGTACGCGGAACAATTCACTCTCAGCCTTGAACGCGCCCATGAAAAGGTAAAACACAGGGAGAACGAACAAAATGGCCAAAACGGTTAATATAACATAAAGAGTGACTGCTTCAAGGCTGGGAAATTTTCTTCTCCAAGCAGAGGCTCGTGTGGACTTCATGAGAATCTCCTTTCTTGATATATGCCGGAGAAGCCCCGAATTGGGGCTTCTTGACATAATATCAACGAAATGCAGGGTATATACCCGTTAGTTGTTCTTATCAAGTTCCGCCTGATATTTATCCTGCAGTTTCTGCAGTTCACCGGCGATATCCGTGGTATTTCCGTAGATAACGCTCTCGCGGAAGGTAACCATTGCCTTTGCCAGTTCCGTGGAAACGGAACACAGTGCCGGAATACCATTCTCGGGCGAATTAGCCAGTTCCCTCTCCAACGCATAGATTTCATCGCCGTTCTTGGTCAGGCTCACATTGTCAAATTCCGCATCGCTGGTGGGGATACTTCTCCACTCGGCAAAGTTGTCCTCGTTAACTGCGCCGGACATACAGAACTTGATGAACAAGGTGGCCAGTTCGGGGTTTTTGGAACCCTGTGGAATCGCGAAAACATTGGTGGCAAAAGTGGTGCTGTTGGAACGTCCGCCTTCCGGAGCGGGGATTGCACACACTTTATAGTTCACATCAGGCGCGTAAGTTCTCAGTGCTCCCGTAAACCAGTTACCAGTGATGGTCATGGCAACTTTGCCGGTCATAAAGGCGTGATCGGGTGAAAACATGCCGCCCAAGCCGGAAGTAAAGGAAGAAATACGCTCAGGATCATATTTCTCGCCGTAACTCTGGAACCACTCCATGCAGGCAACCATTTCCGGAGACGTCAGGTTCAGGGTGTTGGTGGAGGCGTCGTACACATCTGCACCGAAGAAGAAAGGCAGCGTGAAGGCGTCCGTCTGCAGGTCAAGCCAGGGGATCAGACCGAATCTCGCATAAGATCCGTCATCGTTCTGAATGGTCAGAGCTTCTGCCCATGCGTCCAGCTCGTCCAGCGTGGTGGGCGGATTTTCCGGATCCAGGCCTGCCTCGGTGACCATATCCGGGTTGTAGTAGAGCAGCATAACGTTGGTATCCTGCGGGATCAGGTATGGTTCGTCTTTATAATAGATAACGTCTTTACAGCCGGGGAAGAAGTTATCTACATTCAGGTCAACTTTATCCAGATAAGGCTGTAACATTTCGAAACTGCCGTTTGCCGCGTAGGAATAGGCAGCGGTTGCGTTATCGCAGATGATCAGGTCGGGAGCCTGTCCTCCGGCGATGGCGGACAGAAGTTTGCCGTTACTGACACCGGCGCCGTCCGGAACGAACTGCACGTTGCACTTAATGCCTTTGTCTGCGTATAATTCGTTGAAAGCGTCTACGCGGCTCTGCTCCCAGACGGCGGAATCGCCCGTAAAAGCAGACCAGTAGGAGAATTCGCCGGTCAGATCGGTATCTTCGATCTCAAGACCGTTGGCCAGAAGCTCGTCTATGTTCATTTTTACTTTTTCCTGCGCCTGTTTATCTTCTTCTGAAAGTTCAGGAGCCGCCTCCGCTTCTGTTGTGGTGGAGCTTTCCTGCACCGCTTCGGTCTGGGTATCGCCGGATGTGCTTCCCGAACTGTCTGCAGCGGAGTCACCGCATCCTGCCAGTAAACCTGTAACCATACATGCTGCCATGATAGCTGCCGTTAATTTTCTCTTCATAAGATTACTCCTTTCTGGAATCCTGTTTTTTCCTTACGGTTCGTATTTCACCTGTACAAAAGTTGCTAATTTCTCTTTGCTGTCAAATACTGTGTAGTTTCCGCCCTCATATT
Source organism: uncultured Acetatifactor sp. (assembly GCA_910586775.1). Classification (GTDB taxonomy): domain Bacteria; phylum Bacillota; class Clostridia; order Lachnospirales; family Lachnospiraceae; genus Acetatifactor. The sequence continues at coordinate 453 of CAJUJN010000088.1, read as the reverse complement.
CTCCGTAATGACGGATGGGCATGTCATTCTCCTCGAAGTATTTGACGGCTGCTTCTCTGTCATCAGTCATGAATGCAATGTGGTGGATACCGTCGCCGTTTTTCTCCAGGAAATCTTTCCAGGAGCTTGGCTCATCATCCGGTTCCGTGATCTCCAGCACAACCTGTCCCAGATCAAAAACCGCCAGTCTGGCTCTCGTCTTGCTTGCTTCTCCCTTAAAAGTTGTATGTGCGATTGCTTCTTCCGGGACACGGAATGCTTCCGGCTTCGGAACGCCGAATAATTTTGCATATTCCTCTACTGTTTTATCCAGATCCTTTACCACCAGGGCAATCTGACAAATATTTTTTCCGTTGATAACACCCATTGTTCTTTCCTCCCATCGTATTTCCGATGCGCGCTTCGGTTTTGGTATCTTCACTATATCATTTGAAATGTGCACAATTCTATTCA
>CAJUJN010000087.1 GCA_910586775.1 uncultured Acetatifactor sp. | reverse complement strand
GCACGTCCGGTTCCGTAGAGGGGTGTGGGGAGTAATCCCCACATCTACTCGACAATGTAGAAGGAGTGAATGTTTCTGCAAGAGCAGGGCAGAAAGCGGCAGATGAATGCGCTCGCGAGTAAATAGCTTTGGGATGGGGGCAGGAGAGTATGGAGGAAAATAAATTTTGCACAGGGAAGGTTTCCGTTGTCACACCGGTATATAACGGAGAATTTCACCTGGCGAAGATGCTGGATTCCGTGCTGGCACAGACTTATGCAGACATGGAGATGATCCTGGTGGATGACGGTTCCTCTGACGGGACCCTTACCGTGGCGGAAGGGTATCGGGAAAAATTTGCCGCCAGAGGCTACGGATACCGGATCATAGCGGCAGAACACGGGAACGCATCTGCAGCGGTCAACAGAGGCCTGCCGTATGTGACAGGGGAATATCTGATCTGGCCGGACAGCGACGATATCCTGAAACCGGAATCCGTGGAAAAGCGGGTGAAATTTTTAAGGACACACCCGGAATACAGTTGTGTCCGTTCCTTGTCCTGGTATTTTCATGCGGAGACAGGAGAAGAGAGCGGGGAAGCGGACGAACAGCAGGGAGATCTGGAGAAGGAAGAGTTGTTCTGGGATATTCTGGAATCCAGGACATTTGTGTGCTGCGGCTGTTATATGCTGAAATCGGAGGCATTTTTTGCCATATATCCCGGGCGTCAGATACCGGAATACGGCGTGGGACAGAACTTTCAGATGCTTCTGCCCTTTATGTATCGCCATAAATGTCCCACTATCCGTGAAAAACTGTACGGTGTATCGATTCGGGAGGGGAGCCATTCCAGAACCATGCTCACCCGGGAGCAGGAAGAAAAAAAGTACAGCGACTATGAGAGGCTTGTGGATGAAATCGCGGAGATCTGTAAGATAGAGGACAAGGCATCAACAGACCGCATCACATGCTGGAAGGCAAGGAGACGGTACAGGATTTCACTGAAATACGGATGTAAGAGGGAAGCGGGAGCCGCCCTTCGCCAGCTGCGCAAGTGCGGAGGCTTCAGCGCAGGCGAGATGATAAAGGAGATCATCTGGGCCTATTGCGTGAATGGCTGGGTGAAAGAGAAGGTATATCCGATATACCGAAAAGTGTTTGCCAATAAAACAAAGTAGTGCGTTTTGAAGGATGCGCATTTGCAGGATTCTCATACGGATAAAACCGGACAGGAGCGGTTTGTGGATAACCTGATAGCCTCTCGGAATCTCAGCAAGCGAAATCAGGATTCGGATCAATAATGTGGTCGGAAAGGCGAGGACTTGACATTGCTGCCCGTATTATTTCCTCCCCAGGCAGGCAAAACTGACTCTTGAGATGAGCGCCGCAATAGGATAGCATTTCAGGCGGAAGAAGAGCACCAGGATTCTTCTGGGCAGAATACCTGTTTTCCGATTATATTGAAATGCTTTTACATAGATACGGTTCTGCCGCATCTCCCGGCAGAGCTTACGGTTCTCACGGTATTTCCGTGGACTGTGGGGGCTGAAAATCTCATGGATCAGCACATAGGTCAGGTTCTCAAGGGCATAGGAATAATAATCCTCCTCCAGAGCGGAATTCATGTCGCATTGATCCAGAACACCCCGGACAGCCTGCAGCAGCCGGGCGTGGTTTTCGTGCAGCCCCGGGTTGAACCGGTGTGAGGAAGAGTCTTCATGGACGGCATAAAAATAAACGGTCGCCGGGATGAATACGCAGGAGTTTGCCCGCAGCTGGTATTCCAGATTAAAGAGAAGGTCCTCACCGATCTTGATATCCGGAGAGAACCGGATGGAATATCGCTTCAGGATGCTTTTTCGATAGGCTCTTGCGCAGGGGGTGCGGAAGTCCGGGGAGGCGTTCTCCGTGAGTGGTCCGGGGACCAGGATTCTGCGGATCAACCGGCGCATTTCTTCCCCCTGATAACTGTATACAGGAATGTTGTTGCGGTCTTTTGAAGCTTCCTGACAGCAGTCCCCGGCGGACGCATCGGAGGCACAGGTGGCGAACCGGAACAGAATGAGTTCCGTCTGCCGGTATTCGGGCCGGGCGGTCATGCTCAGAAAGTCATCGGTGATGAAATCATCCGCATCAAGGAAGATAAGCCACTCTCCCAGGGCTTCGTCGATGCCTCTGTTTCTGGCGGCGGATACCCCCTGGTTTTCCTGGGTGATGAGCCGGATGCGCCTGTCTCCTGTGGCATATTCGGTACAGATTTTCAGGCTTCCGTCGGTGGAACCGTCATTGATCAGGACAATCTCAAAGTCGCCGCAGGCGGATGCCAGCACCGAATCAAGGCAGCGGCGCAGGCAGGGTTCCGCATTATATACAGGAATGATTACTGATATCAAAATGGTTTCCTCGTTTCTGTAAAGCATTTTTCAGAATTTTTAACTATCGGGGGCAATCGTTCTGTTTCCTGCTTAGGAATTGTCTGAAAATAAATTTGCACTTTCAGGAGTAAAACACCAGTATATATGCGCATTCCCGTGCGGAACCCTGCAAATTTATTTTGTGACGCTTCCTTAGTATAGTACATTTCCGCACAAAATGCAACTTTGGAGGCAGGTGTTTTGCGGACAGCTTTCCCGGAAGGTGAAGACTCGGACAGGGGGCAGCGCAGGAGGGGCAGGCACCAGGGAATATCCCATATGACATACATGATCGGAGGCAGAGATATGTTCACATTTGTGGTCACATGCTATAATCAGGCGGATGTTGTTCCGGATATGCTGGAAAGCATCCGGTATCAGATTGAGAGATATGGGCAGGGGCAGACGTTTCAGCTGATCGTCACGGACGACGGCTCCAAAGATAACAGCTGCCGGGTCATCAATAGGTGGCTTGAGGAGAACGGGAAGCTTTTTGTCAGGATCAACCGGCTGTTCAGAGATGAAAACGCGGGAATCTGTGTCAACTATGTGGATGCGTTAAGGCTTGTGGAGGGAGAGCGGTTTGTGGCAGTGAACGGGGATGACCTGCTGGCACCTTATAATTTGTTTGACATTACGGCGAAACTGGATGAATATGACATGGTGTGCACCGCTTTTCTGAAGTTCACGGGAGAAGGAGATATTGTGAGGCGCTACGGCACTTATCTGGAGGTGGCGCTGCAGAAATTTATCCGGGGAAAGACACTGTACCGTTGCATAAAACTCGGTTTTCCGATCATGGGAACCGCCGTTTACAGGAAATCTCTGCTGTCGGAAAGCGTACTGGACTTTATTCTCCGGTTCCGGACAGTGAATGACAGGGCCTGTTTTCAGAAGATACTGGATGAGAATCGGGATATCAGGGTATGCTATGTGAACCGCCCCATTATCCTCTACCGGATATCCGACACGTCCATTTCCAATTTCAACAGCCCCACCAGAGTCCTGCATAACAGGGAAGTGGCCGGCCTGTGCAGAATTGAGAGAGAGAAGGAAAAATCGCCGGTATTCCGTCTGCTGCTTTTTGTACAGGAGAAGTCCGCTGTATTTCGGACAAGCCCCAGCCGTTACATGAGGCTGCTGCGTTTCTGTTCCCCCTATTTCGCTGTTATGCTGTGGCTTTATGTGAGGCACTATGGCCATATCCGGGAGCTGGAGCGGCAGCTTGTGGACGGACATCGGGAGGACTGCAGGGAGCATTATCTGGCCATGGCAAATTCCGCCGCCGGAAAACAGTTTACAATTTCTTAATATTTTAGAGGATGAAATATTCCGTGAAGTGTGGTATGCTTAGAAACATGAGAAGAAAAAAGAGAACAATACTGAATTTCATATTGACCGGCAGCCTGTTGGCGGGCTGTGTGGGGAGTTGTACGAATTTGACCATGGTTGCCAGGGCAAGTACTGTTTCCGAGATTGAGGGGCAGATCAATCAGCACACGAACCAGCTGAACAGCATCAATAAGCAGATTGTAGCCCTGGAAAGTGAACAGGACATTATTCAGGAGCAGATTGACGACCTGAATGCCGAGATTACCAATATGATGGCGGCAATCGGTCTTAAGGAGGACGAGATAGCGGAGAAAGAGGAAGAGATTTCCAAAAAGGAGGAGGAAATCGCCCGGAAGGAAGAAGAGATAGCTCAGAAGAAGCTTCAGATCGAACAGACCGAGGCGGAGTACAAGGCTGCCATGGAGCGGGAGGCTTCCCAGCGGGAGAATATGGCCATATGCGCCCGGATGATTTATGAGCGGGGCGAGGATTCTTTTTTGAGTACCATCCTGGAGGGAAAGGGGATTTCCGATATTCTCAACCTGATGGACCAGGAGGAGAAGGTGCATGAATATGAGAATTCCATGCTGTTGGGATATATTGAGGTGAAGAACCAGGTACATGAACTGTGGCTGAAGCTGGAGGACGAGAAAGCCCGGTTGGAGGAAGACAGAAAACAGCTGGAAACGGACAGGCAGCAGCTTGAGGCGGACAGGCAGCAGCTTGAGGCGGACAAAGAGGAGTTGAGAGGCCAGAAAGCGAGCCTGGACAGCATGCTTGCAAAAAAGAAAGAGCAGTCTGCCAGTTATGAGGCGGATATCAAGAAAGCAAGACAGGAGGCCGCCGTAGCGAAGAAGCTTTTGCAGCAGGACAAGGTGAAACTTGCCAATGCGAGGGCGGCAGCCGCTGCAGCCCAGAACACAGCCGGCTCCGGCAGCAGCGGAGGAGCCTCCGGTTCCGGCAGCAGCAGCGGGACGTCTGCGGCAGGCGGCGCTTCCGCAGTGGCGAATTCTTCCGGCAGTGCCACGGGAAAGCAGATTGCCCAGTATGCGTTACAGTATGTAGGGAATCCTTATGTATCGGGAGGAACCAGTCTGACAAACGGTGCGGACTGTTCCGGATTTATCTACAGAGTGTTCAGTGATTTCGGATATTCGGTTTCCAGGACATCCTATCAGCAGAGGAGCAATGGGACAGCCGTGAATTACAGCGATGCCCAGCCGGGAGACATTATCTGCTATGAGGGACATGTAGGGCTGTATATCGGAGACGGCCTGATTGTCCATGCCAGCAACAGCAATCCTTATCCCAGCGGCGGGATTAAGGTCAGCCAGGCACAGTACAGGACAATCCTGGGAGTGCGGAGAATCGTGAAATAAATTGCGGCCCACAAATCGGGCGGGGGTTGTCCCTGCCTGTGCTGTGGGCGTTTCCAGGGGGGATTCCCATAGTTGAGTGTAGCGCAAAGGGATGCGCCTGACATATTGCAGGAAAAGAGGTTTGATATCAGTGAAAATTATAATTGCCGGCAATGGAAAGGTGGGAGCGGCATTGACCCGCCAGCTGTCTGCCGAGGGTGATGAGCTGACACTGATTGATTCCAATCTGAAGATTCTGGAATCCAGCGAGGAACTTTATGACATTATGGTGGTAGAGGGGAACTGTGCCTCTATGGAAGTATTGAAGCAGGCGGGGGTAAAGGATGCTGACCTGCTGATCGCGATGGCGGGGGCGGACGAGGTGAATCTGCTCTGCTGCATGACGGCACATGCCATGAATGCGAATATCCATACCATTGCCAGGGTATGTAATCCTCAGTACATGGAACAGATTTTTTCTATGAGAGAGATGTTCGGACTGTCCATGGCGGTGAATCCGGAGCGGCAGGCGGCGGTGGAAATTGAGCGTCTGCTGAAATATCCGGGCTTCCTGAAGCGGGATACCTTTACGAAGGGGCGTGTGGAGATTGTGGAGCTGCGGATTGACAGCCGCAGCAAGCTCTGCAATGTGGCGCTGAATGACATGTACGGCATCGTAAAATGTAAGATATTGGTCTGCGCCGTTTTACGCGAAGGCAAAGCTATAGCACCCAACGGAAATTTCATCCTTCGGGAGGGTGACAGGATCTTTGTAACTGCTTTTACCAATACCCTGACCATCCTGCTGAAAAACCTGGGTATCATCACACACAAGGCGAAGCGCGCCATTCTCTGCGGCGGCGGGCGTGTCAGCTATTATCTGGCGAAACAGCTTGAAAACAGCGGCATGGGGATTCAGATCATCGAACAGGATGCCGAGCGGTGCAGACAGCTGGCGGTGCAGCTGCCTTCGGCATGCATCATTCAGGGAGACGCCAGCAATCAGCTGCTGTTGGAGCAGGAGGGGATTTCCAGCTGTGATGCGGTGGTGACATTGACGGGGCTGGACGAACTCAACATGATCATTTCCCTCTATGGAGCAAGCTGTAAAGTACCCCAGATCATCACGAAGCTGGGACATATTGAAAATACGGATATTCTGGGCAATCTCTCTCTGGACAGCGTGATTTCGCCCAAGGAATTGTGCTGCAATACCATAGTGCAGTATGTGCGTGCCATGAAAAATCAGACCGGTGCCGCGCTGACGGTCCACACCATAGCGGACGGCCAGGCGGAGGCAATGGAATTCCTGGTGGACGGGAAGGTGAAGCATTGCGGCGTGCCTCTGAAGAATCTGAAGCTGAAGAAAGGTGTTCTGGTGGTATGTATCGCCAAGGGAGCGAAGATGGAGATACCAAACGGCGACTCCTATTTCAACATCGGTGATATCGTTTATATCGTCACCAGTAAGGAAAAGAGCATTTATCAGCTGAACGATATGTTTGAATCGTAAATCAGAATATGTGAGAGGCTTGCTATGAACTATAAAATGATGGGAAGATTCATCGGTAAGATACTGATGGTGGAGGCTGCATTTATGGTGCCTGCCATGCTGATCAGCCTGTATGAAGGAGAATTTGTTTCTGTCAGGGCTTTTATGTGGACGCTGGCGGCGATTGTCCTTGTGTCAGGGCTGCTGATGTGGCTGTGCAAAGGTTCCAAAAATAAGTTCTATGCCAAAGACGGGTTGGCATGTGTGGGCATCAGCTGGATTGTAATGAGTCTGTTGGGATGTCTGCCATTTTTTATTTCCGGAGTCATTCCTGATTTTGTGGACGCATTTTTTGAGATTGTATCCGGTTTTACGACTACAGGGGCATCCATTCTGCCCGAGGTGGAGGGGCTGCCCAAAGGAATTCTGTACTGGAGAAGCTTCAGCCACTGGCTGGGAGGAATGGGAGTGCTGGTATTCCTGCTTGCCGTCTCCTCCATGGGCGGCGGAGACAACGGCTATACCATGCATCTGCTCCGTGCGGAGAGTCCGGGGCCCAATGTGGGCAAGCTGGTGCCGAAGATGAGGAAAACGGCCAGTATTCTTTATCTGATCTATATTCTGCTGACGGTATTGGATGTGTTCTTTCTCATGTTGGGAAAGATGCCGCTGTTTGAGGCGGTTTGTACTGCTTTCGGAACAGTGGGAACCGGAGGGTTCGGCATTAAAAATGACAGTATAGCCGGCTACAGTCCTTATATCCAGAATGTCTGCACCGTATTCATGTTCCTCTGCGGAGTGAACTTTACCTGTTTTTATCTGCTTCTGATCAGACAGGTGAAGAATGTGTTTCGGGACGAGGAACTGAGACTGTATCTGGGGGTAGCGGCAGCCAGTATCCTGGTGATTACCCTGAATCTGAGGGGATTCTATGATACCTTCAGCGAGACCCTGCGGCACGCGGCATTCCAGGTGTCTACGATTATGACTACCACAGGATTTGCAACTACGGATTATGAACTGTGGCCGGGATTGTCCAAGGCAATCCTGCTGGCTCTGATGATTATCGGTGCCAGTGCCGGCAGTACGGGAGGCGGATTCAAATGCGGAAGGGCGCTGTTGGTGTTAAAGAGTCTGCGCAGAAGCGTACAGCAGATTGTACATCCCCAGAAGGTGCAGGTGGTGCGGGTCAACGGCCAGCCCATCTCAGAGAAGGTACTCCAAAATACCAATGCTTATCTGGCGGCTTATGCGATTTTGATTGTAGCCAGCTTTCTTTTGATTTCCGTGGACGGTTTTTCGATTACAACAAACCTTTCCGCAGTGCTGGCATGTTTCAACAATATCGGACCCGGCTTTGAGATGGTAGGCCCTACCAGCAACTATGCGGCATTCGGAACCTTTTCCAAGCTGGTGCTTGCCCTGGACATGCTGGCCGGCCGACTGGAAATCTTTCCGATACTGATATTGTTCTCGCGTACGACCTGGGCGCACAGGTAAAGAGTTGCGGAAACGCTTTCGTTATATATTTACGTTGGAGAATGGCTGTGACAGCAAGTATAAATTTCAGCAGGCTTAAGTATAAAATTTATAGTTGGACGGGAAAGGTGCCGAAGTGACTTTATCCTTATAGTGCCGCCACATAGCGATTATAAACAGGAGGACATGAATTATGGTAAAACTGACACCGCCCATGGGTTGGAACTCATGGAACACTTTTGGGGAAAACATTAACGAAGCCCTTATTTTTGAGACAGCGGATGCCATGGCGGCAAACGGTCTGCCGGGGAAGGGGTACGAATACCTTGTTATTGACGACTGCTGGTCGCTGCGTGAGCGGGATGGAAACGAGCGCCTGGTGGCGGATCCGGTGAAATTTCCCCACGGGATGAAGGCTGTGGCGGATTATGTGCATTCCAAAGGGCTGAAATTCGGCATGTATTCCTGTGCGGGGAATCTGACCTGCGCGGGATATCCGGGCAGCTTTGAGCATGAGTTTATCGATGCCGAGACCTTTGCGGAGTGGGGCGTGGACTTTCTGAAGTATGATTACTGCTATCACAGTCCCATCATTCCCGGAAAATACCTGTACCGCCGTATGGGACTTGCTCTGGAGAACTGCGGCAGGGATATCCTGTTCAGCGCATGTTCCTGGGGAGCGGACGAGACCCATGAATGGATCAAGACTACGGCGGCTTCCATGTGGCGTTCCACGGGAGATATCTTTGATACCTGGGAATCTGTGAAAGATTTAACAAAGCAGCAGGAAAAACTCCATCCCTACAATGGCGTGGGCTGCTTTAACGATATGGACATGCTGGTGGTAGGCATGTACGGCAAAGGAAATGTAGGCCTGAAAGGCTGCAGTGACATTCAGTACAAAACCCATTTTTCCATCTGGGCATTTATGGGTTCTCCGCTGATGATCGGCTGCGATATCCGGGATATGAATCAGGCCACGAAGGATATTCTGTGCAATGAGGAACTGATCCGCATCAATCAGGACAGAGCCTGCCGCCAGCCGGTGAAGCTGAACGGCACCTGGGCGGGACCGGACCTGCTTCTGTATTCCAGGCAGCTGGAAAACGGCGACATTGCCATCGGATTGTTTAATATGAGCGAGGAAAAGGCTGCCGCAAGGCTGAACCTGGATGAAGTAGGACTTCCCTTCAGCACGGGCAGAACGCTGGCCTGCAGGGACGTCTGGAGCGGAGAGGAGTTTACCGTCAAGAATGCAACGATGATCCGTGAACTGGCTCCCTTCGACTGCGAGGTGCTCAGAGCCAGGGTGGTTACATTGTAACAAAGGTGCTTGTAAGCAAGAGGTATCCGGCATTTTGATAAAGGAATCAGATTGAATGATCGCGATTGATTTTGGAAATCTCTGTTTTAATTCAGTGGCTTCAGAAGAGAATATTCTGGTTGTTGCAGCCGATAAAAATATGTATTTATCAATAGATAACTTTATAGTGGCAGCTTTCGATTTTTTGGAATCAGACGAGAGGTTTTGCGGCAATTGGGCTGAGATATATAAAAACCGCACGAACTTACCGGCTTCTGCAGATGATATAGCATGGATGGAATCTCGATTGGATGAGATGAATCAGCGTGTAAGTATTCTATATGAACCAATCATCAGAGCAGTAAATGTTGTCCCTCCTAAATGGAATGATATAACTTTAGGAATAGAAACGACAAATGAATACATTTTATTTTTATGGGGTACTTCAGCATAAAGTTCAGTTTGAAGAAGTGCGGGTCGTGTTTGTGCAGTTACGGAGGGCGCGTGGTGAAAGACGGCTGTATGCAGTGCGGCAAATCGCTTACATATAACGAAGTGGGAGCCTATAAAAAGTTTGTAAACCGGGGAAGCAGGCAGTTCCTCTGCAAGGCATGTCTGGCCGGGAAGCTGGATGTGACAGTGGAGGACATTGACCGAAAGATTGAGCAGTTTAAGGCCCAGGGGTGTACTTTGTTTGTCTGAACAGGGGAAAGGTGCCCATACCTATGAGGAGGCGGTGGCGATACAAGTTGAGATACAGGATGATTTTGACCTGGACAAGATTGCTTCCTGCGGTCAGTGCTTTCGTGTAAGGAAAGATGGGAGCGGAAGGTTTCGTTTTATAACGGGCGATAAAGTCATTGACATCCGGGCGCTGGGAGAAGGGCAGTATGCAATATCCTGTGACAGCCGTGACTGGCAGGAAGTCTGGTGGGATTACTTTGACCTTGGAAGGAATTATGCCGGACTGCGCAAAAGGGCGGGGAAAAGGCAGAAGGACTGCTTTATCGCAAGGGCGATGGAATGCGGCTGCGGCCTGCGGGTGCTTCGTCAGGACCCCTGGGAGATGCTGGCGACATTTATTATTTCCCAGAGAAAAAATATTCCGGCTATTTCAAGGGCAGTGGAGCTTCTGGCACAGAGGTACGGGCATCCCATAGCCGCAGATGCAGAGAAGGCGGATGCCGTAGAGCCAATACAGTCATTTCCCACACCGGAAGAGTTGGCGCATACGTCGGAAGCGGACCTGCGGGATTGCGGTCTGGGATACCGTGCCGCCTATGTGCGGGATGCAGTGGACAGGGTGCTCTCCGGCGAACTGGATTTAAATGCAATCAGCGCATATGAGGATGAGAAGCTTTTCCAGGAGCTCATGAAGGTACACGGAGTCGGGAAAAAAGTAGCGGATTGTGTCTGCCTGTTCGGTTACAGCCGTTCTTCCAGGGCACCTGTGGATGTGTGGATTGACAGAGCCATTCAGGAGGAATGCGGGGGGAAGAATCCATTTCCCGATTATGGAGAAGACGCGGGGATTATCCAGCAGTATATTTTTTACTATCAGAAACATCGGAGCGTTTTTACATAGCGATACGACAGGGAGCAGGTGCGGCTTCCCATAAGGCACACGATAGGAAGCAAGTGCAGCTTCCTATCGTTGAATGCGGCGCGAAGAGCGCGCCTTTTATGGGAAGCAAAAAGATTGCTTCCCATAAGGCACATTGCAGGTTATTACATAAATTTGCGATGAAAGGGGCATAAAAAGGATGGGGAAGGATATGGTTTTTGAAAATGTAGCCAGGCAGAGTAATTTTACTCTGGAAAATCAGAACGGAAAAACCGAAAATTTCAGGGATGTGGACATAGAAGATTATCTGGCTGATATGTTCGATGACCCGGATCAGTTTGTGATCCTGACAGCTCCCCAGCCGCAGCACAAAGTGAGGTATGTTCAGGCCTGCGTCCAGGATGAGGGGATTGAGGTAGAGCTGGGCATCCAGGAGGAAGGGACCAGGCTGTTTGGCAAATTATGTACGGAGGAAGAGTGTTATCGTATTTTTCTGGATTTCTATGATAATACCTTTGTGCCGGACATGAGTGAATACAAGCCGGTAGAATTTTAGAAGGGATAGAAATTGTTCTGCCATGTCAGGCACTGAATGGGTACATGCGGAACTATAAAACAGCATGTGCCCAATCAGTGCCCAGAAGAATTACCGGCCCTGCACTTGGGACGGGAATCCTTCTGCTATGTCAGGTACTGAATGGGTACATGCGGAACTATAAATAGGAGGAAAAAAGATGGAATTATTAAAGGGTAAGGTTGCTATGGTTACAGGCGGTACGAGAGGAATCGGGTATGCCATCGTGAAGCTGTATCTGGACAACGGCGCATCCGTTGCGCTCTGCGGTTCCAGGCAGGAGACAGTGGATAAGGCGCTGGACAAGTTAAAAACGGAAAATCCGGACTATAAAGTGATGGGGCTGTGCCCTGACCTGCAGAATCCGGAAGAGGTGGGCAAGGCAGTGGCTGCAGTGAAAGAGACTTTCGGTCGTTTTGACATCATGGTGAACAACGCCGGCGTGTCCGCAAGAGACAGCGTCTATGACTACAAGCCGGAGGATTTTGCGAAAACCATGGCGCTTAACGTCAATGCGGTATTTAACTGCGCCCAGGCAGCCGCAAGGGTAATGAAGGAGCAGGGAGGCGGCGTTATCCTGAATACCAGTTCCATGGTCAGCATCTACGGACAGCCTTCAGGCGCGGCATATCCCACATCCAAGTTCGCGGTGAACGGTCTGACCAAGTCCCTTGCAAGGGAACTGGGCAAGGATAACATCCGTGTGAATGCGGTTGCGCCCGGCGTAACAAGGACAGATATGGTGGCAGTGCTGCCCGAATCGGTAATTCAGCCCATCATCGCAGGCATTCCGCTGGGACGTGTAGGTGAGCCGGAGGATGTGGCAAATGCCTTCCTCTATCTGGCAAGCGATATGGCAAGCTATGTGACAGGTGTGGTGCTGTCTGTGGACGGGGCGGCAAGGACCTGACAGACAAAGGTGGCAAATGTTTCTGGGCGTGAGTATAGATTCTGGCGGCCTTAAGTATGATATATGCCCTTTCGGAATACAGGATAGGATGTTCTCTGTATTCCGGAAGGGTTATTTTACTGTGCGTCAAAGAAATTTGCAGTAAGCTACAACGAAAAACCGCAGGTATCGGTTATTCCTGCTGATTTTTCGTTACAATAAGCGCCCGGATCCGTTCGGTCAGATTCCGGAAGCGTATGTCATCCCGGATGGGGTCAAGGTATTTTGCATGTCTGGTGTAGCAGTCGGTGCATTCCCGGTATGTCAGCATTTGATAATAAGTGGACGGATAGATGCAGTAGCAGGTTCATTCTTCATCGTGGATCAAGAGCATCCTTTCCTCTTCCGCATTCGGAATGTAGTTGTCCGGCCGGCCCCAGTCTTCTTCAGCCGTCCAGATAATATCCTTCAGCCAGGGAGAGGAGCAGCCCAGCTTTATGGGGGATGCGACAGCCATGGCCTTCTCAAGCAGTGAAACCACATCTTCCAGTACCAGAAGGGCCTTGTCATATTCTCCTGCCTGGGACAGGAAAAAAGTTTTTTGATACATATTTGGTGAGGTAAATAAATGAACTTAAAAAATTTAAAAAAAGTCCTGCAAACGGTATTGCATTACGCAGGATACAGCGCGTGGCAATATATGATATACAGCATTCTTGCGGCAATTCTGGCTCCGGTCAATGTCGTGCTGATTGAGCGGTGTATTAACCAAATGGAACAAAGCAACGGACAGGGATATGCGGCAGCCATGTCTTGGCTGGTATTGCTGGCGGCGGGGGCGTTGTGCACTGTCTGTCTGGAACACAAATGCAGAGTGTTAGATGTGAAACTGTCACAGGTTCTGATGAGAAGCTACACGCCGCAGTTGGTTGAGAAGTTTGTCCGTATGAGGTATGAGTATTATGAAAATCCGAACGCGGCAGATACGATATCACGCATGGGGCAGGATCCTTCCGGGGCAATTGCCGAGGTCTATAAGAAAGTAATCAACTGTGCGGCTCTGATTATCCGCCTGTTTGGCTCCGCTCTGATTTATTTTAAGCTGTCCGTTGCTCTGGGAGCAGTTTTGTTTATGGTACTGGCCATCCAGATTTTTCTTGGTGTCCTGTGCCAAAAGGAAGTGATTAAGCTTTATTCAATGGAGACACCTCAGGAAAGAAGGTTGTCTTATCTGGGGGAGTTGCTGTGCAGCAAGGACTGTGTTTATGACTTGAAGGTGAATGGCTCCACCAGCTATATCCGTTTGTTTCAGGAAAAACAGGCGTCCCGGATCCTGCGGGACAGGGTTCGGATTACATTGCGTTCGGAAAAATATTATATGCTCAACCTGCTGCTAATGCTTTTATGGCTTGTGACGTTGGTTGGGTTATTGCTGAAACGGCTTTCTGCTGGAACAGTAGCTTTTAGCCTGTTTGCAACGCTCCTTGGTGTATACCCAGTTCTCACAGGGTATCTCAATACATTGTCTTATTATTTTTCATCCCTTGGAGGGGAGTTCCTCATTATTCAGGCAAAGTCGGAATTTGAAGGGTTTGAGGAAGAGGATGGGATGGAGGATGGCCTTGCGGCGGCAGAGGAAGGGAGGATAGATAGCCATGAGCTTTGCTCCCAGGAGCCGGAGGCTTCTTGGGGGTATAGGATTCAGGTAAGCCATGTGGATTTCTGTTATCCGGGAACAGACAGGCTGGTTTTAAAGGATGTGAGTTTTACGCTGCGTCCCAGGGAAACGATTGCGTTTGCAGGGGCAAATGGGTCGGGTAAATCCACGATGATCAAGCTGCTGTGCGGGCTGTACCGCCCCGTGAATGGGCATATCTTTGTGAACGGCACAGAAATAGAAAAGCTTTCCCCGGAGCTTCGCCCGCAGATCTTCAGCGCCGCATTTCAGGATTATGAAAGTTATTCCTTAACCATGGGAGAGAATGTGGGTCTTGGCAATCCAGTAGAGATTGAAAATTTAGAAATGATTCGGGCGGCGCTTAGAGAAGCGGGGGCAGAAAATCTTGAGAACGAAGTTTCGGGCGGGCTTTCTGCGAATTTGAACCATCTGGAAGAAAACGGGGTATCCCTCTCAGGGGGGCAGTGGCAGAGGCTTGCCATTGCCAGAGCCTGTATGGGGCGGGGGCAGTATCTGCTCCTGGATGAGCCGACGGCAAGCATCGATCCTGTGGCGGAAAGCCGTATGTATCGTGACTTTGTCCGGATTCTTGAGGGGAGAGGGGCGGTGATCGTGTCCCACCGTCTGGCCAGTGCCATGTTCGCGGATCGGATACTGGTATTTGACCAGGGAAAGATTGTGGAGAGTGGAAGCCATACGGAGCTGTTGCAAAAGGGTGGGCTGTACAGGGAAATGTTTGAAAAACAGGCCGCATGGTATCAAGATGAAAAGGAAGGAGGGGGGAGGAACGTGAAGCAGAACCGTATTGTCGCTTCTGTTTTTAAAGCAGTCTGGAAATGTCGCCCCTGGCGGTAAGTGTGACACTGCTCTGTTACCTTGGCACGGCGGCAGCCGTATCACTGTCCACGGAGATACTGGCGCGGCTGTTTGGCGCTGCCAGCGATGCCGAATTTGGCAGGATGCGGGGGGTGATTATTCTGGCGGCAGCCTATATGGGGATGCAGATTCTACAGAAGCTTTTGAATGTTATCAGTGATATCGCTTGGAATGTGGGAGTGGATGAGAAGTGCCGGTATCATTTCCGGATAAGGCTGCAGGAGAAAGCGGCCTCCTTGCCTCTGATTGACTTTGAGGACGCGAAAAAGCTGGATCAGCTCCAACGGGCAAGCACCTGCGTGGAGGATTCCGTCATTCCCAGCTGCTTTTACAACATCATGATCCTGGGGGAATGTGCCGGCATTGTTTTGGGGCTTATGACTGTACTTTGCAGCTATAGCCCATGGTTCCTTCTAATTTTGCTTATTACGATTGCACCCTATCCCATCAGCCGTATCCGGATGGGAAAGGAATTCTACCAACTGCATTGGTTCCAGGCGGCAGGAATTCGAAAGAGGGATTATCTTTATTCAGTTTTTACGGACAAGCGCTCCCAGCGGGAGCAGAGGATTTTCCGGTTTGGGGATTATGTCAAGGAAAAGTGGGAGAAGGAGCGGAATCAGGTAGCGGATGAGCTGAATGCATTTCGTGTAAAGGACAGTAAACGGCTGGCGCGGTGCGAACTGTTGATAACGTTGGGATATTTGTTAAGTATCCTGCTGTCTGTCCTGCTGGTGTTCCGGGGGGATATTGCAGTTGGCGTATTTGGCGCTGCAATTTTTGCATTCCAAAGGGTGCAGGGCGAGGTACAGGCGTTTTTTTCCCTGATAGCTACGTCTTTTCAGGAGATCTTGGAAGCAGGGAATTATTTTACATTCCTGACGCTGGAGGAGGAGCCAAAGAGGAGCGGGCATTTTGACAGGCTGAAAGAGGGGATCGAGGTGGAGGGAGTTTCTTTTGCCTATCCCAACACGGCTCGGCCAGCGGTGGAAATTGAGCGGTTGCGGATCCGCGTGGGTGAGAGCGTGGTGATCATTGGGGAGAACGGGAGCGGGAAAACCACCCTTGGAAAGCTGCTGGCTGGATTATACGAGCCTCAGAAGGGTGTTATCCAATATGATGGGCAGCCTCTGAAAAACATTTCCAGAGAGGAGCTTGCCAGAACAATATCTTCTGTATCCCAGAGCTTCGTGGATTACCATTTGACTGTCAGGGAGGGCATGGGCATCCATAGCCCGCAGTTTTCAGAGGACGATGGGAGGGCTTTTCACTCTCACACCAGGCCGCATTCAATATGTGGCATAAAGTCCTCATGGACTTCCAGAATATGCTGGAAAAGGAATCGGTTATCCTGTCCGGTGTCGAAGAACTTGATGAAAGCGATTTCCCGGGGAAGTCGGATGCGATTCATTACCGTGGAGTAGCCACAAAATACATTAACCGCTACAACGCATTTTGCATTCTGGTGTGCAGACAGCCTGGCAGAATCGCTGTTTCATTCGTTGTGCAGTATTGGAAATGGTTGCTGTTGACATGGTGTGTATGATATCAATAACTACAAATTAGTAGTAATTGGAGGCAATACTGACATATCTATTGACTAACACCAAAGTTTTATATGTTAGAATTCTGCCGATTTGTTTTACCGACAGATTTTTGACAAAATTAAGTAACATATGGCAAAAGAATCTTATTGTTTCTGGGGTGATCCCTTGATATAATCGATGTCTGGATTGATCTATAGGATAAAACCACAGTAACATTAGGATAAATAATGTGGTGTGGATCGTTTGAAAGATGGCTTAAAAGGTGAATATATTGGAATTGTTTGGAATTGGATGTTCTATGATTTGCCTGATAGTTTTCATGTTATTAGACGAGACAAACCCTAAAACAAAGGAATGGCTTGTATGTGCTTTGGTTTCGAGTTATTCTGGACGGAAGGAGGTGAAAATATGAAGAAGGAGTATACGGCAACAGTATTAATTTGCTTTGGCGAATTGACAGAAGTAGTGGGTAGATATAGAAGTACTCACGGCTGTGGTGGAGGATCAATGTGTCAATAGCAAGACAATTTTGTGTTTCGTGCATTCCACTAACTTAGAATTTTGATACCTACAATTCTTTAACACCTAATTCGTATTATAAAGTGTTACAATAAAATCCGCAATGCCTTGATTTTCCTACAGTTTTGGTAAGTGAGGTTTCCCTTAGACTTTCCCTTATGTTATATCCTTTTCCCTTGTGTTACGACGTATACGGTAGATAGTGAGTACCTATACAAAACTGGAGCAAACCTGTATGATA
>CAJUJN010000086.1 GCA_910586775.1 uncultured Acetatifactor sp. | reverse complement strand
AGCTCGTCGGGCTCATAACCCGAAGGTCACAGGTTCAAATCCTGTCCCCGCTACTAAGTCTTTGTTTGTATAAAGGCTTTATGCCCAGATAGCTCAGTTGGTAGAGCAGAGGACTGAAAATCCTCGTGTCACTGGTTCGATTCCGGTTCTGGGCATTTTATTCAAAAGAGAATCGAAAGTAAAATTAAGCATTAAAAGCTATAAAATAGCCTTTTAGTGCTATTTTTTTATCAAAAAATGTGTTATAATTATTGCGTATGCCTGTATTGGCAATTATATTTTTTTGGAGTGAGACAATGAAAGAGAAGCAGACAAAGAAGAATATGGGTTTTGAAGCGGACGAAATCGTTGGAGGGGAAAAAAGAAGCCAGGGAGCGAAAGCTGGAAAAAGTAAGAAGAAAAGATATATTATGACAGGTATTTTGGTGATTCTTCTGCTTTTGTGTGGTTTTGCGATATTTGGTTACTACAGGGCTGCTCTGTATTACGAGACGCATTTCTTCCCGAATACCAGTATTAATGGAGTTGACTGCAGTAACATGGAAGTAGAGCCGGTTATCAACCTGCTGGATGTGAGGATTCAGAATTATGTACTGGAAGTCATTGGCAGAGATTATAAAACGGGTGAGTCCGGAACTGTTCTCGGAACCGTATCGGCTGATGATATCCAGCTGAATTTTGGAGATACGAGAGCAGCGGTAGAAGGTTTCCTGAATCAACAGGAGGAATTCAAGTGGATATGGGCATATCTGAACGGAGAATATTCTTATTTTCTTGAGCAGGGAGTATTTTTTGATGAGGAGTTGCTGAAGGATGCCGTAAAGGGATGGGATGCCTGTAAAAAGGCAAATATGCTCAAGGCGAAAAGTGCCTATATCAGTGATTATTCCGAAGAATCCGGAACCTATGGGATCATTCCCGAGACAATCGGCACGGAGATGGATGTGGAAAAAGCGGTTCAGCTGATTATGGATGCGGTGAATCGTCAGGACGGAGAAGTCGACCTGGAAGAGGGAGAATGCTATGCGGAAGCCGCTGTCAGGCAGGATGACAAAAAACTGATAGAGACAGTGGACTCCGTGAATAAATGGCTGGCAACAAAGATTACCTATGACTGGAACGGAACAGAGGTAGAGCTGGATTACAGGACGCTTCATGACTGGATCTCTCTGGAGAATGGCGAACCGGTTCTGGATGAAGAACAGGTGACTGCATTTGTGAAGGAGCAGGCATTGCAGTATGATACATACGGCAAGAAGAAAAGCTTTACAACTACCCTTGGGGTGGAACTTACTCTGAACAGCCGGAATTACGGATGGAAAACTGATACTGAGAATGAGGCAAAGGAACTGGTACAGCTGATTTATCAGGGAAGTGCTACGGAAAGGGAGCCTGTATACAGTATTACGGCGAGACAGAAGGGGGCAAATGACGTTGGCAGCTCCTATGTAGAAGCAGATTTGACCAATCAGCATCTGTACCTGTACCAGGACGGGGAAATTGTTCTGGAGTCGGACTTTGTGTCAGGTACGATGATTTCCACATATGATTGTGTAACACCGGAAGGAATATTTGGTTTATCTTATAAGACGAAAGACGCCGTACTGAAAGGGGCTACCTACAGGACACCGGTCAGTTACTGGATGCCTTTTTATGGGAATTATGGTATGCATGATGCCAAGTGGAGAGGCTCATTTGGAGGACAGATTTTTATGACCAATGGCTCCCATGGGTGTATTAATCTGCCGCCGAGCAAGGCCGCGGAGATATACGAGTATGTATCGGCCGGATTTCCGGTTATCTGCTACTATTATGAGGGGGCTCCTTATATCGGGCCAAACAGTACTGTGGCACCTGAAGAAGCTGTACCGGAAGAGGGCGAAGAAGGAGGAGAAGAGCCGAGTGAACCTGTATGGACGCAACCGGAGGCTGCGACACCGGCACCTACACCGGACCCCTTGCCTTTGGACCCTTTGCCGACAATTACGCCTGAGCCTGTGCCGGTGGTTACGCCCACACCAGCACCTACGCCAGTGCCTACACCGGAACCTACCCCAGTACCTACCCCAGAACCCACCCCGGTACCTACACCGGAGCCTACTCCGGTACCTACGCCTGAGCCTGCACCGGAACCAGTTCCGGAACCGGAGCCTGAGCAGTCTCCGGTTCCGGAAACTCCGGCTGAAGGTTAATGCAGAACCGGCTTTTCAGACAATAACATTATAAAAAAGGGTTGGAAACAGAAAATGGCAGAAAGAATGTTGAGACGACGCACAAAGCGCCAGGCATGGAAGTGGCAGCGGAAGCTGAACTGTTATCGGGAGAGACAGAGGCAGATTGAGGCCAACGCTTCGGATATTCTAAAGTCAAAAAATTTTAATCGAATGAAGGAGTACATCCAGCACGGAGATGTAACAGTCAACTCCCATGTGATGGATGTGGCGAGATACAGTATTGCATTGAGTGAAAAGCTGCACATACGTTGCAGTAGAAGGGAGTTGATCAGAGGTGCCCTGCTGCATGACTATTTTTTGTATGACTGGCATATACCGGATTATGAGAATCCCCACAAGCTGCATGGGTTTTATCACCCGGGTGTTGCGCTTAGAAATGCGTTAAAGGAGTACCATCTGACAGAACGGGAGAAGGATATCATCAGGAAGCACATGTGGCCTCTGACAGTAATACCGCCGGGATGCAGAGAAGCCTGGATTGTTACAACCGCAGACAAGTGGTGCTCGCTGCTGGAGACTCTGCATATGCACAGAGGACATGGCGCGATTCTTGACAAGCTGAAGGAAGGTTAAATTTGAAACATTTATACGAGAGGCTGTCTGTGTATGCAGAGGGTGACATATATCCTTATCATATGCCGGGGCATAAACGGCAGAAGTGGGGAGAGCTTCCTGAAGCCATGTTTAAAACGGATATTACGGAAATAGAAGGCTTTGACAACCTGCATCAGCCGGAAGGTATTTTGTTGGAACTGCAGCGGGAGGCAGCCGGACTGTACGGGTCGGAAGAATGTTATTATCTGGTCAACGGGAGCACCTGCGGTATACTCAGCGCCCTCAGCGGTGCCGTTCTCTTTGGCGGGCGAATTCTGATGGCGCGGAACTGCCATAAATCGGCGTACCATGCCGCATATCTGCGTCATCTGAAGATAAGCTATCTTTATCCTCATTACCTGGAGACATATGGTATAGCGGATGCGGTGACATCGGAGCAGGTTCGGAGCGCATTGGAAGCAGAATCTGATATTCAGGCAGTTTTAATTGTATCGCCCACATACGAGGGAAGAATAGCTGATATTTCGCGGATAGCCGGAATTGTGCATGAGAGAGGGATTCCGTTGATCGTGGATGAAGCCCATGGCGCACATCTGGGACTGGCGGAGGGCTTTCCGCCTAACAGCTGTCAGGCAGGTGCAGATCTGGTTATCCACAGTGTGCACAAGACGCTTCCGTCTCTGACGCAGACCGCCTTGCTCCATGTGAACGGCAATCTGGTGGACAGGGACAGGCTGTGCCGTTTTCTGCATATTTATCAGACAAGCAGTCCATCCTATCTGCTGATGGCAGGCATTGACAATGCACTGGAATATGTCAGGCAGCAGGGCGGGACGGCATTCAGACAGTTTCGGGAACGATACGATACGATGATGGAGGCTTTGTCGGTATGCAGCTGCCTGAAATTTCTGTCAGGGGATAATCGGGAACAGGATACAGGGAAGCTTGTTATCTCTGTCAGGCATGCCGGAATTACCGGAAAGCAGCTTTCCGATATTTTACTAAAGGAATATCATTTGCAGACAGAAATGTCGTCAGGAGATTATGCGCTTGCCATGTTTACCGTGAATGACAGCGAGGAAGCTTACCGGCGGATGACAGAGGCTTTGCTGGAGATAGACAGCAGAGTGAAGGAGCAAAATATAGATGAGAGTTTTGCAGGATGGCATGAGGATAGTCCGGAGATTTATAGAACGGAATTTCTTACAAAAGATGCTCTGTCAAAGAAAGTCTTGGTAAAGAAAGCTTTGATAAAGCAGGCCCTGGTAAGGAAGGCTTCGAAAAAGAAACCTTTGGTAAGGAAGGCTTCGGAAAAGAAATTTTTGGTAAGGAAGGCTCCGGAAAAGAAACTTTTGGTAAGGAAAGTTTCGGGAAAGAAACCTTTGGTGACGAGTTTTTTGCAAGAAGCAAGGGGGCAGTTTGTATTGGACAAAAGGCCGGCGGCAGAGGAAGAGATGAGAGAACCGATTCCTTTGGCGGAAGCCTGGGATATGGAGTCTGAGGAGGTTGCCTTAAAGGACAGTGTGGGAAAGCATGCTGCGGAGTTCGTGAATCTGTACCCGCCGGGAGTGCCGCTGTTGGTGCCGGGAGAACGGATGACGGAGGGATTATATCAGGAAATTTTGAGAGATCTGGAAGCGGAGCTTACCGTGCAGGGGATTCGGGTGGAGGCGGGAAACGAGCCTTTTCCCGAGAGAGCATTTATAAGGCTGATACGGTGATGAGAGCGAAGAAAATATTCCCTTATTATATCTCTGTATCGATAAATGTTTTAGAGAGTGAATATATATTGTGGCGTACAGAATAAGTGATAGTATATAAAAGTGCAATACGGAACCTGATGGCAGAGCAATGGCCAAAGGGATTGAAATACCTGCAAAGGCAATGGGAAAAGCGGGGACAGAATTTCGAGAACAAAAAGAAAAGAGGAACAGAGTATGAGGAAAACGAAGATTATATGTACGATAGGACCGGCAAGCGATACGGTGGAGCGTCTGCGGGAACTGATGCTGGCAGGTATGAACGTGGCAAGATTTAACTTTTCACATGGTACACATGAGGAACAGAAGGTGAAACTGGAAAAGGTCAGGCAGGCAAGCGCTGAACTGGGACTTCCCATCGCTGCCATGTTGGACACGAAGGGACCGGAGATTCGTCTGAGGGATTTCGAGGGCGGCAGAGCGGAACTGATATCGGGACAGCAGTTTGTGCTCACTACCGAGGAAATCCTGGGGACGGCCCAACGGGCGGCGATATCTTATAAGAATCTGAAGAACGACATTAAGGAAGGAACTACCATCCTTATTGACGACGGCCTGATTGAGATGACAGTGGAGGAAATTCGGGGAGAGGAGATAGTGTGCCGTGTCATAAATGGCGGCGCTGTGTCCAATCATAAAGGGGTGAATGTGCCCGGGGCAGTGCTGTCCATGCCTTATATCAGCGAGGTAGACAGAAATGATATCCTTTTCGGTATTGAGATGGGCTACGAGCTTCTGGCTGCGTCTTTTGTACGGTGTAAGGAGGATGTACTGGAAATCCGCAGCATCCTGGAAGAACACGGCAGCGATATGAAAATTATTTCGAAAATAGAGAATATGCAGGGAATTGAGAATCTAAAAGAGATTCTGGAAGTGTCTGACGGCATTATGGTGGCCAGAGGCGATATGGGCGTGGAGATTCCACTGGAGGAAGTTCCCGTGCTGCAGAAAAAGATGATTCAGGTGGCAAATGCCAGGGGGAAATATGTCATTACTGCCACACAGATGCTGGAATCCATGATCAAGAATCCCCGGCCTACCAGAGCAGAGGCAACGGATATTGCCAATGCTATTTACGACGGAACCACGGCAATCATGCTGTCAGGGGAGAGCGCGGCCGGAAAATATCCTGTAGAGGCAGTAAAAACCATGGCGAAAATCGCGGAAGGAGCCGAAAAAGATATTGATTACGGTTCCAGGATGAAGCGGGGGAGCCGTGAAGAGGAAGCAGATATTACCACTGCAATTGCTTATGCGACATGTACCGCCGCCAGGGATCTGCATGCGGCGGCAATCATTACGGTTACACTGTCAGGATTTACGGCAGAGGCTATTTCAAGATTTAAGCCGGAGAGTCCTGTTATCGGATGTACCGTCAGAGAGCGTGTATGCCGCAGGCTGAACATCCTGTGGGGGGTGAATCCTCTGATGATTCCGCAGGAGAATACTGCTGACGAGCTGTTTGCGGATGCAGTGGCGGAGGCGAAGAAGGCTGGCTATGTGAAGACCGGCGATGTGGTGGTAATCACTGCCGGAGTGCCGTTGGGAAAGACAGGCACCACAAATATGATTCATGTTGTTGAGGTTGCATAGCAGATGGGCCGGATTATTTGCCTTATGGGAAAAAGTGCTGCCGGGAAGGACACAATTTTCAAGGAATTGCTGGCAGATACGGAACTGGGGCTGAAGAAGATTGTTCCATACACCACCCGGCCTATCCGTGAGGGAGAGCACAATGGCGTGGAGTATTACTTTACGAATGAGGATGCATTTCAGCGGCTTCGGAATGCGGGCAGGGTTATTGAGGACAGGGCTTATCATACCAGGCACGGACTGTGGCGCTATTTTACGGTAAATGACAGTCAGCTGGAGGATGAACGCCGGAATTATATCGTAATAGGGACGTTGGAAGCATACAGGAAACTGCGGGATTATTTTGGCAGAGACAGATTGCTCGCCGTTATGATAGAATTAGAGGACGGAATTCGGCTTCAGCGGGCGCTGGATCGGGAGAAGATGCAGGAGCGTCCGAAATATGAGGAAATGTGCCGCAGGTTCCTGGCGGACAGCGCGGATTTTTCGGAGGAAAAGATTGCAGAGGCAGGTATTGAGAAGCGATTCAGCAATGAAGATCTGGGCAGATGCCTGGACGAGATACGCCGTTATATAGGACAGAATATTCCGGTGTAGGAGTGAGAGCGCAGGGAAAGAAGGGCAGCATATGGAAATCAAGGTGGGGAAGGTCAGTCAGCCGGCTCCGGTGGAACCGGTGCAAAGTACACAGCCTACAGACGGCAGTTTTAAATTTATGCTTGCCAGTCACGTAGAGGGGGCGGAACTGCAGGCGCGGTTGCAGTCCCTTATGGAAGAGATTACCATGCAGGGAGAGCGCCTTTATAAGCGCCGGGATGTGCGGGACATGTGGCATTACCGGAGGCTGGTGAAGGATTTCATGAACGAGGTGGTAACCCATTCCCATTCCTTTTCCAGGGAAAATTTCCTGGACAGGCGGGGGCGTCACAGGGTGTACGGCATTATCCGGCTGATAGATGAAAATCTGGATCAGCTGGCACAGGAACTGATGAAGGACGAGCAGGATAATCTGGCGATTCTGAATACCATCGGGGAGATCAGAGGGTTGTTGCTGGATATTTTCACATAAGCCTGTTTTAAGGGAGTTTGTGCAGGGATGCAGGCGTGCATCAATTATGGTTAGCGGCCTGATTTCAGGTCAGGAAAATTTTCGGGTCAGGAAAATCAGATTCTGCGGCGGAGCAGCATGTATGCCATTTTATACTCAAGACCGCCAGAATTTACAAATCTGCCTAAGGTGAGCATATATGGTTGGCGGTTTTTCGCTGTAGTTTACTGCTAATTTCATCGATGCGTAGTATAATATACGAAAAACAAACCGCATGTATCGTTCAAGTAACGAGCAGCACATATTCCGAAACTGAAGGGGTATGGAAATACAGAAAGAGGGGTGCCGGCATGGCAGGATTTCAGGACATTATAGGGCAGGAGCAGATTAAGGAGTATTTGCGTAACGCACTTTCCACAGGTAAGGTTTCCCATGCCTATATCATCAATGGGGAAAAGTCTTCGGGGAAGGAGTTTATTGCCAGGGTATTTGCCATGGCGCTGCAGTGCGGGGGAAAGGGCGGGAAGCCTTGCCAGGAGTGCGGTTCCTGCAAGAAAGCATTGTCCGGGAATCATCCGGATATTATCAGAGTAGTTCACGAGAAACCGAATACCATCAGTGTGGATGATATCCGGGAACAGGTAAATACAGATGTGGCGGTGAAGCCCTATGGAAGCGCGCATAAGGTGTACATCGTCAGCGAGGCCGAGAAGATGACGCCACAGGCGCAGAATGCTCTGCTGAAGACACTGGAGGAGCCGCCTGAGTATGTGGTGATTCTGCTGCTCACATCCAACGTGAACAGCCTGCTTCCTACTATTTTAAGCCGGAGTGTGGTGCTGAATATGAAGCCGGTTCCGGACGAACTGGTGAAACGGTATCTCTGCGGTCAGCTGCATGTGCCGGATTATCAGGCGGAGGTATGTGCTGCCTTTGCAAGAGGAAATATCGGGAAAGCGAAGGCGTTGGCTTCCAGCGAGGACTTTGAGCAGATTAAGGCGGAGGCGTTGTCACTGCTGAAGTACATACAGGATATGGATTTAAACGAGATTGTCATGGCCGTCAAGAAAATTACGGAATACAAGTTAGAAATCAACGATTATCTGGATATATGCGCCATCTGGTATCGGGATGCGCTGCTGTTCAAGGCAACAAACGACGTGAATCATCTGATTTTCAGGGAGGAACTGCAGGCATTGCGTAAGACTGCCCAACGCAGCAGTTATGAGGGCATCGAGAACATCATAGAGGCTCTGGATACGGCGAAGCGGCGGTTGGATTCCAACGTCAATTTCGAGTTGGTGATGGAACTATTGATGCTGAATATTCAGGAGAATAGCGGCGGAGAGAGGCGGGGCAGCCATATGGAGGGGCGCTGAAGCCAAACAGGGAAGCTGATTCCATTATTAACTATGGTTTTTTAGGAAAATTTTATTATTATTCGGAAGGGTGCATGGCACCGGTGAGGTAGATAGATGATTAAAGTAATAGGTGTAAGATTCCGTACAGCAGGTAAGATTTACTTTTTTGACCCGTTGCAGTTCGAGATAAAGAGGGATGACCATGTGATTGTGGAGACTGCCAGGGGGATTGAATTCGGAACGGTGGTTACCGGAATCACGGAGGTGGCGGAGGAGAAGGTTGTTCAGCCCCTGAAGCCGGTGATTCGCATTGCCAACAAGCGGGATATGGAGCAGGAGGCGGCCAACAGGGAGAAGGAGAAGGAAGCCTTTCGAATCTGCCTGGAAAAGATTCGCAGCCATGGGTTGGATATGAAATTAATCGATGCGGAATATACCTTTGACAATAATAAGGTGCTATTTTATTTTACGGCCGACGGAAGGATTGACTTCAGGGAATTGGTGAAGGACCTGGCAGGTGTATTCAAGACCAGGATAGAGCTTCGTCAGATCGGAGTGAGGGATGAGACGAAACTTGTGGGGGGAATAGGTATTTGTGGCCGGGCCCTGTGCTGCCACAGTTATCTGGCGGATTTTGTCCCTGTATCCATTAAGATGGCCAAGGAGCAGAACCTGTCTCTGAATCCGGCGAAAATATCTGGTGTATGCGGCAGACTGATGTGCTGCCTGAAAAACGAGGAAGAGACTTACGAGGAGTTGAACAGGCGGCTTCCCAATATCGGAGACCATGTTACGATTGAAGGCGGTCTGAAGGGTGAAGTGCACAGCGTCAATGTCCTGCGTCAGCTGGTGAAAGTAGTGGTGGATGCCGGAGACGAGAAGGAAATAAAGGAATATCCGGTGGAAAAACTGCATTTCAGGCGCAAACACAGCAAGAAAGAGAAGATGGAGCTGTCGAAAGAGGAACTTGAGGAACTGGAGCGCCTGGAAGAGGAAGAGGAACAGATGAAGGAGCAGGCAGGCGCAGAGGAAGAGAAGCGTCAGAGCGGCAAAGGCAGACAGAGTCAGAGCGGAGGGCAGAAGAATTCCGGCCAAAGGAGCGAGGAAGGCCGCAGAGCGGGACAGAAAGGCGAAGAGAGCCGCAGGCGGAGTTACGAAGAGGGCCGCAGACAGGGTTCCAACGGGGAAGAAGGCCGCAGACAGGGTTCCAACGGGGAAGAAGGCCGCAGGCGGAGTTTTGATGAAGCACGCAGACAGGATGCCAACGAGGAAGACCATGGACAGGCGCGGGAAGAAAGCCGCAGACAGAGCGCCGGCAGAGGGGAAAGCATGGGACAGCCTGTGAATGTGCAGGAACAGCACGATATGCAGGAGGAGAACCGAAGCCAGGGAAAACAGGAAGAGGGACATGGCAGGTATTCTCAGGGGCAGCGTCCGGAGGAGAACAGAAAGCAGTCCGGTCAGAGGCCGCATGGAGGCCCCAGGCAGTCAGGTCAGCGCTACGACAGAAATCTTTTCAGGATGGAGGCCGGTGAGGACGACGAGCGGATGGCTGAGCGGCATCAGGGCGGAAGAAACCGCCGCGATAACAGAAGGCGTCAGGACAACAGAGGGCGTAAAAGCGGACAACAGGAGAATAATGACTCCCAGAACGGGAGAAATCGATATGAAAACAGAAACAGAAATGACTTTAGAGATTCCCGGGAATAACGGTGCAGCGCAGGCGGCAGCTGTCTGGCTGAAAGAGAATGAGCGGTTGGATGAATTGCAGCGCAACGGATACCGTATCATCCAGAATCCGGAGAAATTCTGTTTCGGGATGGATGCGGTGCTTCTGACGGGGTTTGCCCGTGCGAGGGAGGAAGATACTTTGTTGGATATGGGGACGGGAACCGGCATCATTCCGATTCTGATGGAAGCAAAGTATCACTGCAGTCATCTTACCGGTCTGGAAATCCAGGCGGACAGCGCGGATATGGCATCCAGGAGCGTGGCTTTGAACGGACTGTCTGACAAGATTGATATTGTAACCGGTGATATAAGAGAAGCAGGCAGTATTTTTAAGTCTGCTTCTTTTGACTGTATCACCTGCAATCCGCCTTATATGATAGGGAAACACGGGATTGCGAATCCGGAGGCGCCGAAGGCAATTGCGCGGCACGAGATTCTGTGTACTTTCGAGGATGTGGCGATGCAGACTGCGAAGCTTCTGAAGCCGGGAGGGCATTTTTTTCTGGTTCACAGGCCGTTCAGGCTGGCGGAGATTATGGTTACGCTGACGCGCTGTAAACTGGAACCGAAGCGGATGCAGCTTGTGTACCCTTATGTGGATAAGGAACCCAATATGGTATTGCTGGAAACGGTGCGCGGCGGGAGACCGAGGATGACAGTGGAGAAGCCGTTGATTATTTTCCGGGAACAGGGGGTGTATACGCCGGAGATACGGGACGTGTATGGGTATTAGAACGGGTTTGTAAAGCCGCAGATTTGATATGGTATGCTGTTTGCTGGGGAAATTGTGAAGATATGTTTTCGGCAGCATGTGTTGTGCAGAAGATTTATAAGGCAGTTTCGGAGTGTTTGATGTATATAAGGGAAAGTGGCAGATAACTTATATGTAAGGCGGCTTGCAGGAGAAATGAGTTAAGTGGTTGTTGCGGAGGCTAGAAGGGCATACGGAAAACGGCTGTCTGGATTATGTATGGCGGCGGGTAGAAGCAGGTCACAAGGCAGAAAAAGCGGAAACAGGAGAAAATATGGCAGGTACTTTATATTTGTGCGCGACACCAATTGGAAATCTTCAGGATATGACACAGCGGGTGATTGAGACACTGCGGATGGTAGACGTAATTGCGGCTGAAGATACACGCAACAGCATTAAGCTGCTGAATCATTTTGACATTCATACGCCTATGACCAGTTATCACGAGTATAACAAGGTAGAGAAGGCGGAGCAGATGGTGGGCCAGTTGTTGGAGGGCAGGCAGATTGCTCTGATCACGGATGCAGGTACGCCGGCAATTTCGGACCCCGGGGAAGTGCTGGTGCGTATGTGTCATGAACATAATGTGCCGGTTACCAGTCTGCCCGGTTCTTGTGCCTGTATTACCGCTCTGACGCTGTCGGGGTTGTCTGCCAGGCGTTTTTGTTTTGAAGGTTTTTTGCCAGCGGAAAAAAAAGAGCGGAGAATGGTTCTGGAGGAGCTGGGGCGGGAGAGCCGTACCATGATTCTCTATGAGGCACCGCATCATCTGGTGGGAACGTTGGAGGAATTGTATGGCTGTCTGGGGAACAGGCGGATTACCCTGTGCAGGGAACTGACGAAGAAATTTGAGAGTGTGATGCCTACGAGCCTGGAGCAGGCGCTGGAATATTACAGGACGGAGGAGCCCAGAGGGGAGTATGTGCTGGTGCTGGAGGGAAAAAGTTTTCAGGAACTGCGCCAGGAAGAAATTGCGTCCTGGGAGGCCATGACTATCGAGGAGCATATGGCTTATTATGAAGGGCAGGGAATGGACAGCAAAGCGGCGATGAAGCAGGTTGCCAGGGACAGAGGTGTGGGGAAGCGGGAGATTTATGCGTATCTGCATAAGTAGACGGATAGGGGCGGACATTGCTCTGTTGTGCCGTGTACTGAGTGGACAGATACAGAGCGGAAACCGGAACAGGAGAACGAGAAATGACTAATTGTGACATGTGTGTCAATTATGTGTATGATGAAGACTGCGAATGCTATAGCTGCCTGGTGAGCCTGGATGAGGACGAGATGTACCGTTTCCTGTCGGGAAGTAAGTGGGAATGTCCTTATTTTCGGAGGGATGACGAGTACAGAGTTGTGAGGCATCAGCTCTGATGAGAGCCTCCATATGATTTAGGAATTGTAGAAAAATAATTGCTTAAATTTGAAACATATGTTATAGTTGGTTAAATATTATAAATGTGAGGTTAGCCAACATGACAATCGAAGTCCTCAATAAACTTAACATATATGCAGATGCTTTCAACCGGATCCGTGATGTTATGAACGAACGGGAACGTCGGCTTTTTCTTGCCGAAACAGCTGTCCGGTTCGGATATGGTTCCATAAGCGTCCTCAGCCAGCGCACGGGAGTAGCAATCTCAACAATACGCAGAGCAATTGCCGAACTTTCTTCACAGGAGGCAGCTGATGACGGGCATGTTCGCTGTGCAGGGGCAGGACGCAAACCAGTAGAAGAGATATATCCGGATATCGTAAACCTCATACAGGAAATCCTCGACGATGAAACTTACGGTTCGCCTGAAGGTGGCAAATGGATGTCATGCAGCCTGCGAAAAATTACAAAGGTACTGTCCGATAAGGGCATCCTCATTGAAAAGAGTACAGTACAGCGGATTGTTCGGGACCTTGGTTACAGCCGCCAGAAAAACCGCAAAATGGAACAGGTCGGTGATCCGGATCCTGACAGGGGCGTGCAGTTTGAGTTCATCCATTCAGAAACAGATAAGTCCCTGAGGGATGGCATTCCCGTCATTTCTGTTGATACAAAGAAAAAAGAGAATATCGGCAACTTCAAAAATGATGGTACGGAGTATCGGGCCTCAAAACAGCCGCGCATGGTGTCCGACCATGATTTCTTTATCCCGGAGCTTGGGAAAGTTGCCCCTTATGGGATATACGTCCTGAATAACAATGCTGCATTTGTAAACCTGGGAACAAGCGCTGACACAGGCCTGTTTTCAGTAGAAAGCATCCGCCGCTGGTGGTACACAGTAGGCAAGGAAAACTTCTGGTATGCCGACAGGATTGTGGTCACCTGTGACTGCGGCGGAAGCAATGGAAGCCGGAACAGGCTGTGGAAGCTTGCGCTGGCAGAATTGGCTGAAGAAATCGATAAGGAAATAGAAGTCATCCATTATCCGCCAGGGACATCTAAATATAATAAGGTTGAACACCGGCTCTTCTGTTACATCTCAAAACACTGGCAGGGCAAACCGCTGGTTGATGTGCAGACCGTAGTGAACCTGATTCAGTCTACAACTACTGGGAATGGACTGTCTGTTACATGTATGCTTGATAAAAATGTTTATGAAACGGGCATCAAGGTGACTGATGAAAGCATTGATGAAATTGACATTGAATACACAGGTCCACATCATGGATGGGCATACATCATAAAAGGCTTTAAACTTTAAGCGATAATTTTTCTACAGTTCCTTATATTCACGGAGTGGTGCTTCTATTGGCAGGAATGAATGCGCTTATGAGCCTGCAATGGTAAAAATAAACAGTGAATCCAGTATTTTTCAATGATTTTATCTATGTTTGATTCTTTTTTTCTAAAGGACATCAGTATATATTTTTCTCCGTAAGCAAATAATAACCTCGTAGTTGCATGATAGAAAGTTCGATTTACGGACTTTCTATTGCCATGAAAAACAGGAGGTATGAACATGAGCAATATTTCAGAACTTGATTTACAGAATCTTCGTCACCTGATCGGCGGATTTGATACAACCCATTGCAAGATGCAGGCATATGCACAGGAGGCCAAAGACCCGCAGATCAAACAGTTTTTTGAGAAAGGTGCCAAATCGGCCATGGACAATAAGCAGCAGCTTATGAAGTTCCTGGGCTGAATTATGAGTTAAGCAGCAAGAAGTGCGTTGCGTCTTAGGTGTTCCTGTAAGGAGACTTATGGAAAATGACATGGCTTTTACCGGAAGTAAAACAGTTTCCGGTAAGTGTTTTTCAGACAAAAGGAAGGCAGAAAATATTGTAATGAGTAAGCCTGTAGTGTGATGGCAGGAAAAGGTCGTTAAAACAGCGACAGTTCCGGTTAATTTCAGAATGAGAGGTAAATGAAGATGCAGGAAAAGACAATGGTAGCAGATACCCTTGCCGGTATCAATGGTGAACTGACCCGTTATGCGGGTATGATTGCACAATCCGAAAATAAGGAATTGAAACAGACTTTGAAGCAGATTCGTAATGCCTGTGAGCAGTCTCAGGAAGAGCTGTACCAGCTGGCCAGAGAGAAATCATATTATGTTCCGGCCAGCAAGGCAACGGAGGAAGAGGTTGCCCATGTGAAGGGATTATTTACTCAGGGGACGCTGTAAGTCCGACAGAAATTTTTCATGCGGCTGACAAAGCTGTAAAATGATTTTCGATTCCTTTCCAGACTTGGTTGAAAAGCTGCTATTTCCGAACTTACAGGTATAATATTCAGCTTTTTAAACCAAGATGACTGTCAAGTCAGCAAATTGCGGATGAACGGTTAAGCGTTTGTTTTTTTAGAGCAGGTTGAGTATGACCCTGTAACTGGCATAATTGCCGGTTGCAGGGTATTTTCTGATTTGTATTTATCTGATTTTTTCAGGGGAATTTAAGGGGCAGGAATTGGCATTGAAGGTAATTTTATCTCATAAGATAGAGTGACAACTATTACAGGTAAAACCAATGTTAAACTTTATATGGGCGGCCATGATACTGTTGGCAGTAATTTACGGGGCGGTTTCGGGAAATATGAGTGATGTGACGGACGCGGCACTGGACAGTGCGGGGGAGGCGGTCTCACTGTGTATTACCATGGCAGGGGTTGTGGCTTTGTGGATGGGATTGATGGAGATTGCGCAGAAGGCGGGGTTGGTGCAGAAGCTGACAAGGGGAATTATGCCGTTCCTGAAATTTATGTTTCCCCGGATACCGAAGGGGCATCCGGCAGAAGGGTACATAGCAACCAATATCATTGCAAACGTCCTGGGGCTGGGCTGGGCCTGTACCCCGGCCGGGCTGAAAGCCATGGAGGAGCTGGCGAAGCTGGAGGCCCAACGGGGGAACCCGGAGTATCTGGAGGCAGAAAGTGGGGGAGCCCTGGAAGGGGAACCGGGACACAGAAAAATGGAGACATATGACGGCGGATATAAAAAAAGCGGCGGCAGACGGGCCAGCAATGAGATGTGCATCTTTCTGATTCTCAACATTTCTTCTCTGCAGCTGATTCCGGTGAACATGATCGCCTATCGCAGCCAGTATGGCAGCGCGAACCCCACAGCTATCATTGTACCCGCCATAGCGGCCACTCTGGTGAGTACCCTGGTGGCGATTGTGTACTGCAAGATCAAGGAAAGGGGAGGGAAAGCGGTATGAACGCGCTGGCACATCTTTCGGATATTGTTATCCCTATTCTAATTTTTTTCATTGTGGGCTACGGATTTGTGTCCAAGGTAAAAGTCTATGAAACCTTTCTGAAGGGAGCAAAGGATGGTCTGAAGATTGTGGTGGACATCGTGCCAACTCTCATCGGCCTGTTGGTGGCCGTGGGAATGCTGCGGGCCTCCGGTTTCTTTGAGATGCTGGGGACATTGCTGGGACCGGCTGCCGCCGTGGTGGGCCTGCCTGCCCAGCTGTTGCCGCTTTTAGTTGTGAAACTGTTCTCATCTTCTGCCGCCACAGGGTTGGTCCTGGACATTTTTCGTACTTCCGGGCCGGATTCCTATGCGGGGATGCTGACTTCTATACTTATGAGCTGTACGGACACTATGCTAATATTAAGGGGAAACGAAGAATACCTGCAAAGACAGGATTTGGAGTTTGTCCTTATCAAGCGGGTGTGCCCGCTTTGTACACTTTCGCCGGTTGTTCTGGATCGGCAGTCTTGAAAGAGCCATGGCAGTTAAACAGTAAATATGCGCATTGATTAACAAAGAAAGGATGGTTACGATACGGCGCTGTAAATTGAGAGAGAGGCTTTCTGTGATTGATTGCATGGAAGGCTCTCTTTCTTTGCTTAAGTGGGAAGGAGAAACAGAATATGTCAGAATACCAATTACAAATCAAACAGGTGGTGGACTATCCACGCTGTCGCATTTACAGGCAGTTCGTCCAGTCACTGATCACAGACCAGGGCATTCGCACAGGCGGGGGCTCTGGTCTTTTTTACTTTACGGTGCTTTGCAGTTATGCAAACTTCCGTACATCCTACCGCCGCATAGACGGGATTAGCTACACGATCTATCCCGGTGAGTGGATCTGCACCGTAAAGGAGCTGGCTGGATGGTTCCGCACACATTTCCAGCACCAGGCGCTTGACATATTGGACGGGCTGCAGAAAAGGAACCTGATCTCGTACCTGCCCCTAGGGAGGGGAAAGGTGGTCAAGTATAAGATCCGGGACTGGAAAAAGCACAACACGGTGCTGGATTACAACTGCCCATGCCAGAAGGACACAGGCTTTTTCTTTATGCCGTTCACGGTGGCAACGGAGATGGTGGGCGCCGGACGGTGCTCTGAGATGGACATTCTGCTGGACCTGTGGCTGTCTACCGTCTATAACGACGGGCAGGTGCAGGGATCGGAGGCAGGCCCCGTGGTCTACCTGCGCAACGGCACGGGCAGCCCGCTGGTGAATTACGGTGAGCTGGCCGGGCGCTGGGGAATCTCCAAGGCTACTGTGGGCCGGGTGCTGAAAAAATTTGAAAGGCAGGGCCATATATCGCTGATGGCATTTCCAGGCACGAAGGGCAGCGTCATTTACCTGCAGAATTATCTGTCTACCATGTTTCAGATCTCGGATGTCCTGATTGATAAGGAGGAGGTTGCAATGAGTTTGAACATTAAAATCAGTCTGCCGGACAAGAGTAGTGGCAATGCCGTGGAAGGTGACGGTACTCTGGAGTCGGAGGTGTGCGTTTCAGAAGGATTGTCCAGCGTATCAAAATCACACATGGAGGC
>CAJUJN010000085.1 GCA_910586775.1 uncultured Acetatifactor sp. | reverse complement strand
ATGCCGGATAACGTCCGGTGGAGGTGACTCCAAGGCCAGTGCAACAGAAATATACAGCAGGGTATCTGCTTCAGACTGCGCTGCAGCGGAAGCGGTGCCCTGTAATGGTGGAAAGGCAGTGTAAGAGACTACCGTCCGTCCGGTAACGGGCGGAGCCATGTAAACCCCATCCGAAGCAAGACCAGAACGAAGGCAACAGGCCGGCCCGGCCTGCTTTCAGGTAGGTCGCTGGATGCGGCTGGTAACAGCCGTACTAGATAGATGATTATTCACGACATAACCCGGCTTATCGTCCTGCTCACCGTTAAAATGCCGGAAAGGCCTGATTTTACGGGCCTTTCCGGTATTTTTTATTCATTTTACGTTATCCGCAGCAATCTCCTGACTGTGAGGCTCCGGGCTTTCCTGAAGCTCTGTGTCCGGATACAATTTCTGCTGAATCACATCTCTGCCAAGGCAAATATTTCGGATTTATTTAAAATATATTTAGATTTATAGAAACATGTTATTTAGAAACGGGAGCTATACTAAACAAAGTGAAAGGCAGGAGCGTGAGCATATATGGCTGGCGGTCTTTCGGCATAGTATACTTTTGATTACAGGGTTCGTGAAGCGGTGCCTGTAATACAAAGCAAGTTTCATTGACGTGCAGTATAAATTCGAAATAAGGGAGAGAAGAACATGGAAATAGTATGCAGGGAACAGACGAGCGATAAACAGACTGAAAAATATAAAAAACTGGCAACTCTGGGACTGATGGCTGCATGTCTGGCATTTGTGGCAGTCCTGCTGAAGGCTTATATGGACGGAAGATTTGACTCAGTGGATACCTTTCAGAAATATGTGGCCGGATTCGGGCTGCTCGCACCGCTTTTTCTGATAGCTTTTCAGGCGGCGCAGGTAATATTGCCGGTGCTGCCCGGGCTTCTGGGCTGTGTGGCAGGTTCGCTGATGTTTGGCTGTATGGGGGGCTTCTGGTGCAATTATATCGGGATTTCAGCCGGTTCCATCATTGCGTTTCTGCTTGCCAGGAAGTATGGGCAGGGGCTGGTCAGCAGGATGTTTCCGGGAGAAAAGTATGATAAATGGGCCGCATGGGCGGCGAAGAGTAAGTTTTATACGGTGTTGCTGTTTCTGGGGATGGTGCTGCCGCTGTTTCCGGATGACTATTTCTGCTGCTTTACCGGAATTACAAAAATGAGTACACGTAAATTTGTGGCAATCATTATACTGGGAAAGCCATGGTGTATCCTGGCTTACTGCATTATGACGACGCTGGCTGCCGGCTGAGCGGAAGCTGCGAAGTTTTTGCAAAGCAGGAAATTTATCTGATGCAGCAAAAGGAATATGTATTGGAATAACACATCGGGAGGATTCCCGGTGTGTTTTTTGTAATGTGAAGGTTTGCTTTTTATACTATATGGGAGATACG
The DNA here is from genome assembly GCA_910586775.1 of uncultured Acetatifactor sp. Lineage (GTDB taxonomy): Bacteria > Bacillota > Clostridia > Lachnospirales > Lachnospiraceae > Acetatifactor. The sequence continues at coordinate 16,792 of CAJUJN010000085.1, read as the reverse complement.
AATTTGCCATGGATATACACATGCTGCGAAAGGGGAAGAGCAATTAACAAAAGTGACAAAAGCGGTAAGAGCATATGAAGAAGTGTAGATACGGGAAAGAGGGAATATTAAACCGTAGTTCCCGCTAGTTAATTCCCTCTACATCTTTCAGATATTTATGTTTAGCGGAATTATCTACTGATTCTGCTACGTAGAATGAAATTAATTTTATTTCTATCTACAAAGAGATTTACAGCAGTTAGTAGCATATGACTGTTGAAAAGCCTTTATTTATACGTATATGCAAACTTTCATATGTTGCCCTACATTGTAGAAAGAATTATATAGCGGGAACTACGGTTAAACAGAAAGGAACAGGAAATCGAAACAGAGAAGCGGGACAGAAGGGTAAAACAAAAAGAAAAAATGTAGATACGAAACAAAAAAGCAAAACAGAAAGGCGGAAATATGGGAAAATCAGTGTTTGTAAAACAGGCCATGTTATGGTAGAATAAAATAACGTCTGCAAAGATTCTGCCGCAGGGCGGTCATACAAAACAATCAGGAGGTTATTACATGCCACAGAGAACTGATATCGCAAAAGTACTGATCATAGGTTCCGGCCCCATCATCATAGGCCAGGCCTGCGAATTTGACTATTCCGGCACCCAGGCCTGCAAGGCACTGAAGAAACTGGGCTATGAGATCGTATTGGTGAATTCCAATCCGGCCACCATTATGACGGACCCGGAGATGGCGGATGTCACTTATATCGAGCCGCTCAATAAGGAGCGTCTGGAGCAGATCATTGCGAAAGAGCGCCCGGATGCGCTGCTGCCGAATCTGGGAGGGCAGTCGGGGCTGAACCTTTGTGCAGAGCTTGCCGCCGCGGGGATTCTGGAGAAATATAATGTGAAGGTAATCGGCGTTCAGGTGGATGCAATTGAACGCGGCGAGGACCGGATTGAATTTAAGAATGCCATGAATGCACTGGGGATAGAAATGGCCAGGAGCGAGGTGGCATACACCGTGGAGGAGGCTCTGCAGATTGCCGACAGCCTGGGATTTCCGGTAGTTTTGCGTCCCGCCTATACCATGGGCGGTGCCGGCGGCGGACTGGTGTACAACAGAGACGAGCTGCGCACGGTCTGTGCCAGGGGGCTGCAGGCTTCTCTGGTAGGACAGGTTCTGGTGGAAGAGTCCATTCTGGGATGGGAAGAGCTGGAACTGGAAGTGGTGCGTGATGCGGACGGAAATATGATCACGGTCTGTTTCATTGAAAATATCGATCCATTGGGAGTACATACAGGGGATTCCTTCTGTGCCGCGCCCATGCTGACAATCTCCGAAGAACTGCAGAAGCGGCTTCAGGAGCAGGCTTACCGGATTGTAGAATCCGTACAGGTTATCGGCGGCACCAATGTGCAGTTTGCACATGACCCTGTCAGCGACAGAATCATTGTCATAGAGATCAATCCCAGGACATCCCGCTCTTCCGCGCTTGCATCCAAGGCCACAGGCTTTCCGATCGCGCTGGTCAGCGCCATGCTTGCTGCAGGACTGACCTTGAAGGACATTCCCTGCGGAAAATACGGTACGTTGGACAGGTATGTGCCGGGCGGAGACTATGTGGTGATCAAATTTGCCCGCTGGGCATTCGAGAAGTTCAAGGGTGTGGAGGATAAGCTGGGGACTCAGATGCGCGCCGTTGGCGAGGTTATGAGCATCGGAAAGAATTACAAGGAGGCGTTCCAGAAGGCAATCCGTTCCCTGGAGACCGGAAGGTATGGTCTGGGCCGGATTCCCTCACTGGAAGAGAAATCGAAGGAACAGTTGCTGCGGATGCTGATTACGCCTTCCAGCGAGCGGCACTTTGCCATGTATGAGGCATTGAAAAAGGGCGCCTCCGTGGAAGAGATTCACGAGATCACACATGTTAAAAAATGGTTTATCGAACAAATGAAGGAGCTGGCCGGGGAGGAACTTGAGCTTTTGGAGGATAAGGGCAGGCTACCCGCCGACGAGAAGCTGATCCGGGCGAAAAAGGACGGTTTTTCGGACAAGTATCTGAGCCTGCTGTTGGAGATTCCCGAGCAGGAGATCCGTGAACACCGCATTGGGCTGGGGGTGGAGGAAGCCTGGGAAGGGGTTCATGTCAGCGGTACGCCGGACAGCGCTTATTACTATTCCACATACAATGCTCCGGATCGGAATCCCATCCGAAGCGATAAGCCCAAGGTAATGATCCTGGGAGGCGGTCCCAACCGTATCGGCCAGGGAATTGAATTTGATTACTGCTGTGTCCACGCTTCCATGGCGCTGAAAAAGCTGGGCTTTGAGACCATCATCGTCAACTGCAATCCCGAGACGGTGTCCACGGATTATGATACTTCGGACAAGCTTTATTTCGAGCCTCTGACGCTGGAGGATGTGCTGAGCATCTATAAAAAGGAGCAGCCTGTGGGCATTATCGCTCAGTTTGGCGGGCAGACCCCTCTGAACCTGGCGGCAGACCTGGAGAAAAACGGTGTGCGCATTCTGGGCACCGCGCCTTCCGTGATCGATCTGGCGGAGGACAGAGATCTGTTCCGCGCCATGATGGATAAGCTTAAGATCCCCATGCCGGAGTCCGGTATGGCAACCACTGTGGAGGAGGCTCTGGAGATCGCGCACAAAATAGGCTATCCGGTGATGGTGCGTCCTTCCTATGTACTGGGCGGCCGGGGCATGGAAGTGGTGTATCAGGATGCCAGCCTCACCGATTATATGAAGGCGGCGGTGGGAGTGACGCCGGACCGCCCCATCCTTATTGACCGCTTTTTGAACCATGCCACCGAATGCGAGGCGGATGCCATTAGCGACGGGAACCATGCCTTTGTTCCTGCCGTTATGGAGCATATCGAGCTTGCGGGAATTCATTCCGGTGATTCCGCCTGCATTATCCCTTCCAGGCATATCTCCGGGGAAAATGTGGCCACCATCAAGGAATACACCAGGAAGATTGCCGAGGAGATGCATGTGCGCGGACTGATGAACATGCAGTATGCCATTGAGAACGGCAAAGTGTATGTGCTGGAGGCCAATCCCAGGGCATCCCGCACCGTCCCCCTGGTATCCAAGGTGTGCAATATCCGCATGGTGCCCCTGGCGACGGAGATCATCACCGCGGATATAACGGGAAGGCCTTCTCCCGTGCCCGGACTGAAGGAACAGGAGATTCCGTATTACGGAGTGAAGGAGGCGGTGTTCCCCTTTAATATGTTCCCGGAGGTAGACCCTGTTCTGGGACCGGAGATGCGCTCCACCGGCGAGGTGCTGGGCCTGTCTGCTTCAGTGGGGGAGGCATTCTTCAAGGCCCAGGAAGCGACGCGGACGAAGCTGCCGTTAAGCGGTACTGTGCTGATCAGTGTAAACCGCAGAGATAAAGCAGAGGTTGTGGAAGTGGGAGAAGCATTCCAGAGGGCAGGATTTCAGATTCTTGCCACAGGCAGTACCTGTGCATTGCTGCAGGATGCCGGCATTGAGGCCAGGCTGGTGAAAAAGCTTTACGAAGGCAGACCGAATCTGTTGGATCTGATTACCAACGGAGAGGTGGATTTGATTATCAATTCGCCCGTGGGAGATGACAGCGAGTATGACGACAGCTATCTGAGGAAAGCTGCCATTAAGGCAAAGATACCTTACATGACAACGATTGCTGCTGCGAGGGCTACAGTGGAGGGAATCCTCCAGGTGCAGAAGGCAGGCAATGGGGAGGTACATTCTCTTCAGAAGCTTCACGGGCTGATTCAGGACAGGTGACAGGTGCTGTCAGGTGAACCTTATAATTCCAATTAAGCGATAGTTCTGCTATATATTTATTTCGGCGCAGCATTTGCTGCGCCTTTGCGTCGTTACTCAGTTTTTTGTGTTCTTCTTCTGTCAGCTTACGCTGCGCCTCAGTTCTTCTGCGTGCTTTCTGTATACTGATTTTTTTCATGTTCTCAAATAAGTATCCCATTTCCCGTCTCCTCACTTTCCGAACACATTCTTTTATGTCATAAAGGTACCCGGAAAAGCGGGGGAATCGGCAAAAATTTTCCCGAAACAGAGATAAAAATTTCTGTCAATTCATGCGGACATGAATTATAATAAGAGGGAAAATCAAAACAGGAGACAGAATAGAAATGGCAGGATATTTATTTGTGCATTTTACAGGCGAAGAGAAGGACGGGGAGCAGATTTATTTCTCCCTGAGCAGAGACGGGCTGCACTGGGAAGACTTGAACGGCGGGAGACCGATTCTGTATTCCGGGACGGGAACCCTCGGCGTCCGGGACCCTTATCCGGTCCGGAATCCGGAGAACGGCAGGATATACCTGATTGCCACCGACCTGCGTATTGAGGCGGGCAAAGGATGGGCGGCTGCCCAGAATCAGGGAAGCCGTGACTTGATTGTGTGGGAATCACAAGATTTCATTCACTGGAGCCGGGAGCGGGCATGTACGGTAGGGCTTCCTGAAGCAGGCTGTGTGTGGGCTCCGGAGGCGGTGTATGACAGGGAAAAGAGGGCTTTCCTGGTATTTTTTGCCTCGAAGGTTAAGAACAGCGGGGACGAAGAGGGAAAGCATCGCATCTATGCCGCATATACGAAGGATTTCAGGGGATTTTCGGAAACTTTCCTTTATATGGAGCGGGAAAGCCATGTGATCGATACCACCATCCTGGAAAATGACGGAAAGTTTTTCCGTGTTTCAAAGGACGAGACGGAGAAGATATTGATTCTGGAGAGGGCGGACTCTCTCCGGGGGCAGTTTACCCGGGTTGAATCGCCGGTGCTGGATGCACTGAAAGGAGTGGAGGGGCCCGAAGGATATCTGCTTCCGGACGGTAAAACCTGGTGTCTGATTGCGGACCAGTTTGCAGCAGGGAAGGGCTACCTGCCCATGGTGACGGAGGATCTGGCATCCGGTGAGTTCAGGATTCTGGAGCCCGGACAGTATGATATGGGCTCCACAAAGAAACGACATGGCGGCGTGCTGGCCATTACGGATGAGGAATACGAGCGGCTGATGGGACAGTTCGGAGGGACGAACCCGGTGGCGGAGGGGCTGTAAGCGGCTCAGGACAACATGCTCTCGGGAGTTCAGTTTCTGCTTTTGGGAATCAGGGCGATTTCCGGGAAGATTTCCAGGAAGGCGTGAGCAGAGGCTATGTACGTCATTTCAGGCAATGCCGATGGATGAGTCCGGAGCCAGAACTGTTGGGGCAAAGAAGTTTTCGGAATTATGAAAGCAGCAGACAGATTTACGCAGTAGAGTGCGTGGGAGGTATCAGAATGAGTTTACATGAAGAATGTGGTGTATTTGGCATTATCAGTCCGGTGAAAACGGATGTGGCAGGAGCAGCATACTACGGTTTATACGCTTTGCAGCACAGAGGACAGGAAAGCTGCGGCATCGTGGTGAATGATGACGGTGTGTTTTCTTCCCGTAAGGACCTGGGGCTGGTCAGCGAGGTCTTTTCAGGCGATGTACTTTCGCGCCTGCCTGAGGGAAATATGGCAGTGGGGCATGTGCGCTACGGGACTACAGGCGGCAATAACCGCAACAACTGTCAGCCCATGGAGGTCAATCATCAGAAAGGAAAGATGGCCCTTGCCCACAACGGCAACCTGAGCAATGCAGTGGAACTGCGGAATAAGCTGGAACTGTCCGGTGCCATTTTCCACAGCACCAGCGATACGGAGACCATTGCCTATATCGTGACCAGAGAAAGGCTGAGAACACCTTCCATCGAAGAGGCTCTCAGCGCTGCCATGCATACGCTGGACGGTGCCTATTCCCTGGTGCTGATGTCTTCGCGTAAGCTGATTTGTGCCAGGGACCCTTACGGATTCCGTCCGCTGTGTTACGGTAAAACGCCTGACGGGATGTATGCAGCCGCCTCGGAAAGCTGTGCCCTGAAGGCCATAGGGGCCGAATTTGTGCGGGACCTGGAGCCCGGGGAGATTCTCGTGTTCGGGCCGGAAGGAATCGTTTCCCGGAGAGAACATTGCGGGAAAAAGAAGAAAAAACTATGTATTTTCGAATATATTTACTTCGCAAGACCGGATTCCGTAATTGACGGCGTGTCGGTGCACGGGGCCAGGCTTCAGGCTGGGCGGATTCTTGCCAGGAAACATCCTGTTTCTGCTGATATTGTCATCGGAGTGCCGGATTCCGGACTGGACGCCGCTCTGGGCTTCAGCATGGAGTCAGGGATTCCCTATGGCATAGGGCTGATCAAAAATAAGTACATCGGGCGGACATTCATCTCTCCGGGACAGGATACCAGGCTGGATCAGGTGCGGATAAAACTCAGCGCCGTGGAGGAAAGCGTCAGGGGTAAGAGCGTGGTTCTCATAGACGATTCCATTGTGCGGGGAACTACCAGCGGGCGAATTGTAAGGCTTCTGAGGGAAGCCGGCGCAAAGGAAATTCATATGCGTATTTCCGCACCGCCTTTTCTGCATCCCTGCTATTACGGAACGGACATCGATTCCAGGGAGCATCTGATTGCATGCCATCATTCCGTGGAGGAGACGGCGGAGATCATTGGAGCCGACAGTCTGGGGTATCTTCCGGCGGCCGAATTGTCTTCACTGATTGGAAACTGCGGGTACTGCAGCGCCTGCTTTGACGGGACATACCCCACGGCGGTGCCGGCCGATACACGCAAGGACCGGTTTGAGAGGAAGCTTTCGGAGAGGGATGCGTGAATTGCAGATACTGTAAAAGTCCGGAAACCTGCAGAAGGAGACATGCGTCTGCTTCCTGCTGCAGGGCTTATCGGTACCGGGCTGCTTCTTTTGTTTACCCTATGCAATGAACTGGACGTGTTGACCCTTGGGGATGAGACGGCTCAGGGGGCGGGATTTGTCACTCTGTGTGATCTGGCTTCCAGGCTGCTGTTTACCCCTTATGAACTGCCGGTGGGTATTCTGATGTCGGTGATTGGCGGGCAGGTATTTTTGTTTCTGCTGGTGCGCCACAAGGGAGGTCATGGACAGGAGGCCGGGTGAACACAGGAAGGATGCTACAGGTCAGACGGGGAAAGAAGTCGGGAATAATATTATGGTTGAAACAGTAAATCTGTCCGCGGGATATGGAAAATGCGAGATTCTGCACGGCGTGGATTTCCGCGCCGGCAGAGGGCGGGTCACCACCCTCATCGGCACCAACGGCAGCGGGAAGAGCACTCTGCTGCGTGTGATTCTGGGATTTCTCCCTTTCCGGGACGGCGACGTGAAAATAGACGGTATTTCGTTAAAAACGATGTCCAGAGAGGCGCTTGCCAGGAAAATAGCCTATCTTCCGCAGGGAAAAAGCGTGCCGGACATATCGGCGGAACGCATGGTCCTGCACGGGCGATTTCCCTATCTGCGGTATCCCAGAAAATATGGCGCAGAGGACTACCGGATTGCGGGAGCCGCTATGGAGCAGATGGGAATAACGGAATATGCGGACAGGCAGATGTCCGAACTGTCCGGGGGAATGCGCCAGAAGGTCTGCATTGCCATGGCGCTGGCACAGCAGGCGGAAGTCATCGTCATGGATGAGCCTACCACCTACCTGGATATCGGACAGCAGCTGAAGTTTGCAGAGATGATGAGACGGCTTTCGGAAAACGGGAAGACAATCATCCTGGTTCTGCACGACATTCTGTTGGCGCTGAAGCTTTCAGACCGGATTGCCGCTCTGCAGGACGGCAGGATATTAAGATTCGGCACGCCGGAGGAAATTCTGCAGTCGGGTGTCCTGGAGCGGCTTTATGATGTATCTGTGAAATCGCTGCAGACTGAGGCGGGGGTGCAGTATTATTATGAGATTCCGGATTTGGCAGGGAACGAAGGCACCATAGAGAAGCATTTTGTTCCATATTTTGGTGAAGCTGAAGAGTCTGCCGGAGCTGAAACGAAATTTCGTGCATAATCAGCCGGCACAACAGAATGATGGTTGAAAGACTGCTGCTGTTTATACCGGTAGGAAGCAAGTGCGGTTTCGCTATGCAGACATCTGCTCAATAACCGCAGGAGTGACAAGAAACAGACTTTCGGAATTTCAGGCAGCAAAATCAGGCGTTATGTCAGAAAGGTACCCGGAAAAGCGGGAGAACCGGCAAAAGCGGATTCCGGAAAGCCACATGATAAGCAGTCTGTAGATTCCGGGAGGATATACGTAAGAAAAAGAGTAAGAAAAAGAAAACAGGAATCCGGGTAAAGGGATTAACAAAAGCAGATATTCTGACGATAATAATAACATACTGCCCCGATGCGCAGGAAACGGTTACTTCGACTCGTAATCGCGGTGTTGTGGGTTCGACCCCCACCTGCCGTGAGATACCGGCAGTAGCTCAATGGTAGAGCGCGTAATACCGTTTCCGAACTTTCTCGGGGCAGTTTTAATTAAAGGAAGTGAGTGGGCCCTGTATTGGCAGTGGTGGGGGAGATGCGGAACTGGAACAGGAGGAACAGACTTGAGCCGATTTCGGAAGATACTGGATTCATCCAGGAAGAAGGAAACTGTGGAAAATTTCATGGGAGGGGAATCCTATCGGATTAACCCCCTGGACACGCTGAAGATGATTACGGCATCCTCTATTTTCGGAGAACCTTCCTACTACCGGAATGGCGGGCTGGGGAGCCAGGTTCGGGATGCCCGGTACAGACACTGTGAATTACTGGACGGATATGTGCTTTTTGCAGATGCCTGGGATGGGCGTACTACTACGGAAATCATGGAGAGTGCGATAGACGAGGCCCTGACGGCAGATTTTGAGGGAACCCTTCGCTGGGCAGTCACCCTCAGGCAGGATTTTTACATGCGCCTGAATCCTCAGGTTATCATGGTGCGGGCAGCGCTGCACCCGGACAGGAAGGCATTTACGGAGAAAAATCCGGGCCTTTTTTCCGAACTGGAATGCAGGGTCATGAGCCGTGGAGATGATGCCCTGTCCCAGCTGGCCTATTTTCTATACCATAACAATGGAAAACAGAAGATGCCAAGCCTTCTGAAGCGTTCTCTCGCAGGAAAGCTGGGCAGTCTGGATGCTTATGATGCAGCAAAATACAAAAATGCAGAAATCGGTCTTCGGGATGCCGTACGTATTACCCATGCGAATTCTCCTGTCATAGACGAATTTATGGAGACAGGGACGATTCAGCTGTCGGCACAGAAGAAGACATGGGAGAATCTGCGCTCTGAGGGGATGGGGTGGAAGGATATTTTCCATCAGATTTCCATGGGGCATATGGCGCTCCTGAGGAATCTGCGGGGCGTATTCTCGGAAATTGAGGATGCGGCATTTTGCAGGGAATATCTGGAACGCCTGAAAAGCGGTGTGGTGAAGGGCAGGCAGTTTCCCTTCCGCTATTACAGCGCCTATATGGCGGTGGACAAAAGCAGCTGCGCTCACAAGCCGCAGATTCTGGATGCCCTGGAAGAATGTATGGACCTGTCCATGGAGAATCTGCCGAAATTCAGGGGCAAGACCATGTGCCTGTCGGACAATTCCGGTTCTGCCTGGGGGATGATTCCCTCGGAATACGGCAGCGTCCAGGTGGCAGTCATTGACAATCTGTCTTCCGTGATTGCCGCTGCAGCTTCGGAGGAAGGGTATGTGGGTAAGTTCGGAGACAAGCTTAAGGTATATCCGATTTCCCGCCGGGGGCAGATTCTGCGCCAGTGCAGGGAAATCTCCGACAGCAGGAGCTCCGATGTGGGCGGCTCCACGGAGGGCGGCATATGGGAATTCTTCAATAATGCCATCGAGAAGAAGGAACACTGGGACCAGATATTTATCTACTCCGACCAACAGGCAGGCCACGGCGGTCTCTACGGGACAGATGCCCAACGGTATGTATATCGGGAAAAAGGCTTCAGCTGCCAGGGGTTCGGCAGGGGCGGAGAGGGTGCCTACATTAATGTCTTTGACCTGATTCTTGCATACAGGAGGAAAGTGAATCCTGATGTAAACGTATTTTCCATCCAGACTGCCGGTTACAATAATGTCTGTATACCGGAATATGCGTATCGTACCTGCATTCTCTACGGATGGACGGGAAAGGAACTGAGTTTTGCCAGGGAGATGACGGATCTGTGGGATGTCAACGACCGGAAACAGCGCAGTTAAAAAAATTTAAAAATTTGCGAAAAATTTGTTGACAAATGAAAGTTCTCATTGTATACTAACAAAGTCGGTTGCGAGAGCAGCCGCGAAATGGAATCTTAGCTCAGCTGGGAGAGCATCTGCCTTACAAGCAGAGGGTCATAGGTTCGAGCCCTATAGGTTCCATATGGCGAGATAGCTCAGTTGGCTAGAGCATGCGGTTCATACCCGCAGTGTCGAGGGTTCGAATCCCCCTCTCGCTATTGGGAAAGTCCAGAAGACCTTGATAGAATCAGGAGTTTTGGACTTTTTTATTTTACAGAGTTTTCATGGTCTCTTTAGAGCCGCCATTGTCAGGTTGATACTTCTTAAGAAATTCCTTGTACTGTCTCTTGAGTTGTTCCAGTGTGTTTACATTGATGAAATATTTTCCCATACCTGAATACCTCCAAAATAAAAATGCAAAGTCCCCTTGATTTCAATAGACCTTGCGTCCTTTATGCGGTGTATGCTTATTCAGTTATGTAGTTAACCGGCCATCTGGCTAAGTTGCTGGCTTAACCTTCTCATTTCTGTTTCAAGCATTGATACATGAATTGCAATCAAATCTTTTTCATTATCAGGCTTTGTTGCTTCAAGCTGTCTTGATAAGTCCGAATGTCCTTCAGCGACTCTCATAATATTGGTTCTGATTTCATTTCATCCTCCATATATCAGCATCCACCTATATAATGTGCATATTCTGTTAGCGCAGCGGCACTGTCTGACAGCCGTGGCAGCAAAATATTTCTTTCCTTATTCGTGCCGTTATGCTATAATCCTTACTAAGGAAGGGACATGATAACATAGGTTTGGCGGAATCAGTGTTCCGGGTAGATATTTTTGAAGGGTTGGACTAAAAGGGAAAATCCGATAATACCCAACGGGTATGTGACGGATGCTGTATTCCGGAGCAGGAGGCAATTTGTAATGAATTCAGAAAACAATGCACTGTCGGTGGGAGGTTATCTTTTTTATACAGAGAAAGATGCCCGGCTTGCGCGGGCGGAGGAGCAGAAAATAGAATATCTGGAGGCGCGTATTGACTATTCTTCACCGGAGAGCATACGCTATATTTACGAACATACGATTCAGGAGCGTCTGTTTAAGACGCCGGTGGGGCTGCGCTATCTGCAGAAACTGCGGGATTTTCTGTTGGCTCAGCCGGAGACGGAGCCGGGAAGTATCATGGATATTCCCCTGTACATGGCTTTTGACGGAGAGCTGCGTGAAAATGCCAACCCGGCCCGGGAGAGGGTGGTTCCGTCCCAAAAGAGGGACAGAGATAAGGAAAAATCCCGTTTTACCCTGTCTGTTATCCTGAATGTACTGATGGCGGCGGCCATTGTTGCCATGTTTTATATCTCCTATGTAAGCGAGCAGCCCAATGTCATCAATTATGAGAGAACCCTGACCAGCAAGTATGCATCCTGGGAGCAGGAGCTGACGGAGCGGGAACAGGCGATTCGGGAGAAAGAGCGGGAGCTTAAGATCAATCAGGATTAGTATTCGAAAGGCTTTGCTGCCGGAATTTGTACGAACTGTCAGGGATTTCGATGGTATTTTCACAAATGCGACATAATTTCATGGTATAATATGACCATATTCAAGGCATAAAACGGCCGGATGGCCATCAGCCGTGAGCGTTGCTGTGCTCAAGGTATAATGTCAACAAAAATCAGGAAAGGCCGTGTAAGAAATGGACAGACTGAAGATACTGGTAGTGGATGACGAGAGCAGGATGCGCAAGCTGGTGCGCGATTTTCTGGTGAAAAATCAGTATGAGGTACTGGAAGCCGGGGACGGTGAGGAAGCAATGGAGATTTTCTTTGCCCAGAAAGACATCTCACTTGTAGTCCTGGATGTGATGATGCCGAAGATGGACGGATGGCAGGTGTGCCGGGAGATTCGGGCTTATTCCAAAGTGCCCATTATCATGCTGACAGCGAGGGCCGATGAAAGGGACGAACTTCAGGGATTTCAGCTGGGAGTGGACGAATACATTGCGAAACCTTTCAGTCCCAAGATTCTGGTTGCACGTATTGAAGCCATACTGAGGCGCACGAATCAGACTGCCCGGGAAGAAATCTTAAGCTGCGGCGGCATCCGTCTGGACAAGGCGGCTCACCAGGTTATAATCGACGGTGAGTCTATTGACCTCAGCTATAAGGAGTTTGAGCTTCTGGCATATTTTATGGAAAACAAGGGAATAGCCCTTTCCAGGGAGAAAATACTGAATAATGTCTGGAATTATGACTATTTTGGCGATGCCCGCACCATAGATACCCATGTAAAAAAGCTGCGCAGCAAAATGGGAGAGAAAGGCGAGATGATTCGCACAATCTGGGGCATGGGCTATAAATTGGAAGAGGACAAGTAACTCCAGGCCCATGCCCCTGGTATGGGTTATAAATTGGAAGAGGACAAGTGAGCAAATGAAGCATTCTATCAGGCGGCAATTCGCGCTGATTTTTATCGGGCTGATGATGGCCGCCGTTTTTTCGTGCTGGTTTATCAATATCATGTTCCTGGAACAGTATTATATCCGCAGTAAGACAGAGGTGATTCTGGAGGCTTACGAGTCAATTCTCCAGGCGGCAAACAGCGATACTTACAATACAAGGGAATTCAGTGAGGAACTGAATGATGTCTGCGGTGTCTACAACATTATGGTATATGTTATGGATGTGAATTCCCAGGTGAGGTATGCATCGGTGAACGGCGGAGAGGAACTGGAAAAGAGGCTGATGGCGTACCTTTTTGGTATCCTTGCCGAGACGGGGAAGATTATACGGGAAGAAGACGGATATGTGCTGCAAAGGGTGCGTGTGGGCGGCGATGAGTATCTGGAGATGTACGGAAGACTGAATTCGGGTATTTCATTTATCATGCGCACACCGGTGGAAAGTATTCGGGAAAGCGTGAAGGTCGCCAACCGCTTTCTGGCATATATTGGTGTACTGGCGACAGTAGTGGGCGGTATTATCACATGGTTTATAGCCGGGAAGATTACGAAACCCATTCTGGAATTGAACGGAATATCGGAAAAAATGGTTCATCTTGACTTTGAGGCAAAGTATGCCGGAGGCGCCCACAATGAGATTGACCTGTTGGGGGAAAATATCAACAAGCTGTCCGCATCTCTGGAGCGCTCCATTTCGGAACTGAAGACTGCCAATAACGAATTGCAGAAGGATATCGAGAAGAAGGAAGAAATTGATGAGATGCGCAAGGAGTTCCTGGCGAATGTATCTCATGAGCTGAAGACGCCCATTGCGCTGATACAGGGATATGCGGAGGGGCTCACTGAGGGGGTTAATGATGACCCGGAGAGCCGCAGCTTTTATTGCGAAGTGATTATGGACGAGGCGGCCAGGATGAATCACATGGTGCAGAAGCTTCTGACTCTGAATCAGTTGGAATTCGGCAATGATGTGATAAATATGGAACGCTTTAACCTGGCTGCCCTGGTGAAAAACTACGTGCAGTCGGCGGGAATCCTCACGAAGCAGAACGGAATTGAAGTGCGAATGGAGGAATATGCGCCGATTTATGTCTGGGGAGACGAATATAAGGTGGAAGAGGTGGTTATGAATTATTTTTCCAATGCGGTAAATCACTGCGGCGGGGACAAGAAGATTGTCGTTACTCTGAATCAGGAGGAAAGCAATGTGAGAGTGAGCATCTTTAACACGGGTATCCCCATTCCCGAAGAGTCCATTCCCCATCTGTGGGAAAAATTTTATAAAGTGGACAAAGCACGCACCCGGGAATACGGAGGAAGCGGCGTGGGACTGTCCATAGTGAAGGCAATCATGGAATCCATGAACCACGGATATGGCGTGGAAAATTATACCAACGGAGTGCTTTTCTGGTTTGAACTGGAGAAGGCGTAGCTGAGAAGGGTACTGGATAAGGAAGATGCGGTACTGGAATAGGAGAATATATATTTTATGAGGGAAGAAAATTTAGATGCGGTAAAAGTGCTGCTGGTAGGTCTGGATACCGGTGAAGAGCCGGATTTTGAGCATTCCATGGAAGAACTGAAAAGCCTGACGGAAGCGGCGGAAAAGCAGGTCACAGGCATTATAACCCAGCGAATGGGGAATGTGAACAATGCCTTTTATATCGGCACGGGAAAAGTGGAAGAGGTGCGGGAATATGCCCTGCAGTGCGAGGCGGAAGAGGTTATTTTCGACAATGCGCTCACACCGTCCCAGATGCGCAACCTTGGCCGGGAACTACAGCTGCCGATTCTGGACAGAACAAATCTGATTCTGGATATATTTGCGCTGAGAGCCAGGACAAAGGAGGCAAAGCTGCAGGTGGAGGCTGCCAGGCTGCAGTACATTCTGCCCAGGCTGGTGGGAATGCGTGAGAATTTAAGCCGTCAGGGCGGCAGCGGAGGCGCTGCGGGCGGCAAAGGCAGTGTGAGCAACAGAGGCGCAGGCGAGACAAAACTGGAACTGGACAGACGCAAAATAGAATATAGAATATCGGAATTAAGAAAGGAACTGGAAGAAGTCTCCCGCACGAGAGAGAACATGCGGAAGAAACGCAGTCAATCCAGAATTCCGAAAGTGGCGCTGGTGGGCTATACCAATGCAGGAAAGTCTACCATTTTGAACCATATGATTGCACTGTACGGCGAAAACAGAGAAAAAGTCGTGTTGGAGAAGGATATGCTTTTTGCCACACTGGATACAAATGTGCGGTGTATCTGCCCGGAAGGCGGTTCGAAAAAGGGAGCAGCCGCTGACAACAGACCTTTTTTTCTGGCGGATACGGTAGGGTTTATCGATAAGCTGCCGCACGGACTGGTTAAGGCATTCCGTTCTACATTGGAAGAAGTCAGATTTGCGGACCTGATTGTACACGTAGTGGATTTTTCCGATGAACATTATAAACAGCAGATGGAAGTGACGGATGAGACACTGAAAAGCCTGGAGGCAGGAGATATTCCCAGGATAGTAGTCTACAATAAAGCCGATAAAAGCCAGATGCAGAATATTCCCAGAAAAAAGGACAGACAGATTTACATGGCGGCATCTCTGGACTGCGGTATAGAGGAACTGATTGGAATGATTACGGAATGTGTTTATGCGGACAGGGTGGAAAGAGAGTTCACTGTTCCCTATGACAAGGGGAATGTGGTATCCTATTTTATGGAAAACGCCACTGTCCTGGAACAGGAATACCGGGAAGAGGGCGTGTGGATGCGCGTGAGATGCCATAAGGGGGATGCCGATAAATTTTGTGTATAAAAAACGGAAGAAAAGCTTTTGGTCTTGCCGACAACGAGAATTTGGTGTATGATATCTGAAGGGGATGCCCCGATCAGTATGATTCGGCATATGCATTTGAGGATGTCGGATAACAAAACAGGTGAGGAATTAGCAAAATGACAGGTAAAAGAAAGACTGCTGCAATATTGACAGCGGCATTGTTTATGACAGGATTGACGGGATGTGCAGAAAATCAGATTCCGGATCTGAGCGGGGACGAAATACAGGCGGTAGGAGAATACGTGGCTTTGACAATGATGAAATATGATATCAACCACAGAAGCCGTTTGATGGATTTGGCTGTGCTTGAAGAAGCAGGTTCCGTGCCGGAAGGACCGGCGGAGACACAGGAACCGTCCGGTATGGCACCGGTGGATGATACCCCTGTGGTGGATTCTGCGGGAAAAGAGGAACAGGCAGTGGTCTCTTACAGTCTGGAGGAAGTGATGGGACTGCCGGAAGGGCTGGAAGTGACATTTACAGGACAGGAAGTGCATGACAGCTATCCTGAGGGAGAGGATTTCTTTTCTTTGAATGCTTCAGAGGGGAAGAAGCTGATGGTGCTGCATTTTTCTATTGCAAATACAGGTGAACAGGAGCAGAGACTGGATATACTGAACTCGGAAACGATATTTCAGATTACAGTGAATGAGACATATTCCAGAAGGGCTCTCACCACCATGCTGCTGGATGACATGGCTACCTATGTGGGGACAGTGTCTGCAGGTGGAAGCGTAGATACCGTGTTGGTGATCGAATTGGAGAGTGGCATGGCTGAAAATGTATCTTCCGTCAGCATGAACGTAAAAAGTGAGGAGAAAGCATGTACCGTCAGTCTTCTTTAACTCTTCCGAAGAAACTCCGATAGGAAAAAGTGTCGAATGAAGTCGAAACGCCCTCAAAAAGGGCGTTTTTTCTTATTCTACGTATATTTTTTGAAAAAAAGTAAAAAATTTGAAAATTTATGTTGACAAGACGAATCCAGGGTGATATACTAAGCTTCGTTGTCAGGGAACACCAACGACAACAGAGAACTAAAAGAAATAAAATTGAAAAAATGTAAAAAGTTGTTGACAAACAGAAAAACTTATGATATCCTATCAGAGTTGCTGATGAAGACAACAAGCCGATGCGAAAGCATCTAAATAATTTGAACCTTGACAAATGAACAGTAATGCAACCCTGAACATTCCAAAATAAAGGCAATGGCGACATGGCCTGTAAGGCATCCGGAAGTAAAGCAGAAGGATGTCGGAATTTCAGAAAAAGTTTTGAAGGACAGAAATGTCTGAAAAACTCGAACAAAACCTAAAGACAGTAAACCAGAAAACAAAACTGGAAAGCCAGACATCTGGCAGGAA
>CAJUJN010000084.1 GCA_910586775.1 uncultured Acetatifactor sp. | reverse complement strand
TTTGGTGAGGAAAAATTTCATGTGGTACTACTTTTTCTCTCATCTAGGGATAAGTAAGCAAGCTTCCCGGCAGCCAATGGAAATCGAAATCTTGGGATTCAGCCGGCAATAGCCATATAATCCCGGGATTTCACGCAGGCCGAAGCAAACAGCGATACGGGGGCTTCAAAAATGAATGCGCTCGCGAGTATACCGTGGAAGAAGTAAATTTGTACTTACATAGAAGGAAAAAGGGCTTCCTCCAGTCTCTGAAAAATGTCGGGACAGGGAGCGTATATCGCCCGTCCGCTCAGCAGCATTCCCGGCCCTGATGCGGCTTCCGGGAATGTAACCCGGCAGGCGTGAAGCAGATGATGCTCCAGGTTAAAATGTTTCTTCAGGGTACGATTTACGGATTCCGAACCATATTTGTAATCCCCTATCAGCGGATGCCCCATGCTTGCCAGATGGGCGCGGATTTGATGGCTTTTTCCGGTGATCAGTTCCACTTCCAGCAGGGTATAGTCATCCGTAACAGCCAACGGCGAATAGGCGGTGTGGATAAGGGAAGCTTTTTCGTTTTCAGGAGCAGCCGGAGGCGTGGAGGATACCGTCACAAGGTTCCTGACCGTGTCTTTTACCAAATAGCCTTGTACTGTTCCTGCCTCCAGCATTGCCCCTGCGCATATGGCCCGGTAAAATTTTCCGACGGAACGCTCTCTGACACATCTGCTCAGATATTGCAGTCCGGCCAGGCTTTTGCCGCAGAGCACGATGCCGCTGGTATTCCTGTCCAGGCGGTTGCAGACAGAAGGGCGGAAAGACCTGAGCTCTTCCTCCGAAATTTGTCTTTGCGATAAAAGATATCCGATAAGCCATTCGTTCAAACTGACATCTTCCGGTACCGCTTTCTGGGTCAGCAGGCCGGAGGGCTTATTTAATATCAGGCAGTCTTCATCTTCATATAATATGGTAATTCCGCTCAGTCTTTCGTAAGCTTTCATAGGGAGCGCCGATGCTGACGCTTTGGAAGTTCCGGAAGCGTCATGCTTTGTACCGGAGCCAACTGCCGATGTACCTGCAAACTTCGCAAAAGTTTCGTCGGAAAAGAAGATGCAGACTTCGTCATTCAGAGCAAGTATTTCCTTGCCCTCAGCCTTTTTTCCGTTCAGAGTAATATTTTTCTTGCGGAGCATTTTGTGCAGAAAACCGTCTCCGGCAAGGGGAAGATACTTATGTAAAAATTTATCCAGGCGCTGTCCGGCCTGATTTTTCCCGATGGTTACCGATTTCATTACGTTCCTTTCCGAAGTTACCGTTTGCCTTACAGTATGGGATTAGAGTGCCACACTTTTCAAAGTTGTAATGACGGCTCTGGTCTCCTTTTCGGCTGCATCCAGCGTCTTCATCTGTTCCATTCTCTCCGTATATCGGGACAAATTCGTAAATATCTTAACTGTGACATTCTTATGCCCGTCCATCTTCAGGATATTCCCAATGTGCTTGTTGAATTCATCTTCTTCAAACTTACTGTTCTCCGAAAAACCGCATACCGTATTCCCACAGACCGTCAGGTGGCTGACCGCATAATTCTTCTTATAGGAAGTAAACACCATATCATAGAGGCAGCTGAGCCCCTGGCTGTGCTGTTCTATCTCTGCGGCAGTGTGCTCCTGACAGCTTTGAAAGCGGAAGAACATAATCGCTCCAACCATACTTTTGCTGGCGGGGAGGCATCCCAGAACCGCGACGATTGACAGCAGATTTCCCCTGCTGCCCGTCTGGATATAGCCGGCAGCGAACAGGGACAGCGAAATGCCGAAATAGAGCACTGTACGAAGTACCTCATATTTTTTTTGCGTAGTCAGATAATTTCTGGTTCCTTTTACACTGTCTGTGGAAAATAATCTTTTTAACTGCATCCTCAGTGTCCTTTCCGCTTTATCCGCTCCATGACCTCTAAAATGACATGGTGCGGTACTGTTTTCGTCAAGAG
Organism: uncultured Acetatifactor sp.; assembly: GCA_910586775.1. Taxonomy (GTDB): domain Bacteria; phylum Bacillota; class Clostridia; order Lachnospirales; family Lachnospiraceae; genus Acetatifactor. The sequence goes on along the minus strand of CAJUJN010000084.1, from coordinate 16,470 downwards.
TAAAAATGATTTTATGGGCAGGCTGCATACCGACATGGAACGCCTGTGCAAAGAATCCTTTAAGGCAAGTGACACCACCTTTTTGGCGGAAACCATAGTATATTTTTTCAAAGCCAGCGTGGAGCCATGCTCTTCCGCAATATCAAAAAACGGTGTATCCACCGGACCGGGGCAGACAGCCGTGACATAGATGCCGGCGCTTTTCAACTCCTCCCCCAGCGCCCGTGAAAAACTCAGCACATAAGCTTTTGTAGCGGCATAGACCGCAAAATACGGCTGGGGCAGAAAGGCCGCGCTGGAAGCCATCTGGAGTATACGGCTGCCCTCTCTCATATAGGGAATCATGCGGTGGGTCATCTCCGTCAGGGCTTCGCAGTTCAGGCGGACCATGCCAAGCTCCTGCGCTCTGTCCTGTTCACAGAAGTCACCCATTATGCCGTATCCCGCACAGTTAATGAGCATTCTGACGACTGCTTTGTGACGGAAAACAGCATCCTCCAGGTCGGCAAACTTTTCCTTATCTGTAATATCCATTGCAAAAATCCTTGCGTTGTGTTTCAGGCTCTTCGCAAGCTGTGCCAGCCTGCTGCGGTCTCTCGCCACTAACCAGAATTCATCCAGGCAGTCGAAATATTTATCCATCTGCACAGCGAATTCCCTTCCGATACCGGAGGAGGCGCCTGTTATAATCATTATGTTCATAGTCTGCCCCTTTCTGACTACATTTTTGAATACGGTCTTTAAAACAAGTTAAAAAAGTCATCAATATAGTAATCTGCAAGTATTTTCTTTCTATCCGCATCAGGCTCCGAATATGCGTCCGCCACGGCGCAGACACGCATTCCGGCATTTTTGCCGGCAAGGATTCCCGCCACAATATCCTCGAATACAAGGCATCTTGCCGGAGCCGCCATCAGCTCGTCAGCCGCTTTCAGGTAGATATCAGGAGCCGGTTTTCCGTACTCCACGTCGCTGCCCGTAACAATGCAGGTGAAATAGTCCCGCAGCCGGTGAACCTGAGCAACATTTTCCGCCAGTTCCCGGGAATTGCTTGTAGCTATGCCCAACGCAATGCCGTTTTCCTTACAGCCTTTTAAGAATTCCGGAATTCCTTCTTTCAGCGGTACTTCATAAATATATTTATCCCATGCCATCCGGTTCCAGGTCTGCATGATTTCTTCCACGGAATTCGGTATGGGAAAATGTTCCTTAAAATATAATGCGGTTTCCCTGAAGCTCATGCCTTCAATATCCGCCTGCAGGCTCTCCGGCAGAGGAATTCCGAAACGGCCCAGGTATTCAATATCTATGGCGCGCCACATCCACATGGAATCCACCAGGGAGCCGTCCATGTCAAAGATAACCGCGTCAATATTCTGCAGCATTTTGTGTTTCATATTCTCTCTTCTCCACAGTGACTTGTTATATCATATGACTGCAAATGTACTTATACCCACAAACGCAAATAATTGCCGTCTGCAGAGTATAACGTGCAGTAACTGCGTAACAAAGTGTCAGGTACTTCTTAATGAATTAATTTCCTCAGGTGTCAGCTCGCGATACTCCCCTTCCCTTAACGTTTCGTCAAGACACAGTGCTCCGAAGGAAATCCGCTTCAGACTTCGAACTCCGTTTCCCACAGCAAGCATCATACGTTTCACCTGATGAAATTTCCCTTCCTGAATCGTCAGCAGGATAGTATCATTCGATATTACCGAAACACGGGCCGGCAGCGTCGCTTTTTCTTCACCGATATCTACACCTGCCTCCAGTTTTTCCACCTCCTGCGGGCTTAAGGGATGCTCCAGTGTCACCCGGTACGTTTTGTCCACATGCTTTGCCGGTGACAGAAGTCTGTGAGCCAGCTCCCCGTCGTTGGTGAGTAACAGCAGGCCTGTGAGTCCTTATCCAGCCGCCCCACCGGGAAGATATCTCCGGAATGCATTTCCTCTTTTAAGAGGGATACCACGGTATCCGCCGTATTATCCGCGGTGGCGGAAACCACTTCGGGCGGTTTGTTCAGCATATAGTAGGAATATTTACGGTATCGCAGGCTCTGACCCCTGAATGTTATTTTATCTGCATTTTCATTGATTTTTAAATCTGCACTTTTTGCCGGAATACCGTTTACCGTTACAAGTCCCTGCCGTACATAAGTTTTTACCTGGCTTCTGGTTCCGATATTCATTTCACAAAGGAATTTGTCAAGCCGCATTTTTATCCTCAATTTCTGTCCTGATGTATTTCCTGCATTGTATTCCGGAGAAACAATGATAAATCAGCCGCCACAAACATACATATATTTATGAAAAAACATGTCTTAAGGAAAAATATGTCCATGATAGTGCTGACCATTCTGTTTTTGCTGTTTGCAGGCTGTATTCTGACCCACTCCCAACTCAGCCTGGCTTATGCAGGTATGGGACTGGAGCTGTGGTTTCGGAATATGATCCCGTCACTTCTGCCTTTTATGATTCTGTCGGGTATCATGATCCGTATGAATCTCACGGAGAAAGCCTCCATGATTCTCTACCCAATCATAAAACCGATATATAAAGTTCGTAAAAACGTGTGTTATGCCATGTTGACCGGTTTTCTGTGCGGATTTCCCATGGGCGCAAAGACAGTGAGTGATCTGTATGCCAGGCAGATGCTCACGAAAAGGGAAGCGGAATACCTGCTTGCCTTCTGTAACAATATCGGGCCTGTCTATTTCTGCAGCTTTGTGCTTCCGCTTCTCGGCAGGCAGATGGTTCTGCCTTATCTGTTTGGCATGTACGGAATCCCGCTTCTGTATGGCTTTGTGCTGCGCAGGACCATCTACCGCGCTCTGCCGCTGCCTCATGAAAAACAAAATAATGCCGCCGCGCTTGTCAGCTGCGAAGCTTTCTCCGGTACAAGGGCTTCTATGCCAAACGGTTCCATCGGCCGTCAGCTTCTGGCAGAGACCGACCATGCCATTCAGTCTTCCGTACAGGCAATCCTCTCTCTGGGCGGCTATATGATACTGTATAACCTGTTGAATCTGATACCTCATATGCTGCTGGGACACCCGCTGCAGCTTCTGTCGCCGCTGCTTGAGATTACAGGAGGATTAAGAATTCTGGGGGATTCTCTGCCGCTTTACAGTTTTCTGGCGCTGTCCTTCGGAGGGCTTTCCTGTATCGCCCAGACCTACAACTGTATCGGGAATTCGGACCTGCCGATAGGAAGCTATATCTTACATAAGCTGCTCCTGACCGCACTGAACGGAATTTTCTATTTATGCTGGTTCCAGATATCTCCGGCTTCCTTTCTGCGGTGAAGCCGGCGTTTTTGGCGTTTCCGGTATGCAATATACTGAAAAACGATTATGATCAGGAGCATCGCCAGTACGAAGAACAGACAGAATATAACAAAATGATACAGGCTGAGTCCTCTTTCGCCATCCTGTTCTGCTGTGTCCCCGCCCACGCTGCCTGCATTTACAGGTATGATATTCAGGGAGTCCTCATTGTCATCCATGGTCGGCTCAGCGGACGGGGAGGGCTGCGGACGGAACACCTGAGAGCTTATGTAGGGATTGCTCTCCCTGTACAAATCATACATATTGTAGGCGCGAACGATCACTTCCGGTGCCGTATCCGGCGGAATCGTCAGCTGAAGAGAAAAGCTGTCATCATATGCTCCCGTAAGCGTATCGCTCCCGGGCCACGCTTCCCTGGGACCGAAGGTATCGCCCCCATCCAGGCTGTAGCTGTAATACAGCAGCGCAGAGTCGGAATCCGAAGCCGAGACTATCAGTTCCAAAGCTCCCGTTTCATAGTTGGCTTCCGAAAAATCTATCAGGCAGACATCCGGTTCCGTACTGTCCACCAGCGTTACGTCCACATTAGCGGACACACTTGATTCCGCCAACGGGTAGTCGGAATAATCAACCCCAAGCGTACTGCTTTTCAGTCCGAAGTAACGTGCCACTGCAGTGGCATCTGTCTTGCCGAATCCTTTCAGCTTCTCATCATTATCACAATAGACGGCGTCGCGCGCTTCGTCCACATGGCAATGCTCTATAATCACAGCGGGAATATCCAGAGCCACAGATTCACGGATAATGCCGTAATAATCACCGCCCTTGCTCCCCAGGCGGGTCTTGACTCCCCTCACCAGCAGGCCCATATCCCTCATATCTGAAAGAAACTCATATCCGAATTGATAACCGTAGCCGTTATAGGGAGAAACGGAAGACACCCACACTTCGGAACCAAACAGCTCATGGTTCGCCGAGGCGTTGTAATGTATGCTGAACAGGAAATCCGCATCCACAGACCGGGCAAATGCCGCCCGTTCCTTCAGAGACATATCAATATCGTCCGTGTGCGTCAGATACACCTCTACATTATCGTAGAGAAGAAGCTCCTCGTACATGGCCAGCGCCGTAGTCATCGTCATAAACTTTTCTTCGTGATTATTTTCTATGGTTCCCCGGTTTTCTCCTCCATGCCCGGGGTCTATCACAATGACCGTTTTTTCGCCGATTTCCTGAAGGCGGGAAACCGCCAGGGCCGTTTCCGGTATAAAAAGGCCTGAGAGCACCGCGGCGATTATCATGTATACTATAGGAAGCAAGTGCCGCTTCCTATAGTTGAATGCGGCGCAGAGAACGCGCCTTTTATCGGAACCATAATTGCTTCCGATAAGACATATTATTTTGCGCATAAAACATCCTTTCTCTGTCATATGCTTTTGCTTTGTCAATGGCCGCATGTCTGTCGGCTCATATTGTGTCCGACATACAGGAAAGAACCAGTTCCTTTTGAAAACCGGTTCTTATCATAAGTGTCATTTGATAAAATTGCAGCGTAATAATCGGGACCGGAAAGTAAAGGTCACATTTCGTCCATCTGTCCGGAGTCGTCCTGTTCGTCATCCAGATGCAATGTATCCAAATCTTCCTCCACAGGATGAAGCGCCCTGATGTTGGACTGGATCAGGTCACGGTACTGTCCCAGAGAGCCAATCAGGGATTCATAAGTGGTGCTGGAGGACTGCAGTACCCCCAGTACAATGGATTCCAGCTCAGCCAGGCGGTCTTCCGTATAGCGGGAGGCCTGCATCCGCAGCTCATTCGCTTCCATGGTGGCTTTGTCCAGTATTTCCTGTGCCTGCCTTGCAGCCGTTGCCACTATTCCGTTGGCCTGGGCATATGCCTGCTGCATAATCTCATGCTCGCTGACCAACTCGTTGGTATGTACGGTGGCTTCATCGATAAGAGCCTGTGCCTTGGTTCTTGCATCGTTCAGAATCGCCTCCTTATTGCTGATAATCTTCTGATACCGCCTGATTTCATCCGGGGTCTTCATGCGCAGTTCCCGTATCAATTCGTCAATCTCATCCTTATTAACGATAATCTCCGAGTTGGACATAAATTTGGGCTTACAACTCTCTATATACTCTTCTAATTCATCGATTAATTGTTCAATCCTGCTGCTCATAAAATGCCACTCCTATTCCGAAACTTTTCTTTCATCAATGCAGCCACAAAATCCGGGACACATTCGCTGATATCCCCGCCAAAGCTGGCGATTTCCTTTACACTGGAGGAGCTGAGATAAGCGTATTCCAGGCTTGTGGTGAGAAAGACGGTGTCCAAAGCGCCCCCGGAAAGCTTTCTGTTGGTCTGGGCGATTTGCAGCTCATATTCGAAGTCTGTGATGGCGCGCAGCCCTCTGACAGCTACATGAATCTGCTTCTCTGCCGCATAATTGATCAAAAGACCGGTAAAGCTGTCCACCTCCACATTCGGAATATCCTTTGTAGCCTCCCTTAATATCTTAACACGTTCTTCCACGGAAAACAACGGGCTCTTCATTTTATTATTCAGGACGCTGACCACCAGTACATCGAACATCTCGGAGGCTCTCCTGATCACATCGAGATGTCCGTAGGTTACAGGGTCAAAGCTTCCAGGGTAAACGGCACGTTTCATAACAGAATCCTCTTTTTCAAAAATATATGTTTATTGGTTTTATAGCGTTTTTCCTTGGTTATGATAAAGCCCAGTTTCTCAACATAGTCAAAATCTGTCCGCAGAGATGCTTCCACTATGACAACCGTGTCCTCCGTCACATAGGGCATGACTCCAAGCACGGCAAGCACGTCTCTTTCATGTCCGTAATCATAAGGAGGGTCCATGAAAATAAAGTCCGCATGCTCGTCTCTGCTTCTGAGGCGGATGCTGTCCAGGGCTGAGCAGGCATCCTGTTTAAATAATACGGCGCGGTCTTCCATATTCGTGAATGCCAGATTCTGCTGAATACATGAAATGGCCCTGGGTGAATTGTCCGCAAAATAAGCCTTTGCGGCGCCGCGGCTCAATGCTTCGATTCCAATTGCACCGCTGCCGCTGAACAGGTCAACAAATACGCTGCCGGGAAGGTCCCAGTGCAGCATGTTGAAAAGTGTCTCTTTGATTTTATCTGTTGTGGGCCTGACATCCAGCCCCTGAGGAGCCTTCAGCGGAAGGCTTCTGGCAGTTCCGGCGATTACTCTCATATCGTTCTGCTTTCCGCAGGCATTTTTAAAGTGCCCGCTTTTGGTGGGATTTTCATACTCCCTATACTCTGATTTTGGTTCCCTTTCCGTCGCGTTTACCTGATTTCAAATGGTTTAAAGAGACATTTTTTCCCTTATATTCAATGGAGGCTTCTGCCGCATTCTGTACATAATATACATTTTCCACTGCATCCTTTGCTCCCAGCTTCATGGCGCGTACGCCCACTGCGGCTTTCTTCTTCTCCGGAATCTCCTCCAGACCGAATTTCAAAAAGAATCCTTCCTGCGTCTGGAGGACAATGCTGTTCTGTTCCGTAATCGGCATAATATTCACTACCGTATCTCCGTCCAAAAGCTTTGTCGCGGCAACAGTACGCTTGGACACATCAAATTCCCCGCCGCTCACCAGCTTAACAAAAGCCTGTGAGGTAACAAATATTACCTGGCGGAGATTCAGCTCCGTCTGGCTGGTGATATACACGATGCTTTCTTTTTCTGAATTATAATTACTGACATTGTCTATGGGGACACCCTTGTCACGGAATTTTCCGTAGGGCAGATCCATGACTTTAATCGTGTGAAGCTGTCCTGAGGAAGTGAACAGGCACACCTTACCCGTATTTTTACAGGAAAAAACGAAGCGGTTCTCCGTATCCGCAGCTTCCTTATTCCGTTCATATGTGGAAGGATCAATGGTTTTGGCATAGCCGAAACGGTCCATAAGGAAGATCAGCTCTGTCTCTTCAATTTCCTTCTCTTTATAGACTGCCTCCTGGACATTCTCTATCACGGTCCTGCGCTTCCTGGCATAAGCTTTTTTAAAGCCGTCCAACTCATTGATGATAACCTGTGCCATGGAGTCACGGCGGTCCAGGATATCTTCATAGCGGTAAATATTTGCCATGGTATCCTCATGTTCTTTGATCAGAGCTTCAATCTCCAGGCCGATGAGTTTATACAGGCGCATTTCCAGGATGGCATTTGCCTGCTTTTCCGTGAAGGAAAGCTGGGCTGCCATGATTTTGGATTCTTTATTCTTGAAATTGATGCCGGTGGTCTTGCCTTCCACCAGACAGGCCTTCGCCATGTTCCTGTCTCTGGAGCCTCTGAGAATCTCGATAATCAGGTCGATGACATTGCATGCTTTGATCAGTCCTTCCTGTATCTCTTTCTTATCCAGTTCCTTTGCCAGAAGGTTATTGTACTTTCTGGTGGCAGTCTGGAACTGAAAATCCACATTGGCTTTCAGAACAGCCTTCAGTCCCATAACTTCCGGCCTGCCCTCGCTGATAGCCAGCATGTTGACACCGAAGGTATCCTCCAGCCGGGTCTTCTTGTAGAGCAGGTTTACAAAATTTTCCGCGTCCGCGTCTTTGCGCAGCTCAATTACAATGCGGATACCTTCCTTGGAGGACTGATTTGAGATATCCGTCACATCCATCGTCTTTTTCGTCTCCACCAGACCTGCTACATCAGAGAGAAATTTGGAGATGTTCATACCTATCATCGGATAGGGAATCTCGGTAATCACCACATTGATCTTACCGTTCTTCTGTTTTTCGAATTCCACCTTGCCCCGCACCTTGATCTTGCCAGTGCCGGTCTCATAGATATTCAGGAGATCATCCTTGTTGGTGACGATTCCGCCTGTAGGAAAATCCGGTCCTTTCAGATAGCGCATCAGTTCTTTCGTAGTGATGTTTTCATTCTGCATATAGGCCTTCATGGCATCAATGACTTCGCCCAGATTATGAGGAGGCGTACTGGTAGCCATGCCTACTGCTATGCCCTCGGAACCGTTTACCAGGAAGTTCGGAATCTTTACCGGCAGGACGGAGGGCTCCTTCTCCGTCTCGTCAAAATTGGGAACAAAGTCCACTACATCCTTGTCCAGGTCGCCCAGAAAAGCCTCCTGGGTTATTCTCTGAAGCCTTGCCTCTGTATAACGCATGGCGGCGGCACCATCTCCTTCGATGTTGCCGAAGTTTCCGTGTCCGTCCACCAGGGGCAGTCCGCGCTTGAAATCCTGTGTCATGACTACAAGAGCGTCGTAAATAGAAGAATCGCCATGAGGATGATACTTACCCATGGTATCTCCTACGATACGGGCGCTCTTACGATAAGGCCTGTCGTAGCGTATCCCCAGCTCATACATATCGTACAGGGTACGGCGCTGCACGGGCTTTAAGCCGTCCCTGACGTCGGGAAGCGCTCTTGCAATAATGACGCTCATGGCATAGTCAATAAAAGACTTCTGCATTTCCTCGGAGTATTCTGTTTTTATGATTCTGCTGTCATCCATTTATCTATAACCTTCCATCCTGATCTTAGACGTCAATCTGCAGCTGTCAGCTGGATTTCCCGCACAAATATCTAAAAGTATAACATACAATTCAGGTTTTGTAAAAGGAAATCATGAAAAATGTGGATCTGGATCCACGAGCAGACATACGGCGAAAGTAATGAGGCAGGTAGTTCACCATGACTACCTGCCTCACTGCTGATGTTGTTGTCTGCGATAATCTGTCGAACATGTTCCTTTGCTGCTGACATATAAATACTCCTTTTTGCTGAGAATTTCCATATTTGGATTCTTGCCAAAAAGGAGCCATTTGCGTCAGGAACTTGCGCTGCTATACCGCTTCAGCGAAGCCTTCCAGAATACACGGGCCAGTATAAAGAACAAAACCGGTGCTCCCGCTCCCCATACGCAGGCCCAGGGTGACAACTCTCCCATCAGAAACAGCCCGGGGAAATTCGTTATCACAAAGACCGGCAGTATATAAGTGCCAATCCGCCGAAACCACTTCCCGTAGATCAGGGACGGCATATTATTGAAATCCCACAGCGCATTGCTGATATCCGAAATTCCTCCCACTGAAACAATCCAGAAACTCAAAATATACGGCAGTAAAAACAGACTGTAGGTCAGCAGGCATCCGCAGAACAGATAAAAGAGAAACCCTGCTGTCTCTGCCACCCCCACCGGCAGTCCTGCCAGTCGCCAGCCGGTTACTATCATGACAATACCTGCTGCAAGATTTGGCAGCAGATAGGCGAATTCCAGCTTGCTCATCGTTACGAGAAATTGCAGAGACACCGGTTTGACAATGTAGAGATCCAGTTCACCCTGCTGTACCATACCGGGAATGGAATAAAAATTTCCGAAATACAGCATATATATTCCTGTCATCAGTACATACGTTCCTATGAAAAGCAGAATATGGTCCGGCGTCAGTATGCCGATATTCGTTCCTGCCCTGTAAATAATCGCCACATACAGCAGCTTGATGAGCATCCAGCCCATCTCTACCGTCATTCCGGTGATAAAGTTAATGCGGTATTCCAGGGCTGACATCAGCGAATACTTCGCAAAAACGCCCATAAGCCTGAAATAGCGTCCGATTCTTTTCACTTTTTCCACCTCCATCCATGTACGCCTCTGCGGGTACTCTCAATCTTCCCGGCGGATTTGCCGATTTCTTCCCAAAGAACCTGCCGGTTATCTTCGAACAAGGCTCCTGCTCAATGAATCTGCCTGTTCCCTCTCAACGGACCTGTCGGTTCCGGGAACGTCTCCCCGGAGAATGCTGAAAAATAACATGCCCGCTCCCTAACCCCCTACGGCCGCGTACCGTCTGATGCCGCGTCTCCACATGACTTTCCCCAGACATGCAAAGACAAAAATCCACCCAATCTGAAAAGCAAAGCCCGTCCCCATGCGCGCCCATCCGAACCGCCCGTTAATGATGTTCACCGGAAACTGAGTCGTGTAGCCGAAAGGCAGCAGGTTCACCAGCTTTTCCACCAGCCCGCCGAAGATATCCAGGGGGAACACGCCGCCGCTTACCACCGTCAGCACAATGCTGATGGTACCGAACAACTTATCTACATCTGTCAACCAAAATGCCAACAGGCCAATACAGTAAAAGATTGAGAAATTTAAAAACAATGCCAGCACCAGGCTGCACAAAAATGCCAGTACTCTTCCGGCGGAAACCGGCAGTCCCTGCCAGAATGCCGCGCCGATGATTACTGCCATCACCGGCGCAATCACCATAACCCTGGGTACCTTCTGCCCCAGAAACCGGAAAAACCGGTATCCTTTATAATCCATGGGACGAATCAGATACTTATTCAAACCGCCCATCTTGATGTCGCTGTTCATTTCTCCCTCAAAACCTGTCCCCACAAGCTGGGACACAATGGTGGCCAGAAGGGTATACAGCAGAATCTCCCCCTGCCTGTAGCCGAAGACGGCCGCAGCATCCGAATGCCTGTACAGATAGTTCCACATGGTAGTCTGAATGATAATGGGAAATACCGCGCTGAGCATACTGAGGAAAAAACTGACCCTGTATTCCAACGCCTGCTCCACTCCCATCAAAAATACACAACGTCCGCTGCTCACGGCATGACCACCTCCTTCTGATAAAAACGTGCGATGCTTTCCTCCAGAGGGATTTCCGTCACCGTAAAATCCTCCACCGGAAGCCCTGAGAGAATGGCGGTGAGGGTTTCCTTCACTTTCTCCTGGGGAACCTCCAGAACCGCTCCCGCGGCGCTCACCTCCCTGGCCAGTCCGAATGCATTCCAGGCCTGCGGGTCAACCGCAGCGGAGGTCTTCAGGGAAAGAAGCTTTCTTTTGCCTAAAAGCTGGTTAATCTCCCCCAGTTTTCCGTCATACACAGGCTGCCCCTGGTTGATAATGACAGCCCTGTCACATAATGCTTCGATATCCGCCATATAGTGGCTTGTGATGATCACCGTAGTCTTCCACTGCTCATTGTATATCTTCAGGAATTCCCTGATTTTCTTCTGGGACAGGATATCCAGGCCGATGGTGGGCTCATCCAGGAACAGAATATCAGGGCGGTGAATCAGAGCCGCCAGAAGCTCCATTTTCATCCGCTCTCCCAGGGAAAGCCGCCGTACCTGTACATTCAGCAGTTCCTTTACATCCAGCAGCTCGGAAAGTTCCGTCACAATATCCCGGTAGGTACCGTCGTCTATCCCGAAGATGCATTTATTCAGGTAAAAGCTGTCACTGGCGGGCAAATCCCACCAGAGCTGGTTCTTCTGCCCCATGACAATGGAAATGCGCTGTTTAAACTCGTTTTTCCGCTCCCATGGAATGAAGCCGTCCACATCTATCTTTCCGGCTGTGGGGTATAAAATGCCGGAGAGCATCTTTAAAGTGGTAGTCTTTCCCGCTCCGTTGGGTCCGAGGAAGCCTATCATTTCTCCTCTGTCCACTGTGAAAGAAATGTCGCGGACTGCTTCTTTTGTCAGTGATTCCCTGTGAAGTATATTGTGCAGGGAGCCTTTGATTCCTGTCATTTTTTTGTAATAAGTAAACTCTTTTCTTAAATGCTCCACAGTAATCATACGGTTTCTCTCCCTTCTGAATTAGGCCTGTGTGTACTCTTCCTTACAAACCATCAAATCTGTTATGGCATGTCTGTTAAACCTGTGAGCCATTTGCCGTTGCTTTATTCTGCGCTGCCGCTGTTTTCGGGCAGCCTGCAGCCAGATTATATAAAATCCAAATGACGTATATAGTTTTCGAATATAAGCTTCACTTCCGGGTATCGCCGGCGGCTTACATACAGACGCTCTCCGTTGTCCAGCAGAGCGTTTTCTTTTTCCAGACAGCGGATATGGTACATATTCACCAGAAAGCTTCTGTATATTCTGACAAAGCCTCTGCTTTTCAGCCTTTCCTCGCATTGCGACAGATTTTCCCTTATCGTGAGCACTTCCGTGGTCAGATGAAGACGTATCTCATGATGCTCGCTTTCCACATACAGGATTTCTCTGGAAGAAATCAGCATTGTCTGCCCGTTTTGGGTGAACTTTACTTTGTCTGCGGCGGACATGCGTACCTTTTCCAGCTTTCGGAAGGCAGTCTCCAGATCCTGCTCCAGCCCAAAACGCCTGACAATGTGGAAAAAAGGCATGCCTAATGCAGCCACAATATCCTCCACTTTATGCGCTACATAGATGATCAACAGAGTCTGTGCCCTGTTCCACAGCATTTCTGCACAGCGGAATGCATTATCCCTGTCCTCCCGGTCCAATATCACACAAGTGATATCATTCCACACAATATCTCTCTTCTCTTCCGCTGCTGCTTTCCGATCAAGAATGCATACGGAACAGTCAAATCCATTCCTTGCCGCCAGCATTTCAAGTGTATGGATGATTTCCCCTTTTTCGTCGTCCCGGTCACATATTACCCCGATCGTGGGCACGGCTTTCCCCTCACCTTCCTGATATACTCAAGGCCGACAGAATTTATACTCACTGTCGAAAATATTTGCCGACATAGATATAACAAGTTAGCGCTTCTGTGATATCGCACAGAAAAATGACACACAGCAGAAGCGGCGCTTATTGCAAATTTATTCGGTGTGCAGTATAAATCATCTACCTGCACAATAACATTCTTTCATGCAAATTACAAGATATGATACCCAAATGGTATCATTCCACGCCCGAATGGTACCGCACATAAAAAACTGCCGCAGTATAGCATACAGGCTATTTCTGCAGCAGTTTTTCCTGCTCTCTCTGTATCGCATAATGTTTACTTCCGTGCTTTCTGCATGGTTCATAAATTCTTTTTATTTATTCTCCTTCAAAAGCAGTTGTACCCGGTTCTGGATAATTCCTGCCACTTCATCCAGACTCTTGTCCCCAGTGTAATAAGATTTCGTTTCTTCCAGGACGATGCTGACGACCATGTTTCTCAGGCCCGATTCCGGAGTGAAGTCAGCCGATTCCAGAAGTGCCATCAGCTTCTCCGCCATTTCGCGGGATGTCCCGTAAATCTCCACCTCCTCATCATCTACGGTATAAAACAATGGACGACTCCTCTGGACTTCTTTCTCCATCAGCTCCTGGAGCCGGTTCCTGCTTACAGGCAGGCCACGGCTCCACTTTCCGTCTGTCGAAGACGATATGTAATATTCCAGGAATTCCCATGCCCCTTCCCTGTTTCCTGCTCCTGCCACAATACCCAGGGGTGCTTCCACATTTACCCTCGCAGTTCCTCTGCCATCTGCTGTGGGAAAGCCTGTCAGTGTAATCTCCCCACCGCACCGAGCCTTCCATATGGCAGCATCTTCAAAATCTATATAGCCCTCTATCAACAAAGCTTCCGCCGGGAAATTCCCCTCCATGGAAGCACTTCCATGAGAGCCGACCTGCGGGTCAGGTTCCTCCGCATGCTCACCAACCCAGCCAAGAAGCCTGAGGAATCCCTCACTGTCAAAACTGCACTCCCCCTTTTCCCAGTCTACAAACTCTTCCAGATACCATGCTGCACAGAACCTTCCCAACAGGTATTCTCCTGTCCCCAGTATTCTGCGCTTCCCGGTGTACATATCATAACCGCCATCGCTGAGCAGGATTGTCTGCTCCGGGTACCGTTCCGCCAGGGCATACACATCCTCCATGGTCCAACTGTCCAGCCCGCCTGCCTGGGATGTCCGTACACCCACAACCGTAGGGTAAAAGCGTACAGGTATACCGACCAGGCGGCCCCCAACGGTATATCCTTCCAGCGCATTCTCCAGGAAGTCCTCCCTGTCCAGCACGCTGCTGCCCTCCAGCCGGAGCGACAGGTCCTCCAGCAGCCCCTTTTCCACGTCCTTTTCAAGGTTCCTGCCTGACAGGGAAAGCAGGTCAGGCGGGTCGGAAGATACCAGTGCCGCGCTCAGACGGGTTTCCGCAGCGGAGGCGGTTTCACTGGTATACCCGTAGTTTTCCAGGACAACCTGGTATTTTTCATTCAGTCTGTTGAAATGTATGACTGCGTTTCGCATATCCGTAGATACATCAATAGACGCCAGTACCACTGCTTCTCTCTCCGGCAGTTCTTCTGCGGGTGTTTTTACAAGCTGGTAAAGCCCTTCCATCCCAGGCTCGTCGTACCATACCAGAAGCCTGTCCGGCCCAAGCGGGAGACATTCCCTGACATTGGTGTTGATCAGCCCGCTGTTGGCCCACTGGAACATCTCACTGTTGTTTTCCGTCTTCCGGTCATATGCATAGAAGCTTTCAAAAACCGAGAAATATACATTCCCCTGGAATACAACACAGGTACCAAAGCCCATATAATCGCGCCCCGAAAGTCCTTTCACCTCTTCCAACCCTTTACTGCCCTGGAATCCCACTTCCATTCCTTTCCACTGGGAATCAAATTCTTCCAGAACAAAATAGTATACATTTCCCTGGGAATCTCCCAACAGCCGCTCCGAAGAGTAATTTTTTCCCTTGTATTCTTCCGTACCCGTCATGCCTGCTTCATGGCCGTTCCCGTCTACTGCGAGAATCCCCTTCGACGTCAGTACGTATACACCGCCGTTCCCATCCACTGCCAGGCTGTCATTCAACGGCTCCAGCCCTTTAAAAAAGTGCCGGTACGCCCACGTCCCCTCTGCAGTTCTCTTGCACAGCACGCTTCCCATGTTCTCCATGGAAAAATAGCTGCCCCCGCTGCAACCCAGCACAAAATATATGTTCTGCTCCTGGTCCACTGTGTAGTCCTGAAGGCTAAAGCGGAAGTAGTCCTTCTCCGGGTCCACCCGCACTATTCCGTCCGCCCCTGCTACGACATGCACACTTTTCGGGTCCATAGCCGTGTCCAACATGGCAAGAACATCCTCCTCGTTCCCGTTTCCACCATCACCCTTCTCAAAGGCGAAAGCTGAAACGGAATAGAGAATCTCGGCATCCCTAAAATCCACAGCGCTGTCATCCTCCGGAAATACGGTTCTTTCAATCGTCTGATTTTCATAGGTCTGCCGCATATAATATATCTGTCCGCTTTCCACGGCCGGCTTCTGAAATCCGTCCGGCAGACTGTATCCTCCTGAGGCCGAAGCTGCAAGCTGCTTTGGCACGTATACATAGGCAGGTGCCTGTTCCTCCAGTGCCGGATTCTTCTTACTACATCCCGACAGCACATATGTTATAAAGAAAAGGCACATCGCCAGGGCAAACTTTCTTTTTCGCTTTGTATTCCTGAGAGCCCTTCTCATACTATATTTCGCTCCTTTTTAACATTTTTCAATCATACGCCCTTTTGCAACTTATGACAATGGAATTTTGTTTTGATTTGATTTGATAAAAAATTTATTTTTCATATTCTTCGAACTCATTAGCTAAACAAAGAAATTGGCAGTGCTATAACGTCAATACAGCATAATAAGGAAAGGGAGAAATGCATATCTCCCCTCCACAGAGTACCTGTCAATATTCACTTGCGCTAATACCATTGTTTTTCTTCTGATAAAAATGAGAAACCGACATTACCATGGTGTATTGTAGGAACTGCCATTATTACTGCAGGGAACACTCGTTGTGGTATTAAAACCACAGTTGTTACAGTTAATTCTATAGTTATGAGTCATATCTTTATGGCCTAAGTCCTGATAACTCAATGAATGATTCTCTTCTCCCCTATCATATGTATAAGTATTAAGCAATGCGCCGCAATCCTTACAGTATCTTTCTTGATAATCATATTTTCTATGAGTCAAAGAATTAGTCATTGTGTATCGCTGGACTGGTTTCGTATAAAAAAATTTCGCATGTCCACACGCACCAAACGTTTCCATCCCAAAATCATCCATATACTGTCCGGCGTTGACTGGCACGGCACACACAACTAACAGAGCCATGCACATCAACCCCGAAATAATGTGTTTGATCCTGTTTCTCATACCATTTTTTGTGTTTAATAATCCTGCTTTTTTCTTCATAAGTCTCTCTCCTTTCAAATTAATGCAAGCGCACTCCGTCTCTGTACCAATAGAATACCAAATTCTTCTGTCGCGTACAAGGGACAGAGTAGTTCATAAATTAGCAGAAATAAGCTGTTATTCCGCATTTCATTTACTTCCAAATTCATTGTACTTCCTTCAAATTCAA
>CAJUJN010000083.1 GCA_910586775.1 uncultured Acetatifactor sp. | reverse complement strand
ACAATAACTGGTCTCTTTGCCGTTCTTTAACAACGGGTGTCTGAACTGTTACCTTGTATCTGGTACATCGGGGAGATAACCAGACATACGATAGGAAGCAAGTGCAGCTTCCCATAGATGAATGCGGCGCAAAGTGCGCGCCTTTTACCGGAAGCAAAGAGATTGCTTCCGATAAGACATATTTTCGGGACTTGTTTCATATATTGATATAACGGACAGGCTTTTGAAACGTCGTCGTCCGGTGAAGAAAGGACTGGGGAATATGTATAAAAAGGCAGTGGCACTATTGATATCATTGGCATTCACACTGATGGCATGTGTCCTGTGTGTGAGGGAGCTGGATGCAATGGGACTTTGCTCGGAGCCTGTGCAGAGTCTGAGACTGAGGCTTAAGGAACTGGAAGCCGAGTGGACGGGGAAGGCGGAGGCTGTAAAAGAGGACGGGGAGAAGGGCCTTGGCATCGCGGATGTGGCGGTTTCCGGGCAGCGGACCGTCGCCTTTCTTGTAGTGGAGCAGCAGTATATGTATGACCTTTCGGATACGGATTTGGAGGTGCTGCTGCGAATTGTGGAGGCGGAGGCCGGCAATGAGGACGAGGACGGAAAGCTTCTGGTGGCGAATGTGGTTCTGAACCGGCTGAACAGTGAATCCTTTCCCGATACGGTAGCCGGTGTGGTATTTCAGAAGGAAAAGGGGGTATCGCAGTTTTCACCGGTATCCAACGGAAGCTACTACAGGGTAAAGGTCAGCGAAGAGACGGTGAACGCAGTGGAACGGGCGCTGATGGGGGAGGACATTTCTCAGGGCGCGCTGTATTTTGTAGCCAGGAAATATGCGGACAGCCGGAAGGTGGAATGGTTCGACAGGAATCTTACATATCTGTTCGTGCATGGAGGGCATGAATTTTTTAAATGAGAGTCAACCGCTGTATATAGGAAAGGTTTTGAAAAGGTTTTTGCATATTCAGACATGAGAAAAAATGCAGATATCGTTGAGGGCGTGAATGTTTTGCAAATGGGCATATCTGTAACATGGCGTGGAAAGCGGCGTAACAGTTCAGTGCCCTGTCTTAACTGTTACAAAGCGGCAGATGAATATACTCAGAATATATTCATGAGCGTGATAAGCATATTGACTGATGACGGCAAATATGTTACCGTATGATGAAAAGTGGGTATACGTCAAAGTAAGAAGCAGGATGTGAAGCCGTCAGCAGGCAGGAATGAGGTTACAGCGGAGGAGAGATACATAGCGATGAGATATGCGGTCATTTCGGATATACACGGAAATTTACCGGCACTGGATGCTGTTGTGGAGGATGCGGAAAGGAACCATACCGACGTTTTTCTCTTTGCGGGGGATTATTGTCTCGGTAATCCGTATCCTGACGGCTGCATTGCAAGGATGCGGGCGCTTGCGGAGCAGTATGCCTTTTATGCGGTTCGGGGAAACCAGGAGGCATATTTTGAGAGGATGCCCGAAGACGAGTCTGCCCGGACGGATGGGAATGGGCAGATTATTTACTGGTGCCATAAAAATATCGTTCCCGAAAATCTGGAATTTCTCTTAAAGCTTCCAAATCAACTGCGATTTCAATGTCAGGCCCGTTCTGTCTATATGACACATTCCTCCGCCGATTTTATAGCGGACAGCGTACACCGTAAATGGAGCCCGTCAAAGTTGCTGAAAAGGTACGGAGGCTCGTTCGTCCCGCCGGAAGAGTTAAAGAAGGATATTGGGGACTATTTTCAAACGGACAGGCAGTTCAGGGAGAGGCTTGCCGAATTGCCGGAGGGAATCTATATCTTTGGCCATTCGCATATCCAGTGGAATTATATGTCGGAGGATTGCAAAAAAGTGCTGATTAATCCGGGTGCCTGCGGTCTGCCCGTGGACTGTGTGAAAGAGGGCATACCATATACAATGCTTGAGATTACGGATACGGGCGAGGTGAATCTGGAAGAAAAAAGGGTTCCTTTCGATATGGACGGGTACCTTGCCATGTTCCGGAAAAGCGTTCAATTCCGGGAAGTGCCCGTCTGGAGCCGTTTGATCATGAAGCAGCTGGAAACCCGCAAGGAGTACATTTCACTCTTTTTGCAGTATATGGAGGAATATGCCGGGAAGACAGGGGAGACACAGCGCCCGTTTCCGCTTCCGCTGTGGGAAAAGGGGTTTGGACTCTGGTATCGTGCTGTTTTTGGAGAAGATGCTGCCCTGGGAAATTCAGGTGTTTAACGGCGAAATCGTATGTAAAATTTTGAATATGCTCGTCAGGGCTGAATGATTTACAGAAAAGTGCTTGAAGCCCGGGGCTTTTTGAAGAAATTTTCGGTAAAGGAAGAACTTGCGAACTTTGGGCGCAGATGGTAAAATAGGACCGTACTACAGGAAGCAAATGCAGCTTCTCATAGTTGAATGCGGTACAAAGGGACGCACTTTTTATCGGAGGCGAAGGGATTGCTTCCGATGTAACGCATATTTCTGACGGGAAATGACTGAATGGATTAGCGTATGCCGAAAAAGTACATTCCGGAGAGGAAGGGAGAAAACAGTATGGAAGTATTCTATCACAGTACACGGAGCGGTGAAGCGCAGGTGAAAGCTTCACAGGCAATTCTAAAAGGACTTTCGGAGGATGGAGGGCTGTTTGTGCCGGACCATATCCCCGCTCTGGATAAGGATATAAAGGAACTGGCGGAAATGGACTACCGGCAGGTGGCTTATGAGGTGATGAAGCTGTATCTGACGGATTTTACGGAGGAAGAACTGAAAGGCTGTATCGACAGAGCATATGATTCCAAATTCGATACGGAGGAGATAGTGCCTATGGCGGAAGCGGCGGGGGCGTATTACCTGGAGCTGTTCCACGGTCCTACCATTGCATTCAAGGACATGGCATTGTCCATATTACCTCATTTGATGATAACTTCTGCACGGAAAAACGGTGTAAAGAATGAGATAGTCATTCTCACAGCCACTTCCGGCGATACGGGGAAAGCTGCCCTGGCTGGCTTTGCGGATGTGGAGGGAACCAGAATCATTGTATTCTACCCGAAGAACGGTGTAAGCCCCATCCAGGAGAAGCAGATGGTTACCCAGAAGGGGGCAAATACTCTGGTGGTGGGAATCCACGGCAATTTTGACGATGCCCAGACCGGCGTGAAGAAACTTTTCTCCGACAAGGAACTGGCATCGGAAATGGCAGGGAAGGGTTATCAGTTTTCTTCGGCTAATTCCATCAATATCGGCCGCCTGGTGCCTCAGATATGCTACTATGTATATGCTTACGGCAGACTTCTGAAGGAGGGCAGGATTGCAGAGGGCGAGCAGGTAAACGTGGTGGTGCCCACGGGCAATTTCGGCAATATCCTTGCGGCATTTTATGCAAAAAACATGGGGCTGCCCATCGGAAAGCTGATTTGTGCCTCTAATGAAAATAAGGTGCTGTACGACTTTTTCAGTACCGGTACCTATGACAGGAACAGGGAATTCGTGCTGACCGCTTCGCCGTCAATGGATATACTGATTTCCAGTAATCTGGAGCGTCTGATTTACCGCATTGCAGGCAATGAGCCGGAGCGGACTGCAAAGCTGATGGCGGCGCTGAACGGTGAGGGCAGGTACGATATTACGGAGGAAATGAAGGCTGCGCTGTCTGATTTCTATGGGAATTACGCTACGGAGGCGGAGACAGAAGCGGAAATCGGGCGTCTGTATGAGGAATGCGGGTATGTGATTGATACTCATACGGCAGTGGCTTCGGCAGTGTATCAGAAATACAGAAAAGAGACGGGGGACGAGGCTAAGACAATCATTGCTTCCACGGCAAGCCCCTATAAATTTACCAGAAGCGTCATGAATGCCATTGACGCAGAACATGATGCGAAGGGGGATTTCGAACTGGTTGACGGATTGTCAAAACTCTCAGGTGTCCGGATTCCCGATGCTATCGAGGAAATCCGCACCGCACCCGTGCTGCACGACAGGCAGTGCGAGGTGGACGAAATGAAGAATGTGGTGAGAGAATTTCTGCACCTGTAGAGTATGTATCCGGGACGGAGAGGGAGAGCACGGTGTGATGAGACATTCCGGCAAGTAAGTAGAGCGTCAGTCCGGGACGGACAGAGAGCGTACAGTGTGATGAGACATTCCGGCAGTCACAGAGCGCAGTCCGGAAGGAACAGGAAAGGATACGTAATAAAGGTACATAAAGATAGAGCAGACGGCAGAAAGGTGAGAAAGGAAATGGAAAATACAATCATTCAGGGCAGACTTGCGGCGCTGAGGTCGCAGATGAAGGAGAACGGCATCGACTATTACATGATTCCCACTGCGGACTTCCACAACTCCGAGTATGTGAACGACTACTTCAAGGTAAGGGAGTATTTCAGCGGTTTTACAGGCTCCAGCGGGACATTGCTGGTGTGGGAAGACGGCGCAGGGCTGTGGACGGACGGCAGATACTTCATCCAGGCGGAGCATGAGCTGGAGGGTACTACGGTCACGTTGTTCCGCATGCGCGACGAGGGCGTTCCCACCATCACGGAGTTTCTGGAGAAAAATATGAAGCAGGGTCAGACCCTTGGCTTTGACGGCAGAGTGATTTCCGTCCAGGCGGGAAAGGAATACGAGAAAAAGTTTGCAGACAAACAGATTTCCATCGTATATGACAGGGACCTTGCTGACAGTATCTGGACGGACAGGCCGGCATTTCCGGCAGGAAAGGTGACCGTGCTGGACGAGGAGATTGCTGGCAGAAGCTTTGAAGAGAAGCGCGGCGACGTGATGGAGAAGCTGAAGAAAGAGGGCGCGGACAGCTTCCTTCTGACAAAACTGGACGACCTGATGTGGCTGTTCAATATCCGGGGCTGTGATGTGGAGTGCAATCCTGTGGCCATCTCCTACGGCTACCTGACGAAGTACAGCACTGTGCTGTTTATCCAGAAGCATGTGCTTGATGATACCGTGAAGAACTACCTGGACAAAAAGGGCATCCAGGTGGAAGAGTACGACCATATTGTAGAATATCTCCAGAATCTTCCTGCAGAGGGAAAAATCCTGGTAGACGACAGATTCTGCAGTTACTGCCTGTACAAGACTCTGGCTGAGAAGCAGAGCCTGGTGGAGAAGAAAAACCCCACGGAACTTTTGAAGGCAATCAAGAATCCCGTGGAGCTGGCCAATATGGAGAAGCTGTATCTCAAGGACTGTGTGGCGCTGACCCGCTTTATCTACTGGCTGAAGACCAATATCGGCAAAATGGAGATTACGGAGATTACTGCGGCAGATAAGCTGGAGGCGCTGCGCAGAGAGATTCCCGAGTGCCTGGGACTTTCCTTCCCCACCATAGGCGGTTATAAAGCCAACGCCGCCATGATGCACTACGAGGCTACTCCGGAGAGTTACGCGGTACTTGAGCCCGAAGGGCTGTTCCTGGTGGATTCCGGCGGACAGTATCTGGGTGCCACCACGGACGTGACCAGAACCATTGTGCTGGGGCCGGTTTCCGATGAGATCAAGAGGCATTATACTGCAGTGGCGGCAGGCATGCTGCAGATGACCAATGCCAGATGGCTTTACGGCTGCACGGGACGGAACCTGGATATCCTGGCGCGTCAGCCTGTCTGGAATATCAATCTGGACTATAAATGCGGCACCGGCCATGGTGTGGGCTATATCCTGAATGTGCATGAAGGACCCCAGGGACTTTCCTGGCAGTATGTTGACGGCAGGCCGGAGGCAGTTCTGGAAGCGGGTATGGACATTACCAATGAGCCCGGTATTTACATAGAAGGAAGCCACGGTATCCGCATTGAGAATGTGATGGTGGCTGAAAATGATGTAAAGAATGAGTACGGACAGTTCATGCATTTCAGGACGCTGACCTGGGTGCCAATCGACATGGAAGCCATTGATGAGAAGTATATGACGGAAACCCAGAGGGCATACCTTTACGCTTATCAGAAGGAAGTGTTTGAGAAGCTGTCTCCTTATCTGAATGAGGAAGAGAGAGAATGGCTCAGGGCCGAGACAAAGGCGGACAGCACCTTCTTCCTGAAGAAGGGTGACAATACCGGAACTTTCGCATAAAATAGATGGGAAAAGTAAATCTTTCAGATGAAATGAAGAGAGAAGCGGCGGACAATTGTCTGCCGTTTCTTGTTTTTTGTATTTTTGCGTTTTTTGTGAAAAAAGGCATTGCAATTATACAGGAATGCGGTATAATGGTAAAACTGCGGCAAATTTCTGAAGTATAAATCGCTACAGAAAATACATATGCAACAGACACAGCATTTCTCATGAAAGCAAAGCAGAGGAAATACAACCAATTTAGGGTTGGTGGCATTGAGTTATACTAGGAATAAGTAAGCATAAGTGCTTTAAAAAATTGCCCGGAGATATACGAGCCGTATGAAGGAGGGAAAAGATATGTCAGCAAAGGCAGGAAGGAAATTCATAGGTGATAAGGCTTTTTACAGGATGGTTCTGGGCGTGGCAGTTCCCATTATGATTCAGAACGGTATCACGAATTTCGTGGGCCTGTTGGACAATATCATGGTAGGGCAGGTGGGAACGGAGCAGATGTCCGGGGTGGCCATTGTGAATCAGCTTCTGATGGTGTACTATCTCTGTGTCTTCGGCGGCCTGGCCGGGGCAGGGATTTTTACGGCGCAGTATTTCGGGCAGAAGGACGATGAGGGAATCCGCCATACCTTCCGCTACAAATTCTGGATGGCCCTGATACTGACAGCGGGCGCAGTCCTGCTTTTGCTGACGGCGGGAGAGTATCTGATTCAGATGTACTTAAGCGGCAGCAGTGACGGGGGAGACCTGGCTGCGGCGCTGCGCTACGGCAGAAGCTATCTGCAGGTGATGCTTCTCGGACTTCCGGCGTTTATGGCAGTTCAGATTTATGTCAGTACACTGCGCGAGTGCGGCGAGACCGTGCTTCCCATGAAAGCGGGAATCGCTGCCGTGGCTGTGAACCTGTGCCTGAATTATCTGCTGATTTACGGCAAGATGGGACTTCCGGCTCTGGGAGTTGTGGGCGCGGCAGTTGCAACGGTAGTATCCAGGTATGTGGAGGCGGGAATTGTCATTATATGGACCCACAGGCATAAAGACAGGAATCCTTATATTACAGGAGTCTATTCCACGCTGAAGGTGCCGGTGCATCTGGCGGGGAAATACTTTATCAAGGGAGCGCCGCTGCTCATCAACGAGACCCTGTGGTCCGCAGGCATGGCGATGCTTGTCCAGTGCTATTCCGTCAGAGGGCTAAGCGTTATCGCCGGCCTGAATATCGCCAATACGATTAACAATGTATTCAATGTCGTATTTATTGCTATGGGGGATGCCGTAGCCATTATCATCGGGCAGCTTCTGGGGGCAGGCAAAATGGAAGAAGCGAGAGATACGGATAATAAGATTATTGCCTTTTCCGTGGTCTGCTGTATCGGTGTGGCAGTGCTGATGGCAGTTATCGCACCGCTGTTCCCCCGGATTTACAAGACCAGCGACGAGGTTAAGGCTGTGGCGGTGCAGTTTATCCTGGCACAGGCAGTGTTCATGCCCCAGGCGGCATTCATGCACGCAGCGTACTTTACGCTCCGTTCGGGAGGAAAGACCATTGTGACGTTTCTGTTTGACAGCGTGTTTGTGTGGTGTGTCAGCGTGCCGGTGGCATACGGATTAAGCCGCCTGACGACGATACCGGTGATTGCAATCTTTGCCATGGTTCAGATGGCGGACTGGATTAAATGCGCCATAGGATTTGTTCTGGTGAAAAAAGGGGTCTGGTTACAGAATATTGTGGAAAAATAGATGGAATAAAAATTGCGGGGCATCAGGAAGGTTTATGCCCCGCTTTTTCTGGTCTTCTTTTCGGAATCTTTTCTGGAACTTTTCTGAGTGCGTCCGTCAGGCTCGGAGATTTTCCGGGAACTGGCGGGAGATGTTGTCTTTCCTGCGATTTTGGCATGATTGGCTTTCAGGTAGTCCGCATATTTGAGGACAGCATCTACCGAAGCCGAATCCAGGGACAGCAGTGTGTTTACGATACTGTTAATTGCGTAATCTTTCGTGACATACTTGTCGAGGATTTCAGGAGGACAGCGGTATTCCGTGCGGCCCAGGAGATAGTCCGTGGTTACATTAAAATAGTCGGCTATTTCACAGAGGGTGCTCAGGTCAGGCCAGTAAGCGCCGGTTTCGTAATTGGATATGCTGCTGGGGGAGAGACTTAAAATATCTGACAGGTCTTTTTGCCGAAGTCCTTTTTCCATGCGCAGCTGTGCAATTGTTTTTCCTACTTCTCTCATGTTTCAGTCAGTCCTTTTGTCACGATTTGCCTGTTTTGAATGCAGTATTTTATAATGTCTGAATTCATTCTATATAATTTCAGGTTTGATGTAAAAGGAAATGAGAAATTCTATAGTAATTCAGAATAAAATTAGCATAGTTAAATTCTGTATTGCAATAGTCGTAACGAAGAAGGGAAAATGAGCATTAGTTCTGCAGAGCTGTATGGACATCTGTGAATATCAGGTGTACAGAGTCATTGCGGGGGAAGCTGCGAAGGTA
The DNA here is from genome assembly GCA_910586775.1 of uncultured Acetatifactor sp. Taxonomy (GTDB): domain Bacteria; phylum Bacillota; class Clostridia; order Lachnospirales; family Lachnospiraceae; genus Acetatifactor. Next base: position 9,955 of record CAJUJN010000083.1, on the reverse strand, counting down.
TTGAGGGGACAGACTGATACGGAGGAGGCCGTTGCCGCCATCAAGCAGAAACTGTCGGTTTATATGGCAGAATAAGTTTTTTCGGAAAAAGTATCAAAAAAACGGTTCGTATCGCAGGATTACAGGCAAAATACGACAATAAAATTTGGAAAAAAATACAGTTGTAATTTTACAGGCTTTTTGTTATAATACTTTTAGCCTGAGATGTGCGATAACTTTTGTTTATTTTGAACCTACGCTACTTTAAACGGGATTCCTACATTGCCAAGTGGCTGTCAAGCCCTCACTGCACTTTGGGTGGAGGATTGGAAGGGAAGGCAAAAGCTTTGGTTGCGGTTACCCACCTAGCATTGCTAGGAGTCAGAGAGCAGAAGGCGGCATTTTGGGCACACAATACAGAAGAAGAGAGCAGTCCTTTGGGGCTGCTCTTTTAAGCTTAAAGGACTTTTCATATAGTGCTATGAAGTGTCGTATAATAATCTGTATGGTTTGTCTGAAAGAGAGAGGGCTGTCGGGAAAAACTGTATTTCCACAATATATTGTGAATGAATGCCATTTCCCGACAGCCCCAAAAGGGAGAGAATTTGAATAGGAACGAATGGAATTTGAACAGGTCACAGAGGATGCAGATGAAGGCATTTATCAGCCTGCTGGGCATATTGCTGCTGGTGATACTTTTGTTTGGGAAGCTGCTTTTGCTGCTGGTACATAGAGGGGATGAGGAGGAAGTCCCCGCGCCTACGCCGGAGCCCCATATTCCCGTGATTCAGCTGCTGACGAATGTATGGATTATGGAGGCGGATGAGGAAGGGCTGATGATTTTCAGGGACGGGCAGAGCGAGCGGTATCCCTGGGGCGTGGAGGCTTCTGCACAGGGGAGCGGAGCGGCAGGTATTCCGGATTTCTCCGTCAGGGAACAGGTGGCGGATGTAGAGCTCACAGACGGGGCGGTTACTGCAGCAGACGTTAAGAAGGATAAGATAAACGGAAAAATTCTGAGTGTGGACGATGCGGGAATCGAGGTGGAGGGATACGGAAGGCTTCCTCTGGCGGCAGATTACAAGGGTTACAGGCTCTTTGACAGCCTGGAAATGTGTACAGCGAATGACCTGCGGTTCGGATATGATTTTACGGATTTATGCGTGGAAAACGGAGAAGTCTGTGCGGTTCTGATGGTGAAGGAAGAGGCCATGGAATATATCCGCGTGCTGATTCGAGCGTCGGATTACAGCGGCAGTTTTCATGATGCGCCTGTGGTTACCTGTGACACGGGCTATACGGTGGTCTACGGCCCTTATGACAATCAGAAGGAGGAAGCCCATGCAGCGGGCGAGAAGTTGGAATTCGGCTATGACAGCGTCTATTTTGAGACAGACAGAGTCAGGATTGTGCCGGATGTGCTGACGGGGAAGATTGTATTTGAAAATTGTAACCGCAGCCAGGGGACGCCTTCTTACCGGGGGCAGATGGAGTTCCTGAGGACGGAGGACGGGATTGTGGCGGTAAATGAGGTATTGTTGGAGGAATATCTCTACAGTGTGGTGCCCAGCGAGATGCCGGCAAAATATCCTTTCGAGGCGCTGAAGGCCCAGGCAGTCTGTGCCAGAACCTACGCCTACGGGCATATGGAGCATGCGGGATATCCTCAGTACGGTGCCCATGTGGATGACAGCACCTCTTACCAGGTTTACAATAATATTCTGGAACAGGAGAGTACCACTACGGCAGTGAAGGAAACCTACGGCCAGCTGCTGCGCACGGAGGAGGGGAGCCTGGCGGGAACCTATTATTATTCCACCTCCTGCGGGGTGGGCAGCGATGCCAATGTGTGGAAGACGGAAGCTGCGCCTGCATTGACTTATCTTCGGGGGAAATCCCTGAGCCGGACTGCCTTTGCCGGGGCTCTGGAGGCTGCTTCTCAGGCCGGGGGAGGCGGTGATTCCGGGAACGGAGTTTCTTCAGAGGGAAGCGGCGGTTCCGGAAATGAAGCCAGCATGACGGCGGATTTGGGAGAATTGCTGAGGGACGAGACTGCTTTTTCGGCGTTTATTTCTTCCGTCAATGAGGACGACTTTGAATCCGGAGAGGGATGGTATCGCTGGACTTATCAGGCGGAAGAACTGGACAAAGAGCATATACTGGAGACCTTGCAGAAACGCTATGCGGCCAACAGTAAGCTGGTCCTGACCTGGAAGGACGGGGCATATGTCAGCGAAACCATCGACAGCCTGGGCGATATCACGGATATCTACATAGAAAAGCGGGGCAGCGGCGGCGTTGCGGACGAACTGGTGATAGAGGCGGGTTCCCAGAAAATTAAGGTTATATCCGAGCACAATATCCGATATGTGTTAAACGACGGGAAGGCGGACGTGGTGCGGCAGGACGGCAGCCGGGTGGCCAGCGCGAATTTGCTTCCAAGCGGCTTTTTCACGATAGAGACTGGAAAAGAGAACGGAAATGTGATAAGATATACTCTGACCGGCGGCGGATTCGGCCACGGAGTGGGCATGAGCCAGAACGGTGCCAGGGCCATGGCGGCCAGCGGTTATTCGGCTGGTGAGATACTGCTGTATTTCTATGAGAATTGCAGACTGGAAAATATATACGAGTAGGAGCAGTTTTACGTGGTTTGGAAGTTATACCTGATTGTGAGAGATTTCTCTGCACAAATGAAAAAAAAGGACATCAGTACCTATGCGGCCAGCACTGCTTTCTTTTTCTTTCTGTCCGTAGTGCCCATGCTGATTATGATCTGTACGATCATTCCCTATACGCCGCTGACGGAGGAGAATCTGGTAGAGCTGGTGACAGACTTTCTGCCGGACCAGATCGATCCGCTGGCGGAAAGCCTGATCTCGGAGGTTTATGACAAATCGGCAGGTATTCTGTCCATTGCGCTGATTGCCACCATCTGGTCGGCCGCAAAAGGCGTAATGGCGCTTATGAAAGGACTGAATTGCGTCAATGGAGTGGATGAGAAGAGAAATTATTTTGTGCTCCGTATCATCGCTTCCTTTTATACAATAGTAATGTTGGTTGTAGTCATTTTGTCGCTGTTTGTCATGGTATTCGGAGACCAGCTGGTGACTCTGGCACTGCATCGCATTCCCCAGCTGCAGAAGGTGGTTTCCTTTGGCATGAACTTTCGCTTTCTTTTTGTATGGGCAGTGCTTTCCGTGCTGTTTGCGGCGGTTTACGCTTATGTGCCGGACAAAAAACTGGCCTTTAAAGAGCAGATACCCGGCGCTGTTTTTTCCGCTGTGGTGTGGAGCGTTTTTTCCTGGGCTTTTTCCTATTATCTGACTTACGGCAATTCCTATGGTATTTACGGCAGCCTTTCCATTATCATCATTGTGCTGCTGTGGATGTATTTCTGTATGTATATTATTCTCATCGGCGCCTATGTGAACCAGTATTTTGAGGCGGTAAATAAAAGGCTGGTTGGGGGAGAGAAGTAGTATTGAGAAATATTCGCACAGGAGAGAAGATGAAAAGTGAAACAGCAATTCTTATGGTAAGCTTCGGGACGACGCATTTGGATGCTTTGGAGCGCAGCATTGCGGCCACAGAGAAAGCAGTGGAAAATCACTTTCCCGGGTATCCGGTATATCGGGCATTCTTAAATGCCGCGGTTATTCGCAGTCTGAAGAAGCGCCATGGCCTGCAGGTCGACAATGAGGCGGAGGCGTTGGCCCGGATGGAGAGGGACGGTTATAAAAAAGCAGTCCTGCAGCCGACTTTGCTTTTACGCGGAGTTGAATTTGAGCTGCTTGCCAGAGAAGCCCGGGAAACGGGAATCCATGTGTCAATTGGCCGTCCGTTGCTGGAAAATGTGCGGGATTGCGAGGCTCTTTCATCTATTATCATGGAAGAAAACCCGGTGCAGGAGGGGGAAGCCCTGGTGCTCATGGGACATGGGACAGAATATGAAGCCAATGCCGTATATCACAGGATGCAGGATATTTTTGAAGAAAAAAACTACCCGGCCATCATTTGTATTGTGGGCGGAGAGCCTTCTTTTCAGGACACGGCGGAAAGGCTGGTGCACTGGAAAGCCCGCCGGGTCAGGCTGCTTCCTCTGATGCTTGTAGCGGGCAGCCATGCCAGGAATGATATGGCAGGCGGGAAAGACAGCCTGCTTGCTGCAGTGAGGAATGGAGGGATTATGGCGGAGCCCGTATTCCGGGGACTGGGGGAGAGCCGGAGCGTACAGGCACTTTATGCGGAACGGATACGGGAAGCCATGAAAGAATTTTCGGTTTAAATTGTTTGTCAAAAGACTTGAAATTAAATACAGTTGTGGTAAAATGACCATATTCGGGATTTGAGTGGAATTTGTTCTGCTCAAATCTTTAATGTATGCTCAAAGTTGAAACATCTGCCGTTGTAAATGGACAGTAGACGAGTATTGCTGTCATACGGTGCAGAAAACGGCAAATGAATATGCTCACGGGTATAAGAAAGGAAACGGAAATGGAAAGAAAAGTAACTTGGGAGACTTATGACGCGGTGCAGCTTAAGGAACTGGAGACACTGAATCAGGAGTACAGGGATTTCCTGGACAACGGCAAGACAGAGCGGGAGTGCATTGACACCATCGTGAACACCATCGAGGCGGAAGGCTATCGGGAGCTTGAGGGCCTGATCGAAAGCGGCGCAAAGCTTCAGAAGGGCGATAAGGTGTACAGTGTGTGCATGAACAAGTCCATCGCCATGTTTCAGATCGGCGAAAAGCCCATGACGGAAGGGATGAACATTCTGGGCGCCCATATTGACAGCCCCAGGATCGACGTCAAGCAGAACCCTCTCTATGAGGACAGCAACCTGGCTTATCTGGACACACACTACTACGGTGGTGTGAAGAAGTATCAGTGGGTTGCCATCCCTCTTGCGCTTCATGGCGTAGTGGTGAAAAAGGACGGTACCATTGTCGAACTCAATATCGGCGACAATGAGGATGATCCCGTATTTTTCGTATCTGACCTACTGATTCATCTGGCGGCGGAGCAGATGAAAAAGACAGCCGCACAGGTCATTGAGGGTGAAGCGCTTGACCTGATTGTAGGCAGCAGGCCCATCCGCATCGATTCCGGTGAAAAGAAAGAAGAAGAGACGGAAGAGGATAAGAAGAAGGCAAAGGAAGCCGTAAAGGCAGGAATTCTGGATATTCTGAAGGAAACCTACGGCATTGAGGAAGAGGATTTCCTCTCCGCGGAACTGGAGATTGTGCCTGCCGGAAAGGCCAGGGAAGCAGGCCTTGACAGAAGCATGATACTTGCATACGGCCAGGACGACAGAGTCTGCGCATTTACTTCCATGAGAGCCATGCTGGATGTAAAGGAGACAGAGCGTACCATGTGCTGTATCCTTGTCGACAAGGAAGAGATCGGTTCTGTGGGCGCTACGGGAATGCACTCCCGTTTCTTTGAGAATGCAGTGGCAGAGCTGATGAATTTAAAAGGTGAGTACAGTGAGCTGAATCTGAGGAGATGTCTGGCGCACAGCTGCATGCTTTCCTCCGATGTGAGCGCAGGCTATGATCCTTCTTACGCATCCTGTTTCGAGAAAAAGAACGCTGCATTCCTTGGGAAAGGCATGGTATTCAACAAATTTACCGGCTCCAGAGGAAAATCGGGTTCCAATGACGCGAATGCGGAGTACATGGCGCATCTGCGCAAGGTCATGGACGAGAAGGGAATCCTCTGGCAGACGGCAGAGCTTGGCAGGGTAGATGTGGGCGGCGGCGGAACCATCGCGTACATTCTGGCCGAATACGGAATGAATGTCATCGACAGCGGTGTGGCTGTACTGAACATGCATGCGCCCTGGGAGGCTACCAGCAAGGCCGATGTATACGAGACCTACCGCGGCTATAAGGCATTTGTGGAAGGAGCGTCAATGTAATGGATGCCGGGACATCGGTCAGGGTACCGGCAGGAAAGACAGCGGCAGGGCAGACACGGAAGGCGTCTGAAGCACAGGCGGAAAATGTGCAGACCGGACAACCGGAAACAGCAATGGCAGGGCAGCAGAAGAGAGTGCCGGCCGAACTGAAGAAGAAAGATTTTTACTTTGAGTTGCCCCAGGAGCTGATTGCGCAGGACCCGTTGGAGGATCGTTCCTCCAGCAGGCTCCTGGCGCTTGATAAGCGAACAGGGGCAACATTCCATTGTGTGTTTCGCGATGTGGAATCCTATCTGCGTCCGGGCGACTGCCTGGTACTTAACAATACCAGAGTTATTCCGGCCAGGCTCCTTGGAGAACGGGAAGGGACAGGCGCCCATGTGGAGGTGCTTCTGCTAAAGCGCAATGCCGGAGATGTCTGGGAGACTCTGGTAAAACCGGGGAAAAAGTGTCGTCCTGGGACAAGGCTTACCTTCGGAAACGGTCTGCTGAAAGCGCAGGTACTGGAGACGGTGGAGGAAGGCAACCGACTGATACGATTTGAATACAGCGGTGTCTTCGAAGAGGTGCTGGACGCTCTGGGGGAGATGCCCCTTCCCCCCTATATTACCCATAAACTCCGGGATAAGAATCGATATCAGACGGTTTATGCCCAATATGATGGCTCTGCCGCTGCGCCCACAGCGGGACTTCACTTCACCCGGGAGCTCCTGAAAGAGATTGAGGCGAAGGGGGTGCGGCTGGCCTATGTGACGCTCCATGTGGGACTGGGAACTTTTCGGCCCGTGAAAGAAGAAAACGTACTGGATCACCATATGCATTCGGAATACTTTCAGATTTCGGAGGAAGCCGCGGAGATGATAAACAGAACAAAAGCGGAGGGCGGCCGCATAATATGCGTGGGAACCACCAGCTGCAGGACCGTGGAAAGCGCTTCGGACGAGACAGGAAAAGTGCGTTCCGGCAGCGGGGATACGGACATTTTCATTTATCCGGGCTATCGGTTCAAGGTGTTGGATGGGCTGATTACCAATTTTCATCTGCCGGAATCCACTCTGGTCATGTTGGTTTCCGCACTGGCAGGCAGGGAGAATGTGCTGAAGGCTTATGAGGAGGCAATCAGGGAGCAGTACCGATTCTTCAGTTTTGGGGATGCTATGTTGATTTTGTGACGCAAAACCGCATATTTGTAAAGTCAAAGACGATTATTGAGGGACTGTTGCAGTAATCAGCTTATGTGCTGCCTGCTCCGGTTCTGGGGATGCCATCGAAAGCAGGGATAGTAACAGGACACAGAAATATCATTGTGAATCTTATAAAAATCTTCATTATGTCTTGTGATAAGTGCCGAAAAATGATATACTTATACTATTCTGGGTGAGAAATAATTTCACCGGCAAAGGAGAGATTGGAATATGCAGCAGGATAGAAGAAAGAACAAAAGGACGGACTTGGACTCCAAGCTTGTGATTAAGAGACTGGACGGCAATGCAGGGAACGAAGTGACCATCAATATTACGGATGTGTCCAAGGAAGGTGTGGGCTTTGAATGCAAGGAGCCTCTGCAGATCGGAGAAGTATATGAGGCGTATCTGACCATCTGGACAAAGGAGATAATCCATGCTTTTCTGCAGATTGTCAGAATTGAGCTGAAGGCGGGTGTTTATGGATACGGCGCTATCTTTATCGGCATGCCGGAGATGGATTCTGCGAGGATAGAAGTATATCAGACAATCAATGAGCAATAGACAGAAGAAGCGCCGTTTTCAGGACAGGCTTATGGAGCGCAGGGTTTTGGTGACACTTGCCGAGGCGGTCCTGTTGGGCGCGCTGTACAGCCTGATTTTTCGTTTTTCTGCTCAGGACGGCGGGGAATCGGGCTCTTTGAGCGGGATGATTTCCGAGAAGTGTGTGGAATTTGCCAATTGGCTGTCCGGCTCTGGTTGGAATGCGGCAAGGGAAGCGGAACTGGCGGAATGGCTTGAATATCCCCTTCGGAAGCTGGCGCATTTTTCCGAGTATGCCTGCATGGGAGTGTTGGTATATACATTGTGGAGCCAGTGGATGGTACGCAGAAAGCAGTTATGTATTCTGACTGTCATATGGGTATTTCTGTCTGCTTCCGGAGACGAAATTCATCAGTATTTTGTGCCGGGTCGATGTGCGAGATTTACCGATGTGCTGATTGATACCGGTGGCGGCGTTTTTGGCATGCTGTTTTGTCTGGCGGTATGTGCGCTGTATCGGAAGCGTAAGGAGAAGAAAAAGGCATGAGAGAAAAGGCGTTTCCGTCCAGGAAATATCAGATACAGACCTGAGATTTAAAATATCACATGGCTTCAACTCTACTTAGGTGCAGTATAAAATCTGCGAACGTATGTGGAGAAAATTACCCTGGAGTAACTTCTGTGAAAGATACTTCGGGGTAATTTACTCATAAGGCGGCCACAAATTCTCTTTTCGAATAAAATATGCTTTATAAAACCTGCCTTCCCGGCAAGACCTATGAACGGACATGTACTGCATAAGCAGAAGCATTCAGTACAGTGACCGCTTTTTTCAGGGCATTTTCATCATAAAATTCCACTTTCAGGACACCGTCGTCCGATTCCCTGTTGTGTGTGATTCCGATATTCTTGATACTGAGTCCGTTTTCTGCCAGCAGTGTGACGATATGTGCCAGAGCGCCCGATTTGTCGGCAATTTCCACGCTGATGGCGAAAGAGCGCTTGATGGGGCCGCTGGAGGCATTGATGAAAGAATCCCGGTATACGCGGGCATTTTCAAATTGGCTGTAGAGTTCTGCCTCTGTTTTATTATCTATGAATTCACGGAAAACGGTTAATTTGTCTATGTAATCTGATAACAGAGAAGAAATATTTTTCCCGTTTGTCAGACAGATCTGCTGCCACATACCCGCCTGGGAGGATGCAATCCGGGTGATGTCTTTAAAACCGCCTGCAGCCACCATTTTCATAATACCGTCTTCGGAATCACTTTCCCTTACCAGATTCACCAGGGATGCGGCGATGACATGGGGAAGATGGCTGATGGCGGCGGTTACGTAGTCATGTTTCCGATAATCCAGAACCAGCGGAATTGCACGCATTGCAGTCACCAGTTCCCGGTATGCCTCCAGCTTTCCGGCGGATACAGAGGAGGTGGGGGTCAGGATATAGTAGGCATTTTCCAGAAGAGACGCTTTGGAATTGAGGAAGCCGACTCTCTCGCTGCCGGCCATGGGATGCCCGCCGATAAAGCATTCGTCCAACCCGGTCTCATGGACTGCCTGGTGGATGCCTGTCTTTACGCTGCCGGCGTCCGTGAGCAGACAGTCCTTTTTCATGATTTTCTTCACGGCTGCCAGATTTCCGTCATTTCTTTTGACAGGGGCGCACAGGAAGATATAGTTGCATTCCGAAAAGCGGCTGTCTATGGCATCGGCAACAACATCCGTTACCGCTTCCTTTCTGGCAAGGGAAAGTGCTTCCCGGTTAATATCATATGCGATAATTTTCGTATGCGGAACGTTTTCTTTCAGGGCTCTGGCGATGGAGCCTCCTATCAGGCCCAGCCCGATAAAGCCGCAGGTTAAATGAGACATGCTGACACCTCGTTTTCTTTCCCAAATAGGGTTTCATCTCCGGCTGGCTGTGCGGCAAACGAAGCGAAGCTGTGAATGCTCTGTTGCCTGCAGCGGGAAAATTAATTTTGCCATATCCGTGAGTACGAATGGAACATACATCCGGGTTTACTGTTACACAATAACACTTTAGTGTGTGAAAATCAATATAAATTTGTATTTGTGCAGCGCCCTGCAGGGTATCATATGCTTTGATACAAAAGCAGAAAAGGGATTTTACGTATGAACAGAATATTAACTTTATTGAAAAAATAAGTTAAATGATAATATTATCTTGTAAAAATGCTTTTGTTCTAGTAAAATAGACCTATGGGAATTGAGTCATTTGTCATTATCATGTCAAAACACCCAAATTACATAAAAATTGGAGGAAAGTCAAATGAAAGTTTACACAACTGACAAGAT
>CAJUJN010000082.1:4691-18685 GCA_910586775.1 uncultured Acetatifactor sp. | reverse complement strand
GTGCAGGCTGCACAAATCGAGCTTTTTAAGGTGTAAAATCAGCGGAAGTTAACAGTTTTGGGTAAAAAAAGAACACCTGCAGTTGACAGATGTTTCCCTGGGTGAAATGGATACCCGCTTTTGGGTACAGCTTTAAGCATGACCATTATAGCATGGGGAAATTTCCCTGTAAATCGCAATGATGTGCCAGTTTGTACTTTTTACATGCCAATCTGGTGCCAATGGGGAATAATAGGATATTTGTTGAAAAATGGATATTAAGACGATATAATTATGAAAAATATTTGAAATAAGAATACATGGAAGGTACAGAAATGATTAGTCCAGATTTGCCAATTACAAAATTTGAAGATGATACATTAAACAGAGGTTCATTTGCTCAAAGCCTTGCACAAGTTTTGCAGCAATATTCTCTTTCCTGCTCGTTTTCCGTTGGATTGTATGGAGCGTGGGGAAGTGGTAAAACTTCTTTGCTAAATATGGTACTTGAAATCGTAGAGAAAGCTGACGACAATATAGTAATACTGCGTTTTAATCCATGGTTATGTTCAGATTCCAAACAATTAACTACCCAATTTTTTAAACAGATGGCAACTGCAATAAAGCTAAAGAAAACAGCCACAAGTAAGGCATGGGAGTTAATAGATCAATATGCAGACGTTTTTGAGGCGACCAGCTTAATTCCTGTTGTGGGTGCATTTCTAAATATTGGAAGTAAGGTATTAACGAAAAGGGCAAAAAAACAGATTGAACAGCCGACAAATGACTTACAGGATATCAAAAACAAAATTATTAAAAAGATGAGAGAGGAAGATTTGAAAATCATTGTATCTATAGATGATATTGACCGACTCTCTGAAGAAGAGATTATTGCTGTGTTTCAGTTGGTTAAGGCATTGGCAGACTTCCCGAAAACAATTTATCTTCTTGCATTTGATTATGATGTTGTAGTAAAGGCTCTTGGAAAAATACAACATGGTGATGGCAAAGAATATTTGGAGAAGGTTATACAAGTTCCTTTTGAAATACCTGCACCGAATATGGTGAGTATTCATGAAGCTCTTTTATCAAAACTTAATACTTTGCTTGGTGATATTCCAGAGGATAGACTAGATAAAGCAGCATGGGCGGGGCTGTTTCATTATGGACTTAAGGGATACATTAAATCTATGCGTGATGTGATACGTTATACAAATGTTTTCTCATTAAAGTATGAACTCCTGAAAAATGAAACAGATATTGTTGATTTACTTGGACTTACCTGTTTGCAAGTTTTTGAGCCGACCATTTATTCCCGGCTTCCTAATTATAAAAACGTATTATGTGGTCCAATTAGCAATTATTCGTATGAGAGGCAAAAAGCTGAGGAAAGTGAAATAGAAAAGGCTATCAATACGCTTACTGTAAATGGTGAAATAACGGAAAATATTGACTTGGTAAAAAAAATACTGGGAATTCTATTTCCAAAAGTACAAAGCGCAATAGAATTTACATTTGGTATGGGCAGAAATTATGCACATAAAAAATTTTTGGTAAATAATAATATTGCGGTTTCGGCGTGCTTTGACAGATATTTCTCGTTATCACTGGAAAGTGAAGCTATACCTACAAGTATTATAAAAAAATTGATATATGAGGTGGACGAAGCAGATTTTATTGAGGGGGTTGATCAAATCTACAAAGAAGGAAAAATTACTCGGTTTCTTGAAGAGATTGAAGCATATGCAAATAAGGGTGCTTCTATAACAATACCTTCGGAACGTGCAGTGTTGCTTTTTAAACTACTTGTTTGTCATTGGGGAACTTTTGAGACTGATGATAAGGAAACTTTATCAATTCCGTTTCAGTGGATGTTTCTAAATTGTATTGATCCGTTGCTAAATTCTATAGAGAGCTCTATGCGGTATCCAGCTATTAAAACTGTTTTTGAAAATGTAGAAGTACAAGTATCAACTTTAGCATTATTATTAGATGATTTTGAGACTCAACACGGACGGTTTAGGGATAATGCGACAGTTAAACAGAAACAAATAATTACATTGGATGAAGTTTTAAGTCTGGAAGAAATATTCAAAAAACGTGCAATAGAGGCATTGGATTCAAAAATAGTGTTTAAACAACATAATGGGTTGAGTTTCTTATGGATTTTAGGACAAATAGATGCTGAACTTACTGCAATTAAAAAGAGGGAATTAGTTACAGATGACCTTTCTCTTGCCAAAGTGTTGTCTTATTGCACTTTGCATGGATCAGTAACATCGGGGCTGATAACATCAAAAACATGGCAAGTAAATCCAAAAGATATTGAGGCATTTATTGATATAGATGAAGCGTACCAACGCATTCAAATTTTTGTAACAACAAATGATTTTCTTGTACTTTCGGAAGATGAACAAATAAATATAGTCGCTTTTTTGCTAATTATGGAAAAGAAGGGTGAAGAATACCCTATGGGAAACTACATAGTAGAAGAGGCTATCCGAAAGAAATTACGAGAATTGGGTAATAACAATTAGATTTATGCTTGACTACGATTTGAAGCAATGACTTTGCGTGTCTTAAAATTTAGTCATAGGCAGGCATTTTCCTAATTTTAATATATTATAAGTGCCTGCCTATGAAAGACATTCTTATTTCCCTTCCGGAAAGAACTTATCCAGCATCTCCAGACAGCCTTTGGAGGTATATCCCCACAAAATGGAACTGAGTGCCTGCACTGCCTCCGGGCGTTTCCGGTAATAGGTTCTGGGGGATATATTCGCAATATGTGGGCGCAGATTCTCAATAATCACTGTTGGGGAGACAGATAGCTGTAGTAGAGGATCCAGTAATACTGTTCTCCATGCTTATGCTTACTCCGCAGGATATCCACAGCAGAGTTTAAGAGTGTGAGCATCTTATTGCTCCGCTCAATGCTCTTTGCATAGTTCTCCAGTTTGGTTCCTCCTACATCTGCCCCTGCGATATACATGGAATCCAGAAATTCCTCAATGCTACTCCCGTACTCAATCTCAAAGGTGCTCCGTACCTGCTGGACAGCCAGTTCCAGGTTCCAGACGGCATCCCTGTAATTCTTCAGCAGCTTCCAGGTATCATGGAACAGGGGGTTCTCCTCCTGTGTCGGAATGTTTTTGTTCGGTCTTGTGTTTGCCATAGTATCTATCTCCTCTCTGCATGGATGGTTGTTGTTTCGGGACTTTGTTCTTCAATGGGGATGGCGATGCTGCCAGAGGGCCGGATCGGGGAAAGCGTCAGCTCAAACTGGTAAGGGATGCTTCCGTCCGGACAGCATATCTTCAGCGAATACCTAAAATCAGTTTCCCTGCAGTCGGATAAGGGATATAACTTATACAGGGTTTCGGGGCATTCACAGCATGGAACCCCTTGTGCTGCAAGGATTTCTGCCGTTTTTCGGATGACCTGGCAGATGTGGGATTTTGAAACGCTACCGGACAGGGATGAAACGGTATCCGGCTCCTCTGCTGTGTAAATCTGATCTTCTCTGACAGCCGTATTTTCCGGAATGGGAGCATTCTCTGTAATATGGACAGGAACCTGGAATGTCATGGAAACCTCCTCTTTGTCGATCATGACGTCACTGATATTGAACATGGTGGATAAGTAACTGCACAGATAGATCACACTGCCATGCCGCCCGGTAAAGGAAACCAGGGAAAGATATTCCTTCTCCTGCAGCTTATTGAGTATCCGGCTGACAGTCGCTTTCGAGATGCCCCAGCGCAGGGAAAGGTCGCTGCAGCTGGTCAGCGGATTGCCGGTGCAGTTGCGGAAATAGACCACGGGACCGAGTTCAGAGCCCTGGACCTGGCTGTCGTTGTAGATGGCGTGTACCCAGAGGTCCAGTACAATATCCATTTCTGAGCATCTGCCCATGCTGATTAGCTCATGGACAGCGGCAACCGGGAAAAAGAAAAAGCCCACATCCTTCAGACATGGGTAGTTGTAATCGAGAGCGGTATTATGCTTTTTCCATTCGGTGATGCAAAATTTGATCAGATGCCCCCTGCCGAGCCGGGTATAGGTTATGTAGTTCTGCTCCTGAAGAAAATCGAGGATGGACAGCGCCTGGTGCTGGAACCGTGTGCGGAACCATCCGGACAGCTCTGAAGTCCTGCAGATCCATTCTCCGGGAGCGACCAGATAGGAGATGCCATCCAGCCTCTGATAGGAAGAACGGAAGTTTGCGTAGGAGCAGAGTGTCATGTAATAAAAAAGATAGGAGCTTCCGTTTGTACGGATGTTCCTATCCTCCATGAGTGTGCGGATGAATTCCCGGTAGATGCGGCACCGGGGATAATCCACGGTCTGTTTGATTTCTAATTGATAGTCCATAGTGGCCTCCTGTTAATATTGTAGGAAAAAATCTGTCATAACAGAATCCACCCGCATAAATCCATTGAATTATGCGGGTGAAAATGTTATAATTTTTTTGTATTTGAGCGATAAAGTGGCCTTTTCGCGATAAGGTGGCGATAAAGTGGTCACATGAGGCGGCAGACGGCTGGAACCGTGATAAAATAAGGGTTTGAAGAAGTAGTGGCATACGTCTGCAACACCCTGATGCACCGGTTCAAATCCGGTCTGCGCCTCTTATAACCCCGAGATAGCGGGGTTTTTTGATATTTACCTTTTCCCGTATTATCCTTTTAGACCTAAGCCTCCGTTCTTTTTTCCTATAAAAGAAATCCACAAAGATAGGGAAGGACGGGCATTCAGTGCGAAATGTGATGTGTACGCAGTTCGCGCAACTCTGCGTACGCCCTGCACTGCCTGACGTATAATAGCTATCCTCCGTCAGTACTGACGATAAAGTCCCTCTGGCTGTCATTAATTTTGCAAAAAGACCGGAATGTCCGGACAAGAGGCGCTGCTTTCCTTTCTGTTTTAGAACGTATTTGAAATTGCATCCTGGAAGCTGTGCGTCACAGTATGCGGGAGATGGGAGGCGCGGCGGGCCGGAATTGTCGCATTAAGGGGTATGGACACCGAATTTAGATATGCCTGATTACCGGACATCCGGTATCTTATGGAGAACTTTTTGATGGGACAGCCACAAAGTGAGGCGGGAAGGTGCCGTCAGGTAAAGATAAAGCTGAAAATAATTCCCGGAATTTTCGGTTCCTGTATTGACGTTCTTGCATTGAATGGGGTACAATACATAATTGCAGCACTTGACGTTTACGGAAAAATCGAAGCTTCAAGCCAGATTGGGCGCAAGGGAGTAGCATGAAAACAGAAGGTTATTTATATGAGACACATATGCATACCAGTGAGGGCAGTGCCTGTGGGTGCAGTACAGGGGCGGAGATGGCCGGGGCCTACGCGGAGCATGGCTATACGGGAATTATCGTCACGGACCATTTCTTCTACGGAAATACGTCTTTGGACAGGCGGCTTCCATGGAGTGAATGGGTGAATGCTTTCTGTCGGGGGTATGAACATGCGAAAGCCGCAGGGGAGAAGAGGGGGCTGCAGGTGTTCTTTGGCTGGGAGTCCTGTTACGACGGGACGGAATTTCTGATTTACGGCCTGGATAAAGCATGGCTGCTGGCACATCCGGAGATAAGGGACGCGACGGTGGCGGAGCAGTTTCGGCTGGTGCATGAGGGCGGCGGGATTGTCTGTCATGCTCATCCCTACAGGGAAGCTTCTTATATCTCGGAGATTCGCCTGTATCCGGAATACATTGATGCCGTGGAGGGCATGAATGCCGCCAATTTTGTCAAGGGGATGAATGCCAGGCCGCCATGTCTGGAATATGATAATATGGCTGTTGCCTATGCAGAAAAGTATCATTTTCCTATGACTGCAGGGTCCGACCAGCACAGTACGGAGATGCTTTTCGGGGGCATGGTGTTTGACAGGAAGTTAAAAGATATCCGCGATTTCATAAATGCGGTGATGTCCCGGGAGGCGGTGAGGATGTTGGACGGCAGCGAGGAAAGGCAGGTATGACATAAAATGGAGAAGAAAGATTCTTTGACGGGGAAAGCCCTGTCCCTGATTCCATATTTGTTAAAGTACAAGTGGCATTATTTGGCAGGTGTTGTCATACTGCTGTTGGTGGATGTTGCGAATCTGTATATTCCCCAGTTTATCGGAGAAGTGATTGATGGGCTGTCGGATGGGGTATTGGACCAGGGCGGCGTGAATGTGTTGCTGGCGAAGCTGTTCGCCGCCGGTGCGGTGATGATGCTGGGGCGGTTCGGATGGCGATTCTGCATCTTCGGGGCGGCCAGGGGAATCGAATACCGCCTGCGTAATGATATGTTCGGGCATCTGGAGACACTTTCCGCGCGCTACTTCAACAGCCATAAGACCGGAGATTTGATGGCAAGGTTTACCAATGACCTGAATGCCATCCGCATGGCGGTGGGACCGGCGGTGGTCACTGCCTTTGACGCGGTGGTGATGACCGTCATGGTGTTGCTGCGCATGGTGGCCTATGTGGATTTCCGGCTGACTGCCATGGCGTTTGTACCGCTGACGCTGGTGGCCGTGGGATGTTATTTTTACGGGATCGAGGCTAAGAAACGCCAGACCAGGCGCCAGGAAGCCTTTTCCCAGCTGTCTGACAAGGTGCAGGAAAGCATCGCGGGAGTGCGCGTTCTGAAGGCCTTTGTTCAGGAGGAAGAGGACTTTAAGGCATTTGAGGAAGCCAGCCGCAACAGCATGGAGAAAAATCTTTCCATGGTGAAGCTGCGGGCGGTGTTCGGTCCGGCACTGGATGCCGTCACGGGAATCAGCCTGTTGGTGACGCTGGTATTCGGCGGCAAGATGGTCCTGGAGGGACAGGTGTCCATCGGAAAGTTTGTGGCATTTAACTCCTATATCGGCATGCTGGTCTGGCCTATGATTGCCTGCGGAGACTGCATCAATAACTTCAGCCAGGCAGCGGCGGCATTTCAGCGGATTTCTGCCGTTTTCCGGGAGAAACCGGATATCGTGGATAAGTTTCCGGAAGCCGCAGGAGACAGGGATACGCCTGGTCCGGATATGCAGGACGTACATATCATAGGGGATTTGACGCTGAACAACCTGACATTTACCTATCCGGACGGGGAGGAGCCGGTGCTGAAGAACGTGAGCCTCCACGTAAAGGCGGGAGAGATGCTGGGAGTTCTGGGGCGTACCGGAAGCGGAAAGTCCAGCCTGGCGGATTTGCTGTTGCGGGTCTATGACTGCGCGGAGGGAAGTCTGCTGGTGGACGGAAGGCCCATTACGGAGTTTCCGTTGGCGGTTCTGCACCGGGATATGGCCTATGTGCCCCAGGACAATTTCCTGTTCTCGGATACGCTGGAAGAAAACATAGCCTTCGGTCTGGAGGCGCGGCTACGGGACCATCCGGAACTGCGCGCCAGCATCAAGCGGGCTGCCAAGGCAGCCTGCATCCATGACAATATTATGGGATTTCCCGAGGAATACAGGACGCTGGTGGGAGAGCGGGGAGTCACGCTCTCCGGCGGGCAGAAGCAGAGAAGTTCCATTGCCAGGGCTTTGCTGATGGATGCGTCGGTGCTGATATTGGATGACTCCCTGTCTGCGGTAGATACGGATACTGAGGAGCAGATTCTGGAGAACCTGATGGAACTGCGGAAGGGTAAGACCACCATCATCATTGCCCATCGTATTTCCACGCTGCAGAAGGCGGACCATGTGGCGGTGCTGACGGAAGGGGAACTGACGGAGTACGGCACCCATGAGGAGCTGCTGGAGAAGAAAGGCTTCTATGCCCATATTTATGAGAAACAGCAGTTGGAGCAGGAATTGACGGAGTTTTAGGGGGGAGGTAGCCATGAGTACTTTGACGGATGATAAGATAGATGCCAGTTATAAGGGCAGTGCCCTGCTACATTTGCTCTCTTATATGAAGCCTTATACAGGCTGGGTGGCGGTGTGCCTGGTTCTGGTATTGGTGCTGACAGGGTTCGATTTGTACCGCCCCATGCTGATCGGCGATGCCATTGACCTGTTTGAGACTCAGGGAAATTACGATGTCATTCTGGAGACCACTGTAAAATACGGGATTGTGCTGACGCTCAGCTTTCTGTTCAATATCAGCCAGACCTGGCTGCTGCAGAAGACGGGACAGCGTATTATTCTCACCGTGCGGAAGGAGTTGTACGCGCATATTCAGTCTCTGAGCAGCCGCTATTTCGACCTGACTCCCGTGGGAAGGCTAGTGACCCGCGTCACCAATGATGTGGAGGCGCTGGACGAGATGTATTCCGGAATTCTGGTGAGATTATTCCGAAATATTGTTAAGATTATAGGGCTGGCGGCTGTGATGCTGATGTTGGACTGGAAGTTGGCGCTGATTTCCTTTGTGCTGCTTCCCTTTGTGGCGGTACTGACAGTGGTTTTCCGCAAGATTGCCCGGAAGACCTACCGTATCTCCAGGACGCGCCTGACGGATGTGAATACCTTTCTGTCCGAGAATATTTCCGGGATGCGCATCATCCAGATCTTCGGACGGGAAAAACGGAAGTTTGAGGAATTTGACGACAAGAACCGCAAGCTGTACAGGGCAGGCTACAGGGAGATGATGGTATTTGCCATTTTCCGGCCGCTGATTTATATCCTGAGCATTATTTCCCTGATGATTGTACTGGGTGTGGGCAGCAGTGATGTGTTGGGGGGCGTGATTTCCATTGGTACATTGTACATTTTTGCCCAGTATATTCAGTCCTTTTTCGAACCCATACAGGAGCTGGCGGAGCAGTTTTCCACGCTGCAGTCCTCCATCGCCTCCGCGGAAAAGATTTTCACTATCATGAGCGAGGAGCCGTTGGTGAAAGAGGATGAGCGCCCGGTGGTGCTGCCCGGGATTAAGGGCAGAATTGAGTTTTCCCATGTATGGTTTGCCTATGACAATGAAAATTACGTGCTGCGGGATGTGTCTTTTGTCATTGAGCCGGGAGAAAAGGTGGCCTTCGTAGGGGCTACCGGGGCCGGTAAATCTTCTATATTGAACCTGATTGGAAGGTATTACGATATCCAGCGGGGAAATATTTATATTGACGGCGTGGATATCCGGAAGCTGAGCAGGAAGCAGCTCCGCAGCGCCATCGGCCAGATGCAGCAGGATGTGTTTATTTTTGAGGGGGATATCGAGTATAATATCCGTCTCCACAATGAGGAGATTACCCTGGAGGACGTGAAGGAAGCGGCGGAATATGTGAATGCGTCCCATTTCATAGAGAGGCTGCCGGGGGGCTACCAGGAGCCGGTGACCGAGCGCGGAGCTACTTTTTCGGCGGGAGAGAGACAGCTGCTGTCCTTTGCCAGAACTCTGGCCCACAAGCCCAGCATCCTGGTCATGGACGAAGCCACTGCCAATATTGATACCGAGACGGAGCTGTTGATCCAGGAGGCGCTGGAAAAGCTGATGCAGGGCCGTACCACCATCATGGTAGCGCACCGCCTTTCCACCATTCAGCATGCGGACTGTATCATGGTCATGCATAAGGGGAAAATCCGGGAACAGGGCACCCATCAGGAGCTTCTGGCCCAGGACGGCATTTACAAGAAGCTGTATGAGCTGCAGGTTCACCGCGAGGCGACGGCGTAGGACGGTTTGCTGAAAATGTGCGGCAGGAGCAAGGCGGATGTTCTGCCGAAAAGTAAGACAGGAGTATAACAGATTTTGCTATGTTGAAAGATGCGGTCAGTAAAGAAAAATTGGAGCGGATAAGGGTGCTGTACGAAGCATCCTTTCCGAAATCGGAAAAGAAGCCTTTTGAACTGATGGTCGAGAAGCAGAAGGAAGGCTTGTGCGAGTTTCTGGCAATTGAGAATGAAGCGGGGGATTTCTGCGGGCTGGCGATTATGATTCTCTCCGCCGGACTGGCATTGTTGGACTATTTCGCGATAGAGCCGAGTTGCCAGGGAGGAGGATTGGGAAGCACTGCCCTGCATGAACTGCGGGAGCGTTACGGCGGTGATAAAGTAGTGGTAGAGATTGAGCGTACCACAGGTCCGGAAGCCCGGGCGGCGGACAATGCCCGGGACAGAATACGCAGGAAGTCATTTTATATCAGAAACGGCATGGTGCCCACAGGGTTGGTGGTGGATCTCTTCGGGGTGGAGATGGAGGTACTCACGTTCGGGAGGGAGCTTGATTTTACGGAATACTATTCCATTTATGAAAATGTGCTTCCGGAGCGCATGCTGGACAAGGTGAGGTTGGTGTGATACCGGCCTTTTTTGTGGGGAATTTCCGTGTTGGAATGAATGTTTGCAGGACAATTGCCATATTAAGATAGAAAATTTGCTTTCATTATGATAAAATATTTCCACCTGTGCGGTGGATTGCAACCGCACAGGTGGAAATATTCGAACTGTGCGGATTCAGTCTGCATTTCTTTGACCTTTTATTTCAACTGGCATGGAATCCGGGGGACGTTACACGGGAGGGCTTTTTACGGAAAACCGCACTGCAGCGTTATGGGGCGGGTGCCGCGGAACATTCCTTCCCGGGTGCCTGGCATATAAGCTTTCAGGACAGCGGCAGAATACTTGTAAATTCATTCGCTGGTAAGAGGCCTGCCGTCCGTGTGTGCCGCTGCGGTACGGGAATTGACCTCCAGAACCACCCGCGCCAGTTCCTCCTGCGCGCCGGGGGTTTTGCCGTATTGGGTCAGTGTAGTCAAAAGGATGACGCTGCCCCGTTCATCAATCTGGCGGATGCGCTCGGCAGCCCGCATGCCGTTTATCAGCCGCTGGTTTTATTTCTTCCCTCGGTAAAGCAGCTTATTTCCGCAAATTCCGCACCGGCTGCCCGGGCCAGGTCCTCCGGGGAAAGTTCCAGCTGAGAGCCGATACGCCCGCCGCTGACGATAATTTTTTCCAGTTGCTGCGCGCTGCTGTCAATCCGGGTTACATACTGTTTCTTCATGCCGATTGCAGTGCAGCCGCCGCGGATATAGCCTGTGACCTTATTGATATCTTTTACATGGAGCATTTCCACGCTTTTCTGGCCTACGCTTCGGGCGGCGGCTTTCAGGTCCAGTTCCCGGGCAATGGGTATTACAAAGACGTAGTATTCCCTGTTGCTGCCAACGGTCACCAGGGTCTTGTATACTTTCTCGTAAGGCAGGGACAGCATGTCCGCTATCTGCAGCGCATCCACAAATTCGTCACATTCGTAGGTTATGTGGGTGTAGGGGATTTTCAGGGTTTCCAGGATACGCATGGCATTGGTTTTGACTTCTTTTTGTTTCGCCATTTTTGGTTCCTTTCTATGATATTTACTCAGAGTGATATTTACTCAAAGTGATATTTATTCAGAACGATATTTATTCAGAGGTATGTCGGTACAGACAGACGGTTCCGGGGCTGTGCCTGTTGTGTTTTCAGACTGCCCGGGACGCCGCTGTGGCTGTTTGCTTCACGGCTGCTCTTTTAACCGGTTGCCTTATTTTGCAAAATTCACAAAATCATCCGGGTGCATTTCATAGTCGATAAACGACTGCAGCTCTCCAAGCTGATTTTTCCATGCGTTTTCTCTGATTCGTATTTTTTGAAAGCCCAGTTCTTCATAGACATGCTGAGCCCTTTTGTTATTTACATTTGTATCAAGGATTATTTTTTTGTATCCCATGTCATGGAACAGGGAAGAGATAAGCATGCTCAAAACTATTTTTCCATATCCCCTGTCATGCAATGAAAAGTCACAAATCTTAATTCCGATTCCGGCGGTATCTTTAGCTTCCCTGCGATAATTCATTTCGCCCACAGGCCTGTTATCCAGTTCGATGATCAGGCGCCTGTATTCGTCAGTGTCTTTTTTGAGGCTTTCGGCAATTTCATAAGCCGATTCATCAAGCCCGTTTGGAAAGCCTGCATGTGCCATGATCTTTCCGTCATTCCACCATGTTGATAACAGGTCTGCGTCTTCAACGGCTGCATTTCTGATTGTAAAATTTTTGAATTGTAAAAACATATGAATTAACCTCCGTTTTTAGTTTGGAGGGCTAAAATAATGGGTCCCTCCTGTGGCTTCTCATAAAATTTGCGGCGCTGTTTCTCATATGATATCACGCTTTGCCTTCATATCTTGAAATTCCAACGGTGTTATTTTAACATATTCATCCGCATGATGCTACTTATTTTTCCTGATGGGTGCAGAAAAAATGTTGAAAAACATATTTATCCATGCTATGATAAAAGCACTTTGGAAAATCTGTTTTTCATAATGCGGAAAGGCTGTATATACAGATTTCCGCCATTTACTAACCGGCTTCTGAGAGAAGTCCGGATCCGGGCGTTTGCCTGAAAATATCCGCTGACGATGAAAGAGAGCAGGCAGGCGCATAGGAGCGGCAGACCTTTTTCCAATCTGTCTGCCGGAAAGGACAGGGAGACTGGCAGAACAGGAGGGAACGGAATGAAATTACTGGTAATCGGCGGAAGCTATTTTCTGGGAAGGGTATTTTTGATGCAGGCGGCCGGGGAACATGATATTACTGTAGTAAACCGGGGAACATGGTCTCTGGAGAGTCTGGGTGTAAAGCAGATAAAGGGCGACAGAAGAGATGATGCTCTATGGGGGCAGATTGAGGAAGATATAGACGTGATAATTGACTTTTGCGCCTATGAGAAGGGAGACATCGCCGGAGTGCTCCGGAATATTAAGGGTACAGTGAGGCAGTATCTTTTCATCAGCACGCTGGATGTATATGAGCGGGGGCTGGGAGAGGTGAAAACGGAGGACGCGCCTTTTGAGACCAGAGTATTTCCCGGGGAGGCGGGAGCCTATATTGCAGGTAAAGTGGCACTGGAACAGGAACTGCGGGAAGTGTGCGGGGAAATGGGGATTTTCTATACGGTGCTGCGTCCGGCATTTATCTATGGACCGTTTAATTATGCGCCCAGGGAGTCGGCATATATTCAGCTGATGGTGCAGAATCATGTGCTGCCTCATATTACGGATGCGGCGGGAACTTTTCAGTTTGTCTATGTAAAGGATGCGGCGGAAGCGGCTCTCAAATGTCTCCTGAATCCGGTGGCTTACGGGCAGGCTTACAATCTGTGCCAGGACCGGACGGTGACATATGAGGACTTCTATCAGGCTCTGCGCATGGCGGCGGATGCGGAAGCGGAGGAACTTCCGGTGACGGCAGAGGCTGCCCGGAACATGGGGATTCCGCTGCCTTTTCCGGTTACGGCGGAGGAATCCGAGCTTTCTTCCAACGAAAAGAGTAAGAGGGAACTGGGAGTCTGCTATATCAGCCTTCAGGAGGGGATGGCGAGGACATACCGCGCTTTTAAGGGAGTGTATCAGCCGTAGCCGTATATACGTTTTTTGCGCTGTGGTTCAAGGATGCGGGGCAATGATTGTTTCGACGCTGTCTTTGGACCGAAGGGACACTTTTCCGATACAGATTGTTTCAAGGCTGTATGCACAGCGCTGCCGAAAAGATACTGCAGAAAATATTTTTTGCAGAAACGGTGCAGTTCAAATGAATCTTCAGACTTATGTTCTTACGAAACCCGCTGAGAGCGTGAACAGGGAGAGAATGTGTCCCGGTTCTGTTCCGGCGGGTTTTACTGTTCTGCTCAGTTTTCAGGTTCTCCGGCGCAAATCTGTCAATGCGTCATATTCACCTTTTATTTCCCCGGTCTGACCTCTTGCGCAGAAGCTGTTTACATTCGCTTTCTTTTTTGTATACTGAGTTTATAGAACATACCCGGAACGTGTGAAATGACCGAAGAGAACCGGTGCTGTTTATAGAAATCTTTATAGATTCCGCAAGGTGTTTCGCATTATAGAGGGATTCGAGGCGGAAGCGGACAGAGCGGCCAGAAGCACAGTCCGCAGGGTCTCGCTGCAGGGGGCCTGGAAAATGAGATTTTTGTAGAATAGAATTTAAAGTCAGGGACTTCAGAAGCAGAAAATTCAAAGGTAAAGGACTTTAAGTCAGGGACTTCAGAAGCAGAAAATTCAAAGGTAAAGGACTTTAAGTCAGGGA
>CAJUJN010000082.1:0-4591 GCA_910586775.1 uncultured Acetatifactor sp. | reverse complement strand
CTTCAGAAGCAGAAAATTCAGAAGTAAAGGACTTTGAGTCAGGGAATTCAGAGACAGGAAATTTTCCGGAAGAGGGATTTCCGGAAAAAGGTTTTCAGGAAAAGAAAAAGAAGGGACAAAGACAGGCTTATGAAAAAGAAATCTTCAGATTCGGTAAAGTATACCTTCGGAGGCAACCTGGCCTTCATGCTGCGGAAAGCCTGGCAGCTGGATAAATCTCTTATGATGGTCACAGTGCTGCAGATGCCGGTACTGGTGCTGCTGCCTCTCTGCACCACTTACCTCTCCTCCTATATGGTAAAGTAGGTCAGCGGAGATATTTCTCCTGGGCAGCTGGCAGCGTATATACTGGGTCTGTCTGCAGCTCTGCTGATCCTTCACCTGGCAAACAGGGTGATGGATGCAAAGGTGAACTGGGGCTCCATGCTGAACCGGATACAATATATCGTGATATGCGGTGACAAGGCAATGGACATGGATTATGAGAACCTGGAGAACCAGGAGGGGCAGGCGAAGATGCAGAAAGCCCTGAATGCCGTATACAACTCGAATGGAGGGACTCAGCAGCTGTTCCGGCAGCTGGTGAACATGGTGTCCAATCTCATGGGGCTTGCGGCGTATTCGGCGCTGATTGCGTCTTTGAGCCCCTGGCTGGTGGCAGTGCTGGCAGTCATGACTCTGACGGTCCATTTTGCAAACAGGGCAAACAATGCCTGGAACCACCGTCACAAGGATGACTGGGTGCCCCTGGACAGGAAACTGGATTATGTCCGCAGGCATGCGGGGGAGACGGCATACGCCAAGGATATCAGGCTGTACGGCATGCGGGGGTGGCTGGAGGAGATGTTTGACAGTCTGCTGCGGGAGCGGATGATTTGGTATAAAAAGGGCGAGACAAGGGAGATGGGAGTGGATATTTTCTCAGGGATTCTTAACTTTATCCGGGATGGAGCAGCCTATGGATTTCTGATTTACTGTATCTTTGAAAAGGGGATGTCGGCGGCGGATTTTGTCTTTTACTTCGGGCTGATCTCACAGTATTCTTCCTGGCTTCTGGGGCTGATATGGCATTACAGTGAAGTGGAGCGAACCAGTCTGAATTTCAGTGATGTAAGGGAGTTTCTTGATATAAAAGATACATTTCGCAGAGGAAGCGGGGAAGCGCTGCCCGGGGAAGCGCCGGAGATTGCATTTCGGGATGTATCCTTTTCTTATCCGGGAAGCGTTTCGCCCGCCATTGACCATATTTCCTTTACCATAAAGAAAGGGGAGAAGCTTGCTTTGGTGGGCTCCAACGGCGCGGGCAAGACCACACTGGTGAAGCTGCTGTGCGGCCTGTATCATGCGTCGGCGGGGCAGGTTACAGTGGAGGGGAAGGATGTGTGCAGCTATGACAGAGATGAATATTATACACTGTTGTCGGCGGTATTCCAGGATATTTATCTCATGCCCACAACTGTGGCGAAAAATGTTGCCTTGTGCGAAGAGGACAGGATAGACAGAAAGAAACTGGAGAAAGTATTGGAATTATCGGGAATCAGTGAAAAAGTTAATTCTTTGCCGGAGAAGGAGCGGACGATACTGCTGAAGGGTGTGCGGGAGGAAGGGACGGACCTCTCCGGCGGTGAGAAGCAGAAGCTGGCACTGGCAAGGGCTTTATACAAGGGAGGCAGCATTATCGTGTTGGATGAGCCCACTGCCGCGCTGGACCCGGTGGCGGAGAATGAGATTTACCGGAAGTATAATGAACTGACAAAGGCGGCTACCTCCATATTTATATCTCACAGGCTTTCCAGCACCAGGTTCTGTGACAGAATATTGTTTCTGGAGCATGGACGGATTGCGGAGGAGGGGACTCATGAGGAGCTGATGGCTCTTGGCGGTAAATATGCTGCCATGTATGAAATCCAGAGCCGTTATTACCGGGAAGAGGTTCCGGGGCAGATGTGCGGTGCGCCAGGGACGGCGGCGGAATCATAATGCGGCGGGTGTGTGATGTGAAAGAGGATTTCAGGGTACTGCGTCAGCGCAGGGAAGCTGCACTTGGCACCCAAAGTATTTTCACCTGTGCGGTTGGATGCTCATTCGAGCATCCAAACCACTCCCGCATTCGCAGTCGCGTTTTGTTCATTTGGAAGTGGGCTGCTAATCCAATGTCTCGTCTGCATTGCAATAGCCTGCATGCAGACAAGCCATTGGATTGCAGCCGCACAGGTGGAAGAATTTTCCTGCCATCATAGATATACTCGTGAGTGCGGGTATAATGAGAGAGCATATGTACAATACGGAACTGGAAAAGGGAGAGGAGCATGCCTGCGGGTGCAGCTTCAAGCAGCGGGTATTGTGCAGGGGTATCTGCAGAGCGAAATAGAAGGAGCCGGTAAAAGAAGATGAAGAAGTGGAAAGAAGACATAAAGATAATAATAAGAACGTTAAAAATGGTACATAAAGTATCTCCTGGAATTCTGGGCATGATGCTGCTGCAGGCAGCGTTTACATCACTGTCTCCTTTTGTTACGATGTACATGTCGTCGGTGCTCATTGACGGAATCGAGGCAAAAATGGAATTAAGGCAGCTGCTTTTCCTGGCGGCTGTTACCGTCACAGTCACGCTGCTGGTGCATCTGCTGGGCAGTCTGTTCCGCCATTATGTGAATTATCTGTGGTCCCGGTTCTGGGCGAAATGCGATATGGTGCTCAGCAGCAAGATGATGGAAATGGATTATGTGGATGTGGAGTCCGCCAGGATTCACCGGCTTCGGCAGCAGATAGAAGACTTCTCCAATACAGGCGGTGAGGGAATTGGAAATGTGCCGTATCAGTTCCGGGAGCTGGTGGAAAGGGGGTTTACGGTGATATTTTCCGTTTTCTTTGTGCTGTCCCTCTTTACGGCGCGCTTTCAGGGGGAGGCTTCGGGAATTCTGGCATTTGTGGTGTCTCCGGCGGCTGCCGTGCTGTTGGCGGCGGCAGTTTTGACCAATGCTTTTGCAGGAATGACTTTCGGCAGGAAGATGATGGAGAAAAGCCATGTTTTGATGCGTCAGGCGACAGAGGCCAACCGGATTTATATGTATTATCTGGAAAATCATATCATGACTTACCATACCGGAAAAGATGTCCGGATTTACAACCAGAAGGGGCTGCTGCAGGAAGAAACAGGCGTGATGCTTGACGCAGGTGTGCGCATGGTGAATGGACAGGTGCGGAATGAGGCGAAGTATTCCGGGGCCGTGGCATTTTCAACAGTGGCATTGAGCGCTTTGGTTTACCTGTTTGTGGGACTGCGGGCTCTTGCGGGCATGATTGGCGTGGGGGAACTGGTGCTGTATATCGGGAGTATCAGTAAGTTCACGGATGGATTTACGGGCTTTGTGATGGCGCTGACACAGCTGCGCACCAATAATGACGCCATGCGGGTATATTTCGAATTCCTGGATACGCCGGTGCGGATGGGAGAAATTACAGGGCGCAGGGGAACTACCGGAGGCAGGGGAATTACAGAAGGGAGGGAAACTACCGAAGGCAGGGAAATCATAGTATGTAGAATAGAAAACGTAATACCGTGCGACTGTGATACCCGCCAGGTTGCCCTGCAGCATGAAGTGGAGTTCCGGGACGTATCCTTCCGTTATCCTGACACGGAGAATTGGACGCTGCGGCATCTCTCCATGAAATTCCGGGCGGGAGAGCGTCTGGCGGTTGTGGGGAGAAACGGCAGCGGCAAAACCACCTTTATCAAGCTGCTTTGCCGCCTCTATGACCCTACCGAGGGCAGTATCCTGCTGGACGGAGTGGATATCAGGGATTACGGCATGGAAGAATACAGGAAGCTGTTTTCGGTGGTATTTCAGGATTATCAGCTGTTTTCCTTTTCGCTGGCGCAGAATGTGGCGGCACGGACAGAAGCGGAGCCGGGCAGGGCGGCGGAATGTCTGCAGCGGGCAGGATTCGGGGAAAGGCTTGCGAAGATGCCTTCCGGTATCCGGACCTGTCTGTACAGGGATTTTGAGGAAACGGGTGTGGAGATTTCCGGAGGGGAGGCGCAGAAGATTGCGCTGGCAAGGGCCCTGTACAAGGATGCACCCATCATCATACTGGATGAGCCTACCGCCGCCCTTGACCCCGTTGCGGAATATGAGATTTATTCCAGGTTCAATGAGATTATCGGTGATAAGACGGCGATTTATATCAGCCATCGGCTGTCTTCCTGCAGGTTCTGCGACGATATCGCTGTCTTCCATATGGGAGAACTGGTACAGCGGGGAAGCCATAGCGAACTGGTGGCGTATGCGGAAGGCGTGTATTGTGAATTGTGGAATGCGCAGGCGCAGCATTATGCTGACGGTCACGCTCATCTCTAAACTGGCAGACGGCGGATTGCCTGCCTGAGGTGCATAATCTTAACTGTAAGCAACACATATATTGACGCAGGAGGGTATGCACATGAATGATTACAGCAAAATCACAGCCCTTTACTCCCGCCTATCCGTGGGGGACGAGGACAGGGACGGCGGCGAGAGCAACAGCATACAGAACCAAGAGAACATTTGTCAAGGATATTTTCACCGTAGCAATAAATCTTCGCACACGA
>CAJUJN010000081.1:3576-18944 GCA_910586775.1 uncultured Acetatifactor sp. | reverse complement strand
AGCCACTTCTTGTTGATGAAGGGCATATTGTCGATGACCTGGATGGCAGTCTTGTTAGCGCCCAGCTGCTCGATCCAGGGAAGGGAGTAGATATGTCCGTCGGAAGCCGTGGTCATCTTCCTGTACTCGGGGAATTTGTCAAATACACTCTTCAGGTTCGGCATATAGTTGTCAATGTACTCCTCCAGAGGGATGATGGTGCCGCCCTGGCCGAAGCGGAGCAGGTCAGCCTCGCCGAATCCCGCCGTAAAGATAAAATCAGGCAGGGAGTTCACATCTGTCATAAGGGTCTGGATCTTGTCGCCCCACTCGCTGTTGGTGATGGCGTTCCACTCGATATGTACGTTGGTCTGCTCTTCCAGGCGTTTGAAAATGGTACGGTCTTTGGGTTCTGTAGTGTTGGCCGGATAGTTGATCAGGCCTGTCAGAGTCACCTTCTCCGACTGGGGGAATACAAGCTCGCTTGCGTCCATGGGCTTAAAGGTACCGTCGTTCAGCTCCACTTTGGGCCCGCCGCATGCGGTCAGTGAAAATACCATGGCTGCCGCTAACGATGCGGTAGTAATGCGTTTCCATACTTTGTTTTTCATAGTCTCCTCCTTTTATATATGTTTTTATATATGTCTTTCATTTTCACATTGCATCTGCACAATTCCCGTCACGCCGTCTCCTGCGGCGCATACAATCCATGAACTGGTGCAAGCAAAGCGCCAAAAACCGCGCTTGGAAGAATGCACGCTCTTTGTGCATTCTTCTATGTGTAACTTAGAAATTCTTAGCGGGCGTCCTTTGGCCGCTTAGAATTTCTTTACACATTTAACCCTTTACGGATCCCACCATAATTCCGGCGTCGAAATATTTCTGGAAGAAAGGATACATAACCAGAAGGGGTAAGCTGGAAATGATAATGGTGGCATATTTCAAAAGCTCTGCCAGCTGTGCGCGGGCGGCGGTGCTCTGCATATCCGAGATCATGCCGGACTCCGGCTTGTTCTGGATCAGGATGGAGCGCAGCACCACCTGCAGGGGCTTTTTTGATTCGCTGTCCAGATAAATCAATGCGTCAAAGTAGCTGTTCCACATACCTACGAAGGACCACAGGCACAGCACGGCGATGATCGGCATACATACCGGGAGTAGAATCATGAAGTAGAATGTCATCTCATTCGCTCCGTCCACGTCAGCCGCTTCTCTCAGCTCCGTGGGGATGCC
The DNA here is from genome assembly GCA_910586775.1 of uncultured Acetatifactor sp. Taxonomy (GTDB): domain Bacteria; phylum Bacillota; class Clostridia; order Lachnospirales; family Lachnospiraceae; genus Acetatifactor. The sequence continues at coordinate 17,732 of CAJUJN010000081.1, read as the reverse complement.
CTGATAGTAGGTCCTGGCGATAATCATGTTCCAGACACTGAACGCGCCGGGAACAATGATGGCCCATATGGTATCTATCATTCCCATGCTCTTGATCAACAGGTATGTAGGGATCAGTCCGCCGCCGAAGAACATGGTGATGATAAAAATCACGTTAAAAATTCCTCTGCCCCTGAAATCCGTCCTGGACATGGGATATGCCGCCAACAGGGTAATGAAAACGGACAGCGCCGTGAAGCTCACGGAGTAAACCACTGCGTTCCTGAAACCAACCCAGATCTGCTTATTGCTGAACACGCGCTCATAAGCCGTTGTGGTCCACTTGCTGAAATCGAAGGTGATACCCTTGTTCTGCAGGGTGATGGGATCCATGAAGGACGCCACCACAATGTAAATCATGGGGATGATGATTGCCACTACGAACAGTCCCAGAAGTATGTAACCCGTCAGCAGCAGCGCTTTATCCTGTACGGAATATCTGCGAAATTTTTTCTTCATACGATTTATACCTCCTCTACAGTCCTTTGCCTTCATTCATCCTTGCCACAATCTTATTCACCGTGACCAGCAGGATCAGATTGATGACCGTATTGAACAGTCCAACCGCCGTCGAGAAACCGTAATCACCGTCCAGGAGACCTTTCTTGTACACATAAGTGGAAATAATTTCGGACGTCTTCATGTTCAGGTCGGTCTGCAGAGCGTAAGCTTTCTCAAATCCCACGCTCATGATATTACCTGCCGACATGATGAACTGGATGATAACCACGTCCTTGATGGCCGGCCATTCCACCGCCTTGATCTGCTGGAAGATATTCGCGCCGTCGATGACTGCCGCCTCCTTCAGTTCCGCGCTGGCATTGGAGAGAGCCGCCGTGTACATAATGGAGCCCCAGCCTGCGCCCTGCCAGATACCGCTGGCGATGTAGATGGTGCGGAATGCCTCTGGCATGGTCATGAAGTCAGTGGATGTACCCAGCATCAGGTTCAAAGGTCCGGTAACGGATAAGAGGATCTTTACGATACCACAAAGAACGATAACCGAAATAAAGTTTGGCATATAGAGCACCAGCTGAATCTTCTGCTTGATTTTGGAGCTCTGCACCCGGTTCAGAAGGAAGGCCAGCAAAATCGGTATCGGGAAGCCCCAAAGCAGTCCATAGATACTCAGCTTCAGGGTGTTGACCAGATACGTCATAAAATCGGGCGACGACAGGAATCTCTGGAAATGCTTAAACCCCACGAACGGGCTGCCCAGGAATCCCTTTATCGCGTTATAATCCTCAAAGGCAATCAGGATGCCGCCCATGGGGATATACCGGAAGATAATCGTCAGCGCCAATGCCGGAAGCATGAAAAATACATACAGCTGCCAATGCTGGCGCACATAGACAAGCGAATTATGCAGCCCTTTTCCTTCTTTGTCTTTCCCCGCGGAAAAGGCGCCCTTGGGTGAAGACGTTTTAGTACTTGTTTTCATTAAGATATCTCCTTTCCTTAAATACTGTATTCTGTTATAAATTTACAAACTGCACTTCCGCATTCGTTCGCGCCCCTCCTCACCATGCCTTGATTGTGCATTCGTAAAATTCCGTTTGTTTTTTTGTAATCATAATGTACCACGCATTTTACAGTTAGTCAATACCTTTTTACATTTTACACAAATTTTTTTATGTATATTTTACATTTGACTACTCTTTCTTTATGATTATGCTCACTTTGCCCATCTTTTGTCTCAAATCCGGCTCTGAATCCTGTTTTTTGACAAGATGACCAGAAAAATTGTTGTTTCTTTTACCTTTTTACGTTTGACACTTTTAAATATGTGCATTATAATAAAAAATAGAGAATTATTGTTTCAAACTTATCAGTAAAAACGGAGTTACAGGTATGGCAGAACGAATTACGATCCAGGATATCGCAGACGCGCTGGGGCTGTCCCGGAACACAGTCTCCAAAGCAATCAACAACACAGGGCTTCTGGCGGAATCCACCAGGGAAAAAGTCCTTCAGAAGGCCATGGACATGGGATACAAGCAGTTTTCCTATGTAACCATTGCCGGATTGAACGACAGAAAAACGGAAACTCTATCAACCGCGAATGAAATCGCCATGTTTTCGGCCAGTCTCGTCGATAATTCCCACTTTGCATCCACTATGCTGGATAAACTGCAGCGGGAACTTTCCCTGCTGGGCTACAGCTTTACCATGCACAGGATCCGCGAGGAGGAAGTGGCCGCCCTGAAGATTCCCCCTTCTTATAATATAGAAAGAACTGCCGGGATCATCTGTGTGGAAATGTTTGACAAGGCTTACAGCACCATGCTCTGCAGCATGGGAAAGCCCATCCTGTTCGTGGACTCTCCCGTCGCAGGCCTGGACGAGCCGCTGCGGGCGGACTGTCTCTATATGGAAAACAAAGCCAACATATACCGCATGGTCAAGGAGATGAGCGAACGCGGCAAAAAGCGCATCGGCTTTATCGGCAAGTATCTGCACTGCCAGTCCTTCTTCGAGCGTTACATGGGCTACCGCAATGCCATGTATCTGCTGAGGCTGCCCTTATCGGAGGAATACTGCATCACCGGCTGCAAAGAGGGAACCAGGCTTTCCAGCACGGCTGATTACAGAGAATATCTGGAGGATTCCTTCCGGAAGCTGAGTTCCATGCCCGATGTCTTCATCTGCGCCAACGACTTCGTGGCCCTGGACGCCCTGGCCGCGCTGAAAAAGCTGGGACTGTCCGTGCCGGAAGACATCTGGCTCTGCGGCTTTGACGATTCGCCGGAGTCAAAGGTAGTGACGCCCTCCCTCACCACCGTCCATATCCACAGCCAGATCATGGGGTTCTCGGCCACGCACCTGCTGCTGTCCCGCATCAAGGAGCCGTCCCTGAACTTCCGCACGTTGCACACGGAGACCAGCCTGATCTACAGAGAATCTACAGGAGACTGATAAAAAGCAACGACCAAAGGAGAATGCATATGAACAGTTTATTGAACCCGGAAGGAAAAGTCATGATCTTTTTCACCAGGATCGCCTACAGCGCATACCTGAACGTGCTGTGGTTCTTCTGCTGTCTGCCCATTGTAACGGCAGGGGCATCCACCACCGCGCTGTTTTATGTAACCCTGAAAATGGCAAAGGACGAGGAAGGAAACGTGACGAAATCCTTTTTCCGGGCTTTCAGGCAGAATTTCAAAAAAGCCACTGTCATCTGGCTGATTCTCCTGGCGCTGGGAATCGTGCTGGCGCTGGACGGATACATATTTTACCATATGCGGTTCGAAAACGCGTTCTGGGCTGTGGGAACCGCGGTTTTCCTGGTGGCTCTGGCCGCCTACGCCATCGTGATGATGTACATTTTCCCGCTTCTGGCCAGATTCGAGAACACAGTCAAAGCGATGTTTCTCAATTCCATTATGCTGGGAATGCGGTTCCTGCTCTGCACGGTTGCCATGGCCGTCATATACTTTGTCATGGCCTTTGTGATCATCAATGTCTTTACTCCGATCATCATATTCGGAGAAGGGCTCTGCGCCCTGCTGTGTTCCCATCTGCTGTCCAATATCATGCTGATGTGCGAGGAGAAGGCTCAGAAGCCGGAAGGAGACGACATGTCGGCAGACGAAGAAATCCCGGATGCGGAAAAGATACCCGAAACCCAGGATGCGTTTGAAACCAGATAGCGCATCCAAAACCTGATGGCACGCTTAGAATCATAGCGAACCGATCACGGGAACGCATCCGTCTCACGGCCTGGCCATGGACACTGCGGCCCCTGAAGCCGGCGTAACAGGAGATAGCTGAATGAAACCTGCGGAACAATCTTCATTAAAAAAATCCCCCAAATCCATGGGAGAGCGTCTGTCCCTGCTTCTGAAGGACGAGAATCTGACCAAGCTTCACGGCAGGAAGAAAATAGGCCATATTCTGGCTTACTATAAACTCCCCCTGCTCATACTGTGTTTTTTCCTGTATATTATCGGTTATAGCATTCACAGGCATTTTACCCATAAGGATGTGGTCATTTACGCCGCTCTGGTGAATGTGGTGGCGGGCGAGGATCTGATCAGGCAGCTCGGAGAGGATTTCACGGAATACCTGGGAGCAGATATGTCCAAATATGAGTCGAAGCTGTACACGGAGCTTTACCTGACAGACGATGAGCTGAACGCCTATCATGAGTACACCTATGCGTCCCGCATGAAGATTCTGGCCTCCATAGAGGCAAAACAGATGGATGTCGTCCTGATGAACCAGGAGGCTTTCGACGCTTTTTCCCAGAACGGCTATCTGTATGACCTGGACAGCATCCTCTCCGAACATGCCCCGGACCTGCACGAGGCTCTGAAGCAGAATCTGACAAACAATGTGGTCATTCTGGAGGATAACGCCGACGATCTGGCTCTGGACGATTCCATCGAATACTCCGCCGTGACCAGGGAGGCGCTCTTCGGGCTGGACCTGTCACAGATACCGCTGATCCGCCGGGCCGGATTCGAGGACACGGTCTACCTGGGAATCATCGCCAATTCTCCCAGGCTGGATACCGTCATGGAGTATCTGCGGTATCTTATTCGGGAATGAGATATACCCACAAACGTAATTAATTGCCGTTTGCACGGTATAACGAGTGAACGCATCGGCATGCTGAACATATAGATGTCTCCGCTCACAGGATCCACGATACAGCTGGGGCCGGTAAATACGACGATCCATTCCGTAAGCTCAGGATCCGTCAGATCCGCGGGATATGCCATGCCGATGTTCTGATTGGAGATCAGCCCGTCATAATCCCGGAAAGCATCGCTGCCTGCCGTGAAAAAGAGGAGACCTGGAAGGTGAGCCTGCCGAAGCGCTCATAGCCCAGGAGAAAGCCCTTGTTATTCGCCTTGTCGGACTGGCTTATGATGCCGGTGGGGGGATCCGTGCCACTGTCCGCCGCATAAGGATCGTCCCACTCGAATGTCCTGGACGCGATCCAGACGCTGACTGTCAGGGCGCTCCCCTCCACAGTGATGTCCTTCCTGTTATAATTGATATAGGTATTGCTTCCGTCAAGCAGAAGGCAGCCCTTTCGGATGCCCTCCTCCCGCCACTGGGGATCTTGATTCTCCATATATGCCGCATGGGCGAAGACATAGGTCATTTCCGTATCGGGCAGATTTCCGGATGCATCCTTGACTACAAGCCCGCTTCCTTCATCGAGCTTCAGATACATCAGCAGATCCTTGCTGTGGGAATCCCCGCAGCCAGTGAGCGCTGCCGTTAGCAGAAAGGCCAGGATAAATGCCGTTACGATTGCTTTCCTCTTTTTCATTTCGCTCTCTCCTATTCCAGTTCCGTCTCCAGTTCCATTTCCAGCTCTGTCCAGTTCTGTCTCCTGCTCTATCTCCAACCCTGTCCAGTTCCACGTATGCCGTTTCCAATTTCACAACTGCCCATACCGAATCAGGGCATGGGCAGCATTTTCTTAGGTTCCGTTCTTGGATTTACAGGCTGTTCTCGGCAAGCTGCCAGGAAATCTTCACTGGCTCCGCTGTAGCGCCGTCCGGGACCTCGTCCGCATTGTTTTCATAGTCGGGCACGGTCTCGTAATAGGTGACTACCTCATCGAAGAAAGCGTGCGCCCAGCCCTCAGCCTGCTCATCGGCAAGGACAATGTACATCTCCTGGCCCGGATAAGCGCTCAGATCCATGACATAGGTTCCCATATCCGCCCAGGAGCCGCCCGCTCCCACGCCGGGAAAATTGGCATCATTAAAACGGTTCTGCTGATAATATCCAATCTCGGTGCCGTCTGCAAGATATACATGCACCGCCACTGCGTGTCCGCCCATGCGTACGGAAATATAGTCGGAACCCGCAGGGGAAAAGTCAGAAGACCGGACAGCCCACGTATCCCGGAGTTGAGTTCCATAGGTTCTGATACCCCCTGTGTTGCCAGTGATAATTTTGCCGGAGGACAGCTGGCTGCGGAAAAGCTGGCGAACCTGGGCTGCAAAAACGTGGCATTTCTTCGCACGGGCGCCTCCCTGACCAATGAGCCCAACAAAAGAAAAGCAGGTTTCGAAAACGGCTGTCTGTCCCGGAACCTTACTTATGAAATGAAAATCATTAACGACGGGGATTCTTATAAAGAATTCGACACTTTTCTGGAAGAGCATATTCAGAACGGCAGACTCACCTTTGAAGGTATCTTCTGTGTCACAGACGGCCTGGCCAATTACATCCTGCAGGTACTCAGACGTCTGAATCAGAGAGTTCCCGAAGACGTGCAGGTAATCGGTTTTGACGGGACCTGTAATCCTGGCACCCATGATTACATATGCTCTACCATTGTCCAACCGGTGGCGGATATCGCAGAAATGTGCACCGAACTGCTCCTGCAGGAAAATATGGCCGTAAAGCCCCCGCTTGTCTGCCTTCCCGTCACCTATGCATATGGCGGCACCACTGCCGATCCCTCCGGTTTCTGATGCCGGGTGAGAAAATCCGGACATATTTTATACTCACAACCTGATAAAACCATGCCGGCTGTAAGCATATAACAAACAGGCATTCTGTATTGTCCGGATTTTCATTATGCATTCAGCCTTTCAGGCCCCTTGCCTGCCTGTCCATGTCCTCCACTACAATATCATGGATTTCCCCCAGGGACGCGCAGTACTCCAGTACTTTCCATGGCTCGTTTGTATGAAAATGAATCTTAATCAGTTCCTCGTCTCCCACTGCCAACAGGCAGTCGCCCTTAAAATTCTCAGTAAAATAATCGCTGATCACATCTTCGTCCAAATCCTTTCCCTCGATCAGCAGCTGCGTGTCATACTTATACTCGTGAACGCATTTAATTGCCGCTTTCAGCTCTGGAATAATGCGTTCACTCGTTATACTCTGTAGACGGCAATTATTTGCGTTTGTGGGTATAAATTCCAACATGTTCATTATCTCCTCTTATTATAAATTTTCGGTTTCTCCGGCGAACACTTCTATCCGATGATGCGGAATTGTCGTGCAGACCAGTGAATGCTTTTTTACAATATCATATATTTACAGTTCTGTAAAGAAATTTGAGCCACTGTATTTTTCCCTAAATCTTTCCAACATATTTTCCTGTCCGCGGGTCATACTAAGACCAAGATAAGTTGCAGCAAACACTTAAACTGAATCTTCAGGATAGGTGCATGCGGCACTTATCTTGAAGATAGATATTAACATCAGATAGAATGGAGGTGAAATAAATGTCCGACAGCAGAAGTAACAGAGTAGAGGTACCTGAAGCAAAGGCAGCAATGGATCGTTTTAAGACCGAGGTTGCATCTGAGCTTGGCGTAAACCTGAAGGAAGGTTACAACGGTGATCTGACTTCCCGTGAAGCCGGTTCCATCGGCGGCGAGATGGTTCGTCGTATGATCAAAAAGCAGGAAGAGCAGATGAAATAAGATCTGACCTGCAGAATTGCTGATAAATAAAATAAGGCAATGAAACGGAAAGCCGCTCCGCCGCTGACCTGCGTGTCAGCGGTGAGGCGGCTTTTTTCATCGGCAGTCACAAGTAATGCTGTAAAAATTCGAAGCTGATTTCGAAAGAATTGGTCTTGACCACTTCCTTAATCGCCGAACACAGCCCTGTAGTCAGCCTGGAATTTTGCAATCCCTGCATCGGTCAGCGGGTGCTTCACCATCTGCTCAATGACACCGTAAGGAACAGTCGCGATATCTGCTCCGGCCAGTGCGCAGTCGGTTACATGAACGGGATTGCGTACACTTGCAGCTATAATCTCGGTATCAAGGTCCGTCATGGCAAAGATATCGGAAATCTCGCGGATCAGGTCTACGCCTCTCTGGCTGATATCGTCCAGGCGTCCCAGGAAAGGTGACACGAATGCCGCACCGGCACGGGCTGCCAGCAGAGCCTGATTGGATGTGAAAATCAGGGTCACATTTACCTTGATACCTTCAGCAGAAAGAGCCTTGCAGGCCTTTAAGCCTTCCGCTGTCATGGGAATCTTTACTACCATATTGGGATGAATCCCGGCAATTTCCCTGCCCTCTTTGATCATGCCCTCTGCATCCGTGGTGGTAGCCTTCACCTCACCGCTGATAGGTCCGTCAACGATGGAAGCAATCTCCGCGATAACTTCCTCGAATACTCTGCCTTCCTTTGCAATCAGGGACGGGTTGGTGGTAACACCACAGATGACACCCATGTCATTTGCTTTCCTGATATCCTCTACCTTTGCTGTGTCAATAAAAAAACGCATCTCCTGTTCTCCTCCTTTTTTCACTCTCTTCATATGCATCTTTCCCAAATTGTCCGAAAGCGCTGCGGCCGGAAAAATACGCAGCCGCTTCTCCCGCTTGTCCGGACATTTTTATTATAAACTCTTCATACAAATTCTTCAACCATAATCGGGGATTTTCTATACTTTGTTTTATATCTTTACAAAAGCATCCGGCGCTGCAGCCGTTATCTCAGCATGTTTGAAACGTCTGACTTTACAGGTAACAATATACTCTGCATTCACACGAACAGCAGAATAACAAATCGCTGATATCATTCAGACATATTCCTGCTTCCTTTTTGCCCCTGTTACCGTTCCTTTTTAACAGCAAACTGCCCAAGCAGCAGACGTGCCTGCTCCATATCCGGAATCCGTTCCGCAGCCTCCCTTCTGGTACATGCATCCAGAAACCGCACAATCTGCTTTCTCTTCTTTCTTCCCGCCATACTCTCCGCAATGCGGCCCTGCCGCCCCATCAAATGTTTTCTCCTTCGGAAATTCTGAGGACGCAGCGCTGTTTTTCCCCCAAGAAGACAGTTCTGCCTGAATTGTACGCCTTCTCCAAGCATCGCCTCCAGCGTCTTCCCCAGGCCGTACACATCGCAGGACGGTGTCAGCTCCCCGTATCCTTCCAGCTGTTCCGGTGCCGCATAGTCCGGCGTTCCCGCCCGGGAAGATATCCGATCATTCCTGGAACATACGCAGCCGAAATCAATCAGCTTCACGCTCCCGTCCTGCCGAATCATGATATTGGAAGGCTTCACATCCCGAAACAGAAAACGTTCCGGCCTCTCATGCAGATACTGCAGTCCTTCCGCCAATGCCAGGCCCGTACGGATTGTCTGTCCCATTGTAAAATGTCCCCTCCGCGCCAGCATTTCTTCCATGGTACAGCCCGGCACATATTCACCGAGCAGGAAGCCCAGCCCGGCCTCCCGCCAGAATCCAAAGTATTTTGGAAACAGCGGATGCTCCAGCACCGCCATGACCCGGGCCTCCCGTTCCAGCAGCTTCACATTTTCACTGACTTTGCAGGCACAGACCAGGTCATCCTTTCCTTCCACATAGTAAACCCTGGAAAATGCGCCTTTTCCGAGCAGCCTGCCGCAGTGATACCCCTTCTTTCCCAGGATCAGCCTGCCCAGGGAATCCGCTTTCCTCTTTTGTTCCTCCCTTCCTTTACGCATCCTTTACAGCACATCCTCTCCCACCCACAGGAACCGCCCTGCGCCCCCCTGCAGGTACTACTTTATTCTATTTTCATTCCCCGATATCGGATTTTGTTCATCTGCATGTAATAAACCGAATTCTGTAGAAATATTTTTGATATTCCGTCGAAACTTACGGAAACACGAATCGTAACAGACTGTAAACCCTCCGGCCAGCCACCCGGACTGACCGAAGCGTGCAAAAACACTATTTCATGAAAATATTAGACAGATCATTAAAGAAGATAAATACCATCAGCACCATAAAAAACATCAATCCCACAAAATGGACCATGCCCTCTTTCTCCGGCGGAACCGGCTTGCCCCGGATGACCTCCACCAGCAGAAATACCAGCCTTCCGCCGTCCAGGGCCGGGACCGGAAGGAGATTCAGTATTCCCAGGTTCACCGAAAGCATCAGCGTAATATTCAGCATACTCAGGAAAACACTCTGCCAGCCATAGTTTTTGGCCTCGTCATAGGTTTTGCCCACCACATTCACGGCGATACCCACAGGTCCGGCTACATCCTGGCGGCTGACCTTTCCGCGGAAGATCATACCCAGGCTTTTGTAGGTGGCCTTCACAGAATAGCGCATCTCATACCAGGCATATTTCAGGGTATCAATCCCCCTGGGTTCCACAAAATCGGCATTCATCACGCCCAGCAGGTAGATTCCGGAAGCCTCGTCATACTGAGGTGTCAAAGTGGTCGTGTACTTAGTTCCGTCCCGCTCATAGACCACTTCCAGGTCACCGCCCCGGTAACTGGCCTGCATATAGAGGGAAATCTCCTGATACAGACAGATTTTCTCCCCATTGATGGAAATAATGCGGTCTCCGTCCTGCAAACCGGCTGCTTCCGCTCCGCCTCCTTCTGCCACCTCAGTGGCAACAGGGTCACGAATCGCCACATAATCCGTCATGCTCACCATAATCAAAGCTATGAAAAAGGCCAGGATAAAGTTAAACACCGGTCCCGCCACCACCGTGGAAATTCTTCCCCAGACAGACGCATTCAAAAAGGAACCCTCGCTGCTCTCCCCCTCCTTTGTCAGCAGGCCGTCCTCGCCCTCAAACATACAGGCTCCGCCGATGGGAAACAGCTTCAGGGAATATTTTGTGCCTTTCTTCTGAAAGGAACAGAGTGTAGGCCCCATTCCCACCGCAAATTCCACCACATGGATGCCGTTGGCCTTTGCCAGGAGAAAATGTCCGAATTCGTGAGCGATCACCACTACTCCAAATATGATAATGAACAAAATCAAGGTCATCTCTAATGCTCCAGTCCTTCCTGCTATAGATTCGCGAGTATTCCTGTCAGCCATATTCTGTACTGCGCCGCAAAATGCCCGCTTTTACGTACAATCGTCAACAAATATGTTCTTTTTTCAGAATATATTCATAAGTCAGCTTCTCCGTCTCCAGTATTTCCTCCACGGCAGGCACTTCAATGATTCGATGCCGGGCCATCGCCTCCCCGATGCATTCCGTGATCCCCGGAAACGAAAGTCTGCGTTCCAGGAACAATTTCACTGCCATTTCATTTGCGGCATTATAAACCGTGGGCATGCTCCCCCCCATACGGGCCGCCTGATATGCCAGCGCCAGACCCTGAAAGGTATCCGTATCCGGTTTTTCAAAGGTAAGCTGCCCCAGCTCAAACAAATCCACCCGCTTCCCTCCCATGGGCCTCCTGTCGGGATAAAAGAGAGCATACTGGATCGGAAGCTTCATATCCGGCACGCCGAGCTGCGCAATAATGGCGCCGTCCACAAACTGCACGGCGGAATGGACAATGCTCTGCGGATGAATCACAACCTGAATCTGCTCCAGTTCCACGCCAAAAAGCCATTTGGCTTCCATCACTTCCAGCCCCTTATTGACAAGTGTGGAAGAATCTATGGTCACCTTCCGCCCCATGGTCCAGTTGGGATGCTTCAGGGCATCCTCAGGCTGAATATGCTCCAGCTGCTGCCTGCTCCTGCCCCGGAAAGGACCGCCCGAAGCCGTCAGCAGAATCTTCTCTATGCTGCGTCCTCCCGCCTCCCCGTTTAATGACTGAAAAATGGCACTGTGTTCGCTGTCAACCGGCAAAACAGCCACATTATGCTTTTCTGCCAACGGCATGATAATATGCCCCGCAGTCACCAGTGTCTCCTTATTTGCCAGAGCGATATCCTTTCCTGCCTCAATGGCGGCAATGGTAGGCCTAATCCCAATCATTCCCACAATGGCGGTGACCAATACCTGACTCTGGGGGAAAACAGCAATTTCCAGCAAACCTTCCATGCCGGAGAGAATTCTGACATTCATGTCGGAAACTCTGGCGCGCAGATCTGCCGCAGCCTCCTCCGACCACATGCATACCGCAAGAGGATGAAACTCCCGAATCTGCTCCTCCATTTTATCCACATTGCTTCCGGCCGCCAGAGCCACTGCCTGTAAGTCGGGATTGTTCCGTACAATCTCCAGTGTCTGGGTACCTATGGAACCGGTGGAACCCAAAACGGCTATCTTTTTCATATGCCACTCCCTCTATCGTCGTTTTATGCAGATCGATTCCCGATTGGCTGATTTCTTTTCTTACAAAAGGATCAGGATCGTCAGGAAGTAAGTCATCGGCGCAGTTACGATCACGCTGTCGAATCTGTCCATAATCCCCCCGTGTCCGGGAATCAGCTTTCCGTAATCCTTGATCTCCATATTCCGCTTGACTGCGGAGGCCGCCAGATCCCCCACCATACTCATAACCGCTCCCACAGCACAGATCAAAGCGATCATCCAGGTGATACGCTGATCCGGAAATGCCTTTTCCACAAAGAAGTATCCATACAGCCACCCCAGAAGCGCCGCTCCCGCCACACCGCCGACGCAGCCCTCCAGCGATTTCTTAGGGCTTAAAACCGGGAAAACCTTCTTCTTTCCTATCAGCTTTCCCACCGCATAAGCACAGGTATCGCATCCCCAGGAGCTGATCAGGATCATCCACACGATATAGATCCCCTGTTCGCACATGCGGGTCTGATATACGAAGGACAATAGCACCGGCGCGTACAAAAAGGAAAATACCGCTGACATGACCTGAGACGCATTATATTTCGGAAAAGTGATCACATAGTCGAACATAGCCGCCAAAAACACTCCCACAATGCACATCAACAGCCAGGTATGCGCTCCGGAAAAGTATACCAGCAGGTAATAGCAGGTAATTCCCGCCATTCCCACAATCTCCAGCCCGTTCATCCTCTCCCCTTCCGCATTGCATTTGAGAGCTTTGGTCAACTCCCTGAATCCGATCACGGAAATGATCCATAATAATGCCGCCAGAGGGATTCCGCCCAGGCTGATGGCGCCGATGGCAATGATCAGCAGTACAATGCCGCTGGCCAATCTGGTCCAAAACATAGTATGTGCCTCCTATTTCAGTTCCGCATCTGTCCCTCCTGTACCTTTCCCGGCATAAGTTTCCCGGCCGCAAGGGCATGCGTCCGTAAAACTTATGGGTACCGGCGGGACAGATGCTGTTTCCAGTTCCGCATCTGTCCCTCCTGTACCTTTCCCGGCATAAGTTTTCCGGCCGCAAGGGCATGCGTCCGTAAAACTTATGGGTACCGGCGGGACAGATGCTGTTTCCAGTTCCGCATCTGTCCCTCCTGTACCTTTCCCGGCATAAGTTTCCCGGCCCCGGCATAAGTTTTCCGGCAGATGCCACTTCGCTAGCTTTGATTTTATTCGGCTTTCAGTCCGCCCAGTTTCCTGTCTCTATGATTATATGCTTCCACGGCTTTTATCAATTCTTTTTTGGTGAAATCCGGCCAGGCCACAGGCGTGATATAGAATTCCGTGTAGGCAAGCTGCCACAGGAGGAAATTGGACAGCCGCTGTTCGTTACAGGTGCGGATCAGCAGATCTGGCTCCGGTATCCCGGCGGTATCCAGCAGATTGCTCACAGTGTCCTCCGTAATGTCTTCCGGTCTCAGTTCCCCGGCTGCCACGGCCCGGGCAAGCTTCCTGGATGCCCTGACAATCTCGTCCCTGCCGCCGTAATTGATGGCAATCTGAAAATGGAGGCCGTCGTTGTTCTTTGTCGCCTCCTCCAGCTCCTGGATCCTGGTGCGGATATCCTCGTCAAGACGGGATTTCTCCCCCAGAACCCTGACACACATGCGGTTTTTCTCCGCAGTCTTCAGGCAGGTCTTCATGTAATTGCGCAGAAGCTTCATCAGGGCGTCCACCTCGTCTTTGGGACGGCTCCAGTTCTCCGTGGAAAAGGCGTATACCGTCAGATACTGAATCCCCATCTTGTACGCGTCCTCGCAGATGGTTTCTACTGTCTTCGCTCCCTGTACATGTCCGTAATTCCGGGGCATGCCCTTTGCCTTGGCCCATCTTCCGTTTCCGTCCAGAATGATTGCCACATGCCGGGGCATTTTCAGTTCTTCGCCCATACTTTACTCCTCCTATTCCAGTTCCGAAGCCCCCATTCACTACCATTTCTCCGCAGAGCAATCCCGGCCGCAGGAGCATGCGTCCGTTATTCCTCTGGGGTAGTTCATGGGGGCTGCTGTTTTCCAGTTCCGAAGCCCCCATTCACTACCCTTTCCCCGCAGAGCAATCCCGGCCGCAGGAGCATGCGTCCGTTATTCCTCTGGGGTAGTT
>CAJUJN010000081.1:0-3476 GCA_910586775.1 uncultured Acetatifactor sp. | reverse complement strand
CATGGGGGCTGCTGTTTTCCAGTTCCCCATCTGCTCCGCCCGGTACCAATGCATGGCACGGCACAGGATTCCGGACACATAACGGAAAGGGAGCAGATTCTCTCCGCTCCCCGGCGTTCTTCCTGCCTGCTTCAGTTTAAACGGTCATGAGCTCCGTGGTCTTCTTCTCCATCAGGCCGTCAACTTCTTTGATGTACTTGTCGGTGGTCTTCTGCAGCTGGTCCTCCATCTGCTTGATTTCGTCCTCGGAAACCTCGGTCTTGCCCAGCTTCTTCAGATAATCATTGCCGTCCCGGCGGATGTTGCGGATGGCCACTTTGCCTTCTTCCGCCTTTTTCCGGACTTCTTTAGCCAGATCTTTTCTGCGTTCCTCAGTAAGCTCCGGGAACACCAGACGAATCACGCTGCCGTCATTGGAGGGATTGATGCCGAGATCCGAAGTCTGGATTGCCTTTTCCACTGTTTTCAGCATTGATTTCTCCCAGGGCGCGATCTGAATGATGCGCGGTTCCGGCACAGTCACATTGCCTATCTGCTGAATGGGTGTGGGGGTCCCGTAATAATCCACGCGGATCTTGTCCAAAACATGGGGATTTGCACGTCCCGCACGAATGGTATTATAATCTCCCTCCAGAAATTCAATGGATTTCTTCATTCTGTCTTCATATTGCTGTAGTCTGGCGTCCATACTTTTATTCTCCTTTTTCAATTTATTGTAATCCGGGTCTTCCGCTTTGTGTTGCCGTCAGCTTTCACCCGCCTCCGGCGGCGCTGCAAATCCGCTTTCCGAGAAGCCGCTTTCCTTGTTTTTCACATATCGTACCAAATCTGTTTTAAAAACAGCAGCACCCCTGTCTGCAAATTATGAACTGACGGACACGGATACCTTAGTTCCTTTAAATCTGCCGTCCACCGTATTGACAATGCTGTTTTCTTCATTCAGGCTGAACACCCACATAGGCATCTTATTGTCCCTGGCCAGAATGGAAGCTGTCATATCCACCACCTGCAGGTTCTTCTCAATCACCTCGTCAATGGTCACTTCGTCATATTTCTTTGCCAGCGGATTCTTCATGGGATCATCATCGTACACACCGTCGATGGATTTCGCCAACAGGATTACATCCGCCTCCACCTCGACGGCGCGGAGCACCACCCCCGTATCCGTTGAGAAATAGGGATGTCCGGTGCCGCCTGCAAAGAACACCACTTTTCCCTCCGATAAATACTTCACAGCCCTGTCCTTGGAGAAAAGTTTCGTAAAGGAACCGCATTCAAAGGGAGTCAGAATATCCGTCTGCATTCCCACGGAGCGGAACTGCTCTGATACATAAATACAGTTCATCACCGTAGCCAGCATGCCGATCTGATCCGCCTTCACCCTGTCAATGTGTTCGCTGGTCCTTCCTCTCCAGAAATTGCCGCCGCCGATAACAATGCCGACCTGAATCCCTTTCTTCGTCAACTGACCAACCTGTAACGCAACCTTCCTGACCGTTTCCTCGTCAAAGCCAGTCTTCTTCTCCCCGGCCAACGCCTCACCGCTCAATTTTAGTAGTATCCTCTGCATTGCCACCACATCCTTTCTCTTTTAATCACACTCACACCCGACGCATTTTCTGTATTCTCTGCTGCCCGGCAAGCACTTTCCCGGTCTGCCGGCCTCGTTTCCTCTGCTTCACTTCCGGGTATCACTCCCGGAATGCAGAAGGAAAACCCTCCTGCCCGGGCAGCCTCAGTCCTCCTGCCACTCTATGTGCTGAACAGGCTTCGTCGCGCCCGTAATCGGCAATATCACGGTGTCCTCCATGGCCTGTATCTTTTCTATGATGGTGGGAAGAGCCTCAAGTGTCGTGCTTTTCCCCGCAGAATCATGCATGAGGATTACCGACGTACTATACCTGCTGATATTGGAAGTACAATTTTCGATGATTGTCTCTGTGGGAAACAGGTAACTGCCCCCGTCTCCCGAAGAGATATTCCAGTCAAAAAAACGCACATCCTGGCTGTCCAGGTATCGTGCGAACTCCTTCATCGAGATGTCGCTCACCTTGTTGGAACTGCCTCCGGGAAATCTGTATAAATTGCTCTTCACTCCTGTCACCTCATAGATATAATCCTGCTGCTGCTTCAAATCCTCCCCAAAATCCTCCACTGAAGCATAGAGTTCGGAATAATTATGTGTACAGGAATGCATCCCAAGGGTATGCCCCGCCTCCACAATATTCTTCAGTGACTCTTCATTATTCTCACAGGCTGTCCCAACCACGAAAAAAGTCGCCTTTACATCGTACTTTTCCAATATCTCCAGTATCTTTTCCGTGTTGGCACTGGGTCCGTCGTCAAAAGTCAGGTAAACCTTATGCGCTGCGTCAAGCTCCTCTGCTTCCGGCTCATCCTCATCCGGCTCCGCCTCTTCTTCACTCTCCGTTTCCTTTTCCAGATTCCCGACGACTGCATGCTCCCCCATGGCCGATTGTGTCTCTTCCGCCATCTTCTCCATCATCTCACGCTGCTGTGCCGTAAGCCGCATCAGGCTGTCCAGCTGGGCTGTCAGTTTGGCAACCGTACCGTCCAATGTTCTCACCCTGGCAATCAGCACCGCACAGAGTGCCATCAGGACAATCACTGACAGGATCAGCATCCTGACATTACACCTTCTCAACCGCCGCACCTTCTTCAATTGTGAAATCTGTTTTCTTTTCTCTTTTGCTATGTCTAACTCCCCTGCATCCGCCCGGGATGCTTTGTCTTCTGATATAGTATCTTCTGACATGTTTTTTGGTGACATATACTCTCCTTACATTCATTTTAAAGCTTCCAAGCTTTAGTATAGCATATTCCCCTTTTTTGTGGAAGACAAATTTAAAAAAAGGACATGGAAAATGTCCTTTTTCTTCCGCAGCTTCCGCCCGGCCGCTTTAAGCCTCCGTTTTTTCTTCTGACTGCTTCGTACTGCAGCCGCCGGAATGACAGCCGGCGCAGCCCTGGCAGCCGGCACAGCCCCCTGCACATTCCCCTCTGCGAAGCTTTCCCAGTCCGGACTTCAGGATAAAGAACACTGCAACTGCAAGAATTGCAATAATGATAATATCTGCCATAATAAACCTCCATTTCTTCCGGGGGAGAGATTCCCCTGTGTTCCGCAAACCGCATTCACTGCACGGCACCCGGCTTCCGTTCATTCCTGTTATATGACTCATTTACCGGCAGCGCCAACACAATTTTGAGAATGGTTCTCATTTAGTATATTCAATTCTGACGGAAAAGTCAATAACAATTCTCGTCAATCCGGAAGTTTTCCGTTACTGTACATCGGTGGATACGCATTTTTTCCTGCACGTATGCCAAATTGCGCCCGCAATCTCGGGATTTTCGTGCAAAGTGCGCACGAAAACGCCTCGCGGTGGCACCGAGTGAACCAATGTCATTTAGTTAAGTATTAGGTTAGATTCTGCGAGGGAGGTCTAACCTAT
>CAJUJN010000080.1 GCA_910586775.1 uncultured Acetatifactor sp. | reverse complement strand
CAGTTGTTAATTGGGCATGGTCAAGTACCCACCATCATGCCAGAAGCCTCCAAAATAACTACTATTGCATTCGAGCTACCGCATGGGCCAGATCGGGTTCCTGACCTGCATCAACGGCGGCCGGGAGTGGACTTTTGCCTGATTTTCCCATGACGGCAAGGGACTGTCAGTCCTTCAGTTGCAGCCGGAATGCACCACCGCCACTCCAAACGCCGGCAAAGTCAGCACTCCCTCCACTTCGGCATCCGTCACCAGTTCCCTTCCCGCAACCCCGGAAACGCTGACCTGCTCCGACATGCTGTTGAGGTAAAATGCATAATTTCCCGACTCACCGCTCCTCACATGGCATTCCACGCCTTCCGGAAGCTTCCTGACGGGAATTCCCGCGTCCGTGAGCATTTTCTCAAACAGTGGCTCCATCTGCTCCGCCGCTGTTCTGGCCGCCGCATAGTAAGCCCTGCCCTTCCCATACTCCTTGCAGGTCAGAGCGGCAGTCCCTTTATAGAAATCATCCGCATAGGTTCCCAGCACCTGTGCATCCTGTACCCGCAGGATTTCCGCATAATCCCTGACTTCCCAGCAGCTGCCGTCCTCCAGCACAATCCCGTTCCTGTCCGAAGGGTACAGGGAATCGATTTCCTCACTGACGATGCCGAACAAACTTTTAAGCCCGTCCCCCGGAAATCCTCCCAGGAAACAGAGCTGCTCCTTATCCACATAGCCGGTACAGTAAGTGGCAAAAAGCTGTCCGCCCCGCTCCACGAACTTCGTCAGATTCTCCGCCGTTCCCGGCTGCAGCATGTACAGCATGGGCGCCGCCACCACATTATAATCGCTCAAATCCTCATCCGAGCCCACCACGTCCATATCTACGCCCAACCGGAAAAAAGCTTTCCAGATATCGATACAGGTTTCCTCATACTTCTTGGACGCCTGGGAAAAAGCCTTCGCATCGTCAATGGCCCAGCGGTTATCCCAGTCAAACAAAAGCGCCGCCCTGGGCTTCACCGTAGTGCCCGCCGCAGGAGCGATCTTTCTCAGCAGTTCTCCCACTTCCGCCACTTCCCGGAACACTCTGGTGTCATCCGTTCCGATATGGTCCACCACGGCGCCGTGAAACTGCTCATAGGAGCCACGTCCCTTTCTCCACTGGAAATACTGCACGGAATCGGAACCGCAGGCAACCGCCTGAATGCAGGCCAGCCTGTGGACGCCGGGACGTTTCAGCTTGTTTACCGGCTGCCAGTTCACCAGGCCGGGAGCGCTCTCCATCATCATGAACGGTTTGCCGCGTTTCAAGGAACGCATCACCGCATGCTGAAACGCCGTCTCGGTCATGGTATCCGCCAGTGTCTCCCAGTCATTGTGGAAAGTGGGATAATTGTCCCAGGAAACCACGTCCATGTCAGGTGCCATCTTCCGGTAATCCAGCCCGCCGAACAGCCGCATCAGGTTTGCAGTCGTCGGAATATCCGGAGTCACGCTGTGCAGCACTTCAATCTCTGCCTTCATGAAATCATTGGTATTCCAGGTAATAAATCGCTTCCACTCCAGATTCAGCCCCATGACGCTGGTCTCCCCGTTTGCAAAGGGCGGCTCAATCTGCTCGAAGCTGTTATACCGATGGCTCCAGAATGCAGTCCACCAGGCGGCGTTCAGCTTCTCGATATCATTATCATACTTATCGGCCAGGTAGCCCCTGAATTTTTTTACACAGTGCGGGCAGAAGCATTCCCCGCTGAATTCATTGGAAATATGGTACATGATGACGCCGGGATGGGAGCCGAAACGCTCCGCCAGCTTCCGGTCAATGAGCGCCACCTTTTCCCGGTATATGGGCGAGCTCATGCAATGATTATGGCGGCCGCCGTGATGTGCCCGCATGCCCGTCCTGTCCACGCGCATCGCCTCCGGGTATGCAGCGTCCAGCCAGGCAGGCCGGGCGCCGGAGGGAGTGGACAGCACCGTGTATATGCCGTTTTGATATAGTCTGTCTATGATGGCTTCCAGCCATTCAAAGTGAAATTCCCCCTCTGCGGGTTCCAGCACAGACCAGGAAAACACCCCCAGAGTGGCGCTGTTTACACCGGCCTTTTTCATCAGCCTCACGTCTTCCTCCAGAATGTCAGGCCTGTCCAGCCACTGCTCCGGATTGTAATCCCCGCCGTGGAGAAATCCGCCCGCCTGAGGGAAGAGTATCTTTTTCTCCATATGTAAATGTCTCCTTCCACATGATTGCACAACAGGCACATTCCTTTGTGCTGCATTCAGATTTCCATGCCTGTTTCAGTATAGCCGCTTCCTCGCGGAAAGTCAACGGTTCCTGTGCCGCTTGTGGAATGGAATGTTGAGAGCTGGTGAGCACTTAAAAAAGCTTCTTCGTATAAAAATACCCGTCCATGTTCACCAGAATGTTGCCATCCGGATTGATATAGACTGACTTGATATAAGATTCATCGTCTCCCTTCTCAATTGTTGATTCCGTGAATTGTCTTGAAGAAGTATCAAATTTTATCAGATTATCCTGAAACATGTTGACAAAATATATTTCGCCGGGACGCCCGCCGCAGGATTCCGCAATTTTATATCCCTCCGGAAAAGCGCGCAGACACTCCGGCGCCTCCACCTGGACCAGGCGCCCGCCCGCCTCCTCGAAAATGATGATTCTGCTGTTTAAAGTCTGCAATACAAAAAACCTGCCCTCAAGGCATCTTATTCTGTAGACGCTGTCATACGAAGAAACAGGCTCCAGATACAGGAAATCCTCCAGATCGATGCTGTATTCCACCGTCTTTTCACCGTCGGCATCCAAAGAGCAGATGGAATAACTGCTGTCCGATCCCTGTACAGATTTTACGAAAATGTGGAATAAACCGTTGCTGTAATCGACAGTGGGTACAATCTCCCCTTCTCCCCCTGTGATATTATATTGGAATTGTGCGATTTCTTCTCCGGTATGGTCGCCTGAATGAACCCGCAGTATTCTGTAAACATAGAATTCCTCTCCATCGTGTGCCTCTGAACAGGGATAGAACAGGGCCAGTTCTTTTTCGGAGATCTTGCTGATATAAGACATGGGAATATTGGAATCCCAGGTGTATACCCTGGATAAGGTACCGTCCGTATAACAGTACAGGCAGTTGGTCAGCTCTTCCCCTTCTTTCGTACAGACAGTGAATGCAAGCCCGCCCTTCAGCGGGACAGGGCTTCCGGCGGTCATGTAGAACCCGTCTATTGTGCCGGATAAGCGTACACTGTTATCCTTCATATTTTGCTCATATAGGGTAAATACGGCATTGTCATGTCCCTTATTTTCTGTAATTTCATAAAAATATATATATTTATCCGTGTACAAGAGGATTGAGGCATCCTGGTGGTTATCCAGTTCATAAAGCTGATGAAATTCCCCCGTGTCTGACGTATCGATATCTGACGAACAGGAAGACAACATAAAAATACAAATGACCATGAACAGAAGTTTCTTCATTTTCCTCCCCCATATATAGATGGGCGAGTATATACCCGCCCATCTTCCGCTTCTACAATTTTACTCGCCGTCATTTTGTGCATACGTAATAAAAACCTGTTTTCGGGCCTTTAATTCAACTGGATATAAAATTGCCCCCCTGGTACGACGACATGTTCACGTAAAATGTTATCACGGTAAACATCCAAATCACTTATAATATCCCATACCTCTGCTGGTGGTTGCGCTGTAAGCTTCCTCTGCAGTAACCCAATATTTACCGGCTATAAAATTATGTCCTTCAACCCATCCTATATAAGGGTCGGTTACCTCAATCAATGAACCGCCTGTATTAATACCGCTTGCGTTCATAAAATGTCCACCGCTGGTGCTGTATAACCAGTTGCCTCCCTTTTGCACCTTAACCCATAAAATGACCGGAACATCGCGGTTTATGTCGCTGTAAATATCCTGGCTCATATCTGACGCTGAGGATGGATATTCCAGTGCATAAGTGTTCGTAGATTGCTTGCTGTTTACGTAATTTTTTAAAAGATCTCCACTGGTTCCCTTTGTGCCGCTGTATTCTACTCCCACAGATTTCCAGATATCATCCTGGCTTTCTTCTATGCTGTTTGTATAAAATCTGACAGTCTGTTGCGCTGTCGCAGGTCCGCAATAATAGTTCGTTTCCTGCTTGCAATATGGCACTGCGAGAATCTTAAATGTTATCTTGGCTCTTTCCTTGGAATCCGTAAACATCCTGTCATAAAATTCCTGGCATTCTTCTTCAGAGAAAGCCGGATCCTCAAGCATTTCCAGATACTGCTCCCAGGCCGTCTGCGGCTTTTCGTCCATAATATCGCCGCCCGGATAAACTGCCTCATTGTCGGCTTCCGTAGCATAAGCAATGCTTCCAACGGAAGAAACCAAAATGAAAGCACCCCCCAAAAGGGAAAATGATAATTTTTTCAGAAATTTACACATCGTTTTTACCTCCTTTCACTAATTATAACGAACTGACAGTAACTATTTGTTACATTTATTCCCAAATTTAAAAACTTTTTTAATATCGTCAATCTCCATACTATCCGCTGTCAATATATATACATATGCATCCTTCTCACAGTATGCGTATTTATACCCGGAAGAGTAAGAATAGACTGTAACAATTTTTCCGTCCACCTCATAAATCGTCCGGGAATCATATTCCGTATCCACCACAACACTATCACCATCCAAAATAAGCAACTGTTCCCATGTTATCATTTCCCCTATTTTATTCTCATATATCACCACAAAGCTGGTATCCAGCAACTATCTTTCCGTTTCCACATACCCTTCCGGCAAATACCCCGGTTCCCGGCTTTGGAACTCCCCTTCCTCCCCGTCCGAAAAATAAGTATATAATTCCGAATCTTCCCACATGGTCCTTACAGTCTCAAAAAACTTAACCCGGTTTCCCTCAACGCTCATTGTATAGAGGCATAACACGGCGGCCGCGCAGGCGCGCAGCCATGCGCTTAATCTGCCTGTAAACAGCACTGGCCTGCGGATGCGCCTCCTTCCATATCAGCCTCCTCATCTTCCTCTCAAATTTTGCCGAAAACCGATACTCATAGTCCGTGCTCTCCTCCAGCTCCCTGATAATCGCCTCGTCCACTATCGGCATATACTGATAGAGCCATTCGTCAGTTACTTCTATCTGCTGCATACACATTCACCTCCAGCTTCCTTATTTCATCCTCAATCATTACCTTCCCCCTGGCAATCCGCTGCCTGACAGTGGCTTCCTTGATACCGCATACCTTCGCTATCTCGCTGTTTTCCATGTCCGCAGAGTATTTCAGAAGAAAAATATCCCTGTACTTCTCCGGCAGGTTCTTCAATACATTCAGAACTTCATTTTCAATATCCGTTTCCATATAAACCGCAGGCAGCTTCTCCTCTCCTACTTCACCCTCATTGATTTCCCTCTGTATTTGCCTGTTCCGCTTTCTGCATATGTCTATGGCCGCATTTTTTGCAATCACAATCAGATAGCTTTTTGTCTGCCTGCTGTCCACCTCCCCTACTTTCCCGATGTTTCCGGCTATCCTTAAAAATGCGTTCTGCACCGCGTCCTCCGCCAGATAGCGGTCATGCAGGATATCCATAGCTACCTTCTGCAGCAAATACCTGTATTTTTCGTAAATGACACAGAACTTCGTCCTGTCCTCCGAATTATCATTTTTGTTACATTAGAAAATACATTTCATCAAAATAATGTTCTGTACCTGAAAATCAATCTTTTTGCAGGGATTGACATATTTATGAAAACTGCGTATAATAATAGCAGCAGGTAGGCAACTATCTTAAAAAGTGGTTCGCTCCCGGTCATGCGAATAATAAATAGACCGTGTAACCGTGGCTCGCTCCCGGTCATGCGAATAATAAACAGGCCGTGAAAAAGTTTTTATGCCTCCTGCCCGGAAAAGGCAGGAGGCTTCATTATTGCAGGGAGAAATGCCGTCTATGGAAATTTTAACGGGAAACCTGTACTTTGTTTCAGGAGGTATCAAATGATAGTGATATCCTGTATGATAATTGCAGGAATTTTCTTCGGAGATCTGAAAATCAAGAACCTTATCGAACAAAACGGCAAACATAACGGCGAAAAAAATGCGGCTTCCTCTGAAACCGCATCCCAACCGGCCCGCCGTCTGCCGGAATCGCTGTGGAACAATCGTATCCTGATCAAAAAATATCACAACAAAGGCGCCATGCTGAACCTGGGACAGCACCGAAGCTCTGTCGTGGCGGCGCTGTCCGTGATTCTGTGTATCCTCATGACCGCCGCTTTCCTCCTCAGCTTCTGCACCAGGGGGAACAATCTGCTGCGCATCGGGCTTTCCCTTCTGCTGGGCGGCTCCTTCAGCAATACCTATGACCGGCTGAAGAGAAAGTATGTAGTGGACTATTTTTCCTTCAATGTAAAATGCAGAGGTATTCGCAGAATCGTTTTTAATATATCGGATTTTTGCATCATGTTCGGGGCGTTGCTGGCCGTGCTGGGCACCCCGTAACACCTGAAAAGATATCCGTTCAGCCCCGGAAAGGCCATTGCCGCCCAATGTTGTCAGGGCTTCATACAGCCCCTCACACAACCGCCTCCACAATTGTCTTTCCCCCTGCCCGTATCACGTCAACGCCCGTTTTTTTGTTCTTGTTGAAGTTGAAGCTGAGCATGTACCCCTTATCCTTGTGGAAATAGTTCAGGTATTCCGTAAGCTGCCTTTCCCCCCGCTGGTTGTACTCTTTGCCGTGCCAGATTTTTAACTCCACGATGAACTGCCCGCCCAGGTAGTCCACAATCACGTCCGTGCGCCCCGCGTCCCTGGTCTGCGCCTCGATGTAGTAATTCCCGGTGCCGTTGATGATGGGCTTTAAGTACAGCAGGAAGAACCTGCGCCCCTGGGCTTCGATAAATTTTTCATCTTCCCCGCCGCAGATATCCGAGAAATGCTCCACAAACTTCCGCAGAACCAACTCCATGTTAAGCCTTCCGCCCTCGGTAAACTGGTTCCTGTCGCGGTCGCCGTATGCGAACGCCGTGCTTTTCGATGCTTCCTCGGTGATGAACATGTTTAACAGCCGCATCTCAAAAATACGGTTTGACACGGCAATGCCCCCATTTTTTTCCTGAAAAAAGCCAAACATTATGCCTAAATTTACCGACCTGATATCCGAGCTGTAAGGGATACGCTTTCCCTGGTATATGATGTCCTTCGCCATCTCCCGCAGGTCTCTGTAGGTGTCTAATTGCTTCGCCAGGCTGTCAAATAGCGGTGCGCCGGATTTCAATATCCGGTTCACCGCCTCCGCGATGCCCTGCCTTGTCCAGACCGCCCTGCTGTCCGCAAACTGCCCGCTTTCCGGCAGCTTTTCGTCCATCAGTTTGCAGATCGCCGACACCAGGTACGGATAGCCTGATGTGTACTGGTAGATTTCCTCCGAGACTGCCTGTATGTCCATGCCCGTCCCATGGTCTGCCTCGTATTCCCCGAGCATCCCGGCAATCTGAGCCGCAGAGAAGCTCATGTCGATATCGAAATCTGCCGCCACGTTCCAGGGGCTGTTGTACTGGTGCTCCTCCTCGGGACGCAGCTTCAGCTTCAGGTTCTTGATGTCATAGACACCCGCCAGAATGACTGAATGGAAGGTCGGCATCTTATCGCGCTTCAGATATCTGGCCCGCATCTGGGCGAGGAATTTGACAAAGACCTGATTGTTTCCGGCGCTGTCCACCTCATCGATCATCAGCACGGCAGGTTTCCGGCTCTCCCTGCACATACCGCCAAAGAAGTCGAACAGGTCGTCCAGCCCCATCTGCGTGTTTTTGGAAAACCGGCTGTCCAGCATCCCGTATATCCGCTGCTCCTCCTCCCCTGTCTGGTACCTGAGGGCGCCGCAGAGCATCTTCAGGAATGCCCCGGCAAACATCTCGCCGGTCTCGAATTTCTCATCCGGCATTTCCTGGAAATCAAGGGAGAAGACGAGATAGTCTTCCTTTAAATATTCCTCCAAAGCCTGCAGCGTTGTGGTCTTCCCGTACTGCCTGCCGCGGTTGATGACAAAGTAGCTGCCTTCCTCCACATAATCTTCCCTGATTTTCTTTAACCTGTCGTCCAGCCTCACCATGTAGTGCCGCTTTGGACTACAGGATCCTGTCACGTTGAATCTGCGCTTCATTCCGGCTCCTCCGTTCTGTCTTCCAAGCCTGTTTTCCGGCAGCATCTTCCGGCAACCAACGCCGCCGACCACCGTAACACATTATATTCGCGCCAAAAACATTTGCCAACTATAGCAAACACCATAATTGTCCATACTTTTCCTGAAAGCTGCATTAGTAACGACAATCAATATGTTATACCAAAGTAAGGAAATGTCTACAAATAAACTGCAAATTCATAGCGAATTTTATTGTATTTCCGGGCTTTTGCCTGAATAAGCTGCAGCGGTTATTGTCCGGCAATTCCTAAAGATATGAAAGTCGTTTACTATAAATGTATAACAAACGGAAATTCGCGCAATGGCGCTCGCGAATATAAGGAAGTGTCTACAAATAACCGCTACAAGTTTGCAGCAATTTTTATTGTATTTCCGGGCTTTTTCCTAAACAAATTGTAGCGGTTATTTTCCGACAATTCCTAAGGTAATGCCTGCAATTCCCAATGCAAAATTAAGCGGTAATCACAGTCCCCGCTCTCCCCTTCACGGCATCCTTCCCCTTCCCGATAGAAGTAATCAGCACCCTGCCGTCCTTCACCTTCTCCAGATAAGCAATCGCCGCCTCTATCTTCGGCAGCATGGTGCCCGCCTCGAACTGCCCCCGGGCGATGGCCTCCTTCGCTTCCGCCGCCGTCATGGATTCGACAGGCGTCTGATGCTCCGTGCCGAAATCCCTGTATACACAGTCAACGCTGGTCAGGATGATCAGCACGTCGCTGCGCAGATCCGCCGCCAGCTTCCCGGCAATGGAATCCTTCTCTATCACGGCGGAAGCCCCCTTCAGGACATGCTGCTGCTCAATCACGGGAATCCCCCCGCCGCCGCAGGCTATGACCACCTGGTCCGCGTCAGCCAGGGCGCGTATGGCCTCTATCTCCACGATGTCGATAGGCTTCGGGGCGGCAACCACACGGCGGAATCTGTGGTCCGGGTACTCCTTAACGTAATTTCCCTTCTTTATCTCCGCTTCCGCGTCTTCTTTTTCCATGTAACGCCCTATCACCTTGGTTGGCTCATAAAAAGCCTCATCGTAGGTATCCACCGTCACCTGTGTCAGAATCGTGCTGACCGGCTTGGAAATGCCCCGTCCCAGCAATTCGGAACGCAGCGCATTCTGGATATCATATCCCACATACCCCTGGCTCATGGCGGAGCAGACACACATGGGAGCCGGCGTGTAATCGCTGTATACACGGCGAAGCTCCGACATCGCCTTATGAATCATGCTGACCTGAGGCCCGTTGCTGTGGGTAATCGTCAGCTGGTAATCCGCTTCCACAAGATCCGCCAGCGCCCTTGCGGTCACTCTCACCGCATCCTTCTGAGCCCCGGTGGTATAGCCAAGGGCCTCATGACCCAGGGATACGACTGCTCTTTTTCTGCTCATATCTTTTTCCTCTCTGTCGACAAGTAATAATCGCTTTTACGTTTTATCCGCATTCTGCTGTTCTTCCCGCTTCGGCCATTCCGCTTCCTCAAAGCTCTCCTCGCTGTCGCTGACCGTATCGATGGCGCCGGCCATAAGTTTGATCATCTCCCAGACAGAGCGAAAGGAGACTGTCTGATTTTCATCCACCCATGTGATACGTCCCTGCCAGCTGCTGTTCTGCCGATGCTGGACATGTACGACAAAAGTCCCCATATCTCCTGGTCTGCCTGACCGCTTTTTTTCCTTCATGCTTCCCGTCCTTTCTCTGTAACCCCTGTGCCCTGCTCTGTTACTTCTCTGTCCATGTCAGTTCACCGGTCTCACTTTTCAAAGGGAACACCGCCTGCACTGTCCACCGGCACCAGCTTGCCGTGAAGAACATAGCGCGCATTGTCAAAAACATATGCGCAGGTGGAAAGCAGAACGTAACGGGCATCCCCCTCCAGCTCCAGCTCAGCATCGAAATCCGACTGTCCCTTACATTTCTCCAGCCAGGCATCCAGTTCCCCGCCGGGTCCCTGGAAGATCACATAAGTGTCGGAATATGCCGATGTGGTATATCCGGCAAACAGGACGATCTTGTAATCCTGCTCCGGCGTCAGCAGCCACATGACCGGATGCTCTTCATAATATTCCTGTTCCGCCCACTTATCAAGCGTGGCAAACATGGAACCGTTCTTCATATGATGTCCATATATGATCGTATTGGAATCCGCAAAACCCGGCCGGTTCGCAGCCTCGATAAAAATGGAACCGGACGCGCTGGCAGACCCGTCAAAATTATGCGTCAGGTAATAGTCGTTATCTTTGCCCAGCACCACCGGATAATTGATCGGCGTATCCTCACAGTAGATCCATCCGGCCACATCCCCGCATACGGTCTGCAGCCCTTCAAAATCCACACTGAAAGGAGCCGTCACCTTCGCCTCCGGCACGTTCTCTCCTCCCTGCGGAGTCTGCGCGCCCGTGTCTTCACCGCCGCCCCCGGCACTCTGTATGGTATATTGCGAAGCCGTACTTTCATAGAGCTGGTCGCTGACTTTATACTGATACAGAATAATGGCGATGGATATGACAGAAAAAAGAAAGATCGCCAGAAGTACCAGCATGATAATACGACGAATCCACTTTCCCATCCGATAACCTCCCTGCATTTCAGACTCACCACTGAAAATATTTGTCACTGTAAGGAAATGACTGCAAATCGCCGATACAGGTTCACAGCCGTTTCCGTTGCGCTTCCGGCCGAATAGATTCCGCAATCCGCGCCGTATGGAAATTATTATATCTGAAACCATCCGCTTTGACAATCCTTTTCTGCCGGTCCCCCGAAACTTTGCGGAATCAGTTGCAGAATTTCAGTAGACAAACGCAGTAAATGTATTATACTATAAGAAATAAGAAACACTATACAGGCAACCCAAAACTGCCAGAACCACCGGAAACGAGGTAAATTTATGAAAATACTCTTTTATGACACAAAAAACTATGACCGGGAAAGCTTCGATGCCATCGTGAAGCGCTATCCCGAAATCTCCATTGAGTACACCAGGTCCGACCTGGACCCGCGGACCGCCGCCCTGGCGGAGGGCTTCGACGCAGTATGTGCCTTCGTCAGTTCCGATATCGGCACGCAGACCATTGAAATTCTGCACGAAAAAAAGATCCGCCTGCTGCTGATGCGCTGTGCCGGCTTTAATAACGTAGACCTGGACACCGCGAAGAAATACGGCATCCGCATCATGCGCGTCCCCGGCTACTCCCCGGAGGCAGTGGCGGAGCATGCCATGGCCCTGGCGCTGGCCAGCAACCGCCGTCTGTATAAAGCCTATAATAAAGTGCGGGAAAACGACTTCAGCTTAAGCGGCCTGATGGGCTTCAATTTCTATCAGAAGACCGCCGGCATCATCGGAACCGGCAAAATCGGCGCGGCCATGTGCCGCATCTGCCATGGCTTCGGCATGAAGGTGATCGCCTATGATGTGTATCAGAACGATTCCCTGAAGGATTTCGTGGAATATGTGTCACTGGAGCAATTACTTTCCGACAGTGATGTCATATCCCTCCACTGCCCTTTGACGGACTCCTCCTACCATCTGATCAATATCAATACCATCAAAAAGATGAAGGACGGCGTCATCCTGGTGAACACCTCCCGGGGCGCCCTGGTAAAGACCGATGACCTGATTGAGGGAATCCGCATGCACAAATTCGCAGGGGTTGGCCTGGATGTATATGAGGAAGAGACCAACAATGTATTCGAGGACCGCTCCGACGAAATCCTGGAGCACTCCACCACGGCAAGGCTCCTGTCCTTCCCCAATGTCATGATCACTTCCCACCAGGGATTTTTCACCAGAGAAGCCCTGGAAGCCATCGCTTCCACCACGCTGCAGAACGCGGCGGATTACACAGCCGGCAGGGAAAGCCTTAATGACGTATAGACTTTCGATCTACGCTCCGCAGTCAAAATGAACCACCCCGCCGGGGTATCAGCCCCGCGACAGAATAAAACAAAACAGCCTCCGCAGCAGTACGGCGTATTCAGCCGTACCCGCGGAGGCCTGTTTTTGTTTTCCATCCCTGCCAATCCCATGGCAGGCCGTCAGTCTAAATGAAATACCGTCTGCAAATCAATGCTCACAGGACTGTTATCCGGATTGGTCTCCATGATATCAGCCATGAAATCCCACCACTTGCGGTTGACGGCCGTATCAGCCCCTCTTGCCCACAGTTCCTCATCCTCAATCTCGATATAGCCGAACAGCGTCAGAGTCTCTCTGTCCAGGAAGATGGTGTAATTCTTCCCGCCGTGCTCATGGATCATGTCCTGCATCTCGGGCCAGAGCTCGTTGTGCCGCTTCTCGTACTCCGCTTCCTGACCGGGGTACAGTTTCATTTTAAATCCTTTTACCATAATGGCGCCTCCTTCTTAAATCATCTCTTTGCACAATATGTTGAACCCGCCTTCTAAGTTATCCTTCTGATAATCGGATTCGGCGGGATATCATAGCTTATCATAACAATTTTTCCCCGAAATTTAAATGGCTTTGCTCCAGGGTGAACGTCAGTTCCCAGAGAATCTCTGTTTACAGACACGCACACTCTGTAAATACCATATCCACATTATCTGTTTCTATAAGAAATATTACCATTCCTGCATCCTGATTACAACCACCAACTTATCATTTTTCACATTTCCGGCAGCGAAACGGCAGAGGCAGAAATGCAGACGGTTCTGATAGTCGGAACGGAGTAAAATGCAGATTGTTTTTCCTGATTGGATGTGATATAATGCCCCGGGTACAAAATAAATATCCCGGCAAAATTGCAGTTTATCGGGGGATTTCATCTTTTGGGTGAAATCCCCCTTGACAAATTTCCGGACATTTCACGCAATACGCCCCAACCCATGTACATCAGCAAAAAATGCGCCGCAGACACGGCAACCCGCACCAGGAAAGGAAAAACATCATGACCGCCATAACCAACATCCACGAAAAATATATGAAGGAAGCCCTGAAGCAGGCGAAAAAAGCTTACGCCCTGGGCGAAGTCCCCATCGGCTGCGTCATCGTCCACCAGGGAAAGATCATCGGCAGGGGCTACAACCGGCGCAACACGGACAAAAACACCCTGGCTCACGCTGAAATCACCGCCATCCGAAAAGCCAGCAAGATCATAGGCGACTGGCGTCTGGAAGAATGCACCATCTATATCACCTTGGAGCCCTGCCAGATGTGCGCCGGCGCCATCATCCAGGCGCGCATCCCGGAAGTTGTCATGGGCTGCATGAATCCCAAAGCAGGATGCGGCGGCTCCCTGCTGAACATTCTGGAAGATGCCCGTTTCAACCATCAGGCCGAAGTGACCAGGGGCATCCTGGAGCAGGAATGCTCGGATCTGCTGAAACTCTTTTTCACGGAGCTGCGGGAACGGAATAAACTGGAGAAGCTCAGGAAGAAGGCTTCCACGGAAATGTCTGCCGCAAATTCAGGGACGGACTAATCCGTACTACCGCCGCCCGTTCCCTTTCCAAATTATGTGGCCTATAGCAGAATCTTTTTCAAAAAGCACTTGCAAATACAAAATCAATATGATATCATTTTAATATCAACAAAATCATAGCAAACGACTTTGCTACCTGTACCCGAATTCCGAAATGCCGTCATGCGCACGATATGTGCAGCACACCCGGGCACAGGCAAAACTGCCGTTTCCTATCACAGTCACAGACATAAGAAAGCGAGGCATTCTCTATGAACGAAAAAGTATTAAACGGAAAAAAGAACGGTATGTCCGTACTGCTGCTGATCCTTCTGGTTTATATCATCGGCATAGCCATGATCATCCTCTCCGGCATCAGCCTGGACCAGGCTCCCGGCGCCATGAACATTGCAGGGCTTGTGATCGGCATCCTGATCGTCGCCTTCGGGTGGATCTTCCTCCTTGGCCTGAAGGTGTTAAAGCCCCAGGAAGCCCTGGTGCTGACCCTGTTCGGAAAGTATGTGGGCACATTAAAAGAAAACGGCTTCTACTACGTCAATCCCTTCTGCGTGGGCGTGAACCCGGCCGCCAGGACCAGACTGAGCCAGAGCGGGGATGTGTCGGAACCCGGCACCGGGCTGACAGCCCTTGTCAACGGCGTCCAGAGCGCCAATGCGATGACCAGCGACTACGGCAGCAAGAAGCTTTCCCTGAAAATCATGACGCTCAACAACAGCCGCCAGAAAATAAACGACTGCCTGGGCAACCCCGTGGAAATCGGCATCGCCGTCACCTGGCGGATTGTGGATACGGCAAAAGCGGTTTTCAATGTGGACAATTACAAGGAATTCCTGTCCCTCCAGTGTGACAGCGCCCTGCGCCATGTGGTCCGCATCTATCCTTACGATGTGGCGGCAAATGTGGACACCACAGGGGACGGCGTTGCGGATGAGGGAAGCCTACGTGGTTCCAGCGAGGTAGTCGCCCTGCGGATCAAAGATGAAATCCAGACCCGTGTAAAGGAAGCCGGAATCGAAATCGTGGAGGCCAGGATCACCTACCTTGCCTACGCCCCGGAAATCGCCGCGGTCATGCTGCAGCGCCAGCAAGCTTCCGCCATCATTGACGCCCGCAAGATGATTGTGGACGGCGCGGTGGGCATGGTGGAAATGGCCTTGGAACGCCTGAACCAGAACGATGTGGTACAGTTGGATGAAGAACGGAAGGCTGCCATGGTCTCCAACCTGCTTGTGGTATTATGCGGAAACCATGACGCACAGCCCGTAGTCAATTCAGGGAGTTTATATTAATATGGCTGATAGCAAGAAACAGGTGCCCTTGAGGCTGTCCCCAAAGCTGTATGATGCCATCGCCGCCTGGGCGGAAGACGATTTCCGTTCAGTCAACGGCCAGATTGAGTATCTTCTGACGGAATGCGTCAGGCAGCGCAGGAAAAACGGAAAATATGTCCCGGATGAACTGGATGTTCCGCCGAAGCTGGATTTGTAACAAATTGCCGGAAAGCAGTCGCTTTCTCACAACTATACCGCGCCGTATCATTACTGACGTTTATCGTGTGGGAATGCTGTTTTCCGGCAGGTCTTTTTTCTGCTTATTCATTTTATTTCTCGGCGCAATCCCCTCGATTTCATTTTGCATAAACCATTCTGTTTTCTCGGAATAAGAAAAGTGTCTGCCCCGGCTTTGCTTCGTTTGGTGCGATATCCCAAAAAATGATTGACAAACAATAATTATCATGTTATCATAAGCTCGAAATTATCGTAAAACAATAATTCTGAAGGAGGCAATATGAAATACATCACATTTCCCTGGGCACAGCTGGGAACTGCGCTGCGCAGGCTCTCCCTGTCCGGCTCCGTCGGCAATGCGGCGGCATGGATCCTGTTTCTTCTCATCGGCGCAATTCCTCTGGCAGCGGCAGCCATCCTGTACATCCGCCGCCGCAGCTGTAAAGCCGACATCCTGCTGGCAGCTCTGTCACTGATGCTCTATGTCAGCATGTGGTTTTATATCAACCCTTCTTATCTGAACGTATACCTGTCACCTTTACCCATGGGTGATTTTTCCGGATATCTCCTGGGGACGGTCCTCTACAGCCTCCTGCTGACCTGGATTCTGCTGCGCTGCATAATCCGTTACGAAAAAGCGGAATACCGTAATCTGATGTCCGGTTTCAGATTTCTTCTGTATGCATATATCCTTGTTCTGGCAATCGGAACCCTGCTGCAGGGCGGTGCCGAATTTATTGCATCCTGTCAGGCCCTGACCGAAAACAATTCCGGCGCCAGCGCTCTGGAACTGAATATCAGCACCTTTTTCCTGATTCTGCAGGCTATTTGCAGACTGCTGCCCAAAATGGCGGAACTGGCATTGCTGGGTATGGGTGCCGGTTTCCTGCGCGGCTTTGAACGGGCCGCCTTCAGTCAGGATACCCTCGCCAGACTGGAAAGACTGCGCATCGCAAGCGGACGGCTTCTGATGCTGATTCTGATAAGCAATGTGGGCATCAGTATCCTGCAGCTTATCTTTTCCAGGTTCCTTTTAAGCAGCTCCCACATCATTGTCTTTCCGTTGACAGAGATCATCGTAGTGCTGGGAATCCGGCTCCTGAGTCTTCTTTACCTGGAGAGCAGGCGCCTGAAAGAAGACAACGACATGTTTATCTGACTCCCGGCGGTCCAGGTTCCGCCTCAGCCGCCACCATTATACCGGTGAGCATATGAGCATATTCCGGGGCAGCGCCCGGGCTTCCGCTTCCGGCAGGTATACCCCTGAAACAGGCTGCAGGCAGTTTCCCGAATCGGCAAATGATTTCGGCTTTGAGTATCAATAAAGGAAGAAGGTAAAATGGCAATACGAATCTATCTGGATGAAATCCTGAAGGAACGCCGCATGACCTCCAAAGAGCTATGCCGGCTGGTGAACATCACGGAAGCAAACCTGTCCATCCTGCGCAGCGGCAGGGCAAAGGGCGTGCGCTTCGGCACCATCAATAAAATATGCTACTACCTGCAGTGCGATGTGGGCGATATTTTAAAATTCGACGGCAGTCTGGACGAGGAACAGTATACAGAATAATACACTCAAAACGCGGGGTATCAGCCCCGTGAAAGAATAAATCCGTATGGCTGCCGAAACAATGAAAACCGTATCAAAAACAATGATTTTACAAAGAAAGCAGGTCATCATAAAAATGAATAATACACCATCGAATCGTCCGGATAATAACGAAATACCGACTCCGGAGACTGCAAAGAGATATGAAACAGAACCTGTTAATGCAGCGCCGGAAACCAAAAAAACAGCCGCAATCCTGTCCGCCACAGCGCTCCTCTTCCTGTGCGGCGTTCTCCTGGCCCGCGCAGATGTCCCTCTCGCCCTGGCGGAATCCCAGACAGGCGAAGACCGTCTGGCCGGCATATTTATCACGGAAAACTATATCGAACCGGGCATGCCTGAGATAGATGTCAGCATTCATGGAGAAATCGTCATAAAAGAGCAGGAACCTGAACGGATTTACGGCATCTTCAACCAGGACGACCTCAGTATACCGGTATCTTTTCCCGGACTGGAAGGATTCGGCATCTACAACCTGCGGATTCAGGACGAGACATCACAGGTTTCCACTGGTTACTGCACAAGCGACGATATTTTTACCGACGCGCACTTTACCGCTTCCGATAATGAAAACCATATGGAAGCGTCTGTATATGTCCCTGCAGACAGACCCTGCAGCTACTATTTCAATCCGGTCTACCAGCAGGCGGACGGAACCCTGTATCTGCTGCCCGGAAGCGGAATTACTTCGGATTCCCTGAACGGGGGCTCCTGGTCTCAGAGCATCGCCCAGTCCAGAAGCGAAAGCTTCGGCGGAACGGAAGAAACGGAAAGTTATCGCTATACCGTTCGGATTGTTGCGGCAGATGTCCCCGGAGACACGGAACTTATTTTTATGAGCCGGGAAAATCAGGTCCTGCAGAGCATGTCCGGTAACGAGCTGGAGCTCCTGATCCAAAAAGAGACGCCCCGGCTGGAGATTCCGGCGGATGTTTCCTACCTGATCCTTCGTCAGTCCAAAGCGGGAACCGGGGAATTTACCCACACGCTCTTTGACCGCGGAACAGAATCTCTGGAATATATGATCGCAGCAGAAGACACCTGCCTGCATCCCCGCTCTCTGAACCTGGTGTGGAATTGATTGTTTTTAGCAGATGGCAGCAGCCTGTACGGTTCTCGGGCTGCTGTCGCTCCATACCGGTATCTGACTCCTTGTCATGGGCCCGCCTCTCCCTTCTACTCCCCTGCCCCGCCAGTTTGCAGAGTCCCCCGTCAGCCCGCCAGACCGGTATTTACGGGGATGTGCCATCTGCCCAGATCCTTAAGAATTGCCGGAAGATAACCGCTGCAGCTTACAGGCAAAAACCGGGAAATACAATAAAACTCGCTGTGAGCTTGCAGCGGTTATTTGCGGACACTTCCTTACTCAATATATACTGCTTAACAGTTATAATTTCCGAGTAACCAGACTGCATAACGCCAGCCATATGCGTTTAACCAGTGCAGTACGGTAAATTCTGGCGTTATGCAGTATAAGTGGGTGCGTTCTTCGGGCTTTTTCCCTTGATTACATTATGGTAGTACGAATAGGTCATGGGCTCGTCCTGCTTCAGGATATCCGCATCCAGCACCCTGCCTAAAAATACGGTGTGAGTGGATGTCTCCATCTTATCCACTACCTCGCAGGTAATATAGGCGCAGGCATCGGATACCACCGGCAGGTATCCCTTTACGGTATGCTCCACCTCGTCAAATTTATCACAATCCTTCCCGCTCTTGAAGCCGAACGTACCGATGATGCCCGGGCTGGAATGCTCTCCCAGGATAGAAATGGCAAACTTCCCGGTGTCCTGGATGCACTGGTTCGTGTAGTTGTCATGGTTGATGCTTACGGCAATGGTTGCGGGACTGGAGGTAATCTGCATGGCACTGTTTGCCGTGCAGCCGGTGGCCCTCCCCCTGTCCCAGGTACTGACTACATATACCCCATAAGATAATTGATAGAATGCGCTCTTGTTCATACGTTGTTCTCCTTTTCATAATAAAATAAAATCCCTGTACCCCAGCACTGCCCTGAATATGATACTTCACTTAAGTATATACCATGAGCACGGCAACGCTCCTGGCAAATGACCATCCGGCCGCTTCCTGCCAGGAATATAATCTTAGAAATTGTCGGAAAATAACTGCTTACAGGTTCTTCTTCTCTCCCGGCAGAATGCTGTACATCTCCCCGTCTTTTTCGAAAAAAAGCTCTGTCACTGTGGGATTGTATACCTGTCTGCCGTCCACGGAAAATTCCAGTCTCCAATATGCCTGAACATAATCATGAATCTGGATATTCGTAGCATACCAGACATCCTCATGCCCCCCTGCAAAGGCTGCAAATTCTTCGATCACTTCCCAGTTATCCCCTGTTTCAAACTCAAAGCTGTGTCCCCAGAGATAAAACATCCATGGCTCACGGGCAGGCATTTCTTCTATAAATTTTCTCACCAGGGGCATCAGCTCCGGATCGTTGTGATGACAGGTTGCCTGCAGCCGGAACCAGTCTGCGGGAATATCGAAAGAATGGCTGGAAATAGTCGTTCTGCCGTATACCAGACCGGCTTTCTTCAGACATTCCACCACAGTATCATTGCAGGTGCCAAATG
>CAJUJN010000079.1 GCA_910586775.1 uncultured Acetatifactor sp. | reverse complement strand
CGTGATAAGTGCTTTTATATAACGCTTGTTGTGAAAATGGCGTAAAGTGATAGTTGCTTGTTCGGGGGCGAAAGCAAGGGAAAAGGATATACATTTTGAGGTTGGACATGCTTCAAATCCTTGAAAATTAACACTGATAAACAGAAACATCACAGCGTAGTCATTAAAAACTTTGAATACCTCACAGGAAAATGGCACAAAAAAGCAGACTTTTCCCCACATTTTCAGTAGGAAAAAGCCTGCTTACATTACGTTTTATTCTGCTTCAATCAGTTCAAGCATCTATCATACTCCATGAATCGACACAATACCTCTCTTGTATGACAGTGGGATTTTTTCTTGTTCCCGGAGAAGGGGATATCATCGGGATTAAAAAAGGTTCATCTTCCGGTGACTTATATGTATGGGATGAAAATGATCCAAAAGACACGGCCTGGGAATATGAGGATGAACTGGCAGATGCCTGTGAGGAAGGGATGAGGAGAGAAAGCGAAAGGCTGTGGCAGCTTACCGGAAATACTGGAAAAAGCTGAATATCCCTTTGATTCACGCTCCCCTGAACATTCATAAGCTGGAACATGAACCCAGGTTTAACCATGCCATGGACGCTTATGGGCTGTTCCTGGCAATCTATGCCATCCGTGAATGGGAGGAGATGTCATGGAGTGAGCACGCCGATGATCGAACCTGCCTGTTCAGTGATTTTTTCCCTGGAGAGTTTTCAGAGGAGCACTTCCAAAGGATAGCTGACCGGATTAAGGATGATTTTAAGCCCCTTTCAGACCATCCGGAACTGACCAGTCTGGGCGATTTCCCTTTGCAAATGGTATATGTACACAAAAATCATGACGCTTTGTTGATTCTGGGGCAGGAGCCGGTCTGTTTTATGCTGCTGACAAAGACGGCTGCGGGGAGCGACTTGCTTGAAAAGGTTCAAGAACAGACTGGCCTGGCTTTTCATGTGGGATTTTAGAAACAGGCTGGCCGGATAGAAAATAGGAGAGCCAGTGAGGAAACAGATTATGAGAAAAAAGGACAGAACAGGAAAACGGCTGCGGCTGACACCTCTTATATTGGGAGGGGGTGCGTGATCTGGTGAGGTCAGATAAAAGACAAAAGCAGGCACCAGTGAGCCAGTTTATCCTTACAGATACAGCCGGAAACAGGACTTCCAATGTAACGGTGGAGGTTTTACAAATACAGATGGAAAGCTTAATGGAAAGTGATAAAGGAGGCGTTTTCAAACTCCAGATCCTGCCTCCTTTTGCTGTACAGGAGATAGGGAACGTAAGCCAGATTTTCTGCATGTATCACCAACTCTTTCGATTAACGGTATTTTTGGACGAATCGAAAGGTGGATATGAATCGTACCATAAAAGTGCAGAGCTTGACGAGGCAAAGGACTGGTTTGAAAAACTCCTGACTGGCAGCGCTGATCTTTCAGGGTGGAAAAAAATAGAGAATGGATATGACGATGAAGACGAGGGCGACGAGGAAGAGGACACCGAATGGGAGGAAAACGGCATCTGTCCTGGCGAAGCTGAGGGCAGCCCGGAAGATACAGATGGGGAATCAGAGCCGGTTGCTGATTTTAACAAACCAGATTCTTTGAGAAATACAGAAGAGACTGGGGCGGGGAAAAGCGAAGCCGATACCCGGCAGATTGAGGAACACATAAAATCTTTCTGGCAGCAGCTTCAAAGACAACAGAAAGGCCAAATGCGGAACTGGCGCCAGCTTCTGGTGATTTTTGGAGAGAACTGGCATGATGAACATACCTTTTTCTCCGCCAGAGATGTGGAACTGGCCATTGACGGCATCCATGCGGGAAAATATACAAAGGTATTCCTGGAATGGGGAACACAGGCGATCGATTTCTTCCCCGGCGTTCAGAATGACCTGATGGTGATCTGGTGTAGCAATAACACAGGAAAAGGGAATATCAGGTTTCTGGCGAAAGAAGGAACCGTGACGCAGGTGAAATTCTGGTTGGTCAACTATTTGAATTCCGGTGTTTTTGAAGAAATGAACGGTTGGACTGATATTACCGGCCAGATAGAAAAAGCAAATAGAAAGGGAAAAAAGAAACATGGGTAAGTATTTTAGCGATGTAGTGGATCAGGCCATTGAGGATCTTTATTATTGTTGTGATAACGACAAGGCAACAGCGGCGGCGGACGCATTATTGCTTGCGGCAAAGGAAGACGATGGGGATGCCTGCTATATCCTCTCCCGCTGCTTTTCCGGTTCCTGCTACAGTTGGGAATACCATCCCTTTGAAGAAAACGAGGCGGCGGCCTATGCCATGCTCCATCAGGCAATCTCCCTGGGCAGCGCCGCTGCGGTTCTGGGGGCGCTGCGTATGGATATGCTGACACCGGAGCTTAAGGAGATCATGCCTTTTGAGAGCATAAAAGAAGCATGGGATGTGATCTATGAAAAAGCCGAAAACGGCTGCGCTTTCTGCCAGTACATGATTGGGAACACCTATTATTTTCTGGACATCATAGAGATCGAAGATCGCAAGGAAAGTGACTTTGCAAATAAGGGAGCCTGGAACGAATGGAAACGCCAGCAGATAAAACAGTGCCTCCCCTGGTTTGAGAAAGCATTTTCCGGCGGCATGATACTGGCGGGGCGGAATTACGGTCATTATTACCAGTATGGACGGGGAGAATACATTCCGCCGGAGCCGGGAAAGGAAGTTGATTTCCATATACCGTTTGAGACAGTCGTTCAGTTTCAGGAAAGGTGGGGCAGCCGGATGCGGAAGTTGTATCAAATTTATCATAATTTGATTGCAAAATCGGGAATAAGGCCGTAAAATAGTAGGGAAATATGCAAATGAGAATTTATGGAAAAGAACTGTATCGATAAAGACGGTGTATTTGTATGGCAGCTTCAGGCAGCATTGAGTACTTTGTCACAACAGGTGAAAATGTTCGTCAATGGGGTTGATGAATCTCGAAGGCGAGTCAGAACTCGGAGAGGATGGGCTTTTTCAGATTTTCTCCGAGTTTTTTTGCCGGAAAAATCCTGATATTGATAGGTTGCCAAGGAAAAATTATGTTCTGTTAAGGCTGCGCTGACCGGAAAAACAAATGATAACTTCAGAGAGGAGTGAATGAAAATGGCAATAGAAAGAGTAAGGGCATATTTCAAAGAATGCGGAATGGAAGGCAGAATCCTGGAATTTGATGTGTCCAGCGCTACGGTGGGGCTTGCTGCTGCCGCGCTGCACTGTGAGCCGCAGCGTATCGCAAAGACGCTTTCCTTTATGGCAGACGGCCATGCGATACTTGTGGTTGCAGCCGGGGATGTGAAAATTGACAATCACAAATACAGAGCTCAGTTTGGTACAAAGGCAAAGATGCTTTCGCCGGAAGATGCTGAAACTCTGATAGGGCATGCGGTAGGCGGGGTATGTCCGTTTGCGGTGAATGAAGGCACTGCAGTATACCTGGATATATCATTAAAACGTTTTGAGACGGTATTCCCTGCCTGCGGCAGCGGGAACAGTGCAATAGAACTGACAATTCCGGAACTGGAAAAATACTCAGGATATGCGGGATGGGTGGATGTATGCAAGATTAAAGCCGGAGAGCAGTAAGGATAACAGATTCAGAGAGAGGCAGGCTGGCAGACCATATTGTGGATACACATGATATGGCCTGCTTTTTTGTTATGCAAAAACAGCAGCGGCCGGAAATTCCATACCCAGTCCGGTATAGGGAGGGCAGGCAGCAGCGGAACCGGAACAGAACTGGAAAAATAAGCGGAACAGGAGAAAAAATGGGCACTCTATATGGATATGTGCGTGTGAGTACAAGCGAACAGAACGAAGACAGACAGATAATGGCAATGCATACGGTGCAGGTGCCGGAGGGGAATATTTATATGGACAAGCAGTCGGGCAAAGACTTCCGGCGTCCCATGTACAGGCGTATGCTGAAACGGCTGAAACAGGATGATGTACTGTATATCAAGAGCATTGACCGTCTGGGCAGAAATTACGAGGAAGTGCTGGAGCAGTGGCGGGTGCTGACCAAGAAGAAAAAAGGTGGACATCGTGGTGCTGGACATGCCCCTGCTGGACACCAGAAGAGGGAAGGACCTGATGGGAACATTTTTAAGCGATATCGTATTGCAGGTGCTGTCCTTCGTGGCGGAAAATGAACGGAAGAATATCAGGGAGCGGCAAAAAGAAGGCATCGAGGCAGCAAAGCAGCGCGGCGTCAGGTTCGGCAGGCCTCCCAAACCCGTGTCGGAAAATTTCGAGCAGGTCTGCGGGAGATGGGAGGCGGGGGAGATTACGGGAAGGGAGGCTGCGACAGAATGTAACATGTCGGTTTCTACTTTTTACAGAAAAGCAGGATACAGACTCAGGCAGTAGCCTGATTGCCTCCGGCAGTCGGGCACATCACTCTTCCTCTTCGCTTTCAGGAATTGTTCTTACCGCAATTCCGTTTACCGACACATTGCCGTCGAGGGCGATGACCAGACACTCCCTGCCGTCAATATTGCGCGTTTCAATCAGATCCGTGCGGTCAGGGCTCACCTTGATGACCACATCCGGCGTCTTGACCTCGAAGCTTCTGGTGTTCATCACATTGCTCATGAGCAGGGAAGTATTTTCACCGGCAGTCTCATCATAGTGCCGGTCAAATTCCGACAATTTGTCATTGGCTACGCCGCTGTCGGCAAGGATGGTCTTGACTTCATTTTTATCCAGGATCACGGGCTCCGGTGCTTCCTTGTGTTCTTCGGCCAGTTC
Source organism: uncultured Acetatifactor sp. (assembly GCA_910586775.1). Taxonomy (GTDB): domain Bacteria; phylum Bacillota; class Clostridia; order Lachnospirales; family Lachnospiraceae; genus Acetatifactor. The sequence continues at coordinate 14,703 of CAJUJN010000079.1, read as the reverse complement.
CGTGAACCTGTCATGGATATTTTTCACCACCTCTATGCCGCAGTCGTCTCCCAGGGTATCTTCAATCAGGGCCTGGAAAGTTTCCTTCTGATTTTCTGCGGACATGGGAAGAGGACAGCCCAACAGCTGTTCCACGAATGATTCCCGCAGCTCTTCCGGATTTTTGGAATAATAGAGGACACTGTGGATGTCTGAGCCTCTGTCGTTGAAGGCAGGGAACAGGAAGCCTGTCTCCGGGAGGGAGACCACCCAGTCACGGTTGCGGTTGTGGAAGGTGTTTTCCTCCGCATCATAACTTAAGCCCGGTTTTGACAGCTCCACGGGGCAGATACAGGATAATATGTACTCATAGATCTCGTCGGAGGCATCGTCCATATCGATACCGTCCGTAGTCCGACCCGGCACGTCATAGACATCGTGTACTACCAGTATCAGATAATTGCCTACATACTCGTAGTTTTCGATAATCTTATCGTAGTATACTTCCAACAGGGCGTCGTCCTTCAGCTTGCTGTCCTTCAGGCGCATCAGAAATTCATGGGCATTTGGAATGCCTCCGGGAAGTGTCTCATCCGAAAGAACGGCCTGGGGAAGATGATTGCCGGATTCGGCAGCATCCGGAAGCGATTCGCCCGGTGCTGTATTATCTGTAAAGATATCCGGAGCGGTATGGCTGGCCGCTGCCATTCCGGCCATCTCAAGGGCCAGCGGAAAGTCCAGCGTCAGCAGATTTTTGCCCAGAGTGCCGGACAGGACTTTTCTCAGGATTTCGAAATATTTGAACATTTCCTCCTCGGGAAGCGCCAGAAATGCCTGTTTCAGTTCCGCCTTTTTATTCTTTTCTCCGTCCACATAGCAGCCGCAGATGCGGGTGATGGAGCAGTTTCTTGGTGTGAAGAGTTTCTTGATTTCGGATATGTCCTGTTTTGTCATGTTATACCTCATATTTCCTTCCCGCGGGCAGTGAGCCGGGCTGCCTGACCTGTACCGGCACCGGGTGAGCCGCCTGGGGTGTTATTTTCCTCATAGCTAAGTATATACCAAAATTTCTGTATGAGCAAGTACACAAATGGCTTGTGATAAGAGAATTCTTGTGTTACTATTGTCTATGATGAAAAAAGTTGCCGGTGAAGGGCTGAAATAATACTATCGTGCCTGAGAAAAAGGACTGTTCCGGCGCGTTTATCTCTATCGTCACATCGCTGAACCAGGATATCCTGACTCCCATTCTGGGAATTTTCGGAGGTACGGATTTCAGTTATCTGACGGTGGCGTTGGGCAGCGGAGGGGGCATTAATGCCGTCGGAGAGAAAGTGAGGAAGAAAGAGGAAGCGGCACCCACTGCGAAGAAGTGCCCTTATTGTCTCAGCGAGATTGCCATAGAGGCTACCAGGTGTCCTCATTGTACCTCACATGTGGAGGGAACGGCTGAAGACGCTGCGGAAATGGTATAGCCTGAAAAACACAAATACCGTTGGGCGGTTTCAGAAAGAAAGCAGTGGACAGCGGTATTTACATGAACCGTTGAACGTATATGCGAGAACAGATCTGACGGATAAGAATGACAGATTAAGGATGGAAAGAACAGGGAATATTATGCGGAGTGTAGGAAAAAGGTGGAGATGCTTTCTGGCAGGTACCGTGTTGGCCGTCATGCTGGCGGGCTGCGGCGGGGAAGGCGAGCGGACCCAGGGAGCCATGCAGCTGATACAGAATCTGGATTACCGGGGCGCATTGGAGCAGTTGGAGTTGGCAGAGGAAAACGGCGAAAATGTCAGGCTTGTCAACCGGGCAAGGGGGATTGCCTGCATGGGGCTGACGGAATACGAACAGGCGGCGGCTTATTTTGAGGCGGCGCTTGCCGGCAGCAACGGACTGGTGCAGAACGTGGACTTTGATCTGAATTTCTATCTGGCGGCGGCTTATACCAAGAGCAGCCGTTACAGTGAGGCGGAAGGCATCTATGACGCGGTGCTTGCACTGCGTCCCAATGAGAAGGATGCCTATTTTCTGCGGGGAAATGTGAGACTGGCTCTCGGCAATTATGAAGGGGCGAAGGCTGATTTCGACAAGGTGATTTCCATGGATGCCCACAATTACGACAGGCTTATTGAAATCTACGAAGTTCTTGATTATTATGGCTACGGTGCAGACGGGCAGGAGTATCTGAGGACGGCGTTGGCTTCCGGGGATAAAGAGATGGATAAGTATGCCAGCGGCAGGATATATTTCTATCTGGGCGAGTACCAGAATGCTTATCTCGACCTGGAGGAGGCCAGGGAAAAGGGAGGCGTGGAGAGTTATCTCTACCTGGGCAGGGCTTATGAGGCCACAGGCGATTATAATTACGCCGCCAATGTCTATAACAGCTATCTGGAGAAAAATGAAGGCAATGCCGAAATGTACAATCAGCTGGGACTCTGCGAGATGACAAGAGGAGAGTACCAGAAAGCGTTGGAAGCCTTCCAGGCGGGCATGCAGCTTGAAAATACGACCATGATGCAGACGCTTGCTTTCAATGAGATTGTGGCGTATGAGAGGCTTGGAGAGTATGCGCAGGCTTATATTCTGTTGGGAAATTACCTGAACAATTATCCTGACGACCAGCAGGCTGGAAGAGAATACGAATTTCTGTCTACGAGGTAGGGATTCACGGGTACACAAAAAGGCACCGGCGGAAAACCGGTGCTTTTTGCATGCTTTTCTGGCTGTCAGAAGTAATTTAAGCTACAACTGTAACGTTGGTAGCACGGATCTTGCTGCTGTTCTGAGGATCGCACTCGGTGTCGAAAGTAACCTTCTGGCCTTCCTCAAGAGACTTGAAGCCGTCTGCGTTGATAGCAGAGAAATGTACGAATACTTCCTCTCCTGTGGTATCATTGGTGATGAAACCGTAACCCTTCTGTGCATTAAACCATTTTACTGTACCGTTGTTCATTTTGGTACCTCCTTTATATATTTTGTAAGGTTAATAGGATTCTAAACCGCGGGCAAAAAAATACACATTTTTGTAAACCAACATTAAAAGTAACTGTTACTTACAAAAACATGTGAGTTCAATGACTTTCATTTAGAATACGGTTGCAGTATAACACTTCACCGCGAGATATGTCAACCCTATTTTTAAAAAAATATGTATATCATTTTCCGGAAAGGGAAAACTTGGTAGGGAGAGGATTGGAAAAACAGCAGCTGCTTCTGCCTAAGTCTGGTACTGTGGAGGGTGGATGCGGAACTGAAAATAGGAGGTATAATCTGATGTTATTGACTGTGATGTGGATGATGACGGCGCTGGTAGTGGGGTTTATGGCAGGGAGGATATCCATGTACGGTATGTGGCAAAGTGAAGAGGGAGACGGACAGGATGAGGGAGAGGCGGAAACAGACAGGCCGGTCAGGATATGGCGTAGGAAGGGGCGTTATCCGGATACGGACAGGACGGTCTGGGCTGTGGGAAGTCCGGTATCCGGAGAGATAGTCGTCCGGGAGGAGGGAGAACGCCCCACAGTGGTTATCTATCCGGATACGGACAGACTGTATGCGCCCGTTAGCGGGAAAATCAGCAGATTGTATCCCATGGGGAATTCTTTTTGCTTTATCACGGAATTCGGAACGGAGCTCTATATTCAGGCAGGCGGAGTGGAAGATGATATGCTGGCACGCTATTACCGGCCGAGGGTAATCCGCAATGAGGTGGTGGAGAAGGGAAAGCTGCTGCTGGAATTTGACAGGAACGGGCTGGAGGCGGAAGGCGTGTCCGCAGAAGTGTCGATTTGTGTGGAAAGCACTTTTTACGGCGGGGAAGTCCGGGTGACTGCCGGGGAATATGTGAAGGTGGGGGAGGAGTTTCTGCAGATACTGGAGCCTTCCGGTCAGACGGCGGTGACGACTGTGTGAGAGACTCAGTTCATTTTATTTTGCTGCAGGTTACTGCAAATTTCATCGACATGCGGTATAAAAAACGAAAATAATCTTGACAAATACCCCACAGGGGTATATCCTATAAGCAAGAAGGGTATACCCCTGTGGGGTATTTTGCGTTAGAACTGCGATCATACGCAGGGCCGTCGGAATTTATCAATCCGTTTTGGTCAGGAATACAGCTGCTGTTATGGTACATGGCTGTAAATCTGTTCGATGTGCAGTATATATCGAACATTGCGAGAATGCGCTCAAGTGTCGGAGTTACTCACTCTGATATTATTGCCTGCAGAGGACGCCTTCAAGGAAAATATGGAAAGGATAGAAACAGGATGGACGGAAACAATATAAAAAATATATCCGAAAAAACAGGTGAGAGACAATCCTCCTGCTGTCATCAGAAATCCACGCCCCGGGGGCAGGAAGAACTGAAGCTGCTGAAGAATCGTCTGAACCGGATTACAGGGCAGCTAAACGGCATAGGAAAGATGTTGGATGAGAATCGTTACTGCGGGGATATTCTGGTACAGGTGGCGGCGGTCGAGAGCGCGCTGCAGTCCCTTGCATACAGGATTTTGCAGGAACATATGGAAAGCTGCGTGGTGGAAGAGATTGCGAAGGGGAATCTGGATGTGATAGGGGAAACCGTGGAATTGGTAAAAAAGTTGAAATAAAAGCAGAAATTTAGAAAAGCGGGAAAGGATGCGATATAATTATGAAGAAACGCTATCATATATCAGGAATGACCTGTTCTGCCTGTTCCTCTCATGTGGAAAAAGCGGTGAGGAAGCTGGAGGGTATGGAAGAGGTCTCTGTGAATCTGCTGACGGAGACCATGGAGGTCAGTTATGACGAAAAAAAGAGTGGCACGGAGGAAATTACGGCGGCGGTGGAAAAAGCGGGCTACGGAGCCTCCGAGCTTATCGGCGGCACCCGTGGAGAAGGAGGGAGCGGGAGAGAGGCAGGCTCAGGAAGCTGCAGCCCAAACAGCGCGGTCTGTGCCGAGTCAGGCAGAGGAAGCGTACAGAAGAAAGCGCAGGAGGAAGCCAGGGCCATGAAATGGAGGCTTTGCATCTCCATTGCGTTTCTCCTGCCGCTGATGTATGTGGCCATGTACCATATGTACAATGAATGGTTCGGGATTCCGATTCCGGGCTTTATACATCGATATTTCCATGGAAATGAGAATGCAATGACCTTTGCCATGACGCAGCTTCTTCTGTTGCTGCCCATCGTGTACATGAACCGGAAGTTTTTTTCCGTGGGATTTAAGACTCTGCGGCATCTCAGTCCCAACATGGACAGTCTGATAGCTCTGGGTGCTTCCGCGGCAATCGTGTATGGTATTTTTGCCATGTATCGGATCAGCTTCGGGCTGGGGCACGGGGATATGGCGGTGGTGGAGCAGTATTCCCATGACCTGTATTTTGAGTCTGCGGGCATGATACTGACTCTGATTACGGTGGGAAAGTATCTGGAGAGCCGTTCCAAGGGCAGGACCAGCGAAGCGATTACGAAGCTGATGGACCTGTCTCCGAAGACCGCCATATTGCTGGAGGAGGACGGCAGGGAGGTGGAGGTTCCCACCGAGGAGCTTCGTGCCGGGGATATTTTCCTGGTAAAGCCGGGAAGCCTGGTGCCTGCGGACGGAACCGTGGTGGAGGGGTCTTCCAGCGTGGACGAAGCCGCCATCACGGGAGAGAGCGTGCCTGTGGAGAAGCAGGCGGGCGACAGGGTGGTATCCGCCACCGTGAACAAGGCGGGGTTCTTAAAATGCAGGGCCGACAGGGTAGGGGAGGATACCACGCTGTCCCAGATCATCCGCCTTGTGGAGGAAGCCAGCGCGAGCAAGGCTCCCATTGCCCAGCTTGCGGATAAAGTGGCGGGTGTATTCGTCCCTGTAGTCATCTGTATCGCGCTGGTCACGCTGGCAGTGTGGCTTCTGGCGGGAGCGGGAGCGGAATTTGCCATTTCCACGGCGATTGCGGTGCTGGTGATATCCTGTCCCTGCGCCCTGGGGCTGGCAACGCCTGTGGCGATTATGGTGGGCACCGGCGTGGGGGCGGGGCACGGCATCCTGATCAAATCCGGCGAGGCGCTTCAGCAGGCCCGCGAAGTGGACACCGTAGTCATGGATAAGACAGGAACCATCACGGCGGGCAGGCTGAAATGCATGGAGGTAAGTGTCTGTGTGCAGGATATGTCTGTCAATACCTTTGTGCAGATTGCGGCGGCGCTGGAGAAGAAGAGCGAACATCCCCTGGCGGAGGCTGTGGTGGAACATGCCGCATCCATGAAGCTGCATGTCCCGGAGGTCAGGGATTTTAAGGCGGTTTTCGGCAGGGGTGTGGAAGGTGTGCTGGCGGAGGACATCACGCCGCAGCTTATGGTACCGGAGAGTGACGGACCGGTGTCCGTGGCGAGTCTTTCTCCGGAGGGAGTATCTGCGGGGAAAGCGCCCGGGAACCGAAGCGGAAATGGCGGCGCTTATGCGGGAAGCGCTGATACGCGTGGGGAAGCCGGCCAGGGAAGCCCGGACATTTCAACGGGAACCCGGACTGCCGTGCCTGGACGCCGGGATGCAGGGGCGAAATCCGGCTCCAGGTATTTTGTGGGCAACCAGGCTTATCTGGAAGAAAAGGGAATCGTGACAGACGCTGTGGTGCAGCAGGGGATTGCGGCCCTTGCGGACGAGGGCATGACGCCGCTTCTGATGGCGGAGGAAGGACGGTTCTTAGGCATTATCGGCGTGGCGGATGAAATAAAGGATACTTCCAGGGAAGCCATCCGCAAATTTAAGGAGATGGGCATTCATGTGGTGATGCTCACAGGGGATAACAGAAGGACGGCGGAGGCCGTGAGAAAGCGTCTGGATATTGAGGAAGTGGTGGCGGAAGTTCTGCCCCAGGATAAGGAGAAGAAGGTCAGCGGGCTGAAGGCCGAGGGGCATAAAGTGGCCATGATCGGTGACGGAATTAATGATGCGCCTGCCCTTGCCGCCGCCGATGTGGGCATGGCCATCGGCGCCGGGACGGATGTGGCCATGGAGAGCGCGGATATTATTCTGATAAAGAGCGATCTCCGTGATGCCGTTACGGCAGTACGGCTAAGCCGCATGGTTATCCGCAATATCAAGCAAAATTTGTTCTGGGCGTTTTTTTATAACGCAATAGGTATTCCATTAGCGGCCGGAGTGTGGTATCCTATATTTGGAATTAAATTGAATCCCATGTTCGGAGCTGCCGCAATGAGTCTGAGCAGTGTCTTCGTTGTGGGCAATGCCCTGAGGCTTAAGGGATTTAAGAGCGGATTCCGGACCGGGAGGAAACCTGCCGGGGCGTCAGAGGAGCGGGACAGAATGCCGCTGCAGCAGACGTCAGGGGAGTCATGCGGAAGCATATTGCAGCAGACGTCGGAGGAGTCATGCGGAAGCACATCGCAGCAGACATCGGAGGAGTCATGCGGAAGCACACCGCAGCAGACATCGGAGGAGTCATGCGGAAGCACACCGCAGCAGGCATCAGGGGAGTCGTGCGGAAGCACATTGCAGCAGACGTCAGCGCAGGGCATGGGGATTCCGGGTACTGCGTGGATACAGGATGACCCTGAAGAGAAAGGGATTTCAGGGAACCGTGCTGCCGCAGATGACATGAATAAGGCAGTGAACGGATCGGAAAATGGAAAAGGCAGAGCGGAAGAGCCTGCGGAAAGGAAGAAGATTATGACAAAAGTAATGACAATTGAGGGAATGATGTGCGGGCACTGCACAGGCAGGGTACAGAAGGCGCTGGAGGCTGTGGAAGGCGTAAGCAGCGTTGCCATGAGTCTGGAAGAGAAGACTGCTTCTGTGGATATGGGGGCGGAAGTCCCGGATGAAGTGCTGACGGCAGCTGTTGCGGATGCCGGCTATGAGGTGAGGGGGATTTCGGTGAAATAATGGACTGACGGAGTCAGTGATTGGGTATATGCCGGCAATGTTTGTCTGCGTGAGTATATATTCCGGGAAGAAATGAGAGGAACAAATGAAAAGCAGATTATATTATATCCTGTTAGTCGCCTATTTCGTCATGGTGGCGTTTGTGTTGTATGTCAACGGTGTATTTACCGGGAATGTGGCCTCGGTCAGCAATCTGATGATCAACGGCATATTCCTGGGCATCATAGGAGTCCTGTTCATCATTTCCATCGCCAGTTTCTTAAGGCTGAACCGCCTCACGGATGAGCTGGAGGATGCGTCGGGTGATCTGCTGGCGGGATACAAGGAGGCCGGAAATAAGAATGTCTGGCCCTCCCTCCAGGATCACAAGGGTTTTTTCGAGGAGAAGAATTTGAAGGAAGCCTTTGCCAAGTTCCGCGCCCGGGTGAAGAGCAGGAACTCCTGCGAGATCGAGGACTTTATCAACGAGGAACTTCTGGAGAAAGTTGGACGCAATTATTACAATTCCGGCATTTCCGGGACCATGACGGGACTGGGGATACTGGGTACCTTTATCGGTCTGTCCCTGGGGCTGGGTTCGTTCAGCGGGGATGATATCTATACCATTTCCGATAATGTGGGGCCGTTACTGTCCGGCATGAAGGTGGCGTTCCATACCTCGGTGTACGGTATTATATTTTCTCTGATATTTAATTTCGTATACCGCAGCATTATGGCCGATGCCTATGAGAAGCTGGATTACTTCTTAAGCGTTTTCCGGCAGTGTGCCATGCCGCCAAATGGAAGCAGCGATGCGAATGCGGCTGCCATGCTGGTGTATCAGGCAAATCTGGCGGATTATATGAAGCAGATTCTGGAACTGGCGAAAGGGGACTCCCGGGAGCAGGTGAAAAGCCTGGAGCAGATGTCCCGGGCGTTCGTGGAGCAGCTGCAGTCCGCCATGAATACGGAATTCAAAGAATTGGGTACCACCCTGAAACTGGCAGCCCAGTCCCAGACAGCCAATGCGGAGAGCAACAGGGTTCTGCTGGATGCGGTAAATACCTTGTCTGAGTCCGGCCGCAGCCTGCAGGAGACCATGAGCCACATGATGGAGCGTCAGGAAATGTTCGCGGAAGAGCTGAAAAACCAGCGCCAGGAGCTTGTTTCGTCCTGCGAAGAAATCAGCCGCGACGTGAGCGCCCGGCTTCATACCTTTGAGCAGATGAGGGGTATCTATGAGAACAAAACTTAAGAGAAGAAACAGGGAGGCATTCGGAGAGCACAGTTACTGGCAGTCCTACTCGGATATGATGGCGGCCCTGCTGCTGATTTTTGTGCTGATTATTGCCATTACCCTTGCCATTTATAAACAGAAGACAGTGGACCTGGAGCAGTCCCAGAACAGTCTCGGGGTGGCCAGGCAGGAACTGGAGGATGCCAGGAAAGATCTGGAGGACGCAAGGGCGGATCTGGAGGAATACAGGGCAGCCATCGAGGAATCCAACAGAGAGCTGGAAAGCTCCCTGGCGGAGCTGCAGCAGGCTTACGCAAATGCGGCGCTGACCCAGGACGAACTGAATAAGGCGTACCTGGAGATCGAGAATGCCAGGAACGAACTGACATCCACCAAACAGGAGCTGGAGAATATCGTGGGGATTCGGACGGATATTATCGGTGCTCTGCAGAGCGCCTTTAACAATTCCACCATGAGCGTGGACGCCCAGACAGGTTCCATCACCTTTTCCTCCGATGTGCTCTTTCCCTACGGCAGCGCGGCTTTGTCCGCAGCCAGTCAGAGCACGCTGCGGACCATCATTCCCATGTACCTGGATGTGCTGCTGCAGGATAATTTCCGGGATTACATTGCGGAGATCATCATAGAAGGGCATACCGACACAGACGGCAGCTATGAGATGAATATGGAATTGTCCCATGGACGGGCCTATTCCGTGGCGAAGTTCTGCCTGGATTCACGAAACGGTTTGACGGAGGACGAAATAGAGCAGCTTAAGGGTATGCTTACCGTGAACGGCCGCTCTTACAGCAATCCCATCTATGTGAAAGATGCCTTCGGAAGAGTCACTGACGAAATTGATATGGAAGCCTCCCGGCGGGTGGAGATCAAATTCCGGCTGAAGGAAGACGAGATGATCGAGAAGATTTCGCAGGTGCTGAATCAGTGACGGCAATGTCGTTTCGCAGTTGAAAGAAATAAGTGAAAATTTCGGGCAGAGCATTTTTATGTTCTGCCTGAAATAATATGCGGCGGAAATTACCGGCAGGAGGAATAGAAGAAGGTACAGGTCTGGTTAAAGTGATGGCTCCGGATGATGAAATACGTTATCAGGCGGAGATGCTTCATTGTTCTTTGATAGAATGTTTATATTTTGTTTATTGATTTCCATACAAAATATGTTATATTAGTTATAGAACAAACGAAGGAAAGACGGGTCAGCCTGAGGGGTTATCTGAATCTGTACCCGCGAGAGCATAATATAACAAGGAGGTATCCTATGAACATACAGAAGTTTACACAGAAATCCATGCAGGCCGTGGAAGGCAGCGAGAAGCTTGCCTATGAATACGGCAATCAGGAGATAGAACAGGAGCATCTCTTATACAGTCTGCTTACAGTGGAAGACAGCCTGATTCTGAAGCTGATAGAGAAGATGGAGATTCAGAAGGAGCATTTTGTCAGCCGTGTGGAACAGGCGCTCGCCAAACGCACCAAGGTCCAGGGCGGAAAGGTCTACGTAGGGGCTGATCTGAACAAGGTTCTGATCAGCGCGGAGGACGAGGCCAGGCAGCTGGGAGACGAATATGTATCGGTGGAGCATCTCTTCCTTTCCATGTTAAAGCACCCCAATCGGGAAATAGCGCAGATATGGAAGGAGTACGGCATTACCAGGGAGCGGTTTCTCCAGGCGCTGTCCACGGTCCGGGGCAACCAGAGAGTGACCAGCGACAACCCGGAGGCAACCTATGACACCCTGGAGAAATACGGCCAGGAACTGGTGGAGAAGGCCAGAAATCAGAAACTGGACCCTGTCATCGGCAGGGATACCGAGATCAGAAACGTCATCCGTATCCTTTCCAGGAAAACGAAAAACAATCCGGTTCTCATCGGCGAGCCCGGCGTGGGTAAGACTGCGGTAGTGGAAGGGCTGGCACAGCGGATTGTCAGAGGAGACGTACCACAGGGGCTGAAGGACAAGAAAATATTTGCCCTGGATATGGGCGCGCTGGTGGCCGGCGCAAAGTACCGGGGAGAATTTGAGGAGCGTCTGAAAGCGGTGCTGGAGGATGTGAAGAACAGCGACGGCCAGATTATCCTCTTTATAGACGAGCTGCATACCATCGTGGGAGCAGGCAAGACGGACGGCGCGCTGGATGCCGGAAACATGCTCAAGCCCATGCTTGCCAGAGGGGAGCTGCACTGCATCGGCGCCACCACCCTGGACGAATACAGGCAGTATATCGAGAAGGACGCCGCGCTGGAGAGACGGTTCCAGCCTGTGATGGTGGAGGAGCCCGGTGTGGAAGATACCATATCCATTCTGCGGGGTATCAAGGAGCGCTACGAGGTGTACCACGGCGTGAAGATTATGGACAATGCCCTGGTCAGCGCGGCGGTGCTTTCCAACCGGTATATCTCCGACAGATTTCTGCCGGATAAGGCCATAGACCTGGTGGACGAGGCCTGCGCCCTGATCAAGACGGAACTGGACAGCATGCCTGCGGAACTGGACGAACTGCAGCGGAAGATTATGCAGATGGAGATAGAAGAAGCCGCCCTGAAAAAGGAGGACGACAAGCTGAGCCTTGAGCGGCTGGAAAACCTGCAGAGGGAGCTTGCGGAGCAGAAGGAGGTCTTCGCATCCCGAAAGGCGCAGTGGGACAACGAGAAGGCTTCCGTGGACAAATTATCCAAATTGCGTGAACAGATTGACGCCGTGAACAGCGAAATCCAGGTTGCCCAGATGGAAGGGAATCTGGAAAAGGCTGCGGAATTGAGCTACGGCACTCTGCCATCCCTGAAAAAACAGCTGGAGCAGGAGGAACAGGCGGGTGCCACGGACCTGTCCCTTGTGCATGAAAAGGTTTCCGACGAGGAGATTGCCAGGATTATTTCCCGTTGGACGGGAATCCCTGTGGCGAAGCTGACGGAGAGCGAGCGGAATAAGACGCTGCATCTGGATGAGGAACTGCACCGGAGAGTCATCGGGCAGGACGAGGGAGTTACCAAGGTGACGGAAGCCATCATCCGTTCCAAGGCAGGCATCAAGGACCCTACCAAGCCCATCGGTTCTTTCCTGTTTCTGGGGCCTACCGGCGTGGGCAAGACGGAACTGGCGAAATCCCTGGCAGCGGCGCTCTTTGACGACGAGAACAACATGGTCCGCATCGACATGAGCGAATATATGGAGAAGTACTCCGTATCCAGGCTTATCGGAGCTCCTCCCGGATATGTGGGATACGAGGAGGGCGGCCAGCTGACGGAAGCCGTCAGGAGAAAACCTTACAGCGTGGTGCTCTTTGACGAGATAGAGAAGGCGCATCCGGACGTGTTCAATGTGCTGCTGCAGGTGCTGGATGACGGGCGGATTACGGACTCTCAGGGCAGGACGGTGGATTTCAAGAATACGATTTTAATAATGACTTCCAACATCGGCGCAGGATTCTTGCTGGAGGGCATCCGCCCGGACGGACAGATTGAGCCGGAAGCGGAAGAGCGGGTGATGAATGACCTGCGCGGTCATTTCAGGCCGGAGTTCCTGAACAGGCTGGACGAAACGATTCTGTTCAGGCCGTTGACGAAGGAGAATATCGGCGGTATCGTGAACCTGATTATTGCGGACCTGAACAGGCGTCTGGAAGACAGGAACCTGAATCTGGAGCTGACAGAGGAAGCCATGGGCTTTATCGTGGAGAATGCCTATGATCCGGTTTACGGCGCCCGTCCCCTGAAGCGGTATATCCAGAAGTATGTGGAGACGCTGACCGCGAAGCTGATCCTGTCCGACAGCGTGGAATCGGGAGATACGGTGCAGATAGCGGTGAAGGACGGGGCGCTGACGGCAGTTGTAAAAGACTGAGAGAAACAGTGCAGCAGACGGATTTAGACTGTAAACGGCAGCCTGATGTGGCGGTTTTCTGAGCTGAGAAAGTGTGGGCTTTCATATTTTTCTAAGACGTTGTTAAGAAAGGTGTAAAAACATCATCATAAATTCCTAAGATTTTTTCCGTACAATAAGGTATATCGTTTGAGATAACCGAAGCAGGAGAGGAGAAAGTCTTATGGAAGCAAAAGGAAACGGAAAAAGGAAAGCCAGGATGATACTTTTCGGTCTGGAAATCGTGATCATCCTGGGGATGCTGATTGTATTGTATCTGGTGCTGAATCAGACAAATGACGGCCCCAGAATGGTGGAGCTGAACCCTCAGGTATTGGAGATTCATGAGGAGGTGCGCCAGCTGAAGGAAGAGGGCGGCTCCATGCTGGGGTATCGGAACATTGCACTCTTCGGTCTGGACGCGGAGACGGACAATCAGCTTTATAAGAGCAGTCACAGCGACAGTATCATGATAGCCAGCATCAATCTTGACACCGGGGACATCAGGCTGGTCAGTGTGTATCGGGATACATATCTGAATCTGGGCAGTGATGAAGACGAGGAGCACTGGAAGTACTGGAAAGCCACCCAGGCATATTTTTACGGTGGGGCGGAGCAGGCAGTGAAGATGCTGAACATGAATCTGGATATGGACATCACCGATTTTGTGGCAGTGGGCTACAAGGGATTGAGGGGCGTTATTGACGGACTGGGCGGAATCTATATCGATGTGGATGAGGTGGAACGGAAGCATCTCAATAATTATCAGATTGGCGTATCTGCGGTACTGAAATGCGATTATACGCCGGTAGAAGAGGCCGGATATCAGCTGCTGAACGGCCTGCAGGCGGTCAGCTACTGCCGTATCCGCGCTACGGCGGGAGATGATTTTAAACGTACTGCCCGCCAGAGGGAAGTGCTGAAGGCAATAGAGGCCCGGGCGAAGGAGACAGACCTGGTGACATTGACAAAGGTGTTCAACGACTGTATGGGCGATATCTATACCAGCCTTGACTCAGGGGATATTCTGGCGCTTCTGGCCGATATCGGAAAATACAGTATTGTGGAGGAAAGCGGTTTTCCGCAGGAGAATCTGCGCACTACCGGCAATATCGGCGCGAAGAAAAGCTGTGTCATTCCGCTGGACCTGGAGGCCAATGTGGTGTGGCTGCATCAGTTTTTGTTCGGAGACGAGGATTATTCCGTTACGGAGAGCGTGAAGGAATACGGCAGGCAGATTGAGGAGGATACTTCTCCTTATCTGCGGAGGTGAGATTTCGCATTTCCTTTGCGGCCGGAAATTCTCTGCATGAGAGAGGATACCGGGCGGGGCAGATGCGGAACTAAAAATAAGGAGGTGAATGAGATGCTGCCAGGAGACCCTGTTATGCTGTTAAGCGTTGTCAATACGAAGCTGAGAGATTTTTACGGCAGTCTGGATGTGCTCTGTGAAGAGATGGATGCGGATAAGCAGGAGCTTACCGGGAAGCTTGCTGCCGCAGGCTACCGCTATGACGAAGAGCGGAATCAGTTTGTGCAGAGGACAGCCGAACAGATTTGAACCGGGAAGCCCGGATTTGCTTGCGTGATTTTGCGAAGCTTGCCGGTATTAATGAAAGAGATATAAATCCCCCGGCAGAGTTGATGGTTGAGCCGTAGTATAATATTTTACTTAAGTGGTTACTGTTCACTGGCCAATGTCATTTAGTTAGTGATGCAAGAAAGGTATGTCCCTTTCTCAAAAGGGCA
>CAJUJN010000078.1 GCA_910586775.1 uncultured Acetatifactor sp. | reverse complement strand
TTGATGAACTTTTTATGCGAATCAGCTTGCAAAACAGGGAGTTTTCTCTTATCATGGTATATGTCGGTGGTGCTTAAGCCTCACGAGTGGGACGCGGTCCCGTATATGGCAGGCACGCTGGTGTATGAGAGAAAGAACGAACTGTAGGAGGTGCTGTTCTTTCTCTCTTTTTTGTTCCATAAAAAATATATCGGAACAACATGGGATGGTCAAGAGGAAAACGTGCTGTTTCCTACAGCGCGTTTTGATAGACAGTATTTAACACCTGAGGTTTTTAATTTGACGTTTTTGTGCGGGAGATTGGAACTTTAGTTTGCTGGGCGACACTAAATCAGATGCTTTCCTTAGGTATTATACCCGCCAGGAAGGACAGGCTTGAAGAAATGGTAGCAAAAGCTGTAGAAGAGGGTGAGTGTTTCTTCTTGCTGGACGGCACAAAAGAAACCTTTGACGTTATAACAGAGGAAGAACTGGAACAGATATATGCGATTATTGACAGGGCTGATTTTACGCCGAGAGAGGGTATCAGGGAAGAAATCATCAATATCATAGTGGAAGAGGTGTCTCTCTGTCTGAATGGGGCCAGAGAGTATGAGGAGGCAGCGGATATTGTTCAGAACCGTGTCAGGAATATGGTGCAGGAGTGAGCATGTCTTACAGGATGACAAGGGGAGTTGAAAACTCGTTGGGGGCGGGCTGTCCGGTTCCGCCATATGCGATTCCCTGATAGATTTCACTGGCAAGGATGTCCTGCTTTAAAAGCCTGTCGGCTTCTGCCGGCAGGTTTCTTGGCGCATCTGCCAGTTTGGTAATCAACGGAATAGAGGAATGGGCTCTGACGGCGTGGAGCAGAGGCCGGGCAGATTTGCGGAATCCAAGGACTCTGGCATAGGGGGTATCATCCTGTGTTCTGCCCCGTCTCATGTCGTCTGCCTCTATATCCAGCAGGATGTGCAGCAGACAGCGGCTGATCCTGGTATGAGTAAAGGCTTTTGTCTTCAGCAAATCGCAGAAAGGGATGAAACCTGTAAAACGGTTCAGGCCGTTCCGGATGCGGTTTGAGAGGTCTGCGGAGACATCCAGGTATTTTTCGTAGCCCTGTTCCCTTTCCAGAAGCAGCTTGTAGTATAGCAGGCCGGAAAGGGAATCCGGGTACACGAGGCCGGCTTCGGACATGCGGGTGTGCAGAAGCTGCCATACTTCTTCAGGCATGAAAGAGCGCAGGCCGGAGGGAAGCTGTCCTTCGCGCAGGGTCTGACGGATGGCCAGGGCGGAGATGGGGGACGTTTTTGGGCATTTCGTATCTTCCGGCAGGAGTGCGTCATGGTATCCGGCCCCAAGCCTTTTTACAGTCACAGGTATGATGCTGCTTTTCCGTTTTATAATTTCCTTTATATAGTCAATTCCTAATATATTATTCGGGGAAGAGAGTATTTCCGCGCAGTTGTCCGGAAGGGGAAGACGGGAAGGCCGGACGTCACAACCATTCCCTGAAAATCCTGTCTGCTCCGGCAGAGGTTTTCCGGCATTTTCGGAAGAACCGGACTGCGGCGGGAAGGTATTCGCACGGGTCTCCGGAACATCGCTCTGCAGGGACAACGCTCTTGCCCGTGCATCCGGATAGGACAGCCCATGCTTCAGAAGCCGTTTTAAATCCGCCCGGTAGGATTCAGGCTCTTCCGCAAAAAAGGCCGCAATCTGCCCAAGTGCCGCAGCGTCTCCGCACTCACTGCCGAAGCACAGGTGAGTGACTGTGCCCAGCTTATCCAACAGCGCCACGGCCCCGGCTGCAAAATATTCGGAACTGGCTGTGGCGTACAGTACAGGAAGCTCCAGCACCAGGTCAGCTCCGCAGCGAAGCGCCATCTCCGTGCGGAGCCGCTTGTCCACAAGGGCCGGGGCACCCCGCTGAACGAAGTTGCCGCTCATGACGACCACCGTATACTCGGCCCCTGTCAGGCGTCCGGATTCTTCCAGCTGGTATTTATGTCCGTTGTGGAAAGGATTATATTCCGCAATGATTCCGTTTACATTCATGGTGATTCTCCTGTCTGTGTGATTTCGAATTCTTACTTTGTAACGCTTTCTATCAGGTATGCTATCCTTGGAAAACCCCGGAACTCAAGGGTTTTTCGTAAAACTTTTTCGGCCGGTTCCGTCCGGCTTTTGTGGCGGTTGTATGGCAATTTGACGGGTTATCAATATTACGTATAAAAATATGGAATGACAATGTGAAAAAAATAACACACTTGGAAGGGCTTACATCTGTCTGTTTCTGGGCAAATTGTAGTATAGTAAGAGGGAATGTATTTTAAAATATACAAATTAACGCATATTTGTCCTTGTGTATTTTTTCCATTTTTAGTATAATATGAATAATCCGATTTGTTAAGTAAAAATTTATACTTATGGTAACTTTTTACCAGACAAAATGTATAAGGAAGTGTCTACAAATAACCGCTACAAGTTTGCAGCAATTTTTATTGTATTTCCGGGCTTTTCCTAAACAAATTGTAGCGGTTATTTGTAGACACTTCCCAACGAAAGAACGCCAGCCGGATTCATGCCCTAAACAAATTGGTAAAACCTGGCGGTCTTGAGTATATCATATTTGGGGATAGCGGAGAAGCGCTGGAAAGGAGAAGGGATATGTCATATATTGACAAGATTAAGGACAGGGCCAAACTTGACAGAAAGACGATTGTATTACCGGAATCAAAGGACAAGAGAACCTTGCTGGCCGCAGCAAAAATTGTGGAAGAGGGTATCGCCGACATTATCATGATTGGCAACGAAGAGAAGATTACCGATGGTGCCGGCTGGCTGGAGGTTGACCTTACCGGAGTCAGGATTGTGGACCCTTCCGACACGCCGAAGCTGGATGAGTATGTGAACCTGCTGTATGAGACCAGGAAGGCCAAGGGGATGACCGAGGAGAAGGCAAGGGAGATTCTGCTGAATGACTATCTGACCTTCGGCATCGTGATGGTGAAGGCGGGGGATGCGGACGGCATGGTTGCCGGTGCCTGCCATTCTACAGCGGATACCCTCAGACCTGCCCTGCAGATTTTAAAGACTGCTCCAGGGGTGAAGCTTGTCTCCGCGTTCTTTGTCATGGATACCCAGTTCAAGGATCAGGGGGAGAACGGTACATTCCTTTTTGCCGACTGCGGTCTGAATCAGGATCCCAATGCGGAAGAGCTTGCAGCCATTGCCGAGACTTCCTACAGAAGCTTCAAGTCTTTGATCGGTCCCAAGCCTGTGATTGCCATGCTGAGCCATTCCACCAAGGGAAGCGCCAAACATGCCATGGTGGACAAGGTGATAGAGGCTACCAGAATTGCCAAAGAGCAGTATCCGCACCTGACACTGGACGGCGAACTGCAGCTGGACGCGGCGCTGGTACCCGGCGTAGCCAAGTCCAAATCGCCCGGAAGTCCCGTGGGAGGCCGCGCCAATATTCTGATTTTTCCCAATCTGGACGCCGGCAATATCGGATATAAACTGGTACAGAGGCTGGGCGGAGCGGAAGCTTACGGTCCCATGCTTCAGGGGATTGCCAAGCCTGTCAATGACCTGTCCCGCGGATGCTCCTGGCAGGATATCGTGGGCGTAGTGGCCATCACTGCCGTACAGGCACAGCTGGCAGACTAAGAAGCCGTCTTACAATAACTTGTCCCACAGTAAGCAGGATGATAGAAAGTCCTGTTTGTTTTGTATCGGTTTCACGGAAATCTGCTGTTTATCGGGGGTTCTCCCGGTACAGTTCCGGAATAAGAACAGGTGAGTGCGGGACAAAAAGAAGGAGGAAGCTGAGATGAATGCTGCATTGTATTTTATAGAAGGAGGCCTGCAGGCTGTCCTGGGTATTCTCAATGTAATTCATGCTGTACTGTATTCGGAAAAAGCGCAAAAGGCCATGAAACTGATCACGGGAATCGGCTTCGTTGTGTTGGGAGTGCTCAGCTGTGTTGCCGGCTGCAAAAAGATAAGAAGTGAAAGGATAATATGCGATGAAAGTATTAGTGATTAACTGCGGGAGCTCTTCTCTGAAATTTCAATTGATTGATTCGGAATCCGAAAGATGTCTTGCAAAGGGACTCTGCGAGAGAATCGGTATTGAAGGAAGCATGATTACCTATGCGCCGGAGGGCGGTGACAAGGAGAAAAACGTTACTCCCATGCCCGACCATACGGAGGCCATCCGTCTGGTGCTGGAGGCGCTGACGAATCCGAAGACAGGGGTGGTGAAGAGCCTGGATGAGATTGGCGCGGTGGGACATCGTGTGGTGCATGGCGGAGAGAAGTTCGCAGAATCTGTAGTCATAGACGATACGGTGCTGGCTGCCGTGGAGGAGTGTAATGACCTGGCCCCGCTGCACAATCCTGCGAATCTGATCGGTATCAATGCCTGCAGGAAGCTGATGCCGAATACACCCATGGTAGGTGTGTTTGATACGGCCTTCCATCAGACCATGCCGGAAGAGGCCTATATGTATGGCCTTCCCTATGAGTATTACCGGAAGTATAAGATCAGAAGGTACGGCTTCCACGGCACCAGCCATTCCTATGTATCCGCAAGGGCAGCAGAGGTCCTTGGCAAAAAATACGAAGACCTGAAGATCATCGTCTGTCATCTGGGCAACGGTGCCAGTGTCTCCGCCGTAAAAAACGGAAAGTGTGTGGATACATCCATGGGTCTGACTCCGTTGGAAGGCCTGATCATGGGAACCCGTTCCGGAGATATCGACCCTGCCATTATCGAGTTCCTGGCTCATAAGGAAGGCAGGAGTATTGACGAGATTATGGCGGTGCTGAATAAGAAATCCGGCGTGCTGGGGCTTTCCGAGAACGTTTCCTCCGATTTCCGCGATCTGGAAGACGGTTACAATAACGGGGATGCCAATGCAATCCGTGCGCTGAAGACATACTGCTACCGTGTGGCAAAATACGTAGGTTCCTATGTGGCAGCCATGAACGGAGTGGACGTAATCTGCTTCACTGCCGGAATCGGTGAGAATGCGCCTCTGGTCCGCAATTTTGTATGTGAACATCTGGGATATCTGGGTGTGGAGCTTGACCAGGAAGCAAACCATAAGCGCGGTGAAGACATTGCCATTACCACGCCTGAGAGCAGGACAACCGTGATGGTGATTCCGACCAATGAGGAACTGGCCATTGCCAGAGAGACCGTGCGTCTGGCAGTGTAATTTGTCTGTGCGTAACCATTGTTTTTGCTAAGGAACTGTTAAGAAATAAATCTTCATTCTGCGCCAATTGCAAAGTTATTTCTGAACAGTTCTTAAATAAGGCTGTAAAGCCATGGAGGCAGCCGTATCCGGGAATTATGTGAAAGTCAGGCAGTTCAGAAGCTAAGTGAATCCTGATGCCGGATACGGTGCCGACAATTTATACTTATGACTGAAAAATCTGTCAACGCAAATGTATAGCGAGTGAGCGTTTTCACAATATGGGGCAAACAGGAGGCATACAATAGAAGCGATGCTTCTATTGTCAATAATCAATGTGCTCACGAGTATCTGATTCTTATATGATCTGTCCGAACATCTGTAAGTTCATGTGGATTCCAAAAGTATGTTTTGAGTGTCTGTTGATCTTAATTTACAACTATGATACATTTATGTAAAAAGTTAGTGACAAATAGGGGATAGACTGTAAAAAAGAATGGAAGAGGGGCACCTGCCAGAAGAGGCAGGTCAAAGGTGAAAGCCCGGAATCATCGGAGGAACGCATGAGCAACAGCAGAGGATACCAGAGAGAAAACAGGAGGGGTTATATGCAGCAGAGGGCAGGGGAGAGATATTCAGCAAGAAAAAGGGTTGAGATGTATTTGTTGTTTATGTGCATTCTTCTGGTAGTGAATATGTTCTTTTTGCTGAAAATACAGTCACAGCTGAAAAACATGAATAAGGCGCTGAACCAGGTGATGGCTACATTGGCTACAGCCCGTCAGGATGCAGAGGACGGGATGATTGTGGCGAGTCAGGAAGAGGTGTCAAGTCCGCAGTATCAGTCTGCGCCTAAAAAGCGTACGGATCCAACGGAATCTGATGAGCCGGAAGAGGTGGATTATGCGGAACTGTGCGGTTTGCCGGAAGTGGATAAGCCGGTGGACCGGAAACCGGCGCAGGTACTAAAGCGTCTGGAAGAACTGGCGCAAGACAATGACATGATAGCGGGCATCTATCAGAATCATTCGAGATATCCCGAAGAAATGCTTGGGGCGCTTGCAAACAATCCAGAGATGGCGGATTTTGTAAGTAATTATCTGAATACGGATGCGAAACCTTCCGGCACCGGACTGACAAAGGCGGAGAAGAGCCGGGAATTTCCTCTGTTTCTGCAATGGGACCCCAGGTGGGGCTATGCGGAATATGGAGATGAGAGCAATGTAGGACTGGCCGGCTGCGGGCCTACCTGCCTGTCTATGGTGCTTTATTATCTCCTGGGAGACGAGAGCCTGACACCGGACGTAATTGCCGATTACAGTATGAAAAACGGCTACTATATGTCAGGAACGGGTACCGCCTGGAAACTGCTGGAGGATGTGGCGGGTATGCACGGACTGACTGTATGGCAGCCCAAGGCTTCCGACTGGACATTGAAAAGCGAGTTGGATAAGGGAAGCGTCATTATTTGTTCCATGAAGCCGGGGGACTTCACGGCCGGAGGGCATTTTATCGTTATCTACGGATATGATTCCGAAGGGTTCCTGATCAATGACCCCAACTGTGTTGCGCGCAGCCGCCGGAAATGGACTTATGAGGAGTTTGGCAGGCAGATTAAGAATACGTGGGTATACAGCGCCCCGACGACAAATATCCATAAAGATACGGAAAAGGACGGCTGGAGTTAAGCGGCAGGTTGTTCTGTGCAGATGTTGTCCTGAATGGTTTCAGGCCTTATTTGAGGAAATCATGCCAGAGGCGCGGCCGGAAAGGCTCACTGGTTTGTGACAGCCATGCGGTTCCGACAGGTTTCCGGTTTTGCAGAGATTAATACAGCATTTTCCGAAGAATGGGTGATAATTGTGGTTTTCCGGGGAAAAGATATTTTCCCTGCAATTCATTATTGCAGTTTTCAGGAAAAAGTACTACAATGGAACACATGATAATGGAATAAAGAGCATTCCATGGAATAAAGAGCATTCTGGGAAGAAAGAGGATTTGACAATGAAAATCAGGACAAGATATGCACCCAGCCCCACCGGTAGAATGCATGTAGGCAATCTGCGCTCTGCGCTGTATGAATTTTTGATCGCGAAGCATGAGGGCGGTTCCTTTATGCTCCGTATTGAGGATACAGATCAGGAGCGTTATGTGGAGGGGGCTACCGAGATTATTTACCGTACACTGGAAAAAACCGGGCTGAAGCATGACGAAGGACCGGACAAGGATGGCGGCTATGGCCCATATGTACAGAGCGAGAGGATTAAGACAGGCATCTATATGAAGTATGCCAAAGAACTAATTGAAAAAGGAGAGGCATATTATTGCTTTTGCGATAAGGAGAGACTGGCATCTCTGAAGACGGAAGTGGTGGAAGGGAAAGAAATCACCGTATATGACAAGCACTGCCTGTCCCTTTCAAAAGAGGAGGTGGAAGCCAATCTGGCAGCAGGCAAGCCTTTTGTCATTCGTCAGAACAATCCTTCGGAGGGGACTACTACCTTCCATGACGAGCTTTACGGAGATATCACTGTGGAAAACGCGGAACTGGATGACATGATACTGATCAAGTCTGACGGGTTCCCTACCTATAATTTTGCAAATGTGGTGGACGACCATACTATGGACATCACCCATGTGGTGAGGGGAAATGAGTACCTTTCCTCTTCGCCGAAATATACCAGGCTTTATGAGGCGTTTGGTTGGGAGCCGCCCAAATATGTGCATCTGCCCCTTGTTACGGATGTAAACCACAAGAAGCTGGCGAAGAGAGGCGGAAGCACTTCTTTTGAGGATTTGGTGGAGCAGGGATTTCTGCCTGAAGCAATCGTGAATTTCATCGCGCTTCTGGGTTGGAGCCCGGAGAGCAACCGGGAGATATTTACCCTGGACGAGTTGATTCAGGAGTTTGATTACCACAGAATCAGCAAATCTCCCACGGTTTTCGACCTGGTGAAGCTGCGCTGGATGAACAGCGAGTATATTAAGGCAATGGATTTCGATGCATTCTATGAGATGGCGGAGCCTTATCTGAAGAGAGCGCTGACAAAGGAACTGGACTTGAAGAAAATTGCCGCAATGGTGAAGACCCGTATTGAGGTATTTCCCGATATCGAGGAGATGGTTGATTTCTTTCAGCGGTTGCCGGAGTACGATACAGCCATGTACACCCACAAGAAGATGAAGACAAACAGTGGGACATCCCTGGAAGTACTCACGGAAATCCTTCCTCTTCTGGAGGCGCAGGAAGACTACAGCAACGATGCGCTGTATGCCGCCCTTGCAGGATATGTGGAGAAGAAAGGCTGCAAGAACGGATATGTAATGTGGCCCATCCGCACCGCCGTATCTGGAAAACAGACCACCCCCGCAGGCGCCACCGAAATCATGGAAGTCCTGGGGAAGGATGAGTCTCTGGCGAGAATCCGCAGGGGGATTGAGCTTCTGCAGAACGCTGATCGAAAGTAAACTATAACGAAAGACCGCCAGCCATATACTCACCCTGGGGGATTTGTAAATTCTGGCGGTCTTGAGTATAAAAGTATAGCGAGTGAGCGCAGTGCTTCCATTGCCAGGAATGAATGCGCTCACGAGAATAAGTCAGGAGGAATTATATGGATCTTAGAACCGCAAATGAGCCGCAGAAAGCGGCCATAATGCACCTGCGGGGCCCATGCCTCGTTCTGGCCGGTCCCGGCAGCGGAAAGACATTCGTCATTACGAACCGTATTTTATATCTTTTGGAACAGGGAGTCCCGCCCGAGTCTATTCTGGTGATTACTTTTATGAAGGAAGCCGCGCTGTCCATGCAGAATCGCTTTCAGGAGATGGCAGCTGCAGGTATGACATCTTCTTCAGGCATGTTTTCCACAGGTCACAAACCCACATATCCGGTTAATTTCGGAACCTTTCATTCTGTTTTCTACCACATTTTAAAAGCGTCCAACGCTCTGAAATCAACGAAGCTTTTAACCAGCTCAGAAAAGAAAAATCTGATATATCCCATACTAAAGACATATGAAAAGCAGCAGGGACAGACCGGTACCTCACAGGAAGGGCAGGAGGGAGCAGGCAGCTTAAGCGATGATGCCGCCCAGATTCTGTCGGCCATAGGCTACTATAAAAATACCATGCAGTTGTCCGCCGCCTGCGAAAAGGTGCCGGTGAGATGGCAGCCATACTTTGAGGCGATCTGCCGCGAATATGCGTTGGAGGTAAAGAGGCTGGGAAGGCTTGATTTTGACGATATGCTCTATGAATGTAAAATGATGCTCCAGGAAAATGCATCTGTCAGAGATTACTGGCGGAGCCGCTTCCGGCATATTCTGATCGACGAATTCCAGGATATCAATCCGGTGCAGTACGAGGCAGTGAAATTACTGGCAGCCCAGCCCTATAACATCTTTGCCGTGGGCGATGACGACCAGGCAATCTACGGCTTCCGGGGCTCCCAACCGGAATGCCTGAAACGGTTTGAGGCGGAATTCCATGCCAGGCAGCTTCTGCTGGACGTCAATTACAGAAGCAAGGCAGAAATTGTCAGGGCTTCTCTTACCGTCATAGAAGAAAATAAGGACAGGTTTGTGAAGCAGCTGAGAGCGGCGTCGGAGTGCTTGAAAAATGAAGGAGGAAAAGACAGCAGAACGGTAAATTTGGGTACGGATGGTATGTCTGGCAATATGTTTGCGGGAGAGAGGAAGTTCAGGACAGAAGCAGAAAACGGAACTGTGTGGTCGGGAAACGGATACCGCTTTGGGATGCCCGGCGGAACGGACAGAACAGGGAAGGGCAGCGCTTTCAGGGGAAGTGACGGAACCGGACCGGTAGCCGTACATGCGTTTGCCGAGAAGGAAGCGCAGTACGGACATATGCAGCAGGCTATATCACGCTGTCTGCAGCAGGGGGAGAGCTGTGCCGTGCTTTTCCGCACCAATTCCTATATGCAGGGATTTGCCGCCAGATTGAAGGCAGCGGATATTCCCTATGAGATGAAGGAGAAGGTGGCCAGTATATATGAAAATTTCATTGCGCAGGACATTATGGCGTATCTGCAGATTGCGGCGGGCGGGGGAACCAGGGAACAGCTGCTGCGTATTATGAATAAGCCGTCCCGCTATATCAGCAGGGAAGCCGTCGGGGAGGGCAGTGTGGATCTGGGGAAGGTAGAGGAATATTACAGGAGGGCACAGGTGCCGGAAATGCAGAGGGATAAGGTGAGAAAGGAACTGTCGCGCTTTCGGAAACAGCTTCAAAGTATAAAAGGCTTTACGCTTCGTCCCGCAATCAATTACATATTGAAAGCCATGGGTTATGGACAGTATTTGAGGGAGCAGGCAGGCGCTGACACAGAGAAATGGCAGGAGTGGCAGGAACTGCTGGATTGGCTGAAGGAAGATGCATCAGGGTATGCGGGAGTAAAGGAATGGAAAGCTTTCCAGGAGGCATATGCGAAGAGCCTGGAGCATAACAAGGCACAGGCCGGACCGCATCCCCGGAGGCAAAAGGAGGGAGAAAAGGAAAAGGTTCATCTATTGACTGTCCATGGTGCAAAAGGACTGGAATTCGACAATGTGTGGATTCCAGACTGCAACGAGAAAATATTTCCCCATGGGACCATGCCTGATGAAAGCGTTGTGGAAGAAGAGCGCAGGATATTCTATGTAGCCATGACGAGGGCGAAGAAAAACCTGGAGCTCCTCTACCTTACCGGTACAAAGGAACGCCCCAGGCAGCCTTCCAGATTTCTGAATCCGCTTTTTCGATAACAGGGAAGATAACCCGGAAAAACGGGTTTACTCTTCTGTCAGCTCATCGAATTCGCAGTTATCAAGGTATTCGTCAAACGCTTCCGCCACATTTTCGTATTCATCGTCATCCTCGATATAATCCAGTTCAGGCTCCTCGTTGGGGTCATCAGGATTTTCGCTGTAGCGGTAGAACCATACCTCGCCGTCCTCGTTTTCACCGTTTTCGTTCAAAGGCAGCAGTACGATGTAATCCTTTTCGCTGACGGTCAGAATGGTAATGACGGCACAGTTCACGATGCTGCCATCATCCAGTTCCAGTTCAACGGTCATTTCCTCGTCATCATAATCATCTTTCTTTCCCATGGGAATACCTCCTGTATGCTTGTCCTGTGTGGCATGTCAGGTTCATTATACCCGTTTTCGTATCATTCTGCAAGGAAAACTGAAAAAAGTATATTTATTGTCAAAGAGGCCTTTTTATTATCGAGAAAATATGATAAAATAGTTCTGATTATCAGTGTATCTGCTCAGATTGTATACAAGATATGCGGAGCATGAACCGCGCAGAATATGGAGGGAAGGCGATGACAGAAAGAATATTACATAATAATCCCCACCCATTAGGCGCTCATATGGAAAATGGCGGTGTCCGTTTTTCTTTTGTGTCAAAATCCGCCGCCTGTGGAATCCTGTTGTACGACAGCAAGACAGGTAAGCTCAGAGAGAAGATTCCTTTTACCGAAGACGAGAGGATTGGCCATGTCTATTGCAAGATGGTGACGAACATAGACCCGGCATCCACTACCTATCTTTTTTTCGAGGAGGACAGGCTTGTTCCGGATGAGCGGGCAAGGGTATTTCCGCATAAGGTTCCATATGGCAGGGAACGGAGTGTTGAGGATATGAGAGCCGGTTTTGTCACCGGGATCTTTGACTGGGAACAGGACCGTTTTCCCAGGCTTCCTTATAACAGGGTGATTGCCTGCTGCATGCATGCCAGGGGCTTTACGAAACATGCCTCTTCCGGTGTGAAGCACAGGGGAACCTTTGCAGGAATCGCAGAGAAAATCCCCTATCTGAAAGAAATCGGCATCACTACCATTGAATTGCAGCCGGCGTATGAATTTGCAGAGGTTCCGCTCAGGGGAGAGCCTCAGAGTCAGCCGCATATGACAGAAACCGGAATTCTGAATGAAAATCAACGGAAATTAAATTACTGGGGATACAGGAAGGGATATTATTTTGTGCCGAAGTCGGCGTACGCCGCATCAACGGATACGGTGACGGAGTTCAAGGAGCTGGTCCGGTCACTTCATGCAAACGGGATGGAGGTGGTAATGCAGTTCTATTTTCCGGAGGAGGTAAAGCACAGCGAGATTCCTGAAATTCTGCGCTACTGGGTACTGGAGTATCATGTAGACGGATTTCATCTGCTGGGAGGGAATCTTCCGGCTGAGCTGCTGGCGGCGGACGAGCTGCTGGCAGATACCAAGATATGGTACTACAGGTTTGATACGGACAGACTTTATGGGAGAAACGAGCAGCCGCTGTATCCTCATGCGGCGGAATACAATGATGCATGGTACTATGACATGCGCAGATTTTTAAAAGGAGACGGGGGGATGTTGGGCAGCGTAATCTACCACATGCGCCATATTCCGGAAAAGGCGGGATGCATCCATTATCTGACCAATTATTACGGATTTACGCTGGCGGACCTTGTTTCCTATGATTATAAACATAATGAGCCAAACGGAGAAGACAACAGGGACGGAAGTGATTATAACTGCAGCTGGAACTGCGGCGAGGAAGGCAGGACGCGCAGGCAGGCAGTGCGGCAGCTTCGCTTAAAACAGATGAAAAATGCCCTGTGCCTGCTGATGCTTTCCCAGTCCACGCCCCTGATTTTTATGGGAGACGAGTTCGGAAACTCTCAGAAAGGGAATAACAATCCCTATTGTCAGGACAATGCCGTCGCATGGCTTGATTGGAGCGGAATAAAGAAGAATGAGGAGATTTTAAATTTCTGGAAGATGCTTGTCAGATTCCGGCAGGAGCATCCTATCCTGAGACCGGGCAGAGAACTGCAACAGACGGATTATATAGCCTGCGGCTACCCGGCTTTGTCCTATCATGGGCAGAATGCATGGTGCCCTCAGACAGAGGCGCAGTTTCGGCATATCGGTATGTTATTGTATGGAAAATACGCGAAAGACGCTGAGATTCGGGATGATACCTTTATTTATATTGCAATAAATATGCATTGGGAGCGACACAGGATGGCATTGCCAAGGCTTCCCAGGGGTGCGGTGTGGGAGAAGGCTTTTTCCACGGAATCGGGAGAGACAGGCAGGAAAACGGTGGCGAAGGAAGAAAAGGATACGGAATTTGTCAGAAATGTTCCGCCCAGAAGCGTGGCAGTCTATATCAGTGTGCCGGAATGACATCCGAAATTCGGCCTTGCACTTTCCGGAAGGTTTCGCATATGATAGGATAAACCAATCATATGGAGAAACTTATGAACTGTTTTCTTTTATTAGTGCTTTTGAGTTGCTGCAGACGGGGAAACAGCTGCAGCTGTAATTCCAGCCGCAGCAGCTGCTGCAGGACGGAGCGGCGCGGTTGCTGCCATGAAGCGAAGAGAGAGATGTCCGGGAGAGAATGCTGCAGCGGTATGGATTCCAGGAGAAATGATTCCTGCGGGAGAGACATGGGCAGACAGGCAGAATGCTGCGAATGTGAAGAAGAGAGACGTGGCGGCTGTGGCTGTGAGGAAGAGAGACGCGGCCGAGGCGGCTGTGGCTGTGAAGAAGAGCATTATGATCATGGCGACTGCGGCTGCACGGAGAGAGAAAATATCGGCGACGGTCCCGGCATGATTCCGCCTCCATGGCAGGAGTATCCCAGATTCCCCCGCAGGGACAGAGGAGAGGAATGTGACGGATAATACAGAGGTATGGAATGCGTATTTTATGGCAGATCCGTACCGGGATACCGGAAGGTGATATGCTGAAGGGTGCATATGCGCTCTCTGAGTATGGAGTTACCATTTGCGGTGAAATCGCGTAACTGTTTGGAGATTGTCCGAATCGTTGCCGGCTGCAGATGGTAACTCACGTATTTTTTGGAAAAAGTATTTGAAACATAAGAGCTTTATGGTATAATAGACCGAAGGGGCGGAAGGAATTGCCGCAGGCATTTCCCAAGCAATTCTGCCCGACATTTATGGACAAGGCTTCCGGGCCGGGGGAAAGCGGCCTGTTGGTGCCAGTGTCTACGGAAAGGCGGTTTTTTCATGGAAAAGGAAAAGTACGTTGCATACGTCTCCACCTACACCCGGGGAGACAAAAATGGAATAAAAATATATGATGTGGATATGGAGAAGGGGCGTTTCATAGAGAAGGATAAAGTGGAAATCACGAATTCGTCCTATGTGACTATCTCTCACAGCGGGAAGATACTGTATTCCATAACGGACTTCGGGGTAGAATCTTATGTGATTCTGGAAGATGGCAGCTTGGAATTCTTGAATTTCGGTGCTATCAACGGCATGAGAGGATGCTATGTGTCTACGGATTACACGGACAGCTACCTCTTTGTAGCCGGGTATCATGACGGAAAGCTGACAGTTCTGAGGCTGGAGAAAGACGGCTCCATAGGCGAGATTACCGACGAGATTTACCATAAAGGGCTGGGAAGCGTGGCCGAGCGTAATTTCAGGCCCCATATCAACTGTGCCAGGATGACCCATGACAATAAATATCTGTTGGTTGCGGACCAGGGGATGGATCATGTCAATGTGTATCGTTTTGACACAAAGTTAGGCAAGGTGCTTCTTGCCGATGTCATAAGAAGCGAGTTGGAATCGGCACCCAGACATGTGAAGATTTCCAGGGACGGACGTTTTATTTATATTGTACATGAAATCAAGTGTTTTATTGATGTCTATTCCTACCATGAGAAGAAGAACCAGCCTGTGTTTGAGAAGATTCAGTCCGTGAGTACCTGCAAAGGTGAGATTGGCAGCTATAATGCAGCCAGCGCGCTGGAGTTTTCAGATGATCATAAGTATCTGCTAAGCTCCAATGCGGGAGACAACTCTGTAGTACTCTATCATGTAAACGAGGAGACGGGGATGCTTTCTCAGATATTCTGCCTGCCTGTAGGCGGGGAATATCCCAAGGATGCCAGCCTGTTCCCCAATAATAAATTCCTGGTGTCACTGAACCACGAGACAAATGATATGACTTTCTTCCATGTTGATATTGAGAATGGTACTATGATCATGAATGGGCCGCCCGTTAAGGTGGACGTGCCCAACTGTATCACTTTTCATAAGCTGTAAGGAACAGTGAGGGTTTATTTTCCGATAGTTCCGAAGGCTTCAGAATGACTGCGAAAGCGAAAGACAGGTGGCTTGTGACAGGCTCCGGACATTGAGAAGGCCGGAGCCTTTTCACTGTTTTCCGGCTGATACGGGTCGCTCCCGGCAGCCTGGCGCTGCAGAAAATTGGGAGAGCCGGTACCGACCGGAAGGAATCGTTAATTAGGGTGAAAAGGAGCGGAAGATGGCAGGTTCCACGTATGGAAATATATTTAAGATTACGACCTGGGGAGAATCCCACGGGAAAGCGCTGGGGGTGGTGATTGACGGCTGCCCTGCAGGCCTGGAGCTGAGTGAGGAGGATATCCAGCGTTATCTGGACAGAAGAAAGCCCGGTACCAGCACGGTTACAACATCCAGGAAAGAGGAGGATGCCGTGGAGATTCTGTCCGGCGTCTTTGAAGGGCGGACAACGGGAACTCCCATTTCTCTGATGGTGCGCAACACATCTCAGATTTCCAGGGATTACAGTGAGATTGCGTCCTGTTACCGTCCGGGACATGCGGACTATACATTTGACGAAAAATACGGCTTTCGGGACTATCGCGGCGGCGGCCGCTCTTCAGGAAGGGAGACGGTGGGGCGTGTGGCTGCAGGGGCGATTGCCTGTAAGATTCTGGAGCAGCTAGGCGTCACGGTCTGTGCTTATACCCGTTCCATCGGGCCTGTGGAGGCGGATATGGAGAAATTTGACAGGGCGGCTATCCTGAGGACGGCTACGGCCATGCCGGACGAGGAGGCAGACCGGCTTGCGGTGCAGTATATGGAGGAGGTAAGGCATGCCACGGATTCCTCGGGAGGCTGTATGGAGTGCCGGGTAGAGGGACTTCCTGCCGGCATCGGGGATCCGGTTTTCGAGAAGCTGGATGCCAATCTGGCAAAGGCGGTTATGTCCGTCGGCGCGGTGAAGGCGGTGGAAATCGGTGACGGTTGTCTGGTATCCAGACGCCGGGGCAGCGAAAATAACGATGCTTTCCGCATGGCGAACGGAAAGGTCCGCAAGGCAACCAATCATGCAGGCGGGATCCTGGGAGGCATCAGTGACGGAGACATGATTGTAGTAAGGGCATATGTGAAACCTACAGCGTCTATTTTCCGGACACAGCAGACAGTCAATCAGTCGGGTGAGGAAATCGATATCAATATCAAGGGGCGCCACGACCCTGTCATTGTGCCCAGGGCGGTGGTGGTTATGGAGTGTATGACTGCGCTCACGGTATTGGATGCCATGCTGCTGAATTTGTCAGCGAGGATGGATTCGATAGTGAGGTTTTATCGTTCCGAGTGAAATCAGGAGATTCCCGAGGGAGTTTTCGGGCAAATGATGTTATAAACAGGCCGGGAGCACGGGATGCTGTACACCGGTAGAGAGAGAGGATATATGTACCGTATTTTGAAAGTGGAAGGCAGGGCAAAAAGGGCGGAACTCAAAACGGTTCACGGAACCATCCAGACCCCTGTGTTCATGAATGTAGGCACAGCTGCCGCAATTAAGGGAGCAGTGGCTACCTCTGATCTGGAGCAGATAAAGACCCAGGTGGAGTTATCTAATACCTATCACCTCCATGTGCGCCCCGGTGACAGAGTCATCAGACAGCTTGGAGGGCTTCACAAATTTATGTCCTGGGACAAGCCGATTCTGACGGATTCGGGGGGATTTCAGGTGTTTTCCCTGGCAGGGCTGCGCAAGATCAAGGAGGAAGGGGTCTATTTTAATTCTCATATAGACGGGCGGCATATTTTCATGGGACCGGAGGAAAGCATGCAGATTCAGTCTAATCTGGCATCCACCATAGCCATGGCATTTGATGAGTGCGCGCCCAGCAAGGCGGACAGGAAATATGTACAGGCGTCCGTGGATCGTACGTTCAGGTGGCTGGAGCGGTGCAAAAAAGAGATGGCGAGGCTGAACGGTCTGGAGGATACCCTCAATCCGCATCAGCTGCTATTCGGCATCAATCAGGGTGCTGTGTATCCGGATATCAGGATTGAACATGCCAGGCGGATATCTGAGCTGGAGTTGGACGGTTATGCGGTAGGCGGCCTGGCCGTGGGGGAGACTCATGAGGAAATGTACCATATCCTGGATGAGGTGGTGCCTTATCTGCCGCAGGATAAGCCTACCTACCTGATGGGCGTGGGAACTCCGGCAAATATTCTGGAAGGAGTGGAGCGCGGCGTGGACTTTTTCGACTGCGTATATCCTACCAGAAACGGGCGGCACGGCCATCTGTACACCAATCATGGGAAGATTAATCTGTTCAATGCACAGTATGAGCTGGACCAGAGTCCCATAGAAGAGGGGTGCGGCTGTCCTGCCTGCAGGCGCTATTCCAGGGCATATATCCGACATCTTCTCAAAGCGAAGGAGATGCTGGGGATGCGCCTGTGCGTACTTCACAATCTCTATTTCTACAACACCATGATGGAGGAAATCCGAGATGCGTTGGATAAGGGCTGCTTTGCGGAGTATAAGAAGCAGAAGCTGAAGTTTATGTTATAAACGGGATTTATTGCTTGACCAATGGTCTGTTTTTGTGTATCATAGTTATTTAGATGCTATAGTAAATTATGCGAACAGAAATATTACAGACGTCTGACGTCGGAATGGAGGAAAGATGGGTATTTTATTGACAGAAGGAGAGGCAGCGGCGGCAGCGGGAGGTGTCAGCCTGATTGGTATACTTCTCATATATGCTGTTATGTTTGGCGCAATATGGTTTTTCATGCTACGTCCTCAGAGCAAGGAAAAGAAGAGGGTGACAGCAATGCTCTCGGCGTTGGAGGTCGGAGACTGTGTCCTGACTACGTCTGGGTTTTACGGAATTGTGATCGATATTAGGGACGACATGGTGATCGTGGAATTTGGCAGCAACAAAAACTGCCGTATTCCCATGGAGAAGGCTGCGATCAGCCGTGTGGAGAAGGCCGGTGAGAGTTAAGAGCCGTTTAGCAGGCTTTATGAGAAAGCCTGCCCCGTCATGAGACAATCAAAAAGACTAAATCAGTCAATGGAGACTGATTTAGTCTTTTTTCGGGGAGACAGATTTATCAGTTGAGCGCATTAATGCAGTCCTGTTTCTGCCGCAGGGATGTATGCACGTAAAAATCCATGGTCGTACGTGTGGAAGAATGCCCCAGAATGGAGGATACTGTCTTGCAGTCAATTCCCTTTTCCAGGCATGCTGTGGCGAATCCGTGCCGCATTGCATGGAAATTGCAGTCCTGCATATCGCAATGTCTTAGAATTGTTTTGAATTTCTTCTGTACGTTCCGTGGTTCCGTACAGGTTTCGCTCCCGGTAAGGACATATTGATTCTGCTTCTGCATCATTTTTTGCAATGGCTCTACCAGATAGCAGGGAATCGGGATTTCTCTCATGGAGGTATGGGATTTCGGAGTCCGTATGTACAGGATTGTTCTGGGTTGGCCGTCGGATGTGTCCGGATTCGGAATTCTGGATATCGTGCGCTTTATGGTAATCGTGTTTGCGGAAAAATCGATATCGCCCCATTTCAGGCCGCATAATTCTCCGATACGGATTCCTGTTCCTCGGCATAATAAGATGGCAATGGAAAAGACAGTGTCTTTTTCCAGAAGATAATCCCTCATTCGTATACTGTCCTGGATCATAAGCACTCTTGATTCCGGCCTTCTGCTGCTGACAGAGCAATATACCATAATTTCTTTTCCGACCAGGTTTGTCTGGATACCGTATTTTATAATTGCTTTAAGTATGATTGAAACAGAATATACAGTGCTGTTGGCCAGGCCTTTCCGCCGCATCTTGTCAATAAAGGTGAGAACGGCCTCTCCGTTCAATTCCTTCAGCGGAATGGTGCCTAAACCGGGAAGAATGTGCATCCTCACGCAATACTGATAACCGGAAAAGGTGCTTTTCTTGATTGTGCCATACCGCTCCTGCAGCCAGGCCATAGCCAGATCGTTTACTGTGTCACAGCATATCCGGCGTTTCGCTCCGGGCTGATATCGCTGCACATAGCGCATATCCAGTTCCTCCAATACCGTTTTTTGTCTGGGATTCATGTTTGTTTCCTTCATCTTTTGTAGATTCCTCCTTGTAAAATATGGTTCATGGGATATTATACAGGGACCCTTGCTTTTCTTGCTAATTCGGGATTCTTCCCGTATAATAGGTATGTGGAAGATAAGAGGACAGGTTGGAACCCCTGAATCTTTGCTCATGTGAGATAAAGAAGTAAAAGAAGCGTAAAAAATTTTGCCGTTCCCTGTCCGGCTGACTGCCGGACGGGTCGGGCTTTA
>CAJUJN010000077.1 GCA_910586775.1 uncultured Acetatifactor sp. | reverse complement strand
TTTTACTTCCAGTTTGCACCATTTTTCAGTCTTTACTACCAAAGACAGGTATTATACTACACTGATCCATTCATTTCAACTGCTATTTTCAAATAATTATTTTCGGAACCCACGCCCTCTCCTGTCCCCTGCAACCCTCCCCGCACCCCACACTGCGGTTCCGGCGATAAGCGGAGCCACGGAAAGCCAGAATACTTTCGCAGGACTTTGTTTTATCTCATAGGATACCTTCAGGCTGCAGGGCTCACAGACCATGTCTTCCGTCCCATATCCGGAAAACCGCGCTTCCACAAAATAGGTTCCTGCCCTGCCAGGGAGCCCCTCCAACACCCTTCCGTCTCCGTCGTAATATTCCAACCGTAAAAATTCCCCGGGAATCTGACTGCCCTCAAGTATTTCAGTCCCGTTCCAGACCTTAAAATATTTCCGCATATCAGTCCCTGTTCCGGATTCGAAAATCTGTCTTCCACAGCTGCCAAAAAGCAGCCGGTCTACCCCGCAGTATCTGCAGAGCTTCTCCCGAAGCGCATCCTCGCATACCCGGCAGAACCGGCCGGTCCGCGGATCGCGCATAATGCATGTCATACTTGGATGGCACCAGCGACTGTCATAGGCACACTCATAGACACTGATGTCGTCCATTCCCAGATAACCTGCCCAGGGTACCTTCCGGGGATCTTTCTCCTCTGTCAGATTAGGCGCTTCAAAAAAACTGTTGTAATATCCTTTCTGGTCATACTCGTCTGCCAGTCCCGCAACGGCATGTGCCAGTTCATGGGGCAGCGTTACCTTGTCCAGTGTAGCGAGAACGGTTACTCCCGACGGACGGTCATAATAGGTGGTTCCCCTGGCAGCCCCGGAATTGATGATAATGCCGCAGAAATCGGCCGCAGGCAGAAACTGCTGTCTCAGGTCATCTATCTTCCGGAATCCCTCCACGGAAAGCCCTAACTTCCAGTCCTGCCCTTCTCCCCAGAAGGATACCCCAAAAAAGGTATCCCTGGAGTCCTGTTTCGCCTGCTCCCAGTCAGCCGCCCCGTCCCCCCTGATTCCGGACTCGACAGACATCGTACCAAGCGCATATATTTTAGTCACATCCGCAAATTCATCATAGGGTGAAATACCCATAAGCCCGGATGCAAGATTTTCAACTCCCCTGAAAAAATCCTCCTGCTGATTCCGGGTAAATCCCTCTGCCATCAGCAGAAGCACAAAGGCCTCTCCGTCCTCCAGACTGCCGTCCCCGTAGACAAGCCTCATCTCACCCACATTTTCCACAGACGGCTGATTCTCCATGGATGCCGCTCTTTCTTCCGCAAGACTCCCCGCCTGTCCGCAGACCAGGAACATGACTGCCACCATGACCGCCCCCTTGGCGATTCCTGCGAATCCTGCCAAAAGCCCCCCGGGCTTCCTGCCTGACTTAGTCTGCATTTTCCCCCGGCGAAAGACATGATATCCGATTACCAGTGCCAGAACTCCCACATAAACCCCCGGCACAAACAAAAAATAAAAGTCATAGGACAGAAAATCCGCCCTGCCTATGTATCTGTCCAACTGCATCAGGGCTGTCCATGGGCCTGCCACCGACACCGGCCGTTCCATCTGCAGCCTCGTGTACAGGAAGACTTCGAGAAACATAACGCCAAAGGAAAGCGCAAATGACAGGAATCTTCTGCGCACCAGTACTCCTATCAGAAGGAATACCGCGATATACACCCAGTAAGTAAGGATTTTACAGAATAAAACTACCATTACCTGCAGTGGATAATGAAAAAAGTATCCTCTGCCCATGCCGTTTTTTATAAAGCAGAGCAGGCTCATCACCGCCATATAGAATAGGCAGAGAAATGCCGACAGACTGAATAATCCCATCACCTTTGCAGCAAAATAATCCCTTCGTTTTGTTTCGGCGGCGGCTTTCGCAGCCCTGCCGTTCTGGTATTCCCCGGCAACCTGTCCTGCTACAAGGACGGCAAGTAGTATCGTGGACATGTTTCCCCAATAGCTGCATCCCGTAAAAGGCGCCATGTAGGCGGTACAGTCCGAACTTACCGCCGCGATGACGGCCCCGGCCAGAAAGAGCAGGAACGTCAGTCTCACTGACCATGCATGTACAAGCTTTCCCCATTCCTTTAAAAACTGCTGTCTCATACTGCCTCCTGACTCGGATTCCGCCTGACCACTTACACCGCCTGGTTATGCCCCGGCAGCCTCTAGTTTTCCCCCATCTTTACTAACTTAGCTGCCTCGGCCGAACGACCAGGCAGCCTCTAGTTTTCCCCCATCTTTACTAACTTAGCTGCCTGGTCGGCGGAGATGCAGGCATCCAGGATTTCCTGGATATCCCCGTTCATCACCTTGTCCAGTTTGTAGATGGTCAGGCCTATACGGTGGTCCGTAACACGCCCCTGTGGGAAATTATAAGTCCTGATCTTCTCCGAACGGTCTCCGGTACCGATCTGGCTGCGGCGCATCTCTGCCTCCGCGTCATGCCTCTGCTGCTGTTCTATGTCATAGAGCTTTGCTTTCAGCAGTGCAAAGGCCTTGGCCTTATTCTGCAGCTGTGATTTCTCGGTCTGGCTGTACACTACGATTCCCGTAGGGTAATGGGTCAGCCGCACCGCAGAGTCCGTGGTATTTACGCACTGGCCTCCGTTTCCGGACGCACGCATTACATCCACCCTGATATCCTTCTCGTCGATCACAATGTCGATATCCTCGTCCACCTCGGGCATCACCGCCACGCTGATGGTGGAGGTATGAATCCGCCCGCCGCTCTCCGTCTCCGGCACCCGCTGCACCCGGTGGACGCCGCTCTCGTATTTCATTTTGGAATAGGCTCCCTGCCCCGTGATGACGAACTGCACCTCCTTCATGCCCCCGATGCCGATTTCGTCCACGTTCAGGGTCTCCACCTTCCATCTCTGACTCTCCGCATAGTGCACATACATCCGGTAAATCTCCGCGGCAAACAGGGCCGCTTCGTCCCCGCCCGCTCCTGCACGGATTTCCACTATTACATTTTTGTCATCATTAGGATCTTTGGGCAGAAGCAATATCTTCAGTTCCTGCTCCAACTCCTCCACGCGCCTCTTTCCCTCATTCAAAGTTTCCTTAATCATCTCACGCATCTCTTCATCGTTTTCTTCTTCCAGCATGACCAGAGAATCCTCGATGTCCTGTCTGCATTTCTTATATTCCGTGTAAGCATTCACGATGGGCGTCAGATCGCTCTGCTCCTTCATAAGCTTACGGAAACGCTCCTGATTCCCTGTCACAGTAGGCTCATGAAGCTCTCCCATAATTTCTTCAAAACGAATCAGTAAATCTTCTAATCTGTCAAACATATATTTCCTCACATTCTATCGATAACATAAGCAAATCCGTGCTGTTTTCAATCAGAAAAGTCCACGCGCTGTTACCCGATCACAACATTCCCAAACTCATTCCATGCTGTACAGCATACATGTTTATCCCATATTTTCAGCATCTTTATACTGTTCTTCAATCAACACTGCGCGTTCCATACACAACTCTGTCCAGTCCTGCGTAATCCTTCACAACCTGAATTTCCAGGAAACCTGCCTGTTCCATCAGGGTGCTGACTTCTCTTCCCTGGTCATATCCGATTTCGAAAAACAGCATTCCGCCTCCATACAGATATGCCCGACTATCCTCTATTATTTTCCGGTACAGCTCAAGCCCATCCTCTCCGCCGTCCAACGCCTGCAAAGGTTCATGTTTCCTGACTTCGGGCATCAGAGTCCCGAGCACATTCCTTCGAATGTAAGGCGGATTGGAAACAATTATATCAAACCTGCCGGAGATATTCGAAAACAGATCACTGCATACAAAACAAATTGCTCCGGTTTTATTGCCGTCTTCGACGCCCGTTTCCTTCAACACTGCCATGCTCCCATCTTCCCGACATTCCCCGTCATCCGGCAATTCTTCCGCATTTCCCTGGCATTTTCCCGCGCCCAGCAACTTCCGGGCATTTTCCCGCGCCACTGCCAGGGCTTCCTCCGAAATATCCGCTCCCACACCCTCACAGTCATTGGAATAATGCAGAAGGCTGATTAAGATACATCCCGAACCGGTACACATATCCAGTATCCGCATGCCGTCATGGAGATTGCGCAGCACTTCCTCCACCAGAATCTCCGTATCCTGCCTGGGAATCAGCACATGTTCACTCACGGAAAAAGTCAGTCCCATGAACTCCTGCGTTCCCGTCAGATACTGCAACGGAATTCTCGTCATACGCCTGCCAATCAGATTCTCATACCTGTTTTCCTGCTCCTCACTTACAGCCATATCGCCATGTGCCAGCAAGTCGCTGCGTGTCGTCCCACAGACATATTCCAACAAAAGCCGGGCTTCCAACTCAGCCTCATCAATTCCCGCCAAAAGGAGTTTTTCTTTGCCCTGATGATATAAATTACTGTAAATCATGACTCACCCCTTTACTTCCATGCCCCATTCATTATTCCGCACTCTTGCAATGCCAGAAGTCCACTCTATGCAGAAAGTATCATCTGCGATAATTTCCTTCACTGTCTGAACCTTCCGCAATCCACATTACATCCATACCTTTCAGATGAAATCGCCCCTGAAAACAACAAATTCAACCTGACAGCAGCGTCAGAGCTTCTTCTCAGGTTTCGCTCCCGCATTCCTCCAGCTCTTCTTCAAATACATACCCAAACGTTTCCTCCAGATAGGCTTTCCAGTCAAACACTGCCTCCACGGAAGCAATCGCCACTTCCACCATCTCCCTGTCCGGCTCCTTAGTGGACATACGCTGGATGGCCATCCCCGGTGCCGAGAGTATTCGCACAAACAGCGAATCCGAACGCCCTGCCAGACGGATGATTTCATAGGAAATCCCGGCTACCACGGGCATCAGCAAAATCCGAAGACCCACACGCCCTACCGGATTCTCCACACGGATAAAGAAAAACAAAATAATACTCACAAAAAATACAAAAAACAGAAAACTGGTACCGCATCTTTTGTGAAGTCTGGAACTGCGCATGGCATTGTCCACGGTCAGCGGTCTCCCACGCTCAATACAGTTAATGCATTTATGCTCCGCTCCATGATATCGGTACAGCCTTCGGATATCCTTCATAATACTGATACCGCCCACATAGAGGATAAAAATCAGGATACGGACTACCCCCTCGATAATCGCAACCAGAGACGGATTCCGCAGATACCCGTTCAGAAGGGACGCAAGATAATATGGCAGTACGATAAAAATCCCCACCGCCAGCACCACAGAAAAGCAGGTAACCAGGCCGGTCATCACCTTATCTCCCGCCCCGCCTTCCTTTCCCGATTTTCCGTCGTCCTCATCCTCGTAAAAAGAAGCCGAAAAATTCAGGCACTTCATTCCCAGCACCAAAGAGTCAATAAAATTAAACACCCCTCTTATAAAAGGAATCTCCTTTATCTTATTTCCTCTTAATATGCCCTGATAATTGTCCACCTCTACAGATATCCCACCGTCAGGCCGCCTTACGGCCACAGCATACTTATCCTTGTTCTTCATCATAACGCCCTCCAGAACCGCCTGTCCGCCGATTCCGGAATAACATTTACTTTTTTTCTTTGCCATAACATATCTCCTAAGTCTTTCTATCGCCCAACTTTCCCTATAATGCCGCCGCGAAGGGACTTTGCCCTTTAGTGCTGTCGAGGAGCGACTTAATTAGCAAAGGCGCGAAGGCGCACGAGAGGAAATTTCATGAGGCACTTTCGAATGAAATTTCCTCTTATAAGTGTGCGCCGAAGGGACTTTGCTCTTTAGTGCTGTCACGCAGCGACTTAATTAAGAGAAAAAGGTTGAGATACCAAGCACCTCAACCTTTCTGCGATCTTATTTAACGCCGTATTTCCTGTTGAACTTCTCAATACGTCCATCAGCCCTTGCAGTCTTCTGCTGGCCTGTGTAGAACGAATGGCACTTGGAACAAACTTCCACATGAATCTCAGGCTTTGTGGAGCCGGTCACAAAAGTGTTCCCACAGTTGCAGGTCACTGTCGCCTGATAGTACTTGGGATGGATTCCTTCTTTCATCTCATTCACCTCTCTATATTCAATCATTAAAGCCTTATTTGTCGTTCGCATCCATACTGCTTATGGAACCACAAACAGCGTTTTTATTGTAGCACATGGACAGCTTAGTTTCAAGTCTTATTTTAAATAAATTTGTTTCTTTTTACCATTTGTACGAATTCATTGTTACTTCTTGTCCTTGAGAACATTTCCAGGATACGGTCGGTGGCCTCATCCGGCTTCAGACCGTTCAAAGCCCTGCGCATAATGTTGATGGCATCCAACTCCTCGCTGTTCAGAAGCAGGTCCTCTCTCCTGGTACCGGACTTCGCCAGATCGATTGCTGGGAAGATGCGTTTCTCGGAAAGCTTGCGGTCCAGGATCATTTCCATGTTGCCCGTACCCTTGAATTCCTCGTATACCACATCGTCCATCTTGCTGCCGGTATCCACCAGCGCCGTTGCCAGAATCGTCAGGCTGCCGCCCTCACGCATGTTTCTCGCCGCACCGAAGAAGCGCTTCGGCATATGCAGCGCCGCAGGGTCGAGACCGCCGGAAAGCGTACGTCCGCTGGGCGGTACCACCAGGTTGTAAGCCCTTGCCAGACGGGTGATGCTGTCCAGAAGAATTACCACGTCTTTCTTATGTTCCACCAGACGCTTGGCACGCTCAATGGTCATTTCCGATACCCTCTTATGATGCTCGGGCAGCTCGTCAAAGGTAGAATAAATCACCTCTACGTTGTCTCCGCTGATTGCTTCCTTGATATCTGTCACCTCTTCAGGCCGCTCGTCAATGAGCAGTATCAGCATATGCATGTGCGGATTCGTCCGCAGAATGGACTTCGCCACCTCTTTCAGTAAAGTCGTCTTACCGGCCTTGGGCGGAGATACGATCATTCCACGCTGGCCCTTACCAACGGGACTGACCAGATCCATAACCCTCATAGCCACGCTGCAGCCTGCAGTCTCCAGTCTGATGCGTTCATTCGGGAAAATAGGAGTCATATCTTCGAAAGCCATACGCCTTAAAGCTTCTTCGATCGTATAGCCGTTAATAGTGCGGATAAACAGAAGTGCGCTGAACTTCTCCTGCTGTGTCTTAATACGCTTGTTGCCCCGCAGGATATCGCCTGTCTTCAGCCCGAAACGGCGGATTTGGCTGGGCGCCACATACACGTCGTTCTCTCCGGGCAGGTAATTCTCACATCGGATAAATCCATATCCGTCAGGCATAACCTCCAGGATACCGCTTGCCTCCTCACCGCTGTCCAGTTCCTTGGGATAGGTCTTCTCATCATAGACCTCGTTGGAACGGTTCGGCCTGGGCGCTGCCTGAGGTGCCGCCGGAGCAGTCTGCGGCGACGATGAAGCGCCAGATACCGATGCTGCCGGAGCTTCCTGCTTCTCATCGGCCTTCTGAACACTCTCGCTTTGCGCCGTAGCTTCGGCTTTATAGTTGTTTTCGCTCATAACCGCGCCTGCCGCACGCTCTGTTCTCTGCTGCGGGGCTGCGGATTTCGTGTTTGTTACAATAGTACGCTTTCGTACGAATTTGGATGCGGGCGCACTGTCGCGGGACTGCTGTGCCTCCTCATCTTTCACACTCTTCGCAACACTTTCTTCTTCCTGTTTTTTCACCCTTTCATCTTCTGCCAACATGGCCTCCACCAGCTCAGCCTTCTTCATGGACGATGTTCCTTTCAGCCCACGCGCTTTCGCCAGCTCTTTCAGCTGTACAAGTGCCAGTGATTCATACTTTTCTCTCATAAATTCCTCCTGATTTCCATAGTAATAAAAATTTAAACGGGGAGCACAGCCAGATTCGTCATTGACATGCTGCCTTTGAAGCATGGTTGAATACCATGCCGTACCGACATTATAATACACTTTTCCAAAAATAGGAAGCCCTAATTTTAATAATCACAAAAAATAATCCTGCGGAATCTCTTGCGAAGTACCGAAATCTATTATATGATATTGAATGTCCGCTAACTTATCACAAAATAAGATGCTGCCGTCACGAATTGCAGATTGGGATTCTGTCTGCAGCGGGCTGACAATCAAAAGGAAAACATATAACGTAATTACGCACACAGAAAGGGATGGGCAAAATGTTTCAGGACACGCTGACTCTCTATAAATTAATCGTACTTTATATGCTGGACAGAGTTAATTTCCCGCTGACTAACGCACAGGTCAGTGATTTTATCCTGGAACGGGAATACACGAATTACCTGACGCTGCAGCAGGTAATTAATGAGTTGCTGGATGCGCGGATGATCACTTCCCGTACCATTTTAAACCGTACCCATCTCTCCATTACGCCGGAGGGACGGGAAACTTTGCTTTTTTTTCAGAACCGTATCAACCATGGTATCAAAAAAGATATTGACAGCTATTTCCGGGAAAACGAATATGTTCTCCGCAATGAAGTCTCCGTGCTCGGTGATTATTACTACCGGGCAGGCATCGGCGAGTATGAAACCCACCTTGTAGCCAAGGATAGAGGCGTCAATCTGGTAGATATAAAAATGACCGTCCCCACGGAAGAGATTGCCAAAAACATATGCGACAATTGGCAGAAGAAAAACCAGGAAATCTACCGGTATCTCACAGGGCAGCTGTTTTGACCGATACTTCCTGCCTCTTTTCAAAGCAGTCCCGGTCAGAATTCCCCGGTTTCTTTCGCCGCTTTTCAGAGCAGTCACCGTCAGGATTCCTTCGCTTCCCCCGCCTCTGCCCTGATTCTCCGCATGTGTTCCCGTATCTTAGCCTCGTAGCCGTTTCCGGTGGGCTTATAGAATTCCTTCCCGTTCAGTTCATAAGGAAGATACTGCTGCTCTACATAGTGATTGGGATAATCATGGGCATATTTGTAACCGGTTCCTCTTCCCAACTTCGCCGCCCCCTTATAATGAGCATCCTGAAGGTGCGCCGGAATGGGCAGATTCCCGCTGCGCCTCACTTCCTCCATAGCCGAGAACACCGCTCCGCAGGCTGCGTTGCTCTTGGGCGCGGATGCCACATAGGAAGCCGCCTGGGACAGGATAATCTGAGCCTCCGGCATGCCGATACGTTCTACCGCCAGAGACGCGTTAGTTGCCACTACCAGCGCCTGAGGGTCTGCATTTCCCACATCCTCCGCCGCGCATATCATGATTCTTCTGGCTATAAACGCAACGCTTTCCCCTGCATAGAGCATCCGGGCCAGATAGTACACAGCCGCATCCGGGTCTGAGCCTCTCATGCTTTTGATAAAAGCGGAAATAGTATCATAATGGTTGTCGCCGCTCTTGTCATAACGTACGGCCTTCTTCTGGATGCACTCCTGAGCCACTTCCAGAGTGATATGTATCCTGCCGTCCTGACCGCGGGCGGTACTCATAATGCCCAGTTCAATGGCATTCAGGGCATGTCTGGCATCTCCGCCGGAGACATCCGCCAGGAAATCCAGCGCGTCTTCGTCTATCACCGCATCATAGGTTCCCATCCCTCTGTCCGTATCGTATACAGCCTTTTTCAGAAGTTCCCGCACAGCCTCCAGCGGAATGGGCTTCAGTTCAAAAATAACGGAACGGGAAAGCAGAGCGCCGTTGACCTCGAAATAAGGGTTTTCCGTGGTAGCGCCTATCAGAACCAGCGTGCCGTCCTCCACAAAGGGGAGCAGATAGTCCTGCTGTGCCTTGTTGAAGCGGTGTATCTCGTCGATGAAGAGAATCGTGCGTTTGCCGTACATCCCCTGGATTTCTTTCGCTTTCGCCACCACCTCCTCCATGTCCTTTTTCCCCGCCACCGTGGCATTGATCTGGGTAAATTCGGCGCTGGTGGAATTTGCAATCACCCTGGCCAGGGTGGTCTTGCCCGTGCCGGGAGGTCCGTAGAAAATAACGGAGCTGATCTTATCCGCCTTGATGGCACGGTAGAGCAGCTTGTCCTTCCCCACGATATGTTCCTGCCCCACTACCTCTTCCAGAGTTCTGGGACGCATTCTGGCAGCAAGGGGCGCCTCCTTTTCCATGTCGTTATTCCGCATATAGTCAAATATATTCAAGTCCATTTTCTTACCGTCCGTTACCTTTTCTATTCTCCTCGTTCCGGATATACTCGAACCCGAAAGTTACAACTTCTTCTCCTTCATTCAATAAACCGCGCGCCGAAGATACACCCTGTACTCTGTATATAACCGTCCTGTTGGGCGGTATTATTACATATACTATACTCGTGAGCGCATCAATCCCTGAACAGGTTACTTCTTCAGGGACACTTCATTCTCATGAACCGTAACGGAACTCAGACTGCGCAGAAAGCTGGAGATCCGGTTATACCCGAACTGCTTGAAATCCAGCTGCTTATATTTCTTATGCAGTTCGTCGTTCAGGCTGGCCAGGTTCTCTACCATACCTCCGTTCTTCGCTATCATACGGCAGATTTCCTGCTCCAGTTCCTCCTTGGTCAGATTGGAACGGCGCTCCACATAATACTGGTTGCTGATCTTTTTTACGTGCAGGTCGGGAAGCTCCTGGTCTATCATGGTACTTAGCTTATAATATCCGTAATTACGTACGTCAAAA
This sequence comes from uncultured Acetatifactor sp., assembly GCA_910586775.1. Taxonomy (GTDB): domain Bacteria; phylum Bacillota; class Clostridia; order Lachnospirales; family Lachnospiraceae; genus Acetatifactor. The sequence continues at coordinate 9,177 of CAJUJN010000077.1, read as the reverse complement.
TCCGTAAATTTATCATTCAGCCGATTGCCTACCCTGGCAAGGTCCACCTGCCTTCCTCCGCTTTCATTGATCAGGGTCAGTATCACCTGCCGTACATCCGCAATGGAGGTCACGTTCTGTTCCTCGGTAGATACTGCATCCTGACTGCCGGCATATTCCCCTGTCCTGCCATGCTTTTCATCCGGATTATTTCTTGTGTCCTGAGAATTCCTTGTCCCCATGGCAATGTCCTCATCCATATTCTGCTCCGCCACCAGGTTCAGGTGGATGAATTTATTACAGGCCCTGGTCAGCGCCAGAGGCGTCTTGGATTCGCCCATGCCCAGCACGAACATGTTCTCCTCCCTCAGCCGCATGGCAAGCCGGGTGAAATCGCTGTCGCTGGTGACCAGACAGAACCCCTGCACTTTATTCTTATAGAGAATATCCATGGCATCAATGACCATCGCCATATCCGTGGCATTTTTCCCGGTGGTATAGGAAAACTGCTGCACCGGCATAATGGAATGTTCCAGCAACAGCCCCTCGGACCAGCCGTTTCCCTTTGACCAGTTGCCGTAGATACGGCGATAGCTGGTCAGGCCGTATTTTTCAAGCTCCTCAAATATGGTAACCGCGTATTTGGAGCTGATATTATCCGCATCGATCAGTACTGCAAACTGCATTTTCTCATTGGCCATCGATTCCATGATTTCTTCCATATTATTCTCCCTCTTGTTATGCTTCGGAAACTGTGGATGCCGGTACTCCCGCCCGGACACACTTCTCGTGTCAGAAACTGTTAATCTGTTGCTTTGTGTCTGTGTATGAGAACTTCACTTCTCCGTCCGGGGCAATTATATCATATTTTCCGGATTTTTCCTATCCCTTTCTTTTCCGCATATCAGGATTCGAGACGGAAATAAAACGTTCCGTTTCCCCCTTCATGACAGTCATGCTGACCCGGTCCGCTGTCTGGAATTGGCAGGAAGCAGGAAAGAGCCTCACAGGCCCTCCTGGATATGCACCACCACCGTCTCCTGCCTCATCTGCTCAGACACGGCAAGAAATGTACCTCTGTCCTTCCCGGGAGTATGCCCCAGCGTCTTCACATAGGCCCTGTAAAAGGAAGAGTAATCCCCGAATCCGCTGCTGAAGGCCGCATCCTTCGCATGGCATCCGTTATTCAGCAGCAGCTGCGCATGAACCACCCTTTTCCGCAGCAGATAATCCATCACCGTAGTGCCGGTAGCCCTGCGGAATACCTTGTTCAGATGATGCTTGCTGATATAGAAATGTTCCGAGATATCATCCAGTGTTATCGCTTCGCTCAGATGTTTGTTAATATAAAACAGAATATCCGTCACCGTATTTTCCGCCGTATTCTTCGTATCTGGAGCGGCGGCAAGGCTCATGGCCGCTATCTCCGATAAAAGCGCTTCCACACGGATGGGCAGCATCTGTTCCCGGAAGGGCTCCTGCAGCGGAGCGCATTCCTCCAGACTTTCCAGAAGAACCGGCAGACGGTATTTTTCCCCATGTTCGAAATAGATCGGCCTCTCCTCTCCCCGCCCTGACTGAGGAAATGCCCGCAGCAGAAAAGCCCGCCTCTCCTGACTTAACAATTCCGGATGAAAATGCAGGGAATATCTCTTGTAAGGAATATCACGGTTGATCCGGACACCGTGAAAGGCATGGGGAGAAAGGAGCAGCAGGCTGTGGGCTGTGGGCTTGTAATGCTGCCCTTCCACCAGATAATCCACGTCTCCCTCCAGAAAGTAATATACTTCATAAAAGTTATGACAGTGCAGGGCATATTGTTCCGTTACTTCCCGGGATACGGAATAGCCGAAGGATATTTTCTCTGTATGGATGCCTGCATTCGGATTCATAGATACCCTCCCCTTCTTTTCCCGGATAACTGTCCCTGACTGGCCGGAAGCGGAATCTTCCCGGAATGCACAGAATCTCACCTGAAACTGTTTCAGGCCGGAAAAATTTCTGATCACAAAGTTTTCGAAGCGTTTTGTGTCACTTGATATTATTTTAACTTACTACCGCTATATTTGCAATGTTTTAATTGTTCCTTGCAATGGATTTTCTGTCCGTTATAAACTATAGTAACCTGTAAGAACAGCAGAGGCATCTGCAAAACCATAACCAGGCCAGCGGTCATCCCCCGCCGGATTCCGGAGCACTTACGGACGCATGCCCCCGGCAGCCGGAAATCTTCAGCGGCAAACGGGTACTGCATGAGGAGCCGCAGAACCTGAAACAACATGTGCATCATGCAGCTGACAAGCGCTTTACACAGGCTTTCAACAGCAGGAACCGCTTTTTTCGCGCCCCGCAGCATACCCTGCACACGCAGGCTCACCAGGAGGTACAATCATGAAAACAGGAGCACAGCTATACACCGTCAGGGCTTACACACAGACCGAATCCGATTTTGCCCTGACCATCTCAAAAATTGCAAAAATCGGCTACAAAACCGTCCAGATTTCGGCCATCGGCAATATCCCTCCGGAGACTGTCCGGGAAATCTGCGACAGAGAGGGTTTGGAGATCGTCCTGACCCACAGCAACCCGGACCGTATTCTCCACGACATAAAGGCATTGATCCGCGAGCATGATATCCTTGGCTGCAAATACATCGGCCTGGGCTGCATGCCCGAAAAATACCGCACAAAGGAATGGCTCCACCGCTTTATGCAGGATTTCAGGGAGCCTGCAAAGGAAATCGCCGCCGCAGGCAAACTGCTGATGTATCATAATCACAATCTGGAATTCGAAGCCTTTGAAGCAGAACAGCTGCCGGATGCGGCTCCCCGCAAACGGATCATGGAGTATTTGCTGGAGGGCTTTGGGCCGGATGAACTGGGCATCACTTTGGATACCTACTGGGTTGCAGCCGCCGGGGCAGATGTATGCCAGTGGATTCATCTGCTGAAGGACAGGATTCCCTGTGTCCATCTGAAAGATATGCAGGTAAAGGGAATGACTTCCTTCATGGCGCCCGTCATGGAAGGCAATCTGAATTTTCCCGGCATCCTGAAAGCGTTGGAAGAAACCAGCTGCGAATATCTGCTGGTGGAACAGGATACCTGCCAGGGAAGCCCCTTTGACTGCCTGGAAACCAGCTACCGGAACCTGAAAAATGCCGGGTATTGTTAAGGGATTGACCCTGATTCTCTACATTACATGGAATAGAAGGAACACTATCACCATTATGTCAATCTGTCTCTGCGGTGCCTCTGCCTCGGGCAGACACTGCCACAGACAGCCATTGCCATGACTGAAAAACTTCATACATATAAAAGGAGCCGACTATGAAACAAGTAAAACTGGGCATCATCGGAATCGGGAACATGGGAAGCGGCCACTGCGGCAATATTCTGAACGGCCTTACTCCTGAAATCGCTTTAACTGCGGTGGCCGACCTTCGGGAAAGCAGGCGCGACTGGGCAAAAACAGCGCTTCCCCGCACTGCCGCAATCTTCAACGACGGAGACAGCCTGATCGCCTCCGGGCTGTGCGATGCCGTACTGATTGCCACCCCCCATTATGACCATCCCCGCCTGGCCATGCTGGCAATGGAACATGGCCTGCATGTCATGTGCGAAAAGCCTGCCGGCGTCTATACGAAACAGGTTCGCGAAATGAACGAAGCCGCCGAAAAATCAGGGCTTGTCTTCGGCATGATGTTCAACCAACGCACCAACTGCATTTACCGAAAAATGCACGAGATTGTCCAAAGCAGGGAATACGGCGAAATGAAGCGCATGAGCTGGCTGATTACGGACTGGTACCGCAGCCAGGCTTACTACAACTCCGGCGGCTGGCGGGCCACCTGGGACGGAGAAGGCGGCGGCGTTCTTCTGAATCAGTGCCCTCACAATCTGGACCTGCTGCAGTGGATCTGCGGAATGCCCTCCCGGGTACGCGCCTTCTGCCATAACGGAAAATGGCACGATATCGAGGTGGAGGATGATGTGACGGCATATCTGGAATTCCCCAATGGCGCAACCGGCGTATTTGTCACCACCACCGCCGATGCCCCCGGCACCAACCGCCTGGAAATCACGCTGGAAAAGGCGAAACTGGTAGCCGAAAATGATAAACTCACCCTGTACGAACTGGAAATCAGCGAGCGGGAATACTGTTTCCAGACCACGGAGGGCTTCCAGAAGCCGCCCTGCCATGAAAAAGAAGTCGTTCTGGACGGCGCGAATCCGCAGCATGTAGGCGTATTGAATGCCTTTGCAGGCGCAGTTCTGCGCGGAGAACCGCTTGTGGCAGACGGTGCGGAAGGCATCCATGGACTTGAGCTGTCCAATGCCATGCATCTGTCCTCCTGGCTGGAAAAACCGGTGGAATTTCCCATTGACGAAGACCTTTTCCTGGAAAAGCTGAATGCTCTGCGCGCTTCTTCCGTAAAAAAAGAGGCGGTTCAGGAAATCACCTTCGATACAGCGAACAGCTATGGAAGCCAGGTCCGTTAGGAATGCCGTACTGTTAACCATGAATACAACAATCCGCTCAGGAGTACGGAAAACCCCCCGGGCACCGGCCATATCCGAGCCTTATAAGCAAATCGGCTCATAACGGAGACTGCAAAGCATTCATCGGTGCCCCATGAAACATAAATCTAATGGTGTTAATCAATAACTGTGTTGGTCATAGTGTTTTAGTGATATCAGGATACCGAGTTTGCGGCGCTTCCGAACTGCACCAATATATATTGACTAACACCAATCGAATGAAATCAGGAAAGGAAAATGCAATATGAAATCCGCAATTGCAGGCTGTGGAAGCATTGCGCAGCTTCACGGCCGGGTCCTGACAAACTGGATAGACACCGCTCTTGTGGGGGCTGCAGACATTGATGCACAGAAAGCAAAGACATATGCCGAAATCTGGCATACAAATGCCTACACCTCCCTGGAGGATATGCTTCACCGGGAAAAACCGGATGTCCTCCACATCTGTACGCCCCATTACCTGCATGTGCCCATGGCGGAATATGCTCTGGCACAGGGTATCCATGTCTTTATGGAAAAACCCCCCGTCATCTCCCTGGAGCAGCTTCACAGCCTGGAGAATGCAGTCAAAAATTCCGATGCCAGGCTGGGCCTTTGCTATCAGAACAGATACAATCCCAGTGTCCGGGAAGCCCGCAATATTCTCGCTTCCGGCAGGGCAGGAAAGATTCTGGGTGCCCGCGGTATCGTAACCTGGCACAGAGATTCCGCTTACTACACAGACAGCACCTGGCGCGGCAGGCTTGCCACCGAGGGCGGCGGCGCCCTGATCAATCAGGCCGTTCACACCCTGGACCTGCTCCAGTATCTGTTGGGGCAGCCTTTGGCCGTGGAGGCTTCCACAGCCAATCATCACCTGAAGGGCATCATTGAGGTGGAAGACACCCTGGAAGCATATATCCAATTTGAAGGAGATATCAATGCCTCCTTTTACGCCACCACCGCTTATTGCACCGATGTGCCGCCTCTGATTGAAATTGCCTGCGAACACATGAAGATTCGGATTGAAGATCTGGAGCTTACCCTCTTTTACCCGGACGGGCACCAGGAAAAACCGGTGCTGGAGCACAAGGAAGCCCTGGGGAAAAGCTACTGGGGCACAGGGCATCGGGACTGCATCTCCGATTTTTACCGTACACTGCAGACCGGTGAAGCGTTTCCGCTGAATCTGCCTGCCATGGATGCCAGTATCCGGCTGATGCTGGGAGTTTATGAATCCGCCGAGAGCGGGCGGGTAGTACGGTTAGATGAAAATGCCGTCCGTACCTGAAAGAAGTCAGGCTATCGGAACCTCCCTTCCCGGCACTCCTCCCGTCAGGTTCCCCTCCCTGTAAAGCAGAGGCAGTGTTTTATGCCGGCTTTCTTATACTTGTGAGCATATAAGCCTGTTGTTTAGCCGTATTCTTTACCGCATCGCAAATATGCCCGCGAGTTATTGAGAAAGCAGACAGATGTTTCCGCTTTTTCGTTAACTAAAACATATGTCAGGTATCCGAAACCTGACAGGCTAATGTGCCGCCTTCCATGGCGGCGAAATGGAGATTATTATGAGCGAAATAAAAAATAAACTGACACGTTCTTCCATCACCTGCTTTGCCGATGAAATCGCAGATTCCCTGGACCGGCAGATTGAAGTACTGCAGGAGCTCGGCATCAAATGGATTGAGCTGCGCAGTGCCGACGGAATCAATGTATCGGCATTTACACCGGAGTATGCCCGCACCGTTAAGCAGAAACTGGACGCGGCAGGCATCCGTGTGTCCGCAGTCGGCTCTCCCATCGGCAAAATCAACCTGGCAGATGACTTCCCATCCCATATGGAAAAATTGACAACAGTCGAACGCCTTGCCAATATTTTTGAGACACCTTACATCAGAATGTTCAGTTTCTATCTTCCTGAAAACAGCACTCCCGAGAACTGCCGCGATGAGGTTCTGACGCGGATGGAGCAGATGGTGACGGAAGCCGCAAAAAATCGACTGGTTCTTCTGCATGAAAACGAAAAGGCAATCTATGGCGACACTGCCCCGCGCTGCCTTGACCTGATGAAACAGTTTGCCGGAGAGCATTTCCGGTGCACCTTCGATTTTGCCAACTTTATCGAGTGCGGCCAGGACACACTGGAAGCTTATCATATGCTGCAGCCATACATCGCTTATGTGCATATCAAGGACGCTGTCCGTGAGACAAAGGAAATCGTTCCCGCCGGGCAGGGAGACGGAAGGCTTTCCGAGATTTTCACGCTTCTGGACCAGGCCGGCTATGACGGCTTCTTAAGCCTGGAGCCGCATCTTGCCAACTTCAGCGGTCTGAACAGCCTGGAGAAAGATGCCGTAGTCAGAACAGAAAACAACACGGAAAAAGCTTTCCTGATTGCATACCGCGCTTTGATGCAGCTGCTTTCCTGATGCTGCCTGTACTGCCTGCTTCAAATTATTTCCTTTGGATTACGGGGTTCGCAAAGCGGTTCCTGTAATTTGCAGACGCTTTCTTACTTTCAACGCCGTCATCGCGTGACGTTCAAACAGGAACTGCCGGGAGAATATGCCGGATTTTATTCCCGACAGTTCCGATAAGCCGGTATTTACGGCGTTACTATGGGCTTCCCTTCTTTATCCAGCAACGGTGTAAAGCCTGATGCATTCCCGTCCCTGTGAAACAGATAATTGACACCGGTCTTGGTGTCCACCCAGATTTCGGTTACAACGACAGCGCCCTGACTGTAAACCTTTTTAAAGCGTTCCATAAGTATCCCTCCTGTCAATCTGTATATTCGGTGATTGAATCCTGCACACAAACCAGATAAGCGGCATGACCTGCCATGTGTAATGGCTGGCAGGAATTTAATTCGCGCTCAAAAACATTTGCCAACGTAAATGTATAACGAGTGAGCACTTCTGCAAACACCTGCATTACCCCCGCCGCCACAATGTGAAGATACAGCCTGCTGTCATGAGAACGATTGCCACTGTCTGCAAAAAGCCTTTCAGAAACCCGGCCCAAAACGCCATCTGCCCATCTGCGCCTATCTCCGGAATCATCAACGCCACCCCGTTCAAAAGAAATCCTGCTGCAAGGTAACCTGAGATCTTTCTCATCCTCCCCGACTGTATTTCTTCCCGGTCAGTTCCAATCCTTCCCTTCAGTTCTGTCAGAATGCCGTTGACACGCATCAGCTCCTTCAGCATTGCAACCAATATGGCCCCCAGGATAAAGGCAAATGCCCATGCTGTGGCAACCCCGCTTACCGCCCCGAAAATCTCCATAAACAGGCATGCGATTTCCAGAACTGCTCCCACCTTCAGCATCTTCTTTATCCTGGCGTAATGCTCAATGTTGGATTCCACATCCGTATAGAGTTCAAACGCTCCTTCGCTGGCCTTTTTCCGCAATATCACCCAGGGTCCCCACAGGCTGACAATCTCCACATCCATATCCTTCATGAATTCTCTGTAATCATTACTGACCCGGAACAATCCCTCCGTGATGTCAATCTGATAAATATACTCCCCGGGCTCACATTTGTCAAAATGATAGAAACCCGCAAAAAATCCGGTCATGGCATAGCCCTTTTGAGACATCTCATTTAAAAATGCCGTCTCCTTATCCTTATCAAAATACAGATGAAATTTCGTCATTTTTCCTCCTGTTTTAAGTTCCGCATGTCCACTGCTGTTTTTTAGTTCCGCAGGTCCCCCCATATTATTCATTTCGTACCTGTGAGTTCCGTTCAGGTTCTTCCGGGTTCCCGTCCACAGTCCTCCACATAAGCTGTCCGTTGTGCAGGAGCTCTGACAGACGCTTTATTTCCTCTGCAAAAACAGTTTTTCCCAGGTCTGTGATGATGTATTCTTTCTTTTTCCGGGAATCTGTCTCCGCGCTGTATATCCTGATCCATCCCTTTGCCGTCATTGTCTGAATCGCGCCGTAGAGGGTTCCCGGTCCCAATGACACCCGGCCTTCCGTCAGCTTCTCCACTTCCTGGATAATCCCATAACCATGGTTCGGTTTTCTCACTGACAGCAGAATGTAAAATAATGCCTCTGTCAGCGGAGTGTTTTTTTCCATTCAGCATCCTCCATTTCTCCCGGCTCTTTCCTGTAACGGTTTCATTCCATGTATCGCCCGTTAGAGATTTCGTCCTGCCATATTAAGGAAATGTCTACAACCAAACACTGTCATTTCAAGTAATGCCTGGCTATATTATACAGATTGCCAAGTGAAACACAGGATAACCCGGCAAGCAGATACATATTATTCTCTCTATTTCGGAACAGCTCTAGTCCCAGAAACAAAATTCCCGCTGACAGCAATCCGCCTGCTGCTATGCCTAACAATCTGTTTGCCAACTTTTTGTCCATAATCACCCTCCCATGACTGCAGCATTATTGACGTACAATCTCAGAATATATGTCTGATTTGTCAACTTTACTCTAAACCATCTGTCATCAAGTGATATATCGCAGGACGATATATCATATTTATAATATATCACCCTACGATATATATGTCAAGATTTTTATCATGTAATTATTTCTTTGTAATTATTTTTCAGAAGTTTTGTCTGTTCTTCCTGTTCTTTTTAAGCGCAAAAAAAGACACCTGGCTCTTTCTGAACTTTGGGTATAACAGCATCGCAATTAAGCCGTCAGATAAG
>CAJUJN010000076.1:11363-19878 GCA_910586775.1 uncultured Acetatifactor sp. | reverse complement strand
AACAGAATTGCGATAAATTTGCGAGTTATATTTTTGGGGGTGTCTGAACTGTTACATAAAAAGAATAAAAATTCGAGAAAAATTGAAAAAAGTAGTTGAAAAAAATTAAAAAACCTTGTATAATAACATTTAGTTGCGTTGGAGATATAGCCAGGGTGTTGTATGGTTGTGTTGATGATGTAGGTGATGCTTCTGTGGCTCAGTTGGTAGAGCGATTGATTCGTAATCAATAGATCACGGGTTCGAGTCCCGTCAGAAGCTTTTGTTTTATCATTCAAATATCTCATTAGTTTTGATTGTATGTTATTCTATATGTTTGTCTTTTTATTTCCACCGAAGGAGAGCGTTCTTATGGTGTTAACGAACGAAGATTTGTTGCGATATCTCAATTGCCGTATAAAAAGTCGTCATAACTGTAAATGCGGTATGTAAGGCCGTAAAGCAGATGCTTTTTGGCCTTTGTCAGGATACGCTTACATTTTAAACCGTATCTTTATCTGATGTTCAATAACCTGGATAGACTTATAGAAAACCAGTGCAATAATGCACAGTACAATAACGCTCGTAATCACCATATCCAGTTGGAATACCTGGGAGCCGTATATGATCAGATACCCCAATCCTCTCCTTGCTGCAAGGAATTCCCCGATAATGACCCCTACCAGGGCCAGCCCGATATTTACTTTCGCTGTGCTGAGCAGAATGGGAACGGAACCAGGCAGGACTACTTTGGAGAAGGCATCCCGTCTGCTGCCGCCAAGCGTATAGATCAGTGTGATTTTTTCGGCGTCCACCTGTTGGAAGCCAGTGTAAAAGCTGATGACGGATCCGAAGACAGCCACGGACATGCCTGCCACAATGATGGTTCTGGTGCCTGTGCCCAGCCATACGATAAACAAAGGTGCCAATGCTGATTTCGGAAGACTGTTCAGTACTACCAGATAAGGTTCCAGTATCTCCGACAGCTTGGGGGAATACCACAGCAGCGTGGCAACCAACAGGCTTACGCAGATTACCAGAAGAAAGCTGAAGAGCGTCTCAAAAAGCGTCACCCCGATATGGGCAAGCATGGAATTGCTCTTCATCTGCTCCACAAAGCATTTTACTACCCGGCTTGGGCTGGAAAAGAAAAAGCTGTCAATCCAGTTTAAGTCGGCGCTGAGCTCCCAGAATGCCAAAAAGAGGACAAAAAGGAGCGTCCTCCAGGATGCAATCTCATGATGGTGTCTGTGGTGTTTTTTTACGAATTCTTCCTGTTTTGTCAGTTCTGCGGATTTTTTCCGGGCAGTATTTCTTTTCCGGAATAAATGTATTCCGTTTTTTTCGCAGGCTCTTTTTTCCGGCGAGATTTTCGTTTCATTGATCTGGTCTGTTTTCATGTGTCAGGTCCTCCCATAACATATTGAAATACTGTTGGAATTCGGGAGCATTTCTGGCCGCCAGCGGCGAGTCGTCCGCAAGGGTCAACTTGACGGCCACTTCGTTTTTGACAACTGCCGGGCGCCCGGATAAAACGATAATCCTGTCGGCCAGACTGATGGCCTCCGACAGGTCGTGGGTGATGATGAGCATGGTTTTTCCGGCAGCCCGGATGAGGCGGCAGATGTCGGCGGATACGAAGAGCCTGGTCTGGTAATCCAGGGCGCTGAAGGGTTCATCCAATAGCAGCAGCTGCGGCTCCAACGCCAGAGTGCGTATCAGAGCGGCACGCTGTTTCATGCCGCCGGACAGCTCGCCGGGACGCTTGTCGCGGAATTTATCAAGCCCGTAGTCTGTCAGAAGACGTTCTACCGTGTCCAGATGCTCTTTCGTCATGGCATGGTTCAATTCCAGTCCCAGGGTAACATTGCGGTAGACCGTGCGCCATTCAAAAAGGTGGTCTCTTTGAAGCATATATCCTATTTTGGGATAATGCAGTGAGCCGTCGGGATTGTTTACTGCTATGGTGCCCTCTTCGGGGGATAAAAGGCCTGCAATGATGGAAAGGAGAGTGGATTTACCGCAGCCGCTGGGGCCGACGATGGCGATAAATTCCCCTTCGCGGACACCGAAGGAAATATTTTGAAGGGCTTTCGTCTCCCCATTCAGACTGTGGTAGGAATAGCCGATGTTCTTTAACTCCAGGATGTTTTGCATATATGCTGTCCCAAGCCCGGTTTTTTCGGGCCATATACCCGGTTCCATGGGGTTTTAAGCCCGGTATTTTCCGGACATTCAACCTTTTGCTTTTTATAATAATGTATGAAAAGGAACTCAAAGGAGTTCGGATTTTTATGGATTATTTCTGAGCGCAAATTCAGTCCTTTGCTTGCACTGTGAATTCTTTTATGGTAATATCTTGTTTAAAGCGTTGCGGGCATCCGGTGTTAATCGGGGTACGTTGCGGCTAAAAATATACTTTAGGAATTGTGAAGATATTTTTTCTTACACTTCCTTGGAATCGGAGGATAATATGGCACAGCTATGGGGCGGACGTTTTGTCGGGGAGACAGACAAAATGGCCTATGATTTCAATGCCTCCATTGGTTTTGATAAACGCCTCTTTGAAGAGGATATCGAGGGCAGCATTGCGCATGTCACCATGCTGGCAAAACAAAATATCCTGACAGAGGCCGAGCGGGATTCTATCTTACAGGGGCTCTCGGGAATCAAAAATGATGTGAAGGCGGGACGGCTTGCTATTGATGAGACATGTGAAGATATTCACAGTTTTGTGGAGACGGAGCTGATCAGGCATGTCGGGGATGTGGGCAAGAAGATGCATACCGGCAGAAGCCGCAATGATCAGGTGGCGCTTGACATGCGGCTTTATACCAGAAAGCGGGTGCAGGAGACGGATGGTCTGTTAAGGGATTTGCTTTTTGTGATACTGGCAGTCATGGAAGAAAATCTGGAGACCTATATGCCCGGATTTACCCATTTACAGAAAGCACAGCCTGTCACTCTTGCACACCATTACGGTGCTTATTTTGAAATGTTTAAGCGTGACAGACAGCGTATGGCGGATATCTATGAGAGAATGAATTACTGTCCGTTGGGAGCCGGAGCACTGGCAGGCACCACTTATCCGTTGGACAGGGAGTATACGGCGTCTCTGATGGGATTTGCGGGGCCAACCCTGAACAGCATGGATTCCGTATCTGACAGGGATTATCTGATTGAATTTCTGTCGGCTCTGTCTACCGTTATGATGCATCTGAGCCGGTTCAGCGAGGAAATTATAATCTGGAATTCTAACGAATATAAGTTTGTGGAGATTGATGACGCTTATTCCACCGGAAGCAGTATTATGCCCCAGAAGAAGAATCCAGATATCGCGGAACTGGTGCGGGGCAAGACTGGACGGGTTTACGGAGCACTGATGTCGCTGCTGATTACCATGAAAGGGATTCCCCTTGCCTATAATAAGGATATGCAGGAGGATAAGGAACTGTCTTTTGACGCTATGGATACCGTACATGACTGCCTGGTTTTGTTTACGGGAATGCTTCGCACCATGCGTTTTAAAAAGGAGCAGATGGCAGCCAGTGCCATGAACGGTTTTACAAATGCAACGGACGCGGCAGATTACCTTGTAGGAAAGGGAGTTCCATTCAGAGATGCCCACGGCATTGTAGGCAGGCTGGTATTGTATTGCGTGGAGAAAGGGACTTCCATAGAAAAATTGTCGTTGGAAGAGTTACAGGCTCTCAGCGATAAATTTGAGGAAGATATCTACGAAGCAGTATCTTTGAAAACCTGTGTGGAGAAGCGCCTGACGCTTGGGGCACCCGGAATGGAAGCAATGAAACAGGTGATCGCAAAAAATAAGGCATACCTTGATATAGAGTAATCCGTTGCCAAAGCTTCATTGTCCCCAGGTTATGAATCATAGTATGATATGGCCATATTCCGGACAGAAAATGAGTGGATGAGGTAAATTGCCACGATTGTATGTTTATCACGATAATATCAGTAAATGTGTCTGCTGGAAGTGCAGAAAGCGTCAGACTGTGCGGCAATATTGACATGGAGTCTGCTTCAGGAACGGCTTTCGGTATGGCATAAGAAAATTGACGAAAATCAGACATTGAATGGAGGAGAGAGAAGATGAGTGAGAAATTAAAAGTTGGTATTTTAGGCGGAACAGGCATGGTAGGACAGCGTTTTATTGCCCTTCTGGAGAATCATCCCTGGTTTGAGGTGACAACGATAGCGGCAAGCCCCCGTTCTGCAGGCAAGACATACGAAGAGGCTGTAGGAGGCAGATGGAAAATGGATACTCCCATGCCGGAAGCCGTAAAAAACATCAGGGTTATGAATGTCAATGAAGTGGAGGCCGTAGCGGCAGAGGTTGATTTTGTATTCAGCGCCGTTGACATGTCAAAAGAGGAGATTAAGAAGATCGAAGAGGACTATGCCCGGACGGAGACTCCGGTTGTCTCAAACAACAGCGCTCACAGATGGACCCCTGACGTTCCCATGATGGTACCGGAGATCAATCCTGAGCACATGGAGGTAATTGAGTCTCAGAAGAAGCGTCTCGGCACAGAGAGGGGGTTTGTGGCAGTAAAACCCAACTGTTCTATTCAAAGCTATGCGCCGGTTCTCACCGCATGGATGGAGTTCGAGCCTGTGGAAGTGGTAGCCACCACATATCAGGCAATCTCCGGGGCGGGCAAGACTTTCCAGGATTGGCCGGAGATGGTTGGAAATATTATCCCATATATCGGAGGAGAAGAGGAGAAGAGCGAGAAGGAGCCGCTACGCATCTGGGGAAAAGTGGAGGACGGCGCAATCGTTCCTGCCAAAGGGCCTGTGATTACCTGCCAGTGTATCCGCGTCCCTGTACTGAACGGACACACCGCCGCTGTGTTCGTGAAATTCAACAAAAAGCCCACGAAGGAACAGCTGATTCAGAAACTCAGAGAATTCAGCGGCGAGCCTCAGAAGTTAGAGCTGCCCAGCGCACCCAGGCAGTTCATTCAGTACCTTGAGGAGGACAACAGGCCCCAGGTATCCCTGGATGTGGATTTTGAAAACGGCATGGGAATCAGCGTGGGACGGCTTCGGGAGGATACGGTTTATGACTACAAGTTCGTGGGATTGTCTCACAATACGGTGAGAGGCGCTGCGGGCGGAGCAGTTCTCTGTGCGGAATTGCTGAAGGCGCATGGATATATTGCCAGGAAATAAGTTTCGTTCAGGCGTTTTGCAATTTTTGACGATTGCAGAATCGCTTTTTAACGGGAGTGAAATGTATTCCTGACAGAAAGAAGAATAATGGCTGGAGTGACAGTGCGCATCGGTTGACAGAAGTAAGGACGACAGTGTGGGAAAGAAATTATTTATTGCGGAAAAGCCCAGTGTGGCGAGAGAATTTGCAAATGCATTGAAAGTGAATACGGCTTCCAGGGATGGATTCCTGGAAGGGGCGGATGTGATCATCACCTGGTGTGTAGGACATCTGGTTACCATGAGTTATCCGGATGCCTATGACGAAAGACTGCGGAGATGGAGTTTCGATACGATTCCCTTTCTTCCGGAAAACTATAAATATGAGGTCATTGAAAGCTCCAAAAAACAATATACTATTGTAAGCTCTCTGATGAAACGTCCCGATGTAACCACAATTTATGTATGCACGGACTCCGGGCGGGAAGGGGAATACATATACCGTCTGGTGGAGCAGATGTCCGGCGTCACGGGCAAGGAACGAAAACGTGTCTGGATCGATTCCCAGACGGAAGAAGAAATCCTGCGGGGCATTCGTGAGGCCAAGGACCTGAAGGAATACGATAACCTCAGTGATGCAGCCTATCTGCGGGCCAAGGAAGATTATCTCATGGGCATTAATTTTTCCCGTGTGCTCACCCTGAAATACGGCAATACGGTAAAGGATTATCTGAAACGCGATAAGGCGGTTATTTCCGTGGGGCGTGTTATGACCTGTGTGCTGGGAATTATCGTAAACAGGGAAAGGGAGATACGTTCTTTCGTGAAAACTCCTTTTTACAGGGTGCTGGGTAATTTCCGGCTGCAGGATAATACATTTACAGGAGAATGGCGTGCCGTCGAAGGCTCTTCCTGGTATACTTCCCCGAAGCTTTATAAGGAAAACGGTTTTAAAGACAAAGCGGATGCGGATAAACTGGTGGCGCATCTGGAACAGGAGCCTGTGGGGGACATTGTCCTGGAGAGTATATCCCGCAAGAAGGAGAACAAAAATCCGCCGTTGCTCTATAATCTGGCGGAGTTGCAGAATGACTGTTCGAAATTTTTCAAGATAAGTCCTGATGAGACCCTGCGGATTGTACAGGAATTGTATGAAAAGAAGATGGTTACCTACCCCAGAACGGATGCCAGAGTCCTGTCAACGGCGGTGGCAAAGGAAATCCACAAAAATATCGGCGGGTTACAGGGGGTTGGACCTGCGGCCGTGTTTGCCGCGGAGATTTTGAAGAATGGAAGCCATAAAGGGATTGCGAAGACAAGATATGTGAACGATAAGCAGATTACGGACCACTATGCCATCATTCCTACCGGACAGGGACTGAACAATATTAAGAACCTTCCGCCGTTATCGGCAAAGGTTTACGAAGTGATTGTCCGAAGATTCTTAAGCATTTTCTATCCACCGGCGATTTACCGCAAATATGCTCTGTGTATTCGGGTAAAAGAAGAACGGTTTTTCGCTAATTTCAAGGTGTTGGCGGAAGAAGGATACCTGAAGGTTATGCCGGTGAAGAAGGACGTTGCGGGACAGAACAGACAGATGCCGGAGAGCGCCGCTGACGGAAACAGGACGAGCGCAGGCGGATCAGAATCGCAGCAGGGCGCTGACGGCAGAAACGGAAAGCAACAGGCCGAAACCGGAAAAGAAAGCAAAGACGGGGAAGAGACAGAGATTAAAGGGGACGACGCATTCATGAAGCTGCTGGAGTCCCTGAAAAAAGGAGCTAAGCTGGCAGTGGATTCGTACGAGGTCAAAGAGGGAGAGACTTCCCCGCCCAAGCGATATACCTCAGGAAGCATCATCCTTACCATGGAGAATGCCGGCCAGTTTATTGAAGACGATGAACTGCGGGCACAGATCAAGGGCAGCGGAATCGGCACCAGCGCCACTAGGGCGGAAATACTGAAGAAACTGGTGAATATTGAGTATCTGTCCCTGAATAAAAAGACCCAGGTGCTGACCCCTACCCTGATGGGCGAGATGATATACGATGTGGTGGGCAGCTCCATCAAGGCGCTTCTGGACCCGGCGCTGACTGCCAGCTGGGAGAAAGGCCTGACCATGGTGGCGGAAGGAAATATTACTTCGAAAGAGTATATGGACAAGCTGAACGGGTTTGTAGGACGGAGAACACAATATGTGAAGCAGCTGAATAACCAGAGGACATTGTACACGCAGTTTCAGGCTGCTTCGGTGAATTATAAGTCTTAAGTGCTGTTTTGGTGGGAAGCAAGTGCAGCTTCCTATAGTTGAATGCGGCGCAAAGAGACGCGCCTTTTATCAGAAGCATAGAGATTGCTTCTGATAAGACATATTAAGGAAAGGTATGGGAGATATGAGTGAAATGATTACCGTATCAGAATTATACGATTTAAAGGAAACAATTGCCTCTGAGCTGTTGAAAGAGGTTACTTATCCATGGGAAGCGCTTCCGAAAATACATGATTTTATTATAAGCCTGGGAGAGAGGCTGCCGAAAGAGATTTACGAAGAGCGCGGAGAGCATATCTGGGTTGCGAAAAGCGCCAAAGTAGCGCCTACGGCATGCCTGAACGGACCGCTGATTGTAGATGAGGATGCGGAAATCCGTCACTGCGCTTTTGTCAGAGGCAATGCCATCGTTGGAAAGGGCGCTGTGGTAGGAAATTCTACTGAATTGAAAAACGTAATCTTATTTAACAAGGTTCAGGTACCTCATTACAATTATGTAGGTGACAGTATTCTGGGCTATAAATCCCACATGGGAGCCGGCTCCATTACTTCCAACGTAAAAAGTGACAAGACGCTGGTAACAGTAAAGGGAGAAGGAATTTCCATTGAGACAGGCTTAAAGAAAATGGGGGCCATGCTTGGCGATAACGTGGAAGTGGGCTGTAACAGCGTCCTGAATCCCGGAACCGTCATCGGCAGAAATACGAATATTTATCCGACCTCCATGGTCAGAGGCGTAATACCTGCGGATAGCATCTATAAAAAAGCCACGGAAATTGCCGGAAAGAGAATGTAACTGCATTTGACCACAGGGAACGTTGAACTGATGGGATAATTGCCTTGCAGGGGAACAGCCCGGGACGAAACAGAAGGACAAAATTTTACAAAAAATACTAGCTTTTTTGCCGTAAATATGAGAAAATAAGAAGAAAGATTATTATATGTCAATTTATCAATTGATATGCAGTGGAAGGCATGTGCTGCAGGCCTTCCGTTGTAAGGAATAATAACTTACATAATCGAAAGGAGATTTCACATGATTTATTCAAAGGAAGTTGAAGAAATGTGCACAGTCGCTCAGGGTGTGCA
>CAJUJN010000076.1:0-11263 GCA_910586775.1 uncultured Acetatifactor sp. | reverse complement strand
ATAAGGAGGACAGGAAAAAATGGCTTTATTTGAATCATATGAAAGACGTATTGATAAAATTACGGAAGTTCTGAACAGCTATGGAATCTCCTCTATCGAAGAAGCAGAGAAGATTACAAAGGATGCAGGACTTGACGTATACGAGCAGGTAAAAAAGATTCAGCCCATCTGCTTTGAGAATGCATGCTGGGCTTACACTGTAGGCGCCGCCATCGCCATCAAGAAGGGCTGCCGCAAGGCTGCCGATGCAGCAGCTGCTATCGGAGAGGGGCTTCAGGCATTCTGTATTCCCGGCTCCGTTGCCGATACCCGTAAGGTAGGCCTTGGCCACGGCAACCTGGGCAAGATGCTTCTGGAAGAGGACACCGACTGCTTCTGCTTCCTGGCAGGACATGAGTCCTTTGCCGCTGCGGAAGGCGCTATCGGTATCGCAGAGAAGGCAAACAAGGTTCGCCAGAAGCCGCTGCGCGTTATCCTGAACGGCCTTGGAAAAGACGCTGCAAAGATTATCTCCCGTATCAACGGATTTACTTTCGTGGAGACAGAGTATGATCCCTATACCAACGAAGTAAAGGAAATCGAGAGAATCGCATACTCTGAGGGGCTTCGCTCCAAGGTTAACTGCTATGGCTCCAACAGCGTTCCCGAGGGAGTTGCTATCATGTGGAAGGAGAATGTGGACGTATCCATCACCGGCAACTCCACCAACCCCACCAGATTCCAGCATCCGGTAGCAGGTACCTACAAGAAAGAGCGTACTGAGGCAGGCAAGAAGTATTTCTCGGTTGCTTCCGGCGGCGGCACAGGACGTACTCTGCATCCCGACAATATGGCTGCAGGACCCGCTTCCTACGGCTTTACCGATACTCTGGGACGTATGCATTCCGACGCGCAGTTCGCAGGTTCTTCCTCCGTTCCCGCGCATGTGGAGATGATGGGTCTTATCGGCATGGGCAACAACCCCATGGTTGGCGCTACCGTGGCTGTAGCCGTCTCCATTGAGGAAGCAGCCGAGGCTGGCAAGTTCTAAATATACCTTGTGAATTGAAAACGCCGAAAGGCTTGAAAGTACCGTAATCTCTAGGGGTTGCGGTACTTTTTTCATGCCGGGAAGTGAAAACGGAAATTTGTCCTGGGCAGTCGTGAAAAGTGGTAAAAATTGGTGAGTAGGATACCGGTAGGTAACAAGTAGGTAACACGGCACAGGTAACAGAATTTCAGCGAAAGCAGGCACGAAAAAAGCCGCAGCCACAAGGGTTACGGCATCTTTTCCATTTCCGTCCTCAGCCATTCAATATCACGCTTGGTATAGGTGCCCTCTGTTATGTCCGTGATCTTGTGGCCGACAAGGCGCTTTATCACATATTCATCGACACCGGCCCTTTTTGCCATAGTGATGAAAGTTGTCCGGGGATCGTGTGGGCGGTGATCCTCACGCATACCCAGGGCAGTCATGATTTTTGCGAACCGCCCAGCATATTTGTCATAGGTGATAGCCATGCTGCCCTTTACAGCATCCGGATCATTAAAGAGATATATGCTGCCGAGGGCGATTGCCTGGTCGTAGTTCTTCTGAACAAGGCTTTTTATGCGGGGGTGTATAGGCACGACACGGTTTTTTCCGGCATCGGTTTTCATTCCTCCGGTGATGTATTGCTCGGAAAGGTTGACATCCTCTATCCTGAGCTTTGCGAGTTCCTGTGGGCGCCACCCCATGTAACATTGAATCAGAATCCAGTCCACAAAGCGGAAAGAATCGATGTTATTCCAAAGGGTTTCCATTTCCTGGTCGTTGAAATTTATGTGTCCCCTCGTAGCAGCCTCTTTTTCTTTGATGATGTCGTTGGAGAGGTCAAAGGTTCGGGCATAGTTCTTGTCTACCAGCTCATATTCCAGGGCGTAATCCAGCATGAGGTTGAACATGGATTTGATCCTTGCCTTAGTTCCCGGAGAGGCCGGTACCTTATGCCCGGCATCCTTGCCACGGGTGGGGATGATATAGCCGTCCTCCATAATGCCCTTGATGTGCCTGGCCCGGAGGTCCTTTACGCGCATACCGTGGATAGCGTGGCAGTATCTCCAGGCGGCGGTGATGGTTCTGGAGGATGATTCACTTTCCAGGGTAGGGAAGTAGCTTTCTGTCCACTTCTGGTAAAGCTCAGCAAGGGTAAGGTTGTTGTTTTGGATGTCGTAGGGGTTGGCTCCATATTCAGCCAATGCCTGGAGAGCCTCTTTTTTGGTTTTGAATGTTCCTATCGGCACACGGTTCTGGACTGTTTTGCCGGTCTGCTCGTCTGTGATCCATCCGAGTGTGACACGGGCCAGATATGGCTTGCGCCGGTTTCCGGATAATTTAGTTACGCTCCCGTAGCCGTTTGGCAGTTTCATGGCGTCACTTCCTTTACAGTTTGATTGATTCGATTACTGCGCCGAGTCCGGCATAGTCTGTCTTTACCGGCCCCAGTTTAAGGAGAGAGGAAAGGGCGATCCCCTTCTGGTTCGGTACCTTTTCATCCAGAACGGATGTAGGCAGCACATAAAAATCCCAATAGTCCAGGTCGAGCAGGGGGACATCCTTTGTCTTGGCGGTAAAGAGGCAGAATACATATAGGTCGCAGTTGCGTTTTGCTGAGGCGGCATAAGTGGCGGTCGCATTGTCCCAGGCCAGCTTTTTGCCGATGTCAAATCGAATCTGAGCAAATATATTTTCGGGAGTCCAGGCTTGAATGTAAGCGGCAGATTTTACTTCAATCCTGCGTCCGGATGGACTCGTCACGTCAAAAGGGAGCCAGTTTTCTCGCATTTGCGTGCGGGGGGGGGGTACTCCGATTTCAGCGATGAATAAACGAGAAATTCTGCCATTACCCCACGCTGGGTATTGTCGATTAAGTCTGAAAATGCCCAGCGCCAGAAGTCCATAACGGTAATTCCGGCACTTTGGCCATGCAGGGTAAATTCCTCATTTCCAGTTAATTGATGTTCCATGTGATTCCTCCATTTCGCTATCCGCAGATACGGGCGGACAGGATAGTTTTAATCCCGGTAACGCAGCCGTAAATGGAATAGGATAATAGTTTTTGGCACTCTGCATCTGAAAGAGGCCCATAGGAATGTACCAAAGAAAGGAGCTGCAGGTCGGAAAGAGAAAGCCGGTTCTGCAGACTCCGGATTTTGGCGACAGTGCCGCAAGGGTAATCTTCGGATGCGGAGTTAAAGCTGTCGCAGAAAGAGGAAAGGTATAAAAGCAGGGCGGCGCTTTCATTGCCACTTGTTTCCTCAGTATGAGCCAGCTCGAAGTATCGGGCAGCATTTGCCATAGGCGATCCTCCTGTCTTTAGTACCGGCCATATTCCCGGTACCATTCTAAACTGATAATCTTTTTTCTTCATCGAGGTACTTCTGAGACTCCGTATAGGCTTTCAGAAATCCTTTGAGTTCCCCAATGAATTCATATTTCTTTGGCTCCGGCAGGGAACGGAACAGGTCGAGCAAATCATCCTCTTCCTGGGTGGTGTTTTTGCGGACCGGAGCCTCCTGGCCCGTAAGCAGATAATCCAGCGATACGCCGAGGAAATCAGCTATGGTTTTCATATACTTTGCAGGCGGGTCGTTGGTGCGGGCTTTCCAGGTTGACATTGTGGAAGTCCGGATAGAGAGCTTTTCGCAAAGTTCATAAGCACGCTTGTCTTTTTCATCCAGCAGTTGGTAGATTCTTTCGATTATTTCCATTTCATACCTCCGTAGCAAAATAAATTCGTAAATGAGAGCGTAACTATTTACAAACTCGCAATTGCGTGGTATAATATATACATGAAATACAAATCAATTCAAAGTTGCGAGCAGAGAACGGAATGTATTTCTAAGTGCGTTTGCGAGCCTGTAAATAGGATATTTCCATTATAGCACGCAAACACGCAAAAATAAATAACAAATATTAAGCAAATGCGAGAAAGGAGTGATACTCAAATGGGAAAGGAAACATCACAATGGGGTAAAGATGTCCGGAAAGCCGCTATTGACAAGGATATGACCTTAAAGCAGCTGGCGGAAAGCATCGGTTACAGCTATGCGACAGTTTCCTCAGTTATCAATGGCCGGTACTCAAACGCAAGCGTCCAGACAATCGCTGAAAAAATCAACGGAGTGCTTGGCACAAAAGGGATGCCGGAACGGATTGATACACCTTCAGACGAATGGTGCCAGTGCGTGAAGATTGAGCTTTTGAAAAAGAAAATGAGCGTCAATCAGCTGGCGGAGAAACTGAACGTCTCCAGGGATCGGCTGTCACTGGTTATCAACGGCAGGATGATGAATGAAAAAATCGTGGATGCCGTGAGCAATCTGCTGAACATCAAAATGCCGGCTTTGCCCTCTGGTGATAATTAAATTATAGCGGAAGGGTAGGTAACACGGAATGGGAAAAGGTCCTATAAACGAGAACAACAATGTGTATTTCAAGGCTAGGAAAAGAGCCGCAGCATACAATGAAAGGCTATATAGCCGGGAGGGAGCGTCAGAGCTTTTAGGGATTTCGGTATCAACGCTGGCTGATTACGAGCTGGGGAATACGAAAGTTGTGCCGGTGGATAAGGTCGTCCTTATGGCGGAAATGTGCAACGACAGACGGAAAAGGCAAGGAATATCAAGGGTTTCGGATAATCGGCAATATGCTCTGGTACAAATCTGGTACAGAATGGAGAAAAAAGCATCTGCCCGCCCTCAGATTGCCACGGCTCCCAGGGCAAAGACCGCAACCGGGAACCGCCCGCCCTCTGCCCCTCCAGAATGACCATATCCGCCATTTCTCGGCACAGCCTATCATTTACCCACTCAACAGTATAAAAAGGTTTCCTGCCCCCGTATCGACTCCACAGGCATATTACGACTGCTGCAATTCGCATATGTGAATATACGGCATAAAGCGAGACGCCCCATTTTGCGTATGTGAGCCTGCTGCCAAAGGGGAAATATGCCTTAGTTGCGTATATAGAATTGTTCATAACTGCAAAAAATAGGGCAGAGTGCCTTTTTTGGAGGGATTAGGCAGAGTAAGATACTGCGAGATAAATTCTCGTATTTGTGAATTTTATTATTGACACAGCTCGCAAATGAGTTTATTATATTTCAAAAGGCACACTATAAACCACAATAAACGAAAGGAAAATAAGGATATGACAGAGAGAACCAATGTTACACAGGTCATGGAATATGGGCGGCTCATGGGAATATCTGAGCTTATGCGCTATACCTCACTCGGACGCAATACGGCTATGGAGCTTGGGAAAAATGCAAATGCCATTGTCCGCATGGGAAAGCGTGTCTTATATGACCGCCGCAAGGTAGACAAATGGATTGATGAACAGGCACAGGACATGTAAGCGCCTAGATCATGGGAAGGGATGGTAAATGCTTATGGAAAAATATGTAAAAACAGCAGCTGGCATCATCAGGGACAGAACGCTTTCGGTAAATGCGAGGGTTATTTACAGCATTCTTGCAACCTACTGTACGGAAAAAGACCGGATCTGCACCCCGACACTTTCAGAACTCCTGCAATATTCGGGAATGGGAAAAAATACGTTTTACAGGTACATGAAAGAGCTGGAACAAAGAGGAATTGTCAAAAAGCAGTATGTGCGAACCGGCCCCCGCCCGCTTGACCGCAAGCTCCAGTATTGCCTATTCGATTAAGGAATATCCACGAAAGGGGATCTGCCTATGGCACAGAAAAAAGGATATGGCAAGGTTGATTCTGTAATTGCCAGAGACAGCTCGCTTTCGATTGAGTCAAGGGCAATATACCAAATACTGGCTACATACTGCGACAAAAACAGAGAATGTTATCCGAGCATAGACCAGCTCCTACGAGATACCGGCATCAGTAAAGACAGGCTGTATAAGCATCTGAAAATACTGGAGCAGCGGGGAATTGTTGAAAAATTCTATGCCAAAAGCGAAACAAGCACATTCGGGAGATTAACATACCGGCTATGTGATTTCAAATAATAAGTTTCCTTAAAACAAGGACACCTTGCTTTACCGAATACTTGTTTTACCGTGTCCTTGATACAAGCCAACGAACTATACCAATATCAAACAATACCAGGATTAAACATATTGCTTTGAAGAGATAAGCAATACCAGGATTAAACACATGAGTTTTATATTCTGAAAAACGAATATAAAACGGTCATTCCCTCCGGTCTGACCGCCTGCGTCCGGATAAGGACACCTTGATTTTTGGAGAAGGAATCTCCTGTAATGCCACTCGGCAGCAAAGAGCATCTTGACCGGGAAGGAATGAGAGCATGGAATGGGATAATGAATCAATCGTAAAACAGATACAGACCGGGCAAGGGAACCGGCAAGAACTTCTGGAAAGGCTTTGGGCTGACAACCTCGGCTTGATCCGGAAAATCATACACAGGCTCACGGGCCTGCAATATGGGTACCCGCCAGACAGGGAAGATTTCGAAGACCTGGAACAACAGGCATTTATCGGCATCATGGATTCCGTACAGCACTATGACAGCACAAGTGGGGAAAAATTCTTTACGTTTGCGTATCACTATATCAAGCTCAGCGTTTACAGGTATTATGATTTCTCCGGGCAAACGCTTCGCATCCCGGCCTATATGAGAAAACGCATCCGGGATTTTATCGGGGAAAGGGACCGGCTCCGGGAAAAAGGGCTACCGGCCACGGATGAAATGATACAGGAACGGCTCGGCCTGACAGACAGAGCGCTCCGGGAAACGCTCCTGGCAATCCGGAAACTGGAACTGCAAAGGCTTGACAGCTATCTGAATGAGAGCGACAGCGAATCCGGCACTGTCCTGGATATGATTGCCAGCATAGAGAATACCAGCGAGACAGCAACGGAAAGCGTCCATGACCGGGAACTCCATGAACTGCTACGCTCTGCCCTCCAGGAACTCCCGGAATCGGAAAGGAATGTCCTCATTGCCCGGCATTACCAGAGACACAGCGCAAAGCATATTGCAAGCGAAATGAACTGCACCGCCCAGAATGTATCAAGGCTTACAAAATCAGCGTACCAGAGAATCCGCACAGGGAAATATGGCAAGGAACTGTCAACATTCCTCCCGGAACGTACCAGCCACCGGGCAGAAAAGCGCATCCAGGACGAATTTAAGGAACTGAGCGAAAAGGAAAGGGATTTATTGATATGAGCGACAGCACACCGGGAATTATGGATTTGAGCGACAAAGGGCCGGATTGCAGGGAATGGCAGGCATTAGAGCGATATGTCCGGGAATATGCCCGCCAGACTGTAAGGGAAATCATGGCATCAGAGAGCGCCCCTTCAGCACCGCCCCAGGACACAGGAAAGGGCAATCTGAAAACGCAGCGTGAGCGTGAGAGGGAAAGGGAACTGATCCGGCAAGGACTGGAACGGTATCGCACAGAGCCACCGGACAGCAATATCCGGAAAGGGATTGACTGGCTCCTGCAAAAGCACGCCGCCATCCAGAGATGCTTTAGCGGTTCAGAACTGGAGAATTTCAAGAAAAGGCACAATGCCGTTGTCCTGCAGTACATTATAGCAAGGCCTATGAACCGTAACCAGATAGGGAAAAGGCTCAAAACGAATATTTATATTCCTGATAATGTGATTGAGCAGGGTATTAGCGAACTTGCACAAATTCTTTTCGGGTACTGGGATTAAGCCCCAGAATACCCGAAAACTCGGCATTTCGTCACTCACAGGCACAGGCTCCAGCCTGATATGTCACCCCATAAAAAAGGGCAAGGGGTGGAAAGGATAAGGGAATGAAACAGGAAAGCAAGCCCAGGTATTACATAGGCAAACGGCAATATGTTCCGGAAGAATCGGATTTGTTATGTGCATCATCAAGCGACACCGCCAGTTTCGGCAGCACAGCGGCAAGAAAGCTCTACCGCACAGGGAAAGGCTCCTATTTCCTTGTCAGCGAGAGCCAGGGAATGGAAACAAGGGTACAGCTCATGGACGAGAAACAGGCATTTGATTTCATGGACGAACACACGGCCTGCATCGATACGGAAACCTATGATCGGATATTCGGGGAACCAGACAGGGCATAGCATCCGCCCTATATGCCGCCAGTATTGCGTATTTGGCGCTGCCCCATAAATATCATTGGCAAATGGCTACAAGCGTTTCCTGCGCCTATAGGGAACGCATGAGCATATAAAAAACCATCAATAGCACAGAAAGGACAAGGGAAAATGGAAAATCTAAAAAAAGTTATCGAACAGACAGAAGAGCAGATCAGCCAGGCAGAACGAAAGCGGCAGACAGCGGAAGTTGAGCAATTTGCCGAACTTGACAGGGAAATTCTCCGGATGAAACTGCATCTGAAACGCTTGAAAGAATCGGAACACTTTCAAGAGTTCCAGAAAAAAGGACAGGCTCCAACGGACACATTCACGCAGGCAAAGCTCCATAACATGGAGATTATGGATCAGCTCAGCAATGAGTTGGTGGATATGAACGGCAGCGATCCCCGGCTGATTGCTGCTTTCAGACTGACAGAGGTTATTGACCGGCTTGAACTGCTTAAAATGGCAAACGAGCCGACAAATATGGAGTTTTCGCCTAACGCAGATTTTACGGAACAATTCAATGCCTTTATCACTGCAAAAAATGAAAAGGTGAAGAGTGCGAGGGAAAAGGTTGCCATACAGGACAGCGAGATACAGCACCTTGAAACGCTGCTTACAGATGCAACGGCGGCGGGGAATCCGGAAGAAATCATAGCATATTCGGATTCTCTGGAAAATGCCCGCAGGACAAGGGAGTATCTGGAGCCTATGGTCCAGGCGGCAGAGCAGAGTGAGACGTTTCCGGCAGGAACCATCAGCACGGCATGGAAAGAAATCTGCAGCCTGTACCGGCCTGAATGGTTGTTACGGCTTGAAATCATCAATGCAGCTCTGGAAATCCACCGCCAGGCATGCGAGGAGTTGACTGAATTTGCAAACAATTTATATTCTCTCCGTTCCGAGATTCAGCGTATCGGCCGAGAGAATGGATCTCCGGATGAAATTGAAAAGTACAATCAGCTGATTTCTGCAGGTAC
The DNA here is from genome assembly GCA_910586775.1 of uncultured Acetatifactor sp. Lineage (GTDB taxonomy): Bacteria > Bacillota > Clostridia > Lachnospirales > Lachnospiraceae > Acetatifactor. The sequence continues at coordinate 2,177 of CAJUJN010000076.1, read as the reverse complement.
CGGCATGGCAGAGATAAATCAGACTAAGCGTGACGAGTATGAACGTTTGTACCGGATTGTCTATCACTACAAAGATAAACTGCTATAAAGGGTAGGCCATGAAAAAATTTAACGATTATGTAACCAGGAAAGGCATCAGGAAGGGAGCCGTCCAGAAAGCCGTATTCGGACGGTACAGGATATGCAAAAGGGACACGGCGGCACATAGGATATTTGGATTTGCCATCACAGGTACCGAAAACGGAATTGAGAACCCGCAGGGCTACTCGGTCACGGTAAAGGATATGGAATTGGCAATCTATGAATTTATGCTTGCGCTGCCAGTGTCGGCAATCGGCCAGCCCGCAAGCGTCATAGAGTCCTGTGTGTTCACGGAAGAAAAACAGCGGGCAATCGGCATCCCTCCCGGCATCCTCCCGCCGTTCGCATACTGGATTGGGTTTGAGATACACGATCCTAGAATTTGGGAAATGATTCTGCAGAGTGACTTCCCTGTATTCACAATCGAAATCACAGGGAACGCAGAACCGGGATAGAAAAGGCGGCTCATAGCGGAGTTTTAAGGCATAACCCCTATAAATTATCAATGGCACAGCTTAAAACGCTGCACGAGCCTATGACGGCTTTACAGGCATAAGAAAACCGCTCCGGCAACCTCGCTTTGATTTGCCGGAACGGTTCAGCCCCTCGGCGGGACGACTCTTGACCTATGGAGAATATATGCCAGCTCCCCGGAAATGTCAAGTGGGGCGGCGGGAAAGGAGTGGAAGAATGTTACTGTTTCTTATAACGGCGAACTTTGTTTTAGAGCTTGTGCTGCTGGCAATCACGATCAGGAACGGCAGGAAAAAGAAATGACAGAAAGCGCAATACTGCGTTCTGTATGGAAAGGAGAAAAGCATGGACTATATCACAATGGCGTTGATTATGGCTCTCGGAAACATCATAGGGCATCTTATCGGCATGGCGATTGACCGGAAACGGAAAAAGTAAAACGGTAGCAGGGCATGGAGGAATGGGCCGGGGGCTTTGTAAGAAATCAGAGCGTGAGCATATATATTTATATCTCTAATCTCTTTATCTCTTATCTCTGGTAAAGAAACCTACCAGAAATCATGTAAGAAACCTTACAAAAAAGCAGGGTTTTAGCGCATATATGCGCATAAAGGTACATAATAAACTTTTGTTTTTTGGGTGTTCCTGCAAGGATGATCTGGCTCATTTGCCCCCTACCCTGGTATTTTGTAACATGAGACACCAGCAATCAGAACGGAAAGGAAGTCAAAGATGGAGAATATTCAGAAAGCTATTGAGCAGGTGAAAAAGGAGCTTGAACAGGCAGAACAGAAAAGGCAGGAGCCGGGCAATAATGACGCTGCCAGGATTGCCCGAGATATTGTGTGCGCAAATCTCCGTATCGGGAGATATACACAGGGATTAAAGAATCCAACGGAACCACAGGCAGAGGTACAGGAAAGGGCAGACTGCCCGGTCTATGAATGTGCCTGGATGTCAGACAACGAAAAGGCATTACATCCCATGCCGAAAAATTATCTATCTGTTGCAAAGTACCATGAAACGGAAATGATAGACCAGGTAATGAGTGACGGAGGAAATGCTGACAGCAGTCTGAACGTATCGGCTACTGCCAGGCTGGCGGATATGATAGACCGGACGGAATTGCTGAGAATGGCATCAGAAAGCACACAGGGCATTCCTGCACTTCCGGGAGAAAAAGAGATTGCAGATTTAGTGAGTGCGTTGACGGATCAAAACGGAGTCATTCCACCCGGCGAATTGGAAAGAGCCTGGTCCGGGATATGCGATTTATACCGTGACGAGTGGCGTCTGCGGCTCAAATTCATAGATGCGGCTCGGTTACTGGCTCACGCTGCCTGTGATGATTTAATCGCCATGACCCGACAGCTGAAGGCTGTGCGTGGAGAAGTGCAGCGGATGGGAAAGGAAAAGGGATCACCGGATGAAATTGTAAAGGGCAACTGCCAGATTACAACTTTCCTGAGCATCCACCAGATACCCAGGCATGACAATGACAGATTATCCCATGAGCTTTATTGTCCGAAAGGTGAGGATCTGTAAGAAAATAGGGAAAAGCGTATCTGAACAGCTGTTAGGTTATGGCCGGGGCAAAGCAAAGGCGGCTTTGTCGGTACGTT
>CAJUJN010000075.1 GCA_910586775.1 uncultured Acetatifactor sp. | reverse complement strand
CTTGGCCTCCCGCTAGTCAGGCGAGCGCTCATCCCAGCTGAGCTATGCTTCCATGTCCTTAAGTATAACACAGATATCCCAAAATGGGAAGCTGTTTTTTTAACTTTAAATACTTTTAAAGTCTCCCGTTCATGCGCTTTGCCTACCCGGAATCCTTTGTCCGGAAAACCACCGGTTTCAGCGCAGCCTTCTCCTCCTGCTCAGCACTGCCCCGGCTCCAATGGCCAGTATAGCATAAAAGCCCAAAAATATCACCTGTTCCCCCTGGGAAATTTTGTGCTCTCCCACCCACAGGCTGATTCCCATAGCCTCCCTGAAAAGGTCTTCCGCCTCCTCCGGCAGTCCCGCAAAGGTTTCCCTTATCGCATCCTTTGTACACACAGTACGCATCATGGCCGCTCCGTGAATCACGGGCAGACATTTCAGCACGGACTGTACCCTGCCGGACAATGCATCCATGGGCACCCAGGGAGCGGGTACGTTTCCGCAACCTCATATCCGATTTTGCAAAAGAGAAAATTGTTATCCTGTCCACGCACATCGTATCAGATGTTTCCTATATCGCCGACTATATTTTGATAATTACGGATTCTCGAATCATCCATGATCTTATACTGCAGACCGCCAGGATTTACAGTGATGCCTCCGGGAAAATACCTGGCTGGCGGTCTGCAGTCGGGTTGTACTGCAAATTCAACCGGTGTGCAGTATAAATTGGAATTTTACACATACTGGAATTCCAACAGAAGTTAACACTGAACACACTGGTTTTATTTTTTGTAATGCTCTTTCAGCAATTTCTCCACCATAATTCACACCAAAAATGTCAAAGCTTCCATCTCCCATCTTTACCCAGGCAAGGATCAGCAGCTGGCGGACCGGCTCAACCAGTTCGAGGGCGGCACCGCTGGAAGAAGAATTCTCTTGAACTTTCTGCCGCTTTATGCTATCCTTTAGATAGAAAGAGGCGCCTGCTGGTAACAGGCACCCCCATAGGAGCCCCACTCCAAAGGTGGAGTATCCCAAGCAAAGGCAGTTACCTCTCAGTGAGAGGCGCCCATCCTGGTTGCAACAGGGTGGGCATTATTTTTTTCGCTTGTGGCCCTTGTCTCTGTCGAGAAAGGCAAGCAACGCTATAACAAAGCTACCGAAGGCGATCAGCAAGCCGAGCACCCCTATGAATATCAAAATGATATCTGCAGCTGTCATTGGCGCCACCTCCCTTCCTATGTATTCCGGCAAGCCGGTCATTGGCTCGGGAGACTACCACCCCTGTCATGGGTTCCATGAATGGATTCTACCACAATACGACAGGAATTTCAACAGCGCCTTTTAGCGGGGTATTCCCAACTTTTTTTAAACCGTCTCATTGCATGAAACAATATACTTCACTATAATGAAGGCAGGAGGTGTGAAAATCATATGGCAAATGAAGATAAAAAAGATTTTAATGGGATGCTGAACGACAGTAAGGATATGCCAAAGTTTCAGACAATTACAGACCCAAAAAGCATTGAAAAATATGGCGGAAGCAGAATGTACTTTGCTCCGCCGATTGCGTATGACAAGGTAATGCGGCTTGTCCCATTCGGAAAGCTGATTACGGTGGGTCAGATCAGAGAATATTTCGCAGATATAAACGGCGCAGATTTTACGGAACCGATTACGGCAGGAATATTCGTGTCCATTGCGGCATGGGCAAGCTATCAGCGTTCCGAAGATAAAACTCCGTATTGGCGAACATTAAAGGCAAACGGCGAACTGAACGCAAAATATCCCGGCGGCATAGAGGCATCCTCTTCGAACCACAGAAAATCAGGAGCGCCGTACAGCATGTTCCGCACCAGATGATTATGCGCTTCCTGCCATTGCTGAAAAGGGCCCATAACCGTTTCAACAGGGTCCAGTCCGGAGGAAAAGGCCCTGAACGGGTTGATCTGAATAATCCGCACTTCCGGTCCTTTTTTCAATTTGTCTGTCACATCCAACAGGCGGTTTATCTTAGAGGCATTGCCCTGGTAGGGGATGCTTATTATGCGGCTTTCTATTTTTGCAGCTTTTTCATAAAGCATCTTCACGTCTGCCTCCCTGCCGAAATCCGCCTCCCTGATCTGACGGATAAAGTCAGTGATAATTTTCCTTAAATCATGCAATAGCGCCACTTCGCTGTCAATGGAGGCGGCCTTCTTTCCCAGAACTTCCAGAACTACCTCCGTGCCCGGACAACTGAAAATCCGCTGAATATCCTTAATGCTGATATTGAGCTTGCGCAGGATCAAAATCTGTTCCAGGCGCTTGATGTTTTGTCTGTCGTAGAGCCGGTAGGCATAATCACTGCTCCGCGTGCTGCTGATCAACCCCATATTCTCGTAATAGCGTAGTGTCCTGGCTGAAATATCATATTTCGACGATATCTCCCTTATTTTGATAAGACCCTCCATAGCAATGCTCCCTTCTGCAGTTATAGGGACTGTCCCATCGCTGCTTTCCTGATCATTGATGCGACAACCTCTTGGGCATATTATATACCCTTCCCTAACGGCAGAGTCAAGCCGGGAAATTTCTTCCTCTCTGCCCCCTAAAACTCCCGTCTGGCATATATCCGCAGGGACAGGCACAGGGACAACGCCCAGACTGCCGCGCCCAGAAGCAGAATCCCGCCGCTGACTGTCAGAATATGCTCCGCGGCATACAGCAGCGCATCACGGATAAAGGTTCCCCCTGTCATGATGTCATACTCTACCAGGGCCAGATAGATCAGACCAGTAAGAATGCAGGGAATGTAGTAACCCCAGATTCTTCCTTTCTGGTATCCCAGTTTAAAGAGCACAGGGTACATGGCCAGGTTCATCAGGGCATAGATGAGAAAACAGAAAGCGCCCAAAGCCAGTCGCCATTTCCAGTCAGGATACCACCGGGAGAAAGAAAAAAGATTGGCAAACGGCATCAGGGCAAAGCCGGACAGAACACCTGTCAGAAACAGCAGCAGGGACAAAAGGTATCTGCCCACAACCATCCGGTTTCTGTTTACGGGCAGGGTCAGGTAAAGCCGGTTCAGATTCCACTGTTCCTCCACCGCAAAGAAATTGATGGAAAAGGAAAACAGCAGAAACACGCCCAGCGGCGCCATCAGAATGGTGGAAAATATACCGTTTACCAGTAGGGCCACAGGAATCAACAGACATCTTATGCGGTAGCATTTTATGGCAGTCCAGTCTAATTTCATCAGTTTCAGCATTTCTATACCTCCCTGCTTTTGGCATTTCGTTCCAGATAAACAATCACATCATTGATGGAAGCCTTTTCGGTAACCGTATCCGAAGGCAGCCCGCCGATATGCGTCAGATCCATAAGGCACTCGTAACCGCTGTCCGTCTGACGCAGACCAATGGCATGGGCCCGCTTTTCCGCGGGAAGATGCCAGCCCCTGACCACACAGTAGGTGTCGGTCAGCTTCTCCCTGTCCCCGTCATAAGCGATGCTGCCGTCGTGAATATAGACGATTTTGTCCGCAATCCGCTCCAGGTCCGTGGTAATATGGGTGGAGAACAGGATGGTTCTGTTTTCCGGAAGGAGATATTCCCGGAAAATGTCCAGAAGTTCGTCCCTGGCAATGGGATCCAGGCCTCCGGTGGGTTCGTCCAGGAGCAGAACCTTTGTGTCATGGGAAAGGTGGACTGCCATGGCCAGTTTCTGCTTCATGCCCCGGGAGAAATCCTTAAATTTTTTTCCGGGTTCCAGACCGAACCGGGCCAGATATTCCCTGTACCGGCCGCTGTTCCAACTTGGGTAGAAAGGCCCCAGGCTTTTCTCAATGTCCACAGGGGTCCAGTCTCCCTGAAAATAGGGCTGATCGAAAAGTATGGCGATCTCCTCCCGCAGGGCAGCGTCTGTGCAGGGTCTGCCTAAAAGACGCGCTTCCCCGCTGTCCGGAAAGGCCTGACCTGACAAAATCCGCAGAGTGGTGGACTTTCCGGCGCCGTTCGGCCCCACGAAGCCGCAGCACAATCCCTCCGGCACGGAGAAACTGATATTTTTCAGCGCAAATCCAGGATAAGACTTGCACAGACCCTTTACTTCAATGGCATTGCTCATGGTAGATTTCCTCCAATCTTTTCTGTAACCCTGACAGATTCAGGCCTGCAGCCAATCCTTTTTCCACTGCTGCCGTCAGGGATTTGTCGATGGCCTGCAGATACTGCTGCCGCACGGCCTCGGCGTCGCCTTTCACAAAAGAACCCCGTCCCTGCAGGGTATAAATCAGCCCTTCCGCCTCCAGATCGCCGTAGGCCCGGGTGGTGGTAATGACGCTGACCCGCAGATCCCTGGCCAGCTGACGCATGGATACCAGGGGAGCGTCAGGCGGCAGATTACCTGACAGAATCTGCGCTTTGATCTGCATTTTAATCTGTTCATAGGCAGGGATTTCACTTTGCATGGAAATGACAATGTTCATTCCGCTTCTCCTTATCATAGTGTATATATTGAGTATACGCAGTAAGAGCAGAAATGTCAAGGGGTTTTTCATCAAGCAGGGGAACTATGCTCTCCGCAACTTTCCGATAAGATAAAAAACCGGCCTGATCTGCCGGTATATCCTGCACATCAAGCCGGTACTACTACCTGTATTTTTCCATCTGCAGCCGAAACATGGCCGCATACTTTCCGTCTAACCGCATCAGCTCATCATGGGAGCCAACCTCGGCAATCCGCCCGTCTTCCAACATGTAAATTTTATCTGCAAGCCTGGTAGTGGAGAGCCTGTGGGAGATGAAAACCACGGTTTTCTCCCTGTCCAGGTTCATCATGGTATGGTTCAGATTGTACTCGCTCAAAGGGTCCAACGCACTGGAAGGCTCATCCAGGACAATGATGGACGCATCCTGGTAGAGGCTCCGGCAAATGCCCACCATCTGGGCCTCCCCTCCGGAAAACAATACGCCGTTCTCCTCAAATTCCCTGGTTATGGGGGTAGCATATCCCTGGGACAGGCTGGCGAATTTCCTGTCGAAGCCGCTTTTCTGAAGCAGGGGCTCCGCCTTCTTTTCCTCCACGGGATTCCGGTCCATCACGATATTCTCGCCCAGGGTGGCGGCAAACAGCTGATAATCCTGAAACAGCGTTGCGAACTGCTCCCGATACTCGTCCAGTCTCAGTTCCCGGATATCCGTTCCGTTTCGGGTGATTTTTCCAGAAGTCACATCATAGAGCCGCATGATCAGCTTCACCAGAGTGGACTTCCCCGCGCCGTTATACCCTACCAGGGCAATCCGCTCGCCCCTGCGGATCGTCAGGCTGATATCCTTCAGCACGGAAGCGCCTCCCGGATAAGAGAAGGATACATGCTCCAGATTCAGCTCCGCAAATTCTTCCCTGACGGCTTTTGCCTCTTCCTTCTGGCGGATTTCCACCGGACAGTTCAGAAAATGGCGTATTTTTTCAATATAACGCCCATGCTCCGGAAATTCGGTCAGCACCTGGGCCAGACTTTGGGAACAGGCCCGCAGATTTTCGCAGGAATTGTATAAAGTCACTGCCGTGCCGTAGCCGAAAGCTTCCTTCACAATGGTCTGAAACATCAGGTAGGTCAGGTAGATGCCGTCAAAAATCAGGCGGCTGCAGCCATATCGAATACACATTTGTAATACCTGAAGACGCCTGGTACGCTTTTTCGAGATATCCAGTATCTGCGCTGAAGCCTCCTGAAATTCTTCGTAAAGCTTGGGCTTCACTCTGCTCAGGCGCAGCTCCTTGGCGTATTCCGGCAGGTAAAACACCCTGCTGATATAATCCCGCTTCCGCTCCAAAGGCCTGATTTCTTCCCGAAAACGCATCCTGCATTTGTTATAGAGATTTGACAGCAGCAATAAAAGCGCCACGGAAACGCCGGTCAGCAGGAGGCCCGCCAAATCCTGGCTCAGGACATAACCTGCCACCACAAAAATGCCCACGGTCTCTCCGATCAAAGCGGCGCAGCTTCCGATTACGGCTTCGGTCCGCTCCGCAGCCTCGCCCATGGCCCAGACAAATTCATTATAGAATTCCGGATCATCATAATTCTTCAAATCCATTTCCGCTGCCTTGCGGTACAATTCCGAACGAATCCGCCTGCGGATTTTTTCCCTGGAAACAGGTTTCAGCTTTGTCTCTACATAATTGGGCAGAATCTGGGCCACAACGATAACAAAGGTAAAAACCCCGGCAATAAACCAGAAAACCTCCATAAAAGGTTTCTGATACTGAATCGCGTTGATGATGTACCCGATCATGTAAATATGCTCGATAAAAACAATCAGCCGATGCCTGGCCCGGGTTGTCAGCTCTTCAATCGTAAAAAGCGGCGCTTCCTGCAAGGCGATTTTCAATAAAAACCAATTGTTGGAAATGGTTCTTTTCACCGTAATCTTCTGTTCTGACATTTCTATACTCCTCTGCGCGCCCAGGAATTTTTGTCCATATAACAGGAGCGTGCATTTTTATTGTACATGCTCTTTTCACCCTATACTTTTGGAGCATTTTGTAGTATAATGGCAGTGTGTACAAAAGACTGGCGGTAAGATGGAGATCCTGAGAAAAATAGACCTTTTCCAAAAAGAGAGTAATGCACTGCACCCGATGTAGGACAGGATACCAGGGCTGATACAGGGCTATTACCAAGCAGGGCTGGCATAAACATCCAGTACCTTAGAGAGAATCTCCCTATCCATTGAGCAGGAAAAAATAATACACAACCCAAATTGAAGCAGGAAGGAAAACGACAATGAATAACGAATCAAAAAGCATACTGAAACAATCTTCCGGCAGTTTGTTTGCGGCGGGACTGGCCGTCTGTCTGGGCTCAGGTCTGGGTATTCTTTATCTGGAGTGCATAAGGCTTTTGGCGGACAGTGTCTTAACGAAAAATGCGGGCAGAATATGGGGCATATTTGCAGTATTTGCAGCGAGCTTAATCCTGTCTGCGCTGCTTCTCTGCCTTCAGAACAGTAAGGCTTTGACGATTAAGCAGAGGCTGATAGAATCCCTGGAGCAAAAATCCATGGATATCTGGCTGGGTTCAAATTATAAAAACAAAGAAAATACCGAAAAAATGCTGCCCATTATTCGAAACGATATTTTTACATATTCCGAGCAGCTTTCAGGATTTATATTCAAGGTAATCGCTACTGCTGTCTCGGTGATTTTGACAGGTATCTATGTCTTTCTGATTGAGCCATGGCTTTTGGCCCTGACCCTTTTCCTGTCCATTGCGGCCATTTTGATCAGCGCCTGCCGGGGAAGAAAGCTGCCGGAACAGAATGGGAAGCTTTATTTTCATATGGGCGCAATTTATAATCACAATGCGGAGCTGGTGCGGAACCGGGAAGCCGCCTATGCGCTCAACGGTGAAAGGGTGATTAAACCCTATCAAAGAGAGATTGCCGACTATAAAATCGACCAGGCAAAAATTTTAGGCACAATGACAATGCAGAGAATTTTAGGTTCGGCAAACACCATTTTGAATACCTGCGCCATCCTGATCATCGGGGGATATGGAGTTTCCAGCGGCAGCATTGGAATCAGCGATTTGATCGTGCTCTTGGCGGCTGTTGGATCTCTGACCAATACGCTGTATCAAATTCCCGGCTGCATTTCAGAGTATCAGCAGCTTAAGGGCATGGACAGCAGAATTAACGCCCTGCTGACCCCGCAGGTTGAGGCTTGCGCCGGAGCTGAAGATGTGGAAAAAATCACTTCCATTTCGGTGAAAAATGTAAGCTTTTCCTATGAAGACGGAAGCGGGGAATTCCAGGGAAAAGATCTCTTTGAAAACCTGAATACAGAGTTAAAATCAGGGGAATGCCTGATGATAAAAGGAGCGTCAGGCTGCGGCAAATCCACGCTGCTGAAAATTTTTGCGGATATGTTAAAAGGCTATAGAGGAACGATACTCTGCGGCGGTAAAAATCTGAAAGACATAAAGGAAAACGCCTTCTGGAGCAGAATTTTATATTTGAGCCAGGAGCCGCAGCTGATTTCAGGCACCCTGAAAGAAAATATCACACTGTTTCAAGAGGCAGATGCAACCAGACTTGGTTCTGCATTGGAAAAAGCGGGGTTAAAAAATCTTATTTCCAAATTGGAAAAAGGGATAGACACCCCTGTTTCCGCGCTGAATCTGTCTTCGGGGGAACAGCAGAGAATCTGCCTTGCCAGAGCCTTTTACGGAGATTATGACGTGATCATTTCCGATGAAAGCTTCTCCGCGGTAGACCCTGACTCCCGCAGTAAGATATTCGGAAAAATCCTGACTCAGATCAAGGAAAAGTCCCAGATACTGATTATGTCCTCACATACAGGTTTTGATGATTATTCCCAGGGTTGTGTAAAAATTTTCGATATGGGAGGAAAAAATCAATGAAAATGTTAAACAGACTGAAATCCACAGCCATTATTTTAAAAAACCATAAGCTGAAATTTGCTGCTTTGCTGATTGTGTTTTCTTTGATATCCTTTGCGCTGCCATTGACTGCACCCTTTATGATACAGTCTATTATGGGTCAGATAGAAAGCGGCGTGCAGGTAACGCCATGGATGATTTTGTTCATCATTTTGGCAGCTTTATGTATGCTAACATTGGATTACCTGATCAATGTATATGGAAATGTGATGTGCGCAAACCTTATCTACAGAGGCTCGGCGGATTTGTATAAAGATCTGTTTGCGCTGCCCTACGGTGAGCGGGAAGAAAAATACAATGAGGAAGGTTTGCTCCAGAACATTACTGCATTTACCGATTCCGCGCTTTCCTTATGGGTTATGATCATCAGCCTGGTGATCAGTGTGATCGTAATGGTGGTTCTGCTGATTTTATCGGTCAATGTTCACTATACGGTTTCCTTTTTTATTCTGGCTCACATCGGCATCACTGTTTTTGCAGGCAAAAAAATCAATGGCATATCCGAAAAATATGCCTCCCGGCTCCAGGGCTTTGAGTCGGAAAAAAATAAAAATATTGAAGAGCTGATGTATCAGGCAGATTTCATCAAGATGAACGGCCTGCAGAACGTCATAAAGCAGCGTTTTGACCAGACCAGAAGGGATATTTTCCATGTCCAGGCCCAACAGCTGAAACAGAATAATCTCTATCTTTCCCTACAGAGAGTCATCAGCGAGCTGGTCAGCGGATTTATTTATCCCGTTTTGGGATTTTTGCCAGGCAGTGTGAACATATCCGGCGGAAATCTGGCTTCCGTCAAAAGCATTATTGAAGAATCCGAAAAGCAGACCCGGAATATGCAGCAAATGGCAGCCTATATCCCCTATAATACCGTGCCGATTGACAATGGCAGGGAACTTTTTGGCCTGAAAAGAGAGACAAAATCTCAAAATCAAGACAATAGCTGCGCCCTGGCCATTGACAGGCTGTGCTTTGAGGCAGAGGGCAGAAAAATTCTCTCGGATATCAGTTTATGCATAAAAGAGGGGGAGCATGTTGCGGTAATGGGGGAAAACGGCAGCGGAAAATCCACATTGCTTCGCTGTATTATGGGAATGTATTTTCCCACCTCCGGCAGTATAACATTATTTGGCAAATCCCCCGCAAATGATGCCGAATTTTTTAGAGAAAACAGTATTTTTTCCTATATGCCTGCCACTTCCCAGCTTTACGAAACTACTGTTGACGACAATATCTTAATGGGCAGTTTCGACGAAATCAGTCTGGAGGACATAAAAAATGCAACGGGAGTCTCTGATTTTTCAGAGGGTGAAATTTCTTCCGTATCCCAGCTTTCAGGAGGGGAGCAGCAGAGAATTAACGCAGCCAGAGCCTTTTCCAACAGCAGGGCGAAACTCCTTCTTCTTGACGAGCCTACCGCGTCCCTGGACAGGGAACATGCCGAAAAGCTGATGAATTTTATAAGAAGCAGCAAAGCAGCCGTGATATACACCACCCACCGCGAGGAAGAAGCGGCATTTGCTGACAGCGTAATTCGGATGTGAGGTAGAAAGAGAGCGAAAGGAAAACATGGCTGGCCATTTCCGGAGAACGAAGTTACTAAAACGCAAAAAGAATACCTCCTGATGCCTGCCGACAGGTCAGGCACTGGATATTTTCCAACCGAAAGTTGGATAAAAAAAGAAATCCTCAAACCACTGGTTGCTTGTTTTCCTGCCCAAAACCGCATAAACTAAAACCAGGTTTCAGAAATGAATTAATCCAAAGAAAGAAGAGGTATTCGTATGAAGACAATCAATCTTAACCAACAAATCTCCATTTTGAGAAAAGAAAAAGGCCTGACTCAGGAGGAACTGGCTCTGGCTCTGGGTGTCACCAACCAGGCCGTGTCCAAATGGGAGTCCGCTCAGTGCTGTCCGGACATTCAGCTGCTGCCTCAGATCGCAGAGTTCTTTCAGGTTTCCGTGGACAGGCTTCTGGGATGCTCCCCTGTATCTCCGGCCGAAATCAGGCTTCCTTCTCTATGTGAAAAAATCGATTCCCTTTCCCTGGAAGAAGCTTTGGCTTTTACCTATCGCACTGCTGCCGCCCTCCACGCCCTGACCTGGCACAAATACATGACGAAGCTTCCTAATCAGAATCCAGGACTGGTTGCGGAAGAACTGGCTGCCCACGCCGCAGACGGAGAATGGGGATATTCCTGCCTCAACACACCTGAATTCACCACCTTCATGCACCAGGGCGCGATTTTCTTTTCCGATAACGGGAACTGCGCTCTGGAAAACAGCAAACTGCACCTCCTGATCTCCCTCCTGAAACCCTTTACCCAGATCAACACCCTGAAAACCGCTTCCGCGTTGTATCAGCTCACCTGCCGCTGTGAAAAAGCCTTTGCCACCGCCGCCAGGATCAGCGAAAAGGGCGGCCTTTCCAAAGATAAGACCGAGGAATGCCTCCGGGAAAATCTGTCTCCCTTCCTTTTGGAAAACGATGCAGCAGATAAGGGGTACCGATTTCACGGCAGGTATGAAAATATCATCCCCGTCCTTTCACTGTTTGCTTTCGCGGAATAGTCTCTGGCCCCAACTAAAAAGCGCCTGTTGTGAAACTATTCTAGTTCAGTAACAGGACTGCCGCTCCCTGTCCGGATTTTTTCTGATGCTCATCAAACTTCTTCCGGAATCCATCCATATCCACCTGAATGCCCCTTTCCGAAGTCAGTTCCGAGGTGAATTCAATGGGAAAGCCGCAGTGGTAAACAAAACGGTGGAATCATTCTCCGGAAGAAGTGATGCGGACGCGAAAAGCCCTAAGCTGATATATAATATCAACTCAGGGCGAACTTTCTGTCCGTGTTACCACCTGATTTCAGATTGATGGAAAAGGTTTGTCAAGCAGCTTTTGTCTCGCAAACCCCACATCTTATACAACGCACATCAGTCCATACATGATTACGCATATCACGAAACCGATTATGCATGCCCTGCTTATTTTGTAGTCTGTATTTGCGGGACTCCATTTTTTTATTTTACTGTTCTCAACGAAAAATCCTGTTGTTGCGCTTATTATGCCCAAAATCAGCAAGCCGCCTATTTTGATTGCGGGCAGTGTATTATTTTCAATTCCTTTCACTTCAAATACGATACCCGTTATTCCGATTCCCGCGCATAACAGCAAAACGTACACTGCAGTTACCGGAATACCGCGTCCGGCGCGTTTCCTGTCCTCTTCTCTGCAGTAGATTTTGTCTATCATTTTGTAGTTGCTCATCTGTATGCCTGCAATAAAATTGAACACATACACAACAAGCAGAAGTCCATTGAACCAAGGTATTTTCAAATTTGCTCCGTTTATCACGCAAAACAGGAAAATAGCTACAACAGACAAAATTCCAACATGCAAGTCAATCTGTATCAGCAGTTTCTTCACTTCGCACATATTGTACTCTATTCTGTCATCAAATCCTGCAATCCCACTGAAGGAATTGTTTTTGACTGCATTGGAAAGATACAGATGCAGGAATAACTGGATTGGGATACAGATCACAAACATACAGAGGAATGTCCCAATGCTGAAAGTATCCGTAAATGCAGCGAGAATGATATAGGCCAGAATACATACGGCCGATATTCCCATCAAAACCCAGGGCATTTTTCCCATTGATACTTCTTCCTGGATTGGCGATTCTTCCCTGTCCCCATTCCCCAGCAATGTGTCAGCCTCAACTTCAAATAATTGCGCCAGCTTCATCAGATTGTCGGAATTTGGTCTGGAAGCATTCGCTTCCCATTTGGTTACAGCCTGGCGGCTGACCTCCAGATATTCGGCAACTTTTTCCTGTGACAGTCCTTTCTTTTTGCGGTAGTACATAAGATTTTCTGCGAATTGATTTTCGTTCATATCAGGAACCTCCGTTTATTTTGATGGCAATAATATACCGCTTTATCCGGTTGCACTCTACCAACCATATGGAAATTCTGGGCAACTATACGGCAACTGTCAGTTGCAACTGCTGTTTTTCGTTCCAAAAGCCTCTTTTCCAAAATATGTTTTCATATATGCAAGAAGAAGGATTCCCAAAGCCGGGAAAACCGCCGCCATCAGCATGCCCGCCTTAAATCCCACCTGTTCCGGGGTCAGCGACAGAGCGCTGCCCAAGGTCCCTGCCCACTCCGTAAGGGCAATCTTGTCCACAGCGATGCCAAGGGCCTGGGGCGCAACGGAGGCCCCAAGGTCTCCCCCCCGCCGCCATCAGCGCATAGGCTGCAACACCGGCGGCAGGTATTTTCTCTTCCATAAAAATCAGGGTCCCCGGCCAGAGCATGGCGGTGCAGATTCCCACCGCGGCACAGGCGGCCAGGGACAATGCCCCATTGGAGGAAAGTCCCACCGTCAGATAGCAGACCACAGCCCCCCACATGCTGATTGTCAATATTTTAAAAATATTTTTTCCATATTTCGCGTATATCGTTCTGGTGAGCGCAAGCAGTCCCGCAAACAGGGACATGCCCAGAATATCCCCCCATACCTTGGGTATCCGCAATGCCTTTTCCGCATACACGGAAACCCAGTTGGACATGGTATTCTCTGCACAGGCGCCCAAAAAGATGCAGGCCATGCAAAGCAGAAGCCCCTTTGTCCCGGACCCGGAACCCGCGGACTTTACCTTATTTTGCTCCATATTCATGTCCGGCAGGGGCGACATCCTTAGCCATACGGACGCGATCACCGGCAGCATGGCCCAGAAGAAGGTGAGATACATCCAGTATTGATTTCCCGCAATTCGGAGAAACAGAGTACTGATCAGGACCACCCCCACAAACCCGTAACCGTACAGGGCATGAAGCATGCTCATGTCCTTATCCGGCGTATCCGAAGGCAGCGCCGCTATGGCAGGGCTTACCAACACCTCCCCCAGTCCCGCGGCCACGGAGAAAAGAAAGGTACCGGCCACAAGTCCCATGTAGGCATACCCGGGAAACAGCATGGGAATCAACGCATATACGCACAGCCCTGCCGCCGTCACAATGGGCATCAGGCGAATGGTTTTGTGAATGTTAAAATGCCTGCCGAAAAAGCTGAAAATCAAATCGATTCCAAGCTGTGTGCAGAAATTGACCAGAACAAGCGTTCCTAACAGTGTATAGGAGATTCCGTACTGTTCCCGAAATGTGGCAAACAGCAGGGGCGGCAGGCTGAACACGGAGGACATTGCCAGATTTGCAAAATAGCAGGCGCGTTTTGTTCGTTTGTAATTCGGTTTTTCCATGAATATCGTTTCCTTTTCTTCATCACTCTCTGCCCACCGGTCTTCCCAGGGTAACAGGCAACCCCATTCTAACATCAACCGGAAGACATGGCAAGTCCCCACAGCAGAACTAATGGGGACTTTAATCAATCGGCAAATACGATTAATGGCCTATTTATTGATTTTGATGTTTTGTTCTGCCTGCGGAAATACAGAAGCGCCATTTACAACAGAGGATACGCAGGAAGGCAGCCGGGCGGGTGATGAAGTTCCAGGTAATGAAAAGATAGATGCGGTTCCCCAAAACCAATTGACCTATTCCAATTTGGACAGTGAGTTATCCATGAATGAAGTCCGGGATATTTTGCTGAAATCCGGAATTCAGACAAATCACGTTGATACGGTATTGAACTGGGTGACGGACTATAATAACAGCATGAGGGAATGTCCGTCTTTTTCATTAGTCGGGGATTTTGTTACAATAGACGAAATGGCGGTTGACTATGGGGAATACTACGACATGTCTACGGAATGGTATAAGCGCAATCGTCGAAATTACCATGATGTTGTTTGCAGGATTGCGGCTTATGAGTTAAATCAGGACAATATTTCGGCAGGAAATGTACTTAAAAAAGAAGATTTCGATTGTTGGAACGAGAATACGGCATGGCTTTATACAGACGGCGATATTCTGTTCGGACGGGAAGCCGTAGAGGGGGAACATAAGGCGTATGTTCCTTTTCCGCTGATTGACTGGAGTCAGGATGTGCAGGCAGCATACTTTACCCTGTTTAATCCGGTTCACATTACAGAGCAATGCAGCGAACAGGAAATGCTGCAGGCTATTCAGGAAAAATGGAATGAGCAGGAAATTTCCTTCAAAGACAGTGCGTTTTCTTTAATTAGCTTCTGGACGCAAAGCGGTGACAGAATATGCGCTTCACATGCCGCCACTTTGCTTGAAACAGCGAATGGATATTTGCTGTTTGAAAAAAACAATCCGGAATCCCCCTATTCGGCAGCAAAATTTTCTTCTGCCGATGAAGTAAAGCAATATTTATATAACATGATGAATTTAGATTATTCAAGATATAATGATCAAATTGGAACTTATCTTATTTTGCAAAATGATAAGCTGCTTTAAAATGCAATTGACCATTGACAACCCTTTGCTTTCCTGTAACCGAAAACCACTCCATGCAAATATCGCTTACCGGCTTTGCATGGAGTCAGGCTTCCTGCATTTCCTCTGCCAACAGCCCCGGGCCTATACAGTCCTTTTTCCAAACTCCCTGAAATATCTCTGTGCCATCTCCGAAGAAATGTCCAGTTTTTTCTGCAGTCTCCCCAGAATATCATCATCGGACAGGCCAAACTCATAGCCGGTCTCGATAATCTCTTCCGCTCTGCCTTCTTCTCTGCCTTCTTCTCTGCCTTCTTCTCTGCCTTCTTCTCTGCCCTCTTCTCTGCCTTCTATCCTGGTCTCCTCAAATACAGTAAACATATTCACATCTCCTCTCTGTTCCAGTGCATTGTAGTCAATCTGATTGTTCAACGCCCCTGCTGCTGTCAGAATGACGGCTCTGTCCACCCGGCGTTCTTTGGTGTATCCGATTGCCCTGCTCCGAATCTCACCTGCGGAACGGCTGCTGTCCAACAGAATCTCCAGAAGATTAAAAAGGTCTACATTGTTCATATTGTGCAGCACAAGGTTATTCTTTCTCGCCTCCACCAACAGCATCCGATAGTCGTTCACATACTTCCTTAACGCCTCCGGAATGTTCAGCATGCCGTGCAGACTCGCCGCCCCGTCCCAG
The DNA here is from genome assembly GCA_910586775.1 of uncultured Acetatifactor sp. Classification (GTDB taxonomy): domain Bacteria; phylum Bacillota; class Clostridia; order Lachnospirales; family Lachnospiraceae; genus Acetatifactor. Next base: position 4,651 of record CAJUJN010000075.1, on the reverse strand, counting down.
GGCTTCTTTCCATAGTATACAGTCACTGTAATCACAGGCATAAATCTATCTGCGCGTTTCATTCTGGACAGGTATTCATCCTCTTCCATGCCTTCTGCTTTTTTATACTTTGCGGCATTGCTGTCATACTGCTTTTTGTAGGCACTGTAGTCATAGCCCATTACCCTCATTGGCATGGCATAGTCGATATACTCCTGTGACTCGTTCCCTAACATCACAAACTCTATCCCGTATGCGGTGGATTTCTTCCTTATTTTTATGTTGTCCCTGGATGCCGCGATTCCCTCTGCCTGCTTTTTATGCTCCAGTATGGTGGAACTTTCCGTATCCAGATCCTCCAACTCATGGGGCTGTATTACCTGCTCTCCCTGGAACAGAACTGCATTGAAGAGGTCAGCGAAGCGCGCATTGTCACGCCAGTAGTTCTTCAGTATGATATCCGGCTTTAGATTCCGTTGATTCCTTGCCATGTGGTATTATTTCCTTTCCTGCCTGTTTCTATTATACTATTACGACATGAGAATAGCAAGACCGTCTTCTCCTGTGCAGATTTGGCCTTTTGTTCTCCCCCGAACCAAACGGTATTCCTTATTCGCAGCAGCCTGAATCAGTTTCAGAATCTTCTGCACTGCCCTGACTATCGCACTGATTGTTTTCAGGGCAGTTCTTTCAATCATTTATGATTACAAAATACCTTGAATCTACTTTTTTCGTCAACCAAACCCCGTTCTCGGAGAGATAAAACTTCTCTCCATCCCGATACATATCTCCGCTGCATACCTTCAGCAACACGGCTTCTCCATGACGTTTTCCAACGGTTAAAGCTGTTCCAACATCATTTGATAAATGTACATATAAACGACTCATTGGTTTCAGGCCCTCTGCCTCAATGCTTTTCAGAAATCCGGCAGCCGTTCCATGATACAGAAATTCCGGCGGTTCCTGTTCTTTTAATTCCACATCCACCAAAACACTGTGTCCCTGGTTTGCCCGAATCAACGTTTTATCCTGGTTAAAGCTGTATCTCTGCTTGCTGTCTGTTTTCACAATTTCCTCTAATATTTCCATATTGATTTTTCTGCCCGAATGGTTCACGCCGGCAAGCAATTCATCTACATTGGCCCAACCATGCTCATCTAAAGTAATCCCCGCAGCATCTGGTTTATGTCTTAATACCAGACTGATAAACTTACTTAATTTGTCTAAGCTCTTCATATATCCTCCCCACAAAATCATTTGTTTTCTATGCAGCTCCTTTTCCCTCATGTTACGAGTCCTCATAAAGACAAAAATATGGGAAAGAAAAACCTGCAACAAATTATAACATGAAATGAACAGGACGGGAAGAAGTGATGAAAATTAATTTTCCCCTTGCAAATGAATTTCCAATGTGGTAGAATGTCTGGCAGACAGGCAATCTGCCTGCATGGTATGGCAAGACAAAATTGCATAAGACAGTTCGTGACCATCCTGTCTTTAAACAAAACTAGGGATTTAAAAACGGAAGGATTCTGCACATGCTCCCTGTGCCGGAAAAAACCGTTTTTCTGTATGGGCACGTTCTGCGTGCTTTTTTTAATGCGCAGAAATAAAATCATCCCTGCCCGATTTTCACAGGAAAACCTTATTACCTGAAATGATGTGGGCTTGCCCGCTTTGTTCTTGCAGCCGGAACTGATAAACAATGAGATTCATTGTGCATATTTTTAACTGCACAGAAAGGAAGTGCCATGGAAGATTTTAACCCAAACCGCTATGCGGTCATCAATGAAAAAAATCCCCGTGAAATCGTAATGCTGCGGGGCCTTGGCTGTTCTTGGAGGCGGTGCCGCTTCTGCGACTACCATCTTGATTTTTCCCCGGACAGCAGCGCAAATTTTGCCCTGAACCGGGAACAGCTTGAAAAAGTCACCGGCATCCACCATAAGCTTGAGGTGATTAATTCCGGCAGCTTTGTGGACTTGGATGAGGAAACCCTTGCCCTGATTGAAACAGTCTGCAAAAACTGCCATATCACCCAGGTACATTTCGAGTGCCACTGGAGGCACAGGGAGGCAATTCCCCCATTCCGCAAGCGTTTTGCGGCCCATGGGATTGAACTGAAGGTGAAAACCGGCGTGGAAACCTTCGATGCCCTATTCCGGGAAAGCTATCTGGATAAGGGCATTGACGCCCGTTCCCCGGAGGAACTGGCGGAATATTTTGACGAGGTCTGCCTGCTGCAGGGTATCCCCGGCCAGACTGCGGAAAGCATGGACAGGGACATCCAAACCGGTCTCGCCTATTTTGAGCGGGTCTGCATCAACATTATGCAGGAAAACAAAAAGCCCATCAAGCCAGATCCCCGTGTCATTGCAAGTTTCACCAGGGAACTTTATCCAAAATACATAGAAAACAGCCGGGTAGATATTTTAATGGAAAATACTGCATTCGGCGTAGGAGGAGTTGTAGAACATGCAGAATGAAATTCTTTTATTGGTATCCTTAGTCCTTACTTTTTCCACAGTCGTATTCCTATTCTGGCTGTTTCGGGAGCAGGGGCTGTATTTGTGGACTGTGCTGGCTACTATTGCGGCAAACATTGAAGTTTTGATTATGGTAACTGCTTTCGGCATGGAAATGACGCTGGGCAATATCCTGTTTGCCTCAACTTTTCTGGTAACGGACATTTTGAGCGAGCTTTATGGGAAAAAAGCCGCCCAGACCGCGGTTTACCTTGGGATTGCCACTTCAGTCATTTTCATTTTCTTAAGCCAGTCCTGGATGCTGTATGTGACGAATGAAAGTGATTTTGCAACCCCGGCCATCCGCACAGTCTTCTCCAATACCCCCCGCTTAATGGCGGTAGGCATTATTGTATACGTCATTGTCCAGCTTTTCGATGTGTGGGCATATCATAAATGGTGGGCGTTCACCAAAAGCAAATTCGGAGACTCCAAGAAATTCCTGTGGCTCCGGAACAATGGCTCCACTCTGGTATCCCAGCTTCTGAACACAGTCCTGTTCACATGGGGCGCATTTTTGGGCACCTATGACACAAAGACACTGGTTTCCATTGCTGTCGCCAGCTATATTATTTTTGTGGTCACAAGCATTGCGGACACGCCCTTCGTGTATCTGGCACGGTACCTGCACCGAAAAAAACAGGCGGTTCCCACTTACACAGAAAGCCGCTGATCTTTAATTCAAAAAACTTTAACATTTTAAGGAAAAAAGTACCCCTCTTATTCAAAAGAGGGGTATTACAAAATCCTTATGAAAATAATCAAAATATGTTAAATCTGTACACCATAAAGATTTGTGCCGTCATGCTCTCCGCCCACGCACGTCTCTTCCAGAATTACCCGGTATATTCCGTCCTCAAAACGGAAACCTGTTGTCCTGTCCCCATACCAGATATTGTCGGGAGAGGACAAACAGTTCACTACATCCTCCAGCTTATCAATGTTCTCCGCTGTATGTCCTCCATAATAGCTGTTGGGCAGCATAGCATAATCCGCATCGATAGCAGGATACGGGCGCGAAAGGCAGTTAAAGCAATGATGCGAGACCTGCACCACATCCGCCTTCCACAGCCTGGCCGGAACCGTCTCAAGTACCAGTTCCTCCGTCTCTACATTCGTATCTCCAAGCCACATGACAGTACCATTTCCGGTCGTCATTTTCAAGATAACGGAAGTACAATTGAAATCAAGAAACGGAAATACCTCTGGATTCTCCTGCGTCACTGCGTCTTCATGAGCATACAGTACATCAAAGCGAATATTTGCCAATGCGATGACCTGACCATTGTGAAGCTTCAGGCACTTAACACCCGGACAGAAATCCCGCAGTGTTTCCTTCAGCACAAGGACATCCGAATCATCAGGATGCACCGTAAAAGGCGGAAAATTGTACATCACCCGCTCCAGTACAAAACTTTCCGGATATGTCCGCAGCAGCCTTATGCACGCCGCCATATGATCATCGTGAGCATGTGTGAAAATCCATGCCGCAATATGGATCTTATCTCCTTCCGCAATACCGGTAATCCTGTGCAGAAAACGGTACATCCCCTCTACTGCTTCCGCAGAACATTGCAGGCAATGTCCCCCGTCAATTAAAACAAGCTTGTTATCAGCCAGCCGGATTATATAGAACATCCCGCAGTTGATCGTAGTTGGGCTATGGCCGTTTTGGGGGTCATAATAAAGCCCGTATTGATAGATCTCTGCCGAGTCCCTGATATCGCAGGTATAGGAAAAATCATCAAGCGCTATGGAAGCCCTGTCCTCAATGACACGCACTTCTCCCGACGCGCGCGTATAATATGCATAAAGCAATACACCATCTTTTCTTAACTGGCAGCAGTCCACAGCAGCAGTATGATTCTCAAAGGACTTTACAAAACCCATTCTGCACAGCTTATCAAGGTATGCCCCATACTCCTTCTCGCAGTGCCCGTCACCAACAACATGGGACTGTCATCTGCTGTGGCGCCACGGCTGTCATCCGCCACCATCGAACCTGTGTTGTACAGGCATACAGCCGGACAGCCACCCTCATATGTATATTCTTCTTTCCACTTCAGCATATTCTTCCTCCTCACAGCCTGTACTATGATATTGACTCGCAATAACTGCACTTAAAAGAAAGATTTTTAAAAATTAGC
>CAJUJN010000074.1 GCA_910586775.1 uncultured Acetatifactor sp. | reverse complement strand
TGTTTGATGACATCCAGCATGAGGTGAAGCGTTATGCCCTGGAAAAACGGGTCACAAGCAAACTCTATATAAATATGAAAATAACATCATTACTAACATTCCTTCTGACAAAATTGAAAAGATATCTAAGATACTAGATATCTCTCCTGTATATATTATGGGATGGGATGAATCATATTATCTAGGAGAAAATTTGCAAAATATATTCGAGATACTAAGCAGTGAATTTTCTGTTCCCACCAACGAATTAATCCGTTGTTTTTTTTCAAATAATTTTACTGATTTACTTCCTTCAAAAAAAAATATTTCACTTGATAATATGAGAGATGCTTTACAAAAACATTTTGCTGTTTCAGCCGATAGGAATAACATTACTTCCGCAGAAAGACAAGACCACCTAAAAAAATATTGTGAACTCGATCCACATGGCAAAGAGATTGTTGTTTTCACATTTCACTTGCACTTTTCTAAATAATTGCATATAATAAGGGTACAATATGATTGTCGCCCCAGAGCAGGGCGACACTAAAATAAAAACGGCTCAATGGATGATTCTCCTTGTAGAGCGCAAGGAGATTAAACAAAAAAAGGCTCAATGGATTGTACCCTCTGCACATGCAGGGGGTATTTTTATAGGAGCAGATATGCAGCTAAAAATACTTTCCGAAAAATTTTATGCAAACTATGCGCATTGCAGTGAAATACTTAAAAAAGAGAACCGGCCTTATGCATGCCTTACCATAGAGCTTGACGGTCTGCTCTTTGCCGTTCCTTTCCGGCACCACATAAAGCACCAGTATGTTTTTCATACAATCGGGGAGGCCGGGCTTGATTATACAAAATCTGTCATAATAACAGATGAACATTTTCTTTCTGATGACAGGCCTTCCATAGAAAGCAGGGAATTTGCAATCATAAAGAGGAATGAAAACAAAATCCGTTACGAACTGGCGAAATATGTCAACCAGTACAAAAGGGCAATGCGGCATCGGGATAACCCAAGAAGCGGAAATATTTTGAAATACAGTACGCTAAAATACTTCGAAGAATACCTGCTGTGAACAGACCAACTGTTGCGACGTCGCAACTCCCTTAAGAAAGCGAGGAATTACTTATGGCATTAGCACAAGAAAGGACCTATACGATAGACGATATCTACGCTCTGCCAGACGGCCAGAGGGCAGAACTGATTGACGGGCAGATGTATATGATGGCTCCGCCCAATACCATGCATCAGAGAATTTCGTATGCATTTGCCAGAAAAGTATCCGAATACATCGATAGAAAAAAGGGCAACCGCATCGCAGAACTGGAGGCTACCACCCCCGCCACCATCATAGAACTGCCCACACCCCCTGCTCCCAACACCTGGCGGAATATTTTCGGGACGCCTCCGCAGGCAGCGGCATATTCATCCTAGGGAACGAAGCGGCATCCAAAATCGCCATACCGGAGCAGGAATGGGATGAACGCGCAGACTACGTAATCCGGGTCAACGGGGATTCGATGTTGCCTGACTATAAAGATGGGGACAATGTCATGGTCTCCCAGTGCGATGAAATGAAATACGGTGACGTAGGCATATTTGTAGTGAATGGCAGCGCGTATATAAAAGAATACGGCCAGACAGAACTGATCTCCCGTAACCCGGAGTTCCCCAACATTCAGGTTAACGAATCCGACAATATTGTCTGCATGGGGAAAGTCATCGGAAAACTGGAAGGGGAGTATGAGATTATAAACGACTAAGTTTCAGGTTAAACCGCCTGGGGTGATTTAAGAAAATGCAAAGAACCACAATATATTGTGGGTATGCACATACTATTCACAATTTTATCCACATTTTTTTTAAAAGTGATTGACAAAACCACCTTTTGCATATATTATAAGAGTGTAACAGCGGTTACATGTTAATAATGCTTCAGGTTGTACGTCTCTCTATATATGAGAATGACCGAACCCTGAAGCTTTTTTATTGAGGATGTACATATGAAAACTGCAATCTTGGTTGACGGCGGTTTTTACCGAAGGCGTTCTCAGAAAGTCTTTGGCGACATCAGCGCACAGGACAGGGCAATTGAGCTGGCTAATTACTGTAAAAGACATTTAAACTCTCATGGAGAAAGCAATAATGAACTTTACCGTATCTTCTACTATGATTGCCCGCCGACAGCAAAACGCCTTTTTCATCCGTTCCTACAGAAACAGGTTGACCTTTCCAAGACCGATTTATATGTATGGATGAACCAGTTTCTGGACGAATTAAAGAAAAAACGCAAATTTGCCATACGCCTGGGGAAGCTTGCTGAAGAACAGGCGCATTATACAATCCGGCCGGACATTGTAAAAAGGCTCTGCAATGGCAGCCTTGATTTCTCATCCTTAACAGAGAGCGATTTTAGCATTGAAATAGAACAAAAAGGCGTAGACATGAAGATCGGGCTGGATATTGCGTCAATGGCATACAAAAGCCAGGTAAACCAAATTATTTTAATTTCAGGTGACAGCGATTTCGTCTCTGCCGCAAAACTTGCTCGCCGTGAAGGAATTGATTTTATACTTGATCCATTAGGGGCACCTATTAAGCCAGATTTGTTTGAACATATCGACGGGCTGCGTACATGCGATAAATCGTATACAGCACGTTAGCCAAAACCACCCCGCAGTACTCGTATTCACAACAGCTGATTGATTTTATAGTAGACGAGATCATAAAAGACCCAGTACATATTCTGGACAATATAAAAAATAAGCTAACCCCAGGGGCAAAGGAATTCTAAGCTTTACAGCCTACTCCCATTCAGGAACCCAGCCTTATCCTTCACGAGTTAACTTATTCGCAGTATAATAGTATGACTTATATCTGTCAATATATGTATTAAAATTTATACAAAGTTAAACCACAAGACTGCCATCTGTTACCAATATAGGACTGACGGCTTGTTGCGACGTCGCAACACCCACACTTAGAAAAACCGCCCAGTGCTACCAACACTGAACGGCTTTAGATATACCCCGGAGGGATACACACTCACAAAAATATTGTATCATCTCCGGGGACAGCCTGCAAGCGAAATTTTCGTCGGCTGTTATTTTTATACACTTTTTAAGGAGAATGATACAATGAAAATTGAGAAAAGAGCGTCCGGGAACTACCGGATCCGAAAAATGTACAATGGACAGATGTATACTGTATCCTTTGACCACAAGCCCACCCAGAAGGAAGCCATGCAGGCCATGGCGGCCGAACTGAACAAAGTCCAGACAAAGCACGAAAGCATGACTTTCAGGGCAGCCGCAGAAAAGTACATGGCCTCCAAGAAGAACATTCTGTCCCCAAGCACGATACGGGGCTACGCAACCATCATAAAGCAGATACCTGAAACCTTCCTGGCTAAAAATATCTATGATATCACAGCACTGGACGTACAAGAAGAAATTAACCGTATGGCCGAGAAATGCAGCCCGAAGACTGTACGCAACCACCACGGCTTCCTGTCGGCTGTTTTGAGCGCGTTTTACCCTGACCTCAAACTAACTACCACACTACCCCAAAAAATCAAAAATGAGCCGTATATACCGTCTGACGATGACATGAAAAAGATACTTGCGTACGCAAAAGAAACAGCGTATGAGATTCCCATCTTTCTTGCATGTTACGGTCTCCGCAGATCGGAAATCTGTGCACTCACTCTCGAAGATCTGGACGGAGATATAATCAGTATCACAAAGGCGCTTGTCCAGAACGAAAATAAAGAATGGGTTGTAAAAACCACCAAGACTACTGCCAGCACCAGAAAAATTGTCATCCCGCTGGAAATTGCAGATAAAATCCGGGAACAAGGATACATATACAAAGGCTACCCGGGAGAGATCACCAAATTTCTGTCATCAGCACAGAAAAATCTTGATATGCCGCACTTTTCAATCCATAAGCTCCGACACTATTTTGCATCTAAAATGAGCGCGATGCATGTTCCCGAAGCTGATATCATGCGAATGGGCGGATGGGAAACGGATCACGTTATGAAATCCGTATACAGGCATTCCATGATGGAGAAAGAAGAAACAGCCAAAAGGGAAGCCGCCGAAAAGCTTGGAAATGTACTGTTTTCCGGAAAATAGCCGAGACAAATTCGGGACAAAAAATCTTTTAAATATGCCTAAAATGGCATTAAATATACTAATAATCATTATGCACAAAAAAGCCGCAAACCCTTGATTTTTACTGGAAAATCTGGGTTTGCGGCTTCCATTAAAGCATGGAGCATACGGGATTCGAACCCGTGACCTCCACACTGCCAGTGTGGCACGCTCCCAACTGCGCTAATGCCCCATGCCTCTAGTATACCATATTTCAAAGAAAAATCAACATAAATTTTATTTTTTTCTTCCGCTCCTCTCCGTTTCCGTCCCGGCACTCTCTCCGCGCAGAATCTCCAGCTTCCCGTTCCGCTTCAGCCCCAGCACCACCAGTTTACGAATCAGGTCATAAATCACCGCAAACACTGGCACTCCTACCAGAATCCCCACAAACCCGAACAGTCCGCTGAACACTGTAACCGAAAACAGCACCCAGAAACCGGACAGGCCCGTACTGTTTGCCAGCAGTCTGGGGCCCAGGATATTGCCGTCGAACTGCTGCAGCAAGATAATAAAGACAAGAAACCACACACATTTTACCGGGTCCACAATCAAAATCAGAAGCGCGGATGGAATCGCCCCGATATACGGCCCAAAGTACGGAATGATATTGGTCACACCCACGATAACACTGACCAGCATGGCATTAGGGAATCCGAGAACCAGCGAAACAACATAGCATATCACGCCGATAATCGCGCTGTCCAGTATCTTCCCGCTGAAAAATCCCACAAACATCTTATCCGCAAACTTTACCTCATCCAATATGTAATCCGCCCACCTGGGCCTGCATACACTGTACAGCACCGCCCTGGCCTGTCTGGCAAACTGCTTCCTGGAACCCAGCGTGTAAATACAGACCACCATACTGATAAACAGATTCATAAGAATGCCCACCACCGTGGATACCGTACCCGCAAATCCGTCCACCATGGTCAGCAGCATGGGAAGCAGGTCGCTCTGCGCCCAGGTCTGCACTCTCTGATTCACCGCATCTATGGCGGTCTGGATATAATTTTCCATCACGGAATTATCCGCCAGGCTTTCCTCCAGCCATTTCTCGGCTTTTGCCGCCGCGCCCGGAAGCTGAGCCACAATGGAAGTAATGCTGGCAGCCATCTGAGGCACCACCATGCTGATTAACAGATACAGAATCAGAAATGCGCCCAGCAGGCTCAGCAATATAGCCAGAGATGCCGCATGCCTGCGCAGCCTTCCGGGCAGGTGTTTTTTCAGTCTGATCTCAAAAAAGTTACAGGGCATCCGCAGCATATACGCCATTACGCCCCCTAAGATAAACGGCTGCAGAATGGTCTGCAGATGGCTGACCCTGCCGCACAGATAGTCGAACCGGAACAGGATAAAGAAAAAGGATATCGCCAGCGCCAGAATCAGGAAGCCCGGCACAATCAGATGCTGATACTTCTTCCATACCTTCTCCTTTTCCCCATCGGTATTCTTTCCCTCACTATTTTGCTGCATTTCTCTTCTCTCCTCGTCACACATTGTTTTCTCCCTTTGCCTTTGCCAGATACTCCCTGGGAGTCATCCCGGTCTTCTCCCTGAACTGCCTGTAAAAATGAATTTCACTGTTATATCCGCTCAGCTGCGCTATCCGCTCCAGCTTTAAGTCTGTATTCAGAATCAGCCCCCTGGCGTAATCCATACGGATATTAATCAAATCCGTCTTGAAGGGAATTCCGAAGAAGCCCTTATATAAATACTGGAAATAGGAAGGACTCACATTCAGAGCCTCCGCCATCTCCCTGGCAGTAAAATTCTTATAGGGCTGCGACTGCATGGAAAGCCGCAGATTCTGCAGCCTGGCAATGTAGGGATTATAAGGCATGGGACTGTCCTTTTTACGCACTGCCTGAACCAGGTTATTGACAAGCACCCGCATCAGCATATCGATATTTTCCTCACGGAAATCCGATGACGCATAATTTTTCTCCCACATAATCTGCTGAATATATAAAGTAAACTCCACTGCACTGCCAATGGGAATGGGACGATGGAATAAAAGCCCCGTCCTCTCCGGAAAATCAGGCATATCACAGTCAAAATGCAGCCAGTCATCCGTATACTCCCCACTGATGCTGCGATACTGATAAGGCACATTGGGCCGAATCAGCATGGCACAGCTATGCTCCGTCCGCACTTCCTCCGCCCCGATCCGGAACAGCGCAGGACACTTCACGATCAGCAGCAGATAATGAGGCAGCCCCCTGGGCCGGTACATGGAATAATCCAGCGGATGCCTGGAATGGCACCCTCCTGACGACACACTGTACATAGAATCTGCCCTCCCAAATCCCCTCAGTCCCATACTTTTCAACAGACCGGCAGGCTTTGAAACCATAACGCTGTTGATTGATGCCCATGGCCCAAACCCGCTCCATGCCTGCCGCGGGTTTCTACCCGTTCAAAGCCACATAAAATCATTAAAAATGTTAGTAAATAGTATTATAAGATATTATGAAATTCCTGTCAATTTAATATAATAACATACATATCGGATACAAAATGTTATGTTACTGTTTACAGCCCTGCCGTGACCAGTAACAGGATGCACGTAAACAGAGCACTGTACCTGAACAAAAATACGTCAAATCGTATAAAATCACTCGAAAAACAATTATACCTGATCTGAATTCAATGTACAATATATACTGCGCACCGGTTGAATTTGCAGTACAACCCGACTACAGACCGCCAGCCAGGTATTTCCCCGGAGGCATCACTGTAAATCCTGGCGGTCTGCAGTATAAATAACAAAAGCGAGGAGAAGAAAAATGAACGAACAAAACTTTGCCCGGGAAGCAGCCGCAAAAATCAAGCACAAGATGCGGCTGACAGCCGACAGAAGCCGGCACAAAATCCCTTACACCACAAAGGACGGTGTATTTGACGACTGGTCCGGCGACAGAATCACCTGGTGGACCAACGGTTTCTGGGGCGGCATGATGTGGCAGCTCTACCACGCCACCGGCGAGGAACTCTACAAGGAAATCGCTCTGGAGAACGAAGAAAAGCTGGACGCCAACCTGATGATTGCCAGAGGAATGGACCATGACAGCGGCTTCCGCTGGCTCCCCACGGCAGTAGCCGACTACAGAGTTACCGGCAATAAAGCTTCCTTCAACAGGGGACTGCTTGCCGCAAACGATATGGCGGGACGCTTCAATCCCATGGGACGCTTCATCCGCGCCTGGAACGACGACGGCGACGGAAGCAAGGCAGGCTGGGCAATCATCGACTGCATGATGAATCTGCCTCTGCTCTACTGGGCTTACGAGGAGACCAAAGACCCCAGATACCTTCAGATTGCCACCATGCATGCCGACACCGCTCAAAAATATTTCATCCGCGGGGACGGCTCTTCCAACCACATCGTGGCATTTGACCCCGCCACAGGCGAGTTTGCAGATACTTTCGGCGGACAGGGCTATGCGAAGGGTTCTTCCTGGACAAGGGGACAGGCATGGGCTCTGTACGGCTTTACCTTAAGCTACATTCACACAAAGAATGAAAGCTATCTGAATACCGCCAGGAGAGTCGCCAACTATTTTATTTCCAATACGCCGGAAAACGGGCTGATTCCTGTGGATTTCAGGCAGCCTGCCGACTGCACGCTGGAAGATTCCACCGCCTCCGCCATCGCGTCCTGCGGACTGCTGGAGATTGCAAAAGCATTGGAACAGCAGGGCGAGCTCAGCCGGACGGAAAGCCGCATTTACAGAAACGCCGCCATGAAGCTCCTCACTGCATTATACGAGAACCGCTGCAACTGGGATGACAACTGCGACAACATCCTGGAGAAATGCACTGCGGCATTTCATGACAAGGAACACGAATTTTCCATCATTTATGGAGATTACTACTTTATAGAGGCAATCTGGAAGCTGACAGGAGAAGAACTTTTCATCTGGTAGACTCCGGTTCCCCGAAACCCAGACGGATATTATTTTAAAAAGGGCTGTCAGGAAACGGCGCACGCGCAGCATACGGCTGCAATTTTTAATACATCACAGTATATACTATGGGAAGCAGGTGCTGCTTCCCATAGTTGAACGCGGCGCAAAGTGCTCGCCTTTCATCGGAAGCAAAGGGATTGCTTGCAGTCCAATGAAACTCCCCGCAGCAGAGCTGAGGGGTATCAGCCCGAGACTCGCTTCGCTCGTCATTAGTTTGTTGCGCAGCAAAGCTGCGGGGAATTAGACCCGGAGAGATTAAACGCTTACATGCTTTCATACAACAGGCGGTACGCCTCTCTGCGCCCCTCTGCAAAAGCCTTCTCCATCTGCTCCGCTATCGCCTTATCACGAAGCCTTGCCGTCAGCAGCGGTGAAAATCTCCTTCTCTCCAGGTCTATGGCCGCATCCACCGCTTCCCTGAAACTCTTCTCCACTCCCGTGTACATCGTAGCAGTGTCCACCACGTTGTTAATCCAGTCCAGCATCCCAATGATGTCGACCATCTGCCTGCACGGACATTCCAGCCTGTGGTAAGTTTCCGGATATCCGTGGGAACCGTCATACCAGCAGTGATGCCCTAAAGCCACCGGGGCATACATACTGGTGGATTCTCTCTCTCCCAGCCACGCCGCCCCCACATTGGTATGCAGATGAGCCATCTCATATTCTTCCTCAAACCACTGCCTCGCAGTCTGGGAATACAGATTCATGAAATTAATCTTGCCCACATCATGCAGCATCCCGCACTCCCTGGCATAATCCAGGATAGCCTGCCTTTTCTCCAGCGGCTCCCCAATCTCCCGGATGCTGTCCATATCGTCAAAAAAGTCCGGCTCCTCGTCAATAATAAGCCTGCAGAACACCACAGCCGCATCCGCCACCACCTTTGAATGCACATAAATCTCCGGTGCAAAACGCATCAGAATCTTTAACAGGAACTGCTTATACAAAATGCCGCCTTCCACCTCCACAAAAGTACTTGGCAGCTGCCGCAGATACAGGAAGAGCTTCTCGCTTTCCTCCTCCCTGGGAAAAGCTTCCACATATTCCATCGCCCTCCTGTAAAGGTTTCTGACATATTCCGCCCTGCCCGGTATTTTATCCGGGTAATCGTTTAAATATTGACTATAAAACGCAGGAAGTGAGATTATCCCGTACATCCCTTCTTCCGAAAAATCAGCCGCATCCGCTCCGTCCATCAGGGTTTCCATCCGGGCGAGCAATCCGTCTATCCCAAACATTCCACAGAAATACTCAATGACATAGTAGGAAAAACTGGGCCGCAGCAGCATTTTCTGTTTCCTCTGCGCCGCCTCCTCAAACCTTCTCTGATAGACAATGTACACCGACTCCATAACATCCTCCACGTCCCGCGAAGTCATGGTACTTTCTCTGCCGTAAGAAATACTTGCCGCCATCTGCTGATGCGTCAGAAAAATATATCTGTCCCAGGGAAGCCCCGGCTCCTTCTCCTGAAACCCCTTATCCTGGAGAATTTCCAGCGTCCGTTTTACCATACGGATTTTCTCACCTGGAGTATTGAACTGCCCCAGAGACATATTCGCACGGGAGCGCAGGATAAATCCCCTGGTCTCCGTGTCCTCAATCTCGTCAAAGTACTTCAGATAGGCAGCCGCCTCCGCAAAACACAGACGCATCTGTGAGGTATACTTCTGAATCTCCTTCCGCTCCAGTCCCACCAGCTTATTGTACAAACCGTAGTATCCCATACCAAGGCAGTACAATTCCCGGATCATCTCCTTCCGATCCTTCCTCATCCTGGCCAGGCTCAGCAATGCCTTGTGAATCTGGCAGTATAATCCCCCGTCCAGATCTTCTTTACCGCCAGTCAGTTCCCCCGCAAATTCCCGAAGTTCCGATATTTCCGTCTCATCCGCAGCATAAATATGATCCAGCACAGGAAACAGCCCCTCACGGAGAAGCTTCATATTCCGCTTTACCAGCTCTTCCCCGCGCCGCCTTTTCCTGTCGGACTGCTCCAGATACGCCTCGAAGGACAGCTTCTCCCGCCTCTCCCCCATCGTGAGCATGACTATCTCTTTTAAATTGGCAATATACTCCTGTTGATAAAGCTGCATTCTCTCACCGCCCCTGTTAGAAATTACCGGGAAATAACTGCTGCAACTGTGCGGGGAATCAAACCCTGTTTTTGATCAGGCGGAAAACCGGAAATGTTCCCCCACCCCGCATCAGCCAAGCCGTCCCCGCAGAATCTCCTGTAAACGCTCAGGGTCCACCGGCTTGGAACAGTGCTCATTCATTCCGGCATCTCTGGACCGCCGGATATCCTCCACAAAGGCGTTGGCCGTCATCGCCACGATCCATACACTCTCCGCGTCGTTCCTGGGAAGCTGCCGTATACGCCGCGCCGCCTCATAGCCGTCCATGACGGGCATCTGAATATCCATGAAAATAATATCATAATATCCCTCCGGCGAAGAGGTAAATTTCTCCAAAGCCTCTTTCCCATCGTCCGCCACTTCCACCTGTACCCCCATGGCAGACAATATTTCCATGGCAATTTCCTGATTCAACGCGATGTCCTCCGCCAACAGGACATGATGGCTGCCATAATCCGTGTCCCCGTCCCCCGGCGTTCCCTCCTGTTGGCGCCCGCTGCCTGCATATGCAGATAAAGTCTCCATCAGACGGCTCCGGAACAAAGGACAGGGAACAAAGGCATTGACTCCGGCCCGCACCGCCCGATACTCAATCTGAGCCCAGTCCTCCTCCGACACCAGCAGAATCGGAAATGCACGCCCGGCCAGCTGACGCACATGGGATGCCAGTTCCAGTGCCGACATATCTTCCAGTTCCTGCCCCAGAAGCAGCGCACAGGGCATGTGATTTTCATACTGGGCCTCCGTCAGCCTTGTTACCGTCTCCAGGCCGCTCCTGGTGCGGACAAGCCGAAAGCCTTCTTCCTCCAGATACCCTGTAACCTGAGCCACTCTGTCATCCCTGCACTCCGCCATCAGTACGATGCCTCCCGCCGGAAGCGCCGTATCCTTCCTGTTCTGCTCCGCAGCAGCCACAGGAATCTCAACCTGAAAACGGCTTCCTTCTCCCTCACGGCTTTCCACGGTGATCTCCCCGCCCATGCGTTCCACCAGATTCTTGACGATGGCCATCCCCAGACCGGTACCCTCAATCTTGCTGATGGTGGTATTACGCACCCTCTCAAAGGGAATGAAAATCTTTTTCAGAAACTCCTGGCTCATGCCTATTCCGTTGTCTTCACATATAAAATCAAGGACCATCCTGCGGGTACCCGGGAAGGTTTTTTCTTCTTTCCCACTCTCCTGCGTGCCGGCCTCCGGAACGGTGCTTCCCTCTTCCGCGGCCAGATGCTGGCCCAGCCGCACCCGGATTTCACCGCCTTCCGGCGTATATTTCACCGCATTTCCCACAATATTGACCAGAATCTGCCGCAGCCGCAGCGGGTCTCCCATCAGGTTTTCCTCAAGGATATGCCCTATCTCCAACCAAAGCTTCTGCTTCTTCTGCACTGCCTGAGGTCGGATTATGACAGCAATGTCATGTACCAGATCCGGCAATGAAAAAGGCTCTTCATTCAGCGTCAGACGCCCGCTGTCGATGCGGGACATATCCAGCACATCGTTCACCAGACTCATCAGATGCGCGGATGCCGTCTTTATCTTCATGAGGCAGTCCTGTACCCTTGGCTTTTCATCTATGTGGGTCAGGCCGATGGATGTCATACCTATGATGGCGTTCATGGGCGTCCGGATATCATGGGACATATTGGAGAGGAAACTGCTCTTCGCAAGATTCGCCGCTTCCGCCGCTCTCAGAGCCTCCTCCAGCGCCGCATTCATATGTTCCGGTTCCGCAATGCGCAGCCGCCTGTTGTCCGCAGTATCCAGAATCCACAGTTCATGCCCGTCGTCCAACGGTACCGTACTGACTTCCAGGTCCTTTACAGCCTCTTCCGGCTCGGCAGACCTCAGTCTCTCGGCAGAATACCCTGACAATTCACATGCAATGCTGTCTGCATACTGAATATGCGTCTGGCCGTCAGGCTGCCGCTCCACCACAAGATACCCCATTTTCCCGCAGGCGAATTCTTTTTTCGCTTTGTGCTCCCTGTTCTCCACATTTTCCATATTCCTGACTCCATTTCCCGTGACCTTCAGATGCCTCACCTGATATCCAAAAACCATATCAGAACCACCCGCCCTTCCGCAGGCCCGCTTTTCATGGCTCCGGAAAGCACAGGACTATCATCAAACATTATTTCAACTGTCCGAAATGTACGGCAATAAAAGTATAAGCACAGGCTGAAGCATTCATGATCAGATATGGTAAAATCCTTCCGCCCCGCCGCGAATTACCTTATCCAGTGTCCGGTACAGCTTATCTACCTCCACAGGCTTGGACAGATGCCCGTTCATACCGCATTCCACAGATTTCTTCAGATCATCGTCAAAGGCATTGGCAGACATGGCCACAATGGGTATGGTATGGCAGTCCTCCCGCTCCATGCTCCGAATCCTGCGGGTTGCCTCCAGTCCGTCCATCACGGGCATCAGAATATCCATCAATATCACATCATAGGTACCAGGCTCCGTAGTACGGATGCGCTCTACAGCCTGTGTGCCGTCATGGACACAGTCCACCGTGAAATTACGCTCCTCCAGAAGACATTGTGCGATTTCGGCATTAATCTCATTATCCTCCACCACCAGGATACGATATCCGTCAAAGAAAACTTCTTCCTCCCGCACTTCCTCTTCCATATCCTCTCCCAGCTGCAGCGGAATCCTGAAATAAAAAGTACTTCCCTTCCCCGGCTCGCTCTCCAGACGGATATTGCTGCCCATCATCTGAACCAGGCGGCTGCTGATAGACAGCCCCAGGCCTGTTCCCTGCTGCCTGGAAGGATTCCTGTCGGCGGCCTGTTCGAAGGAACGGAATACCCTGTCCTGATCCTCTTTTGCTATGCCGATTCCGCTGTCATGTACCGCAAATAACACTGTCACTGTCTCCGCTGCGTCCGTCGGCGCGCTTTCCTCCGCCGGGCTTTCTTCCTTCACCTCCAGAATAATCCGCCCCTTTTCCGGGGTAAACTTCACTGCATTACCCAACAGATTGATCAGCACCTGGCTGATGCGCATCTTATCGGCCAGGAAAGTGCTGTGCGACAGCTGCATATCCTGCACAAAATCTATTTCCTTAGCCGCTGCCTGAGTGGTAACCAGTTCCTTTATGGTATCCAGCATCTCATATATATTGAAAGAAACCGGCTCCAGTTTCATCTTGCCGCTCTCTATCTTGGACATATCCAGAATATCATTGATCAGTCCCAACAGGTAATCGGAAGAAGACTGTATTTTCTGCAGGCAGTCCAGAATCCTTTCCTGGCTCTGGCCCTGCTGCAGCGCAATAGCCGTCATACCGATGATACCGTTCATGGGAGTACGGATTTCATGGCTCATACGGGACAGAAACTCCGACTTGGCCTTGCTGGCAATATCATGCTGCACCTGATTCAGCTGCGCCTGTATCACCTGTCCAAGCTCCGCCAGATCATGATAAGCTTCCTGATTTTCCAGAAGCTGCGGCGCAACGCCGAGAATGCAGATATTTCCCATATAACTTCCGTTGTCGTACATGGGCAGCATGATACCCTGCTGCCCCGGTGCCAGACTCAGAAAGCACTGTATCACCTTCCGCCCGCTGTCCTGAGGCGAAACATACTTCACCTCATCCTGTCCCAGCCAGCAGAAAAACTCTTCCCGTTCTTCCTCTCTGTACTTCCTGACACACTCCCCGATAGCTTCTCCGTTCCGATGCCACTGATATTCCAGATAATTGGAATTGAAATCCCCCCTGAGCACAGTGACCAGCACATCGCCGGCCTCATAAAACCTGCCGATTTTACGGGTCATCAGCACCATCTGCGCCGAAAAATCGGCCCCCTTGCCAAACAGGTTCAGCGCTATGGAAACCAGAGCGACATTTTCTCCGTAGTCGATGCTGATGATCTCGCGTCCCTGTAAAGGGGGAAGCGCTTTCTCCTTTATGCCGGGAATATCCTGGTAGAAGACATATGCCTTCGTCATACCGGGATTCACAAAGCTGCGTGCCAGCCTGGCCATACAGATCAGCTTACCGGCACCCGTTTCTTTCCTCCCGCAGACCAGTCCCGCCTGCACCTCCACGGTGAACAGCTCCCTGTCAAAGCCCGCCGCAATTTTCTCCAACAGATTTTCTATGAATTCTGTCGCCTCTTCCCTGGACAGTTTTTCCAGCCACAGGATAAAATCGTCCCCATCCAGCCGGAAAGCCACAGGCTGTACATTTCGCCGCTCCCTGAGTTCCTGGCAGCTGCCGCGAATCAGGCACCCGATTTCCTCCAGAATCATATCGCCGAACACTATACCGTTTTTCTCATTACTCTCTTTCAGCCGGTTCAGAAACAGATTCGCCATCACCCCGGTACAGCTGCCGGCCTCCTTCACACTGCCGGCTCCGGAAGCCTCTGCCCCGCTGCCCTCCGAATCTACGGCATCGCCGGCCGATTGAACCATGCTCTTCCAGCGCTCCTCCAGCTGCCTCATTCCCTCGTCGAATATGTAGAGGCCCGTGACGCCGTCCGTGGTATTTTTCCGAAGCTGCTCTGCCTCTTTCTCTTTCTGCTCCTGAATAACCCGGATGCTTCCCACCAGCTTCCGCCGCCTGCCATCGATATCATACACCGTATTGCCGGAGAGCAGCACCCACACAAACTCGGCATCCTCCGGCCATTTCATCCGAAACTCCACCGACAGCTTATCCGCCCTGCTGCTCAGCGCCTCCACGACCTTATCCCTGTCCGGCTCATAGATATACCTGGGATCAATAAAGCCACTCTCGAAATTACGGCATTCCCACTTCCCGTTTTCCGACTTATTATTTACGATATCCAGAACATGCGTTTCCAGGTCATAGGAAAAGAATACATCTTTGGATGACTCCAGGGCAACCCTGTACCGCTCCTTCTCCTCCAGCAGAATATTTTCCGCTTCCATCTGGCTGTCTGTCAGAGCCTTCACCACCTCATACAGGGCATCCACCTCCAGAATATTGGAGGGCTTAAATTCCGCAAGCCCCGTCCTGCCGCCGCTGATACACTGCATCAGGCGCTTCACCGGCCTGGTAAGGTGCTTCACCATGAGCGAAATGCCGAATACCCCGAAAATCAGCCCCGCCAGGACAGCAGCCACCATCCAGATATAAAGCCGGCGGCTGATCCCGAACAAATCCTCCTCCGTATCCAGTCCCAGAAGCACCCATTCCGTATTTTTATAGGGCACATTATTGCTGTACAGCTTCAGCGGACAGACCACAGCGTAGATATCCTGATACTCCAACCGGATATCCTGCACCCGCAGAAGCTCTTCATACGCCGTACTTTTCAGGAAAATCGGCTTCTTTACGGAACTCACCAGACTGTACAGAAGCCCCTTGCCTGTCAGAGATACATAACTGCCGTCCTCCTGTCTGACTGCCAGCATATACCCTGACTGCTTGGAATTGTTCAGTTCCTCCACCGGAAAATAATCGTACAGTTGCCGGCTGGAAACCTCCGCTCCCAGCACACCGTACACCTCTCCTTCATACCGGAGCGGAATGGAGTAAGTAATCATCTCATAGGAATCGGCACCTTCCGTCTCCAGAAAAAAAGGCAAAGACCAGTAGCCCAGGTCAACCGTATCCGCATCCCCGCACTGCACCCCGGCTCTCCATGGCTCATAAAAATAATGCTCCGCGGGATTCCGCCCCTGCCCCTCCATGTGGAATCGGGTAGTCCATGCGGTGTCCAGCGGAATATTCCATTCTCTGGACAGGTCCTTGCTCCCCCGTTCCAGCAATAAATCCCTGTAATTCACAGGGTTGGTGTAAGGGTCGGAATCCCTGATGAAAAATCCGTTGAAATCCGCTTCATTCTGCATATCCGTCCCTGTCAGGATCAGAAATATACCCGTGGTGGAATTATTCTGCAGCCGGCTGAGACATTCCGGAAAAGCCGCCTCCAGAAACCTTCCGCTCATTTCATCCGACTCCATGAAGGTTCTCAGGGGTATCTCTTCCTCTTCCAGGATTTCCGCCAGAATCCCGCCCAGGATTTCCTCATCTTCCCGAACGGATACCCACCGCTGATTCATTTCATTCTGCAGGATTACCGCCCGGTTTTCCACCAGCCGGCTCATCATCCCGCTGGAATATGCCTCCAGCATCCCGGCTGTCCGCCTTACCACCAGTGTACCGATAGTGATGACACTCTGGATCAGCATGATCACGAGCAGCGGGATCAGAAATATCTTAAATATGGTTGATTTTTTCTTATTCGGCCTCTTCTTCCATCTCATCCATACACTTCCCTACTCGCTTACCGCAGATTTCAGCGCGTCACAAAAAGAATTGTACCATTCCTCAAAAGCTTCCTCTGTCACATAGGGCGCCGATGCTTCTTCCAGGCTTTTACCCTCTTTCAGCGCAGCCGCCACGCTTGCCCGGTCTTCTGCCGCCCTGTCTGCCAGATTGTATTCCAACACTTTTCTCGCCGCGGAACCGTTTTTAAAACTTTTGTTGGTATAAAGCGTTGTGTTATCCATTTCCCGGAAAATAGTAGTCAGACAGTCGTAAGTCTTCGGTGCCACCTCCAGCTGCTGCTCCGCAATAATCTGATCCAGTTTTTCCACACTGTTTGCATCCTTCTGCACCGGCAGATATCCCGCCACGCAGCCAAACTGCAGATTGTTTTCCGCTTCCGTGAACCATTTGAGAAATTCCACCGAAGCATACTCATGTTTTTCATCCGACCTGCTCACCACCATGCCGGCTCCCTGCTGTACCGCATAATTTTCCCCGCCCCGGAGCACCGGAGCAGGCATCACGATATAGTCAATGGCATAGCTGGAATCCTCCTGTTCCACCTGATTCGGAAAATACATGGCAGAAGCCGTGGAGCCTGTATAAGCCAGCAGATCTCCCGTCTTCACATCGTCGGAACGGAAGGAGCCATATGCCGCAAAATATCCCTTTACCATCGGAATGTAGTAATTCTCCCAGAGCCGGTGAAGTTCTTCTTTGGGCATGTTCAGCTCTGCCTCTCCGTTCTCCACATGAAAAATCTCCACTCCCAGCTGCTGCAGTCCGATGATAAAATAATTTGCCACCGCATCCCTGCCGTAAAATGCCCTGCCGTCCCCCGGTACGTCAGGTGTCATGCCGTCCGTCCATTCGTAGTATATCTGCGCCGTCGCCGCAACTCCTTCTATGGTCTCCAAATCCTCCAGAGAGACGCCGGTTGCTTCCGCAAAGGGTTCCCAGTCAGTCTTGTTTATCATCATGATTTCCGTGGACTTTGCCGTGGGAAAGATACGCAGCGTACCGTCCGCAGCAATACGCCCTTCTTCTATGTAGGAATCCACATATTTTTCCAGATCTTCCTGTTCCAGATAATCCGACAAGTCGGCAAGGGCTCCGGCCTGCTCCACCTCATAAGCGGTATCCGCATAAGAAGAAAAGATATCCGGCATTTTCTCCGCTCCCACCTTTCCGGCAACGGAATCCCTGACTGCCGCCTCCAGGTCGGAAACCGAGCCCTGGCTGTAACTCTGGATATAGATTCCCTTTTCCCGTCCCACGGTATCGTTAAATTCCTCCACCAGACTGTCAAACGCCGCCTGCTGGGATCCGTTATAATAATGCCATATGGTCAGAGACACTGGGTTTCCGGGGTCCAACGGGCTTTTGTCTCCGCAGCCGGTCAGGCCAAAAGCCATGGCTGATGCCAGACATAAAAGTTTCATTCCCTTTTTTCTTTTTTTCATTATCTATATACTTCCCTCTTTGTTCATTTTTTTCGTCTTACTCATTCTAGCATACACTTCCTGTATTTTCAATAAAAGGGGCGCGGGAATTTTGCTTTACCTTCTCCTGCATAAAAGAAGGCAGTCTGGCGGATACCGCCGCAGCCGCCCATATCACCTCCTACTGCAGATCCATATCCGTCCTCAGCCACCAGCGGAGCACATCCTGGATTTTCGCATCCCAGTACTTCCACTGATGGTCCCCTGCAGACGCCTCGCAGGTCAGGTCATATCCCAGCTTCTTCACATGCTCCCATGCCTTCAGGTTCCCCTGATACAGGAAATCTTCCGTGCCGCACCACGCATACAGCCTGGGCAAATCTTTATCTCTCGCCGCAAGCCTCTCCGCCAGGGCCATCAGATCATTATCCGAACCTGCAAGCGCTTCCTCGGAAGTAAAAATACCGTTGAAAAGCGCGAGGCGCTCGGAATTCTGCATTTTATTTCTGCAATAATCCTCCAGAATGTCCAGCGCGCCGGACAGAGAAGCAGCCGCGCCGAAAGTGCCGCCGGCGCCCAGCCCCAGCTTCCACGCCCCGTAACCGCCCATGGACAATCCCGCAGCCAGAGTATCCTCCCGCTCTGCCGACATCTGCGGAAAGAATTCCCGGCAGATTTCGGGCAGTTCCCGGGAAATGAAAGTCCAGTATTTCATCCCGTAAGAGGTGTCTGTGTAAAATGCCAGATGTGTAGTCGGCATCACCACGGCGATTCCCAGCTTGCTGGCATAGCGCTCGATGGACGTCCTTCTCTGCCAGATTGTATGGTCGTCGCTCATGCCGTGGAGCAGGTACATGGTCTTCACCTTTCCCTCCGCGCCTTTCCCCTCCATACCGATTTGCCCCCAGGTCTGCTGGGGCAGTATCACATCCATGTTCATGCTCATCCCCAATACGGTTGAAAAAAAGTCTACATGCAATAACGCCATTCCTGCTTCCTCCTTGCTTCTATTTTCATCTCTTTGCCATCATGTGTGTTCGGCGCCCCGGTGAAGAGCCGAAATACCCGCCCCCTGTAATCTGCCGATATCCTTTCCGGTATATTTCCGCCGCATTTAGATTAGCATGGTGCAGGGGGAATTGCAAGTTAAAATGGGGAGTTGATTCATTTTCTTTGGTTAATTGAGGAGGAAATGTTCCGCTCGCCGCTTATTGTATCTGCCTTAATGCCTCTTGATGTATACTGCTTAACAGTTAAAATTTCCAAGTAACCCGACGTTTCCTATAGATAAAAGTTGCAGAATGGTGTATTATAGATAAGAAATTGGGTAGAGGTGGATAAAAATGCTCTATATAGCGATATGCGAAGATGAAGCTTCTCAGCTTGCAGTCATAAGGGATAAGGTGCAGATATACTTAAAAGAAAATAATATTTTAGCGGAGCTGGAAGCATATGGCCGTAGCGACTTGTTAAAATACGATCTTCAGGAGGGAAAGTATTTTGACATCATATTGAGCGATATTGAGATGCCCGATACAGACGGAATGAAACTTGCGAAAGAAATAAGGGGCTGTCTGCCGGATGCCATTCTGATTTTTGTGACCGCCTACTTAAAATATGCAATCGATGCATATGAACTGGAAGTGTTCAGGTACATTCCCAAAAGCTGTCTGGACGAAAAGCTGCCGGGCGCTTTGGAGATCGCTATAAAAAGGGTACAGTCCCAGTCGGATAAGAGTTATCTGATACAGACTGCGGCAAGGATCGAGAAGATTCTGCTGAAGCAGATTGTGTATATCCAGAAAGACGGCAAAAACGCCATGATCATCTGTACGGACAGCAGTGTGAAAAGCGTGAGAAAGAGCCTTTCTGATGTACATAAAGAACTTAATTCAAAGGATTTCGTTTTCGTGGAACGGGGCAGCATCGTGAATATCGCTCAGATTAAAAGCATTCAGAAAGAAGAGGTTTTGCTGAGCAATGGGGTGCGCATTCATGCCAGCCGCCCCAGGCTGGAAGAAATAAAAGAACGGATGGCAATATATTGGAGCGAGCACATATGATATTCTTATCTGAGTTCATTGAATGGATTGCCTGTCTGACAGAAGTCGGGCTTTTTTACTGGCTGGCAGGCAATACTTTCAGGAAGGAGCGGAAAAACGTAAGGATATACTGGGACTACATCTTAACCGTCATCCTGGCTGTTGTGATATTGGGACTAAACAATATCGTCCTTTATTCCTCATTCACGCTCTTTTTCTGGATGCTTTTTGGCAGTGTGTCAGCAATGGCGCTTTATCGCGTCAGCTACATAAAGCTTTTGTCACTTACAGTGCTTTATACATTGTGTTTCTGCTCCACAGATATGCTGGCATCGAATCTGTATTTGTCTATCGAAAACCACTTCAATATAAACGGCGATACGATCATGACATTCTCCTTACAGAGAATAGGACTGGTGGTTTGGGCAAAGTCCGTAATGATTGTTTTTGTGGTCTCTTTGAGAAAACTGATTATCCCGCTTATCCGGAGTGAGCATGAAAAGAGGGTATTGCTGATATCCCTGATTGCGTTTCTGCTCTTTTTATATTACAGGAAACCGGCGCAGAGCAGTTTTTCTGTGGAGATATCCATTATATTCGGGCTGTTGGTGCTCCTCTGCAGTCTGGGAATATATGTGGGTTACAAATATCTGGAAAGCCAGAACGAGAAAATGCAGAGCAGGATAGCGAAGATACAGAACGAATTATTGCAGGAAAACTATCAGGCTGTAAGTCATTTATATGAGAGCAACGCAAGGCTGTACCATGACCTGAATAATCATTTACTCATACTTCGCATACTGATATATGCTAAAGAATTATAAAAATCAATTGCT
>CAJUJN010000073.1:12668-21365 GCA_910586775.1 uncultured Acetatifactor sp. | reverse complement strand
TTTTGAACGGATTAAGCCGTAAAAACAAAAAGAGTATTTATTAATTGTGTAAAATGATTATATACAATGCTCAGCCAACTCCCTTTAGGTCACTTTATGGTGATGTATCAGTGTATAGCAGAAAGCCATTGTCAAAGACTTGCCGATGCTGTGTGGCTTTCTGAATATGTAATCACTTGATGCCAGCACAAATTCAAATCTGTATCCCGGGAGCAGACGGTAAAATTGCTCCTTTAGAGCAGCGCCGCTCGGTCTCCTCCAATGATATAGACAGGGAAATATCATTATCATCTCCGAAGTATATCGCATCACTTTAAGTGACCTCAAACGAATCCGGCACAGCCTTGAATTCGTTCCATTTTGTAAACCCCTTTCAAAAAGGGTATGGCGGCGTCTGCCGTCCGGAAAGCGGCCAAAGAGATCGAACTTTCTCTGTCACAGGCACAAAATATGGACCGCTTTCCAACAGCCGGGCATATAGCCTCATGGGCGGGGCTGTGTCCAGGCAATAACGAAAGTGCGAACAAACGCAGGTCTGGAAAGACCAGGAAGGGGAATGCCCTCCTGCGCGACACCCTGGTGGTCTGCGCCCACAGTGCAGTGAAAAATAAAAGCAGTTATTTTCCGACAGCCCCTTTTTATGCCATTTCGTTACATCCCGATCATGGAAGTGAAGTCAGACATCATTTCTGAAATCTTAATCTGCTGAGGGCAGACCTGTTCACAGCTTCTGCATCCCACACAGCTTGCAGGGCGTTTCTCCTGGGGCATACTGCCTACTGCCATGGGAGCGATGAATCCGCCGCCGGAAGCTTTGTGCTCATTGTACAGGGCAATCAGCTCCGGAATGGGCAGTCCCTTGGGGCAGTGGCTGGTACAGTAATGGCAGGCTGTACAGGGCAGTCCGGCATTTTTGACTTCCGTGTCGATACATGTTACCAAGGCATCAAATTCTTCCCTGCTGAGAGGCGCATCCGTCTCGTATGTAGCAATATTGGCTTTCAGCTGCTCCATATTGGACATGCCAGACAGCACCATCGTTACGCCGGGAACACTCTGTAAAAAGCGGAAGGCCCAACCGGGAACGGTTTCCTCCGGGCGCATGGAATGCATTGCTTTGCTCAGTTCTTCGGAGGCTTTTGCCAGTTTGCCGCCGCGAAGCGGTTCCATAACCCATACTGGGATGCCGGACCTGGTGAGCAGCTCGGCTTTTTCCTGTGCATTCTGGAAATGCCAGTCCATGTAATTCAGCTGAAGCTGTCCGAATTCCATGTACTCTCCGTAGGCAGCCAGAAATCGTTTGATTACATCCACACTGCCATGTGCCGAGAAACCCAGATGGCGGATGCGTCCGTTTTTCTTCTGCTTTAACAGGTAGTCGAAGATACCGTACTCGGGACTTAAGTAGGCATCTATATTTCCCTCATAGACATTGTGAAACAGGTAGAAGTCAAAATAGGGGGTCTGACATTTCTCAAGCTGTTTTTCAAAGATTTTCTCCACCTTGTCCATGTTGGAAAGGTCATAGCCCGGAAATTTGCTGGCGAGATAATAGCTTTCCCGGGGATATCCGGAAAGATATTTTCCGGCAACAAGTTCCGAATTGCCATTATGATAGCCCCATGCCGTATCGAAATAATTGATTCCATTCCGATAGGCATAGTCGATCATTTCCGCAGCGGCAGCCTCGTCCACTGCGCTGTCGTCACCGTCCAGCACAGGCAGGCGCATCATGCCGAGCCCTAAGCCGGAAAGCTGTAGATCCTGAAATTTTCTGTAAATCATAAATGAAATCCTCCTTGTTATAAGTTTTACATATGTCCCGGTGGTATTTTACCAGCTAAAACATATGCTGTATGCATGTTTTTCGTACATTTCAGCAGTATTCAGATACATGCTATCCATGAGCCTCACAGGTATTTTGGTCGTCCGGTTCGTCCCAGACAAGATTTCCGGTTTCTACGGCGGCTTCGTAGCGGGAAATTTTATACTCGAGACGCTGCAGCTCTGTCTGGTATTTTTCAATCTGCTTCAGAATCTGGCTCCGTGCGCTTTTCAGCAGATCACGTCTGGCGGAAAAGGTTTCGTCGCCCTGCTGGCATAGTTTTACATATTCCGCAATCATCTCCACAGGGACGCCGGCATTGCGCATACACAGGACATTTTCAACCCAGCCGATGTCCTGCCCGGTGTAATCCCGAATGCCGCTTTTGGTTCGGTTTACCGGCGGTATGGCTCCTATCCGCTCATAGTATCTTAATGTATCCTGGGAAATGTGGTATTTTTCGCATACTTGCTTTATCGTCATATTTTACACCTCTGAATGAAAACAGATTTATTATACAGGCTGGAGTGAACTCCATGTCAAGTGATTTTCGAAAAAGCTTCGAAAAAGATTTGTACTTGTACCAGATAATTGTTGCAAATGCCGCAAAAGAAGCGTATAATATATTTCAAATACGGCAGAAAGGTGGTGAGAAGCATGAAACAATACGAAGTCCTGATAGACCAGGAATTATTTCCCGGCAGTGATGTTGTGCGTGGCTTCACATACAAAAAAGCAGCCTCAGGGGACGACTATGCCCTTTTTTGGGAAACGGATTGTTTTGTACGCTGCTCACCATTTGACGGGATAATCGGGAGGACGACAGTTTTGTGATAGGTCAGGAAGACATATCGCCATTCTGCCGTGCGGCAGATTTATAGTTGAAAGCGGTGCCCTGTGCGGACGAAAACAGTCTGTGCAGGGTATTTTTTTGCGCAAAAATGGAGATGTGGGGTCTGGAAAATGGTTTCGGCCATGAGTATGGAAATATCTACAAATGCCGGAAATACGTTTGACGGAGTAAGTGTCATGGTGACAGAAGCAAAAAGCCGCATTTGCGGCAGAAAGAGAGGAAAAATGGTTCATAAATATATGATAACCGCCCGGATGGCTGTACAGGGTAAAACGGGCGGCGGTATTCTTTATATGTTGCCGGATATCGTGATGAAGGTGGTCTATCTGGTGCCGGTGATGTATATCTGGAGGATTCTTGCGGAAAGCGGGTATGAGGTGGAGATGTCGGCTGTGCAGCTTTTGAGTTACACGTATGTCAATGCGCTGCTGACGGACATGATGATTGTAAATACATATTTGTCTGCATGGGATTACGATACAAAGAGTATGGAGATGTTTACCCGTCCCATGTCGGTGTTCGGACAGGTGATTTCCAGGACTATGGGAGAATGGGTGCCGATGTTATGCCTGTTTTCGCTGCCCATGTTTCTGGCGGCGCCGTTTCTGGGAATTCGGATTCTGCCGAAGACGTTATGGGTGATTCCGTCACTGGTGTTAAGCGTGTCCCTTGGGTTTGCCTTTGAGTTTTTATTTTACTGCGTCACCGTCAGGCTGCGCAATATTTCCTGGCTTACCTATGTGATCAGAAGCGCTGTGGTATCCTTTTTTTCGGGTACCGTAATACCTTTCAAAATACTGCCTTTTGGTATGGACAGGTGGATGAATTATCAGCCATTCGGCAGCATGGGCGGGGCGTTTTTGTCATTGTATGTGGGGAGTGCAGATGCTTTGGAAGTGATTCCGGCACAGTTGTTCTGGAATGTTATGATATGGATTGCTGCGGTTGTGTGGTTCCGGAAATCCAGAGAGAGGATGGTGAGTTTTGGTGGATAATAATGAAGAAAGGGCATTTTGTGGGAGAAAGAAATCTCACAAAAGTCAGGAGTTTCGTGAAAGAAAGGAAACTCGTGGAAAAAAGGTATTCAATGGGGCGAAGAGGTATATTGAGTTACTCCGAATATATGCCAAAATGGACCTGGCGTCCCTGATGCGTGACAGAGCGTTTATGGCAATCGTTATCACGGCGGACATTATCTCTAACATATCGTCGATTTCAGGTATCTTCCTGTTGGCATGGAAATTCGGGGGAATCGGCGGCATGGACCGGTTTGAGGTGCTGTTCATGCTTGCGTATGGCAACATTGTGATGGGATTCCTCAATATGATGGGCGGCTGTAATGCGTTGTTTCCGAGCAGGATTATCGGAAGGGGACAGTGGGAGCACATGTTTATCATGCCGCTTCCTTATGCGGTGCAGCTGACGGTGGGAATCTTTCCCTTTACCGGTTCCAGCAGCCTGTTGTCCGGAATCGCAATGCTGTGGGCAGCGGTGTATCATATGGAAACGGTTCTGCCATGGTGGTGGTTGGGGATGCTGCTCTTTCAGCTGTTCATCAGTATGGTGATTGTGGTGGCAGCTTCGTATCTGTTTTCCAGCCTTGCTTTTTATGCGCCGGTGCAGTGCGAGGAGATATCCAGTACGGTAATCTACAGCATGGACCATACCAGAAATTTTCCCTTGTCAGGTATGCCGCTGTACATTCGGTATCCGCTGCTGACTATCTTCCCGGCAGGACTTATGGCATGGTTCCCGACTATGATTTTATTGGGGAAAACGACTACACCGGAAAATTTTTATCCGGCCATATTTGCGCTGCTGATATCGTTTGCTTCAGCTTATTTTTTCAGGAAAGGATTTGGATATTATGTTAAAAAAGGAATCAACAGATATGTTTCAGGCGGACATCGCTCGTGAGAATATTATGGAGGGAAATTCTATGGAAAGAAAGATGTCAGGGGAAGGGAAAATTTTTCAGGGAGAAGTACAATTTGCGGTAAAGGTAGACTCTTTAAATAAATCGTTTACACGATGGCAGAGAAAGGAAAATATTTTACAGGAAGGAAATAATTCTGCAAAAGAAAATAATTCACAGAGGAAACGGATTTTCGGAAAGGAAAAAATCAAGAATATTTTCAGGCAGGAAAAGAAAACGGTAACCGCCCTGGATAATGTTTCGTTCCGGGTCAGGCGAGGCGAATTTGTGGCATACGCAGGGCCCAACGGAGCCGGTAAGAGCACCACTATGAAGCTGCTCTCAGGCATATTAAAGCCTACTGCAGGCAGCGTATCCGTGCTTGGCATGTCGCCGGAGAAGGACAGGATAGCGCTTATGAAAAAACTCGGCGTGCTGTTCGGAAACCGGACAGAGCTTTGGTGGGACCATCCCGTAATACAGAGCTTCGAGTGGAAAAAGGTGGTGTGGGATATTCCGGATGCAGTATACAGGAGGAATCTGGACATGGTGACGGAATTGCTGGATATCGGCGGGATACGGAATACTTTTGCCAGAGAATTGTCGCTTGGACAGCGGATGCGGGCGGATTTGGCTATGATGCTTCTGCATTCGCCGGAGTTAATCCTGCTGGACGAGCCCACCCTGGGGCTGGATGTGGTGGCAAAACGCCAGATGATAGAGTTTCTGAAAAGAATCAACCGGGAGGAGGGCGTGACCATTCTGGTGACCAGCCATGATATGGATGACCTGGAGGAGATGGCGCAGAGGATTCTGATGATTTCAGGAGGAAAGCTTGTGTATGACGGCAGTTTCGACGGGATGCGTGAAATTACGGGAAATTTAACACATTTTACCGTCACAACGGACGGCAGGAAACCTGAGCTTGAGGGCTGCAAACTTCTTGGCGGGAAGAGCGGCGTGTTCGAGTTTGAGGTGGATTTATCATGCCGCCCGATGAAAGGATTATTGGAAAGGCTGTCGCAGGCAGACGGAGTCATGGATGTGGAGATCAGGAAAGCGCCTATTGAACAGGTGATAGCGCAATTGTACCAGGATTGGAAGAGTGCGTAAAAATATATTGATCAAGGAGATATGGATGGTAAAGCAGCCGTATACTTATGCGCTTGATATTATTTAGCTCACTGCTTATAATATGTCTTATCGGAAGCAACCTCTTCTGCTTCCGATAAAAGGCGCATCTCTTTGCGCCGCATTCAACTATGGGAAGCAACCATAAAAACGGAACGAGGCTGAAGTGTAATGAAGAACATTTTGATTATCGATGACGATATACACATTGGAAATATGCTTGCGGAAGCGTTGGAAAAAGAGGGATATGGTGTTTCCCGTGCCTATTCCGGGACGGAAGCACTGTTTGTGCTGTCCTGCGTGAAGCCGGACCTTATCCTGCTCGATCTGATGCTTCCGGGATTAAACGGCGAGGAAGTTCTGCCGCAGATAAAGGAGATTCCCGTTATCGTGGTAAGCGCCAGGGTTGATATTGATAATAAAGTGGATTTGCTGCTGGGCGGCGCGGTGGATTATGTGACAAAACCGTTCCACATGAAGGAACTTTTAGCCAGAATATCCGTACATCTTCGGAATTCTTCCTGTGCTTCCGCCGGTTCCGTACTTACATTTGATGATATTACACTTGATACTGATTCTCATATCGTTAAAATTGACAGAGTAGATATAAGACTGACAAGAACCGAATTTGCCATTTTGAAACTGCTCATGCAGAACCCCTCACAGGTAATTACAAAATCTCTGCTTTTGGAGCGCATCAGCGAAGATACACCGGATTGCACGGATAGTTCACTGAAAATGCATATCAGCAATCTGCGGAAGAAGCTGCGGGAGGTAAATGATAAGGACTACATCGAAGCAGTCTGGGGGATTGGATTCAAAATGCGCAAAGGTTAAATCTTTACGGTATCTTTACTCTTTTCTTTACCGCTTTCTTTACTGTTTGCAGATAGAATGTCAGCATTACTTAAAACAGTCTCAAAGCGGAAGCTCCCGGAAGAAAGTTCAGGCTGTGGACTGAGCAGCCGGAGTTTTCTTCCCTGTACAGGGGGCTGAAGCGCAGAGGCGGGACTGAAACAGGAGGTTATATTGATGGAATATGTTCTGCAAACGAACTCTCTGACAAAAAAGTACAAGGAATTTAAAGCGCTGAACGGGCTGTCCATGAATGTCCCCAAAGGCGCAATCTATGGTTTTGTAGGAAAGAACGGTGCCGGCAAGACAACGCTGATCCGGCTGATATGCGGGCTGCAGACTCCTACGTCCGGCGAGTACACGCTTTACGGCAGGAAGAATGCGGACAAGGATATTTCCAAATCCCGCAGAAGAATGGGGGCCGTAGTGGAAACTCCTTCCATTTACCTTGACATGACGGCAGAGGAAAATCTGAAACAGCAATACTGCATTCTGGGGCTTCCGTCCTATGATGGTTTAAAGGACATTCTGAAGCTGGCAGGACTTGAAAACACCGGGAAAAAGCTGGCGAAGAACTTTTCCCTTGGTATGCGCCAGCGGCTTGGAATCGCGGTAGCGCTTGTGGGTTCACCTGATTTTCTGGTTCTGGATGAGCCTGTAAACGGGCTTGATCCCCAGGGAATTATTGAAATACGCGAATTGATCTTAAAGCTGAACAGGGAACAGCAGATTACGTTTTTGATTTCAAGCCATATACTTGACGAATTAGCAAAATTTGCTACCTTCTACGGTTTTATAGACGGAGGGCAGATAATCAAGGAAATCAGCGCGGAAGACCTGGAGAATGCCTGCCGGAAATGCATTCGGTTGGAAGTTACCAATGTGCGGGCGCTGTCCTGTGCGTTGGACGGAATGAATGTGGAGTACAGTATTATTTCCGACAAAGCGGCCGACGTATATGCGAAAGTCAATGTTTCCAAACTGGCGCTTATGTTGGCAAAGGAAAATTGTGAAGTGATTTCCATGCAGGAGCGGGATGAAAGTCTGGAGAGTTACTATGTCAGCCTTCTGGTATCCTCCCCCGGCGAACCTCAGATGCGTAATTAAGATGGGGCACTAACGGAACTATAAAACAGCATGAGTCCCGCAAGGTGTCCTGGAGCAATTACTGACCATGCCCTTGGGCAGGAATTGTTCTGCCATGCTTGGTATCTGGAGGGGCGAATGCGGAATTATTAATAAGAAAGGAAACAAAAATGAATAAATTATTGTCTGCAAATTTTATGCGTATAAAAAAGAATAAAACCTTCTGGAGCGGAGTCATTTTTATGTTTGGCTTAGGGATATTTTTCCCTGTAAGACGTTATGTGGATATGGTACAGACGGGGTGGGTGAATAACCTGGACGACGGATTTTATTTTTGCGCTGTGCTGATTGCCATTGTAATGGCGGTATTCTGCAGTATGTTTATCGGTACGGAATACAGTGACGGGACAATCAGAAATAAGATTATTGTGGGGCAGAAGCGGTCAGCTGTTTATCTGGCAAATGCCGTCACTTCCTCGCTGGTCAGCATTATCATGTGTATCGTGGCTGTTGTGCCGTATCTCTGCCTGGGGATACCGCTGCTGGGATTTTTTACGGCTGATATTAAGATGATTTTGCTTATAGGAGTAGCGGTGTTGTTCCTTGCGGTTGCATTTTCATCCGTCTTTACCCTGATCGCAATGCTCTGCCAGAGTAAGGCAACTACGGCTGTGGCCTGTCTCCTGCTTGCCTTTGGCTTTATCATAACAGGGGCGGTATTGAATGAAATGCTGAATGCACCGAAAATGACTTCCGGGTATACGATGAGTATAGACGGCTCTTTCATAAATAAGGAAGAACCGAATCCGAAATATCTGGAGGGAATGAAGAGAGAAATTGTCCAGACGATCTATGACATTCTTCCCGGAGGGCAGGCGGTTCAATGCACGACATTGGTAGCTGTAAACCTGCCAAGGCTTCCGTTCTATTCCGCTGGTATTATTCTGCTGACTACGGGCATTGGAGTGTCTATGTTTCGGAAAAGGGATTTGAAATAAGGTTATGTGCATTAGGGGGCATTGTTCCGGAAAA
>CAJUJN010000073.1:0-12568 GCA_910586775.1 uncultured Acetatifactor sp. | reverse complement strand
CGGAAAAGGGATTTGAAATAAGGTTATGTGCATTAGGGGGCATTGTTCCGGAAAAAGATTTGAAATGAGATTATGTGCATTAGGAGACATTGTTCGGAAAAAGGTTTGAAATGAGATTATGGACAGCGGGATTTTGTTCCGTAAAAAGATCTGAAATAAGGAGTTTGATATGACAGTATGGTTATGGGGACTGATCGCCATTCTGGCGTTGGCGGTGATTGGCCTGTTTGTAAAAATACTTATTTTGCAAAAGGCTGCAGAGGAAATTGCAGACGCCTTTGCCGACAGATTGCAAACCGATACGAACACGCTGATCGACATTTCAAGCAGGGATAAGCATATGTGCCATTTGGCTGACACCGTCAATATACAGCTCCAAAAACTTCGCACAGAGCATCATAGATTCCGACAGGGAGATACGGAGCTGAAAAATGCGGTTACAAATATTTCCCATGATCTCAGGACGCCGCTGACAGCAATCTGCGGATATCTGGCTTTGCTGGAGAAAGAGGAAAAAACGGAAACAGTGAAACGGTACATCGATATTATCAGGAACCGCTCCGAAATGCTGACTCTGCTGACAGAAGAACTTTTCCGGTATTCTGTTATTCTCTCAAAAGATAGCGATATAGCCCGGGAACCCGTTGTTCTTAACAAGGTGCTGGAAGAGAGCATAGCAGCCGCTTATGCAGCTCTGAATGAGCGGAATATCGTTCCCGGGATACAGATGCCGGAAGAGAAGGTGGTCAGGATGTTGGATAGAGCTGCCTTATCCCGGGTATTTTCCAATCTGCTGAATAATGCTATAAAGTACAGTGAGGGTGATCTGGAGATTACGCTGCGGGAAACGGGGGAGATTATCTTTACCAACACGGCGCACGGGTTGAATGAAGTAGAGGTGGGCAAGCTGTTTGACCGCTTTTTTACCGTTGAATCTGCCAGGAAATCTACGGGGGTGGGACTGACGATAGCCAGATATTTGACCGAGCAGATGGGCGGGAATATATCGGCTGAGTATGACAATGGCAGGTTGAGTATCTGGATTTTCTTTCAAGGGAGAAACAATTGATTTTTGCCATCGGAGTGATGCGGAAATCCTGTTTAGAAGACCACAGGGGGATTACTGTCCGCCATTTGTGACATAACAACGCCTGTGAGGCGGCGGAGGAGCGCACCGCATATATGAAAGTAGTCAGGCTGGAAGAGGTAGATTGCCGGACGGGGCCTGCGATATGATTAAAAGAATCCAAATATAGCAAGACATGACATGAATAAACTTTAAGTGGTGATCAAGGAGGAAAACAGTAATGTATCTTATGAGCCAAAGGTTCATCAATTATGTTTCAAGTATAAAAAAGGTTCAGATGATTTTGGGGAAGCATTCCGCAGAAAGCTTGAACAAAATGGATTTAAACTGGATAAGTGGAAAAGGTAAAGTCTCAATTCGGCTTCGTGTTCCCGGTAAATTTGATAGATAAATATACGAGGAACACAGAAGTCTGGAATGGCAATATTATAATTGAACCTGATGCTGTATACCGGGGTAAAAAGAAGCGGAAAGAACCACTGTGAGGCAGCGGTCAGGAAGGGGATAAAGCAGGGGGGAATGGAGGGAGAAAAAAGAGGCGAAAGAAAAGGAACCCTTACGACTCTTTTTTCTCTGGTCAGCGATGGGCTGCTCAAGCCGGAAGGGCAGCGAAGAGAGCAAATTTATCGGAGCAGGCTTTTCGCAGTGAAATGAAAAAGGCAGGTGTTGGCTGTCTGAAGTCAAAGCAGAGGCGTCAGTTCAGCTCAATTGGAATCTCATAAAGCACTTCATAACTGTCTTCAATAATTTGCCCCACGGTATCGGTTTGCAGATGGCTGCGGACTATTTTCAGGGTTAACTGTGCTCCTGTGCTCTCCGGTTTGATAAACCAGTAGCTGTCGTCATCCCCATAAGAATAGACGGAATAGTCATGATTCAGCTCATCCGACAGGACAAACTGATATTCGTCTCCTGCATGCCCGATGGTGGCACAGTCAAGGAAAAGTGTCACATAGAGGGCAGATTCCCGGACTTCTTTCAGCCGTAATTCATGCGATTCGAACTGATAGTCTTTATTGATGCTCCAGTTCCGGTCTGTAAAACAGGATTGGGGAGTAAAGGTGCTGATAAATCCGTCTCCGTTTCCGGAGTAGAGAAGCTGCGCAGTCAGTTCCCTTCCGATCAGGCTTTCGCCCGGAATGTTATCCAGGTCAATGCAGTACAGGTAAGTGCCTGTGAAATCATTTTTGTCATTTTCCGGATAAATCTGGGTATGCAGTCCATTGGTGTATGCGGAATGGCAGATTACATTGTTCCCTTCCGTAATATAGAAAAACCAGGGCAGATACCAGGTGTGGAAAGAACCGTCCTGTGCTTCTTCCAGCCCGCTCCAGTCGAAGGTATAACTCAGCAGCAGGTAATGGTCTTCCAGGATGGCACTGTTCAGAGTTCCTATAACACCGTTGCAATCCTGAGTATCTCCTATGGAGACGGCATATTCGCTTTCGATTTCGTCAAAGTTTTTCAGGATACGCTCCTGTTCGTGGGCATAATTTGCGAGGAAGTGCCCTATCATTGGAACTGCGGCTATACTGACAGTGCTCAACAGTGCAGCCATGGCAGCAGCCAGAATGAAAGTATGCCGTATCCCGGCACGGTGGGAGCGGGTTGGATGAGCACATTTATTGAGATACTCACTGATATATTTTTCGTCAATTTCTCCAATGGCAGTCATCAATTGTTCCCTGTTATGTATACTCATATGAAAATGCTCCTTTCTTCCAGCCAGAGTCTCAGCTTCTTTCGTATCCTGGTGAGGCGGATATTAATGGTATTTTTGGTAACATGGCTGCTTTTCGCCAGGGATTCAATGGACTCCAGGGCAAAATAGCGTCCAATGAAAATTGCTCTGTCTTCTTCTGGCAGGGAGGTGAGGAAACTGTTGAGCGCTTCTCTCAGTGTTTCCGTATCCTCGTCAAATTCAGTGCCGCCGGGAATACAGTCTTCCAGTTCATCCAGTGCAACCAGATAGACACCGCCGCCCCGCTTTTTTGCTGTCAGGCGGCGCAGTCTGTCAACTGCTCTGCGCCTGGTAAGCATGGCAACATAGGAGGCTATGGTTTCCGGGAGTTTTGGCGGAATGGTGTTCCAGATGTCCAGCAGAGCGTCGTTTATGCATTCTTCGGCATCCTGAGATGTGGGGAGAATGCGGCGGGCAAAGCTTTTCAGCATCCGTCCATACTGGTAAATGATTTCATCAAGGGCTGATTCGTTGCGCTCCCAAAGCAGGGAGATAATTTCGGAGTCTTCCATAATGTCCTCCTTTCTTGTGGGTAAATGACTAAATTATGCATGGTGAGGCAATTCACTTTATGGCACTGCTTTTGTGCAAGGTGGAACAGCTCGTTACATGGGGGTTTACTGTGAACAGATGAAATGAACCCGGGAGTAACAGGGGTTATCGTGTCAGGCTGTCTTCCATTATACCTGTAAAATCGTAAAAGGCAGAAGAAACTTTCAGGGATTACAAAAAATTTTTCCATTGACAATCAGGAAAGAATCTGATAAGGTATACTCAGCAATATAAGAAAAGCGATGACGGAAAGAGTAGTTTGTGCGGAATCATCCAGAGAGAACGGCATTTGGTGGAAGCCGTTTATGAGGAAAGCAGACGAAAACCATTCCTGAGCCGCAATGCTGAAGAGTACTGTGAGCTGTGCCGGTAAGCGTTGCCGTATGCCTGCGTTAAAGGATAGGATTTGTTGGAATCCGAAGTGAAAAGTTAAGGTGGAACCGTGCAAAATGCACCCTTAAGACTGTTTATCAGCGGTCTTATGGGTGCTTTTCTTATGTTGTTGCAGTGTGGCGGCGGAATTATGAATCAGGGCAGTTCTGCGGTCATCTATCAATCAGATGTATGCACAGGCCGCTGCAGGTTGATTTCCGTTGCGGGCAGGAAGGCGGTGCATGAGGAAATGCCTGAAATTACAGGAAGCATCTCGCGAACCCTGTAATCAAAAGAAAATTGCGGCAGCAATTTTCCGGCAGTTCCCAGGGATAAAGAAAGGAGCAGCAATCATGAAGGTTCTACTGAAAAACGGAGAAATCAGAGAGGCACTATTCGAGGAGCAGCGTCCCGGCGTGTTCGGCGCGGATGCGGAGCCGAAGCAGGAGGGGAGAAAGGCATTCTGGCACACCAGCGCCCATGTGCTGGCACAGGCGGTGAAGCACCTGTACCCGGACGCAAAGCGTGCCGGCGGTTCGGCCATTGAAAACGGTTTTTACTACGACTTTGACTTCGGATTTCCCTTCGCGGAGGAGCATCTGCAGGAATTGGAAGAAGAGATGAGGCAGATTATCAGGAAATCACTTTCGCTTCAGGTGTATGCGCTCAGTCTGGAAGAAGCAAAAGCGTATATGGAGGAACATGGCGAGTGTTATCAGCTGGAATTGCTTCGGGACTTGCCGGGGGAGAAAGCAGTCAGCTTTTACAGGCAGGGGGAATACGCGGAATACTGCGAAGGCCCTCATATCTCCAACACAAGCCGGATTAAAGCGGTTCGGCTGTTATCCGTTGCCGGAGCGTACTGGAAAGGAGACGAACATGAAAAAATGCTGACACGGATTTACGGCATCTCTTTCCCAAAGGAAGCCCAAATGGAGGAGTATCTGTACATGCTTCAGGAGGCAAAGGCCAGAGACCACCGAAAGCTGGGAAAGGAACTGGGCATTTTTCTCCTGGCGGAAGAGGGAACAGGACTGCCCTTTTTCCTGCCAAAGGGGATGGCGCTGAAAAATCTGCTGCTGGATTACTGGCGGGGACTGCACAGACAGGCGGGGTATCAGGAGATTTCCACGCCCATTATGCTGGACAGGAGATTGTGGGAAAATTCGGGCCATTGGGAACATTACAGGGATAAGATGTATACCACCATGGTGGATCACAGAGAATATGCCGTCAAACCCATGAGTTGTCCCGGCGGCATGCTGGTATACCAGTCCCAACCCCATTCTTATCGGGATTTGCCCCTGCGGCTGGCAGAGCTGGGGTTGATTCACCGGCATGAAAAGTCCGGCACGCTCCACGGGCTGATGCGGGTACGGGAGTGCACCCAGGATGACGCTCATATTTTTATGACGGAAGGACAAATAATTAACGAAATTCAGAATGTGGCCAGGCTGATTGATACCGTGTATCAGAAATTTGGGTTTGAATACCATGTGGAACTGTCTACCAGGCCGGAGGAAAGCATCGGCACCGACGAAGAGTGGGAGCTTGCGACGCAGGCGCTGGCCGAAGCCATGGACACGCTGGAGGTGCCCTATTCCGTAAATGAAGGAGACGGGGCATTTTATGGGCCCAAGCTGGATTTTCATCTGAAAGATTCCATAGGCCGTACCTGGCAGTGCGGGACGATTCAGCTTGACTTTCAGCTTCCGCGGCGGTTTGGCGCGGAATACATCGGAGCGGACGGGGAGAAGCACAGGCCGATTATGATACACCGCGCCATATTTGGTTCTCTGGAGCGCTTTATCGGGATACTGATTGAGCATTACGCGGGGAAGTTTCCCCTATGGCTGTCTCCCGTACAGGTGAAGGTGCTGCCTGTCTCAGCCAGATACCTGTCCTATGCCGGGGAGGTTCTGGAAGCCCTGGGGGCAGCAGGCATACGGGCGGAAGCGGATGAGAGCGACGAAAAGCTGGGATATAAAATCCGGGAGGCGCAGATGGATAAGGTGCCGTATATGATTATCCTGGGGGAGAAAGAGCAGGCGGGGCATACCGTGTCAGTGAGAAGAAGGGATGCGGAAGCCGGGAAGCAGGATATGGGCGAGATGGGGCTGAAGGCATTGATTGAAATGCTGCGTTCGCAAGAAGATCAAGGTAGATAAATGGTTGAAATAGCATGAATAAGACATCTGGGGGAAAAGAATACTCCCAGGTGTTGCACGTTCCCTGGTTTTATAGTCCCTGGGTGCATCCATCCCGTTGATCTCGTCATCTGTCATGGAAACATATTTTTCCGCTGTATGCCCTGCAATGCCATACTCCCGGCACACCAGGGTGATCTTCTTCTTTGGCAGGCCGTCTCAAAACAGTTGGATGTCACGTATCAATTGCTGTTTTTTCCCTGTTACAGGCATTCTTCTTATACTGCCTGCTGTTGAGGTTCCGCTTCTTGCTCTTGAATTCAATTTCAGCTCCATCTTCATCAACCGATGGTGAATTATCATAGGAAATACCATCCAGCAGATTCCCGTCAAACCCCTTCTCCCTGACTTCCTTTTCGGGGGCCCTATTTGTGTTTACCTCTCATTTTGATGTCTCTATTATAAAATGAATACCCAAATATAAGAACTAATAAATCAATAACTGTGTTGGTTTCGGTTCGAGTCCGTTTTATGGGACTCAAAAAGTTGTAGTATATGATTATACAATGTAATGCGAGGCGATAATCATATGAAAGATAAAATTGTAACCCTTTTTGACTGCATCAAAACCCTTTGTGAGTCTGACATCGAAAGGATCATCAACTTTGTGCTGGGTATCGTTTCTGCTAACCAGCAGCTGCCGGACAGGCCGGCATGCCCTCATTGCGGGCACACACATGTTATCAAATATGGCCATACCAAAGAAAAACAGCGTTTCTTCTGTCATGGCTGCAGGCAGACTTTCCTGTATTCCACCGGTACCCTGGCATATCATTCCCATTTCAGCCGTTCCATATGGGCTGACTTTATCCGCGACACGCTGGACGGCAAAACCCTGGATGACTCAGCAGAAGAACTGGGCTTCTCACACCAGACCGCATTCAATATGCGGCACAAGGTCCTCATGGCCTTCCAGAATATGCTGGAAAAGGAACCGGTTATCCTGTCCGGTGTCGCAGAACTTGATGAAACCTTTGTGCTTGACTGCTATAAAGGAAAGCGGCTTCCCGGGGAAGTCGGACGCGATGCACGCAGACATGGGGCAAAAGCGGCAAAACGCGGAATTTCAAGTGAATATGTTGCAATCTGCACCGGCATTCAGCGTGGCCTGCATTCTTATATAAAAGGGATGTACGGTCATTACCGTGGGGTAGCCACAAAATACATCAACCGCTACAACGCATTATTTTCAATTGCGTTCCGGTGTGCAGACAGCCTGGCAGAATCGCTGTTCCATTCACTGTGCAACATTGGAAATAGCTGCTGTTGGCATGGTGTGTACGATGTCCGCAACTACAACTTGGTAGTACAGTGAGGCAATACCAACACATTTATTGACTAACACCAAACGGAAATGTTTTTGAAAAAACAGCTACAAAATTTTAATTTTTCAAAGGACTGACCATAAATGCCAAAATACGCTGAATTTCCGTCATTCAGGGGAGGGCTGCCATCTGTAGCAGGAGAGGCTGTCAGACCGGGGGCTGCGCAACGACCGGCTCTCGGAAGTAAGAGGTGTCTGCGTCTGCAGTGATGTGGTTGTAGTCTGTCTGGGTATGGATACCAGTCTGGAGAGCGAGGAGACGGAGCAGGACAATACTTACGGAAGCGGGGATAAACCGGATCTGAAGCTGCCCGGGTTGCGGGAGGAAGTGCTGAAGGCTGCAACGAGGCTAAGAAGGCAGTAGTAGAAGCGGAAATGAGTCAGCAGTTTGAGACAAAATGTGTTTGCCTGTGCGATATGCAGGAAAACATCATTGAAGAGCCGCCCAATACACGTAAAAGATGGATTGCATGTTCAGGATAAAGCGATGCGGCTGTTATCAATGCAGTTTCATTCGTGCGGGGAAGCACAGGAAGAAATGTTAGATGCCTCCCCGCCGGAATGACAGATTCTATAATGTAAATCCAGACATGCTTTTGGAAAATCGGAAAAATGAATCCGCACAAAATTACAGCTTACAGAATTCCTGCAACACCGTCCTCCGGCATTGCGTTTTTCCGTTCATAAGCACTTTCCAGTTTGATAACTTTCCCGTCCCGGCTGCTCTTCTCAAAGGCAGTCATGATTTCCAGCACATGGAGGGTCTGCTGGCTTCCGGCGCGCATGTCCCGGCCTTCCCGCAGAGCCTTTGCCATATCCGCCAGGCCAAGCCCGCGGCTGTTTTCCCTGTAATCGAAGGTCAGGGGAATTTCACGGAATATGC
Organism: uncultured Acetatifactor sp.; assembly: GCA_910586775.1. Taxonomy (GTDB): domain Bacteria; phylum Bacillota; class Clostridia; order Lachnospirales; family Lachnospiraceae; genus Acetatifactor. The sequence goes on along the minus strand of CAJUJN010000073.1, from coordinate 4,402 downwards.
CGTCCTCAGGGCGCAGGAGCATGACAGGGCCTCCGAAGCCGTTGGGGTCGGGGACACGCAGCGTGCCCTTTGTGCCGTAGATTTCCAGGCTGGCAGAGTTGTCATAATACACGTCAAAGGTGGTGGTGATGGTGGCTACCGCTCCGTTTTCAAACTGCAGAATGCCGTTTACATGGGTGGGAACCTCTACCTTTACAGTCTGGCCGTAGTGAGGGCTGCTTGTGATGGTACGCGTGTCAAAGCTTTTGGATACAATGCCAGTGAGGCTGTCTGCCCGTCCCAGAAGGCTGACCAGAGCGGTCAAATAATAGGGACCCATATCCATCATGGGGCCGCCGCCGTATTGATAATAAAATTCGGGAGCCGGATGCCAGCTTTCATGGCCGTGGCAAATCATTCTGGCGGAAGCGCCGATGGGACGCCCGATAAAGCCGCTGTCGATAAGCTTGCGGCAGGTCTGGATGCCGGCACCCAGAAAGGTATCCGGCGCGCCGCCCAGCATCAGATTCTTTTCCTGAGCCAGCTTTACCAGTTCCCGTCCTTCTTCGTAGGTGGCGGCAAGGGGCTTTTCGCTGTAGACATGCTTGCCTGCCAGAAGAGCGGCTTTTGTGGTGTCGTAATGCTCAAAGGGTCTGGTGAGGTTCAGAATGATTTCAATTTCGGAATCCGCCAGCATCTCTTCCATGGAGGAGTAGCCTTTGGCGATTTTGTATTCTGTTCTGGCGGCTTCTACTTTTTCAGGGATGAGGTCGTAAACGCCGGCAACCTCCACATCCCGGAACAGCTCGGTCAGGTTTTTGAGATAGATGCCGCTGATGGCACCCAGTCCCAGAATGCCGATTCTTACTTTTTCCATAGCTGTATTCCTTTCATGTAAATTTTGTGTTTTCTTTCTTCAGATTTGATGTGTTTCAAAGGTTTTCATGGTGTTTCTTTCGTCGGAAAATAACCGCTGCAACTTATTCAGGCAAAAACCGAGAAATACAATAAAACGCAGTCTTCATACCAGTGCCCTTTTGCGTTCGGATTGCCATCATGTTTGGAACACATCCCAAGTTCAGCTTTCAAATTTTCCGGTGGTAAGCCCGTGTTCCTGAGCATACTGCTTTCCCTGAGCCGCCCAGAGCATTCCGCGTTCCATTAATTCCTGCGCCTGGGGATATTTCTCAAAAACATCATCGTGATGCCCCAGTGAATTGTAGAATACCCGGCCGTTGCCCCAGTATTTTGTCCATGCCACCGGCATATCCACCGGTTTGTTGGACATATGGTAATAAGGAAAGACAGGAAAACGGGTGGTTGCCAGCACTTCCACCGCCGGGTCCACATGCAGATAGTACTGCTCGCTGCATACCTCGAAATCTTCCAGGCCTTCAACGATAGGGCTGGAACCGCGGCGGATATTTACCTGATACCGGATGCCGTCTCCGCCGGGGTGGCTGACCCACTGGCCGCCGGTCATAAACTGCCATTCCGTGTCGTCCCGGAATGAGTCGCACATGCCTCCGTGACAGCCTGCCAGCCCGCAGCCGGAGGCTACTGCCTTTGAAATGTTTTCTCTGGCTTTCGGCTCGATGCTGCCCATGGTCCAACAGGGAATGATCAGATCCATCTCCATCAGGTGGGCTTCGTCCAACAGGATTTCCTGGTCAGAGTGGACTTCACAGGAGTACCCGTGCTTTCTCATGATTTCCGCAAATCTGGCGGCTACAAGCGCGGGTTCATGGCCGTCCCAGCCGCCCTGGAAAATCAGTACTTTCTTTTCGGTGTTCATTGCGATACCTCTCTTTCTTTTCGGAATTTCTGCAGCCTGTGAACCGGCGCGCTGTGTTTGTACGTAACTTGTGCAGGCGGCTGTGTTTCGGCGGGGCGGGAAACGGTGTTTTCCGGGCCGTGTCAACACTCTTTTCGCCTGTCTCCGTGTCTTTTGCAGCAGGAATGTATTTGTTCCGTATGACTCCGGGAACACTGTGTACAGTCAACACGTAAAGTGTTGGACAAACATGGCTGCGGTATCCGGATAAAATTTCGCTTCAGGTATTTACATTATAGCATTGGCGGTATTATAATGATTGCCAAATCAAAGGAACTATTCGCCAAAAATTGCTCTCAGGAGAGGTTCAGGTATGAAGCTGTTTTATGAAAGCAAGGACTATTCAGTACAGTCCTTTGAAGCGGTTCACATGGGGTTTCCGGAGCATCTGCATGATCATGTGGAGATATTGCTTGTCATGGAAGGCAGCATTGTAGTACGGATTATGGATAAAAGCCGGGAACTGGGGGCGGGAGACTGCGCCGTGATTTTTCCGCAGCAGATTCACAGCTATCATACGCCTTCGGAAAGCCGGGCCAGGCTGTTTATTTTTGATGATGCCCTCACGGGCAGATATCTGCATGCTGTCCGGAAATACAGTCCGGCACAGCCTTTTCTGAGCGCCGGGGAATTGCCGGAGGACGGAGTGCTGGCCCTGGACAGATTGTATGGCCTTTCCAGTTCGAAACGGGAGAGGCAGGCAGAGCGCTTCACGGGCGCGGGTAATTCTGCTGTTGACGAAAGCCCCGCCATTGATGAAAATATTGGTACCAATTCCGCTGTTCCGGGGGCTGCCGCTGTCCTGGCAGTTTCATCCGCCGGAAAAACGGCGGGGACACAGGAAGTGCCGACCCTGAGCGTGGAAGAGTTGTGCGTAGCATGGATACAGGTATTGTTTGCGCTGATATGGCATCGGCTGTCGCCCGAAAAACGGAGCAAGTCAGAGGGGATGGAACTGACCTGTCAGGTAGTGCAATATGTCATGGAGCATTTTCAGGAGCCTCTGACCCTGGAGATACTGGCACGGGAGCTGCATGTGAATAAATATTATATTTCCCATATTTTTTCCGACAGGCTGCATATTCATTTCCGGAGGTACCTGAATCATATCCGGCTGGAATATGCCATGGAACTGATGAAAGCGGAAGATACCCCGCTGATTGATATCTGTGTGGAAGCAGGGTTTAACAGCCAGCGCAGCTTTAACCGGGCATTTATGGAAATCATGGGGATGACACCCATGGAGTATCGGAAGGCAGTGGCCGGAAAGAAGTGATTTCCGGGGGAGGCTTAGGGAGACAGGCTCTCGAAATTTCAGGCAGCAAAATCAGGTTTTATGTCAGGAGGGTACCCGTGGCATAAAGCAAATCACAATCGGAAGTGAAGGGGTGGCGGTTATGGACAGAAAAATGACTGTAAACGGAAGAGAATATGAAGTCGTTAAGCTGTTGGGAAAGGGGAAAGGCGGATATTCCTACCTGGCCCGCGACGGCAGAAAAGAATACGTTTTGAAGCAAATACATCACGAACCATGCGATTATTATCAGTTTGGAAATAAGATTGAGGCGGAAGTAAACGATTATAACCGGCTAAAGGCAATCGGAATCAAAATTCCTGTCATGATTGATGTGGACAGGGAAAAAGAGCGTATTCTGAAGGAATATATTGACGGCGATATAATCTACGAATTGGTTTTGCAGGACAGGATGAAAGCTGTTTACATGGACCAGTTACATCATATGTGCGAATTGCTGTATGCGGCTCATATGAATATAGATTACTTTCCGACGAATTTTGTCGTGCAGAATGAAGAAGTCTATTATATTGATTTCGAATGTAACGATTATATGGATGAATGGAATTTCGAAAACTGGGGTGTCAAGTATTGGTCAAAAACGCCTGAATTTATACGCATGGCCGAAAATAATTGCTGACCTGAATGGGTTTTTGGAGATATATGTGGATTGAAGGGCATTGGCAGCAGGTGAGGATTTGCTGCAGTCGGTTCGGCTGCAGCGGATCCTTTTTTGTTGCAGTAAACCCGAAGGCCGTTGCGGTTCTCCGCAGGGATAAGCACAATTGTTGTAAAAATTCTTCCGCAGTTGCAGAAATGCCGGCTATAAAATGTCCTGTTGCAATCATGGAGATTCGGTTGCAAAAACAAGGCAGGATGTTGATAAAAACGCAACAGAATGCTATGCTTTTTCCAGAGGTTCCGTTCCGGTTCGCTGGATTGCTGTGGATGGAATTGCTGGATAAATATAGGCACATAGCTTCTGAAGACGCTGATTGAATCGGAGTTGAGCGGTATATCCGGTAAAGACAGGTGGCTCGGAGAAGAGATGGCGGGCAGTATTTTGTTTTTGTCTACAGTTCAGGTTCCGTTGGAGATAGAATATTAATCGCATGATTGCATTAGGCAGTATTCAGCGTCATGCAATATAGAAAGAGAAAATGGTAGCATATTTCGTGGAGAAGTAGTAAAATATTGTTATGCAAGATTTTGATGGCAGAATTTGATTACAAAAGGATATTTATTTCCTTCCCACAGCCGGGGGCGGAAGGGAAAATCAGGTGAACCCAACGCAG
>CAJUJN010000072.1 GCA_910586775.1 uncultured Acetatifactor sp. | reverse complement strand
GTAGCTACCAGTTCGCCCAGCCTGGATGCGCTGGATGCGCCAGCCTCTACGGAAGATTTCACGGCGCCTACATCGCCGCGTACCATTACGGTTACCAGTCCGGAACCGATTTTCTCTGTTCCTACCAGGCTGACATTTGCAGCCTTGCACATAGCGTCGGCAGCTTCAATCGCAGCTACCAGTCCTCTTGTTTCTACCATTCCTAATGCTTCCTGTGCCATTTCTTTTCCTCCTATTCCAGTTCCGTCTCTGCACTTCAGTGCCCTTGAGGGGAAGAAAATTCCATCTGCATAGGGCGCAGCTGTAATTTCCTTCCGGGCACTTCCGTTCCGAGACTGTTTTAGTTTCTTATTCCAGTTCCGCATCCGCCCTCCCAGTACCCAGGCATGAGCAGAGAATTTCCGGCCGCCAAGAGATGCGTCCGTAAATCCTCTGGGGTACTGTCCGGGCGGATGCTGTTTTAATTTGATTTGAGTTCCGCATCCGCCCTCCCAGTACCCAGGCATGGGCAGAGAATTTCCGGCCGCCAAGAGATGCGTCCGTAAATCCTCTGAGGTACTGTCCGGGCGGATGCTGTTTTAATTTCAGTTCCGTCTCTGCACTCCAGTGCCCTGATTATACTTCCTGGATGGTTCTTGCGTCAAGTTTGCCGGGGTTCGTTTCTTTGTTCATAAAGCGGCCTGCGCTCAGGTTCACAAGTTTCATGATTTCTTCATGAGGGTTTGCGATGACGCCTTTTGCCACAGGCTTTTTGATTGCCTTGGCTGCGGCTGTCTCAATGGCTTCCGTGACCGATGCCACATCGCCTTTTACCACGATGGTGACAAGCCTTCCGCCCAGCTTTCTCTCCCAGGTGGCCAGCTCCACGCCGGAGGTCTTGCACATAATGTCCAGTGCATCCACGGCTGCAACCACACCTGTAATCTCTATAAAGCCCAATGATGTATTGCTCATTTGCCGGCTCCTTTTCTCAGGAATTGTCGGAGAATAGCTGATACATTATCAGTTATTCGCATACACTCCCTTCATATATACTTTTGGCCTATAACATTTCCCGACTCAGATCTTAGGCAGAATCTTCTCCACATCGGAATGAGGTCTGGGAATGACATGTGCTGCCACCAACTCGCCCAATCTGCTTGCAGCTGCGGAGCCGCTCTCAACGGATGCTTTCACCGCGCCTACATCGCCGCGCACCATTACGGTCACCAGTCCGGAACCGATCTTCTCTGTTCCTACCAGAGAAACCTCTGCGGACTTGGTCATTGCATCGGCCGCTTCGATTGCTGCCGTCAGACCTCTCGTTTCTACCATTCCCAATGCTTCCTGTGCCATATTATTCTCCTCCTGTTTACAGTTCCGTAACCCCTCCAGTACCCGGAATGCTGAGATTCATTTCCGGCTGCCGGATGCAGGTGTCCACCTATGAATCCGGACACCGTATGAGCGGTTACTGTTTTTTACAGTTCAAACTATTTAATCCTTGTCGAAAGCGCTTATTTTCAGCATCTTTCCTGTGTCCCCGGTGGGTCTGGCGATGATGTGCCGCTGCACTACCCCGGTGAGGGACTTCGCCACCGCCTCTCCGGCTTCCATGGCCGCTTCCACCGCCGCAACACTTCCCCGGAACTTGACTGTCACCAGCAAGGGCACCGGCAACGAATCTGCATTCGCAGGCTTATTTTTATCGAAGACTTCCAGCCTGACATCCGCCGCCTTACAGCCCGCATCGGCCGCCATAAACGCGCAGACCAGTCCGAATACCTCCAATAATCCTACCGCTTCTTCCGTCATGGAATTTTTCTCTTCCATGGAATTCTTTTCTTCCATTGCTTTCCTCGCTTCCAACTTCTCACATTTCCGGACGTACCGCCCTGCGGCGTCTTTCTCCCGCACTTTCTATTATAATATGCTCTCGGCATCTCCAGGCCGCATATCACACAGCTCCCCAGAACTCCTTAGGGCCGATTCCCCCGCTTTTCCAGGTGCCGTTTAGCACTAATGCCTAATTCTGCTTCCTGAAATTCCGAGAGCCTATTTATTAAGTTTGTCAATCCCCACATCCGGTCATGCCGTTTCGGTTTTCTTTAACGGTTTCAACACTTTACGGTTTCTCGAAAAGAAATATTTCCGCAACCGTATAAGCCGATGGAAAAGCACTTTCTGATCCTACTTATTTATAATAGCAATTTTAAGTCCCTGCATTGACAGGTTGGTCTTCAGCGCCTCGTTGATCTCCTCCAGCGGATAGGTATGGGTGATCAGCTTATCCATGGGAAGGCCGATCTTCTTCGCGCTCTTCAGGAAATCAAATGTGGTTGCGTAATCTCTCAGGGTATATACCCAGCTTCCCACAGTGGTAATCTCCTTGGAGCAGATATCAAAGTGAGGATTGATAGTAGCGTCGCCTCCGTTAATAAAGAATCCCAACTCGCAAAGCCCGCCGCCGTTGCGGATGAACTTATAAATATTGGAATGTGCCACGGGAGAACCTGTACACTGGAATGCGAAATCGGCCAGGTGTCCGTCACATTTCTCCTGTACGGCTGCTGCCAGGGCTTCGATTCCTTTGTGGTCCTTGAAGTTCACGGAATCGGATGCTCCCAGTTCCTTTGCAAAGTCCAGACGCTTCTGCTCGCCGTCCACTGCCACAATCTTGTTGATGCCCATAGTGCGCAGGATGGCGATACAGATCAGGCCGATAGGTCCGCAGCCCTGTACCACTACTCTGCTGTTGAAACGCAGGATTCCTGTGCTCTTCGCTCTCTCCACCGCATGAATCAGCACCGCGCAGGGCTCGATCAATACTCTGGAGTACAGGTCAAGGTCACTTACATTAAATACGGTGGAACCTCCCCTGATCAGAATGTAATCGGAAAACCATCCGTTGAGATGGATGTCGTCATCGGGAAGCAGTCCGTATACATCGGCACCGCCTACATTCTGCTTATTTAAATCAAACATGGTGATGTCCGGGTTATCCTTGAAGATCATACAGGTAACCACTTTGTCGCCTACTTTTAAATCTTTGCCGGCGCTGTCTTTCTTCACGTTTTTGCCCATCTTCACGATTTCGCCGGTTCCCTCGTGTCCGAGAGCCACGGGGATCAGCCCAAAAGGATCTCTCTTGAATTCATGGGCATCCGTTCCGCAGACGCCACAGCCTTCCACCTTTACAAGAATGTCTCTGTCGCCCACTTCCGGCATGGGGAATTCCTTTACATCAAAATGCTCCAGACCGGTGAGCATTGCCACATGCGCCGTCTTCGGAATTACGCCGCCTGCCGCTGTGCCGCTTACTGCGGGAGCCGCGGCTGCGGTTCCTGAAATACTTGCCAGTACCTGTTTCACAATCTCTTCTATCTGTGCTGTATCAGCCATTATTACATCTCCTTTCTGTTGCCATACTCAAGACCGCCGGAATTTACCAGTCTGTCCATGACAGGCATATATGGCCGACAGTCTCAAATCCTCTATAATGATAGAGGATTGCCGCTATAACGATGGCAGATTGCCACTATAATAATAGCAATTCATCAATATACATTATTTACCGTATACACAGACTGTCGGACATGACACAGCGTCTGCTCTTGGTAAAGGACTTGGTGCTGGTCAGGCCTTCTCCGGTACGGCTGGCAATGGTAAAGGTACAATATCCTTCCCCGCCGAAGCCCAGCGCCGCATAAGAAGGCGCATTCTTCACCAGGATAGCCGTGTCGATGGCTCTGGCATATTTTGTAATATTGTCAATGTTCTTCGAATGGATATGAGCGGAATGGCGGTTGCCATGCTCCAACCACACGGCCTTCTCAATGGCGTCGTCGATATCCTTTGCCCGCACCATGCCTATGATAGGCATCATCAGTTCTTCCGCAATCAGAGGATGCTCTTTGGGGCCTTCGAAAACAATGCAGCGGATATTGTCGGGCACGCTCACGCCGATCATACCGAGTAAAGTTTTCGCGTCACGGCCTACGCATTTACGGTTCAGTCCCTTGGGGGTAAGCACCGTCGCCGTAAGTCTGTCCTGCTCTTCTTTGGAGATCAGGTAACAGCCCTGCTCCGAAAGCATATAATGCATCAGCTCGTCCGCAACGGACTCTACCGCCACGATTTCCTTTTCCGCAATACAGGGAAGGTTGTTGTCAAAAGTACAGCCGTTTACGATATCTTCCGCTGCTTTTCTGACATCCGCCGTCTCGTCCACCACTGCGGGAGGATTTCCTGCGCCGGCGCCGATGCCTCTCTTTCCGGAGGAAAGCACCGCCGTAACCACGCCCGGGCCGCCGGTAGCCACCAGAAGCGGGATATCCTTATGCTTCATCATCACATTGCTGGTCTCCAGCGTGGGCACTTCCACGGTACATGCCACATTGTCGGGACCTCCTGCTTCCATGGAAGCCTCGTTGATCATGTTGATGGCAAATATCGTGGTCTTCACTGCCTGGGGATGGGGATTGAATACCACCGTATTTCCCGCCGCGATCATACCGATGGAATTACAGATGACCGTCTCGCTGGGATTGGTGCAGGGCGTGATGGCGCCGATTACACCGAAGGGCCCCATCTCGATCAGGGTCAGTCCCCTGTCTCCCGACCACGCGGTGGTTGTCAGATCCTCCGTTCCGGGAGTCTTGTCCGCCACCAGCTTATGCTTTAATATCTTATGTCCCACATTGCCCATTCCGGTCTCGTTTACGCCCATCCTGGCAATGAGTTCCGCATTTTCATGAGTCTTTCTGCGGATATTACTGATAATCTGTTCTCTCTGGTCCAGAGACATTCTCCGCACTTTTGTCTGAGATGCCTTCGCGGCCGCAATGGCATCGTTCATGTCGGTAAAAATTCCATGTTTACCGCCCGGGGATTCCGCAATCTGCATCTTCGCTACGACTTCCTGTACGATATCCTGTACCAGATTCTCGTTTACAAGCACGCTCTTACCTCCTATTCCGGTTCCGCATCTCCCCGCCTCCGTCCCTGCATAAGCAGAATCCTTCCTGTCCCATGTGCAGAGACACTTATGATTCCGGGGCACTTCCTCAGGCTGATGCTGTTTTTATTCCAATCCCGTATCTCCCCCTCATACGTGCCCTGTACAGGCAGAATCCTTTCTGTCCCAAATACGGGACCGTTCATGATATTCCGGGGGCACTTCTTCGGGCTGATGCTGTTTTTTATTCCAGTTCCGCATCCGCGGTTATAAAGTTTCGAAAACGGATTTGCCGTAGGCTGCCAGGGCTGTGTCCTGCTCGGCGCTCCCGCCGCTGACACCCAGTGCGCCGATTATGACGCCTTCTTTCTTCAGCACCTCACCGCCGCCAAAAATAACGATTTTACCATCGTTTGTAAACTGTATACCATACAGGCTTTCTCCGGGCTGACTTAAGTACCCCAGCTGTGCGGTGGACATCTGAAAGGCGATGGATGTATATGTCTTGTTCAGAGCTACGTCATAACTTCCTATGTAGGCGCCGTCCATACAGTGGATGGCTACAGGTCTGGCAGAAGCATCGGAAACTGCAGTAACTACACGCATGTCCCACTCCGCTGCCTTTGCCTCTATTTTCTCGATAAGCTTTACTGCCAGGGCAAGTGGCATGGATGTGCGCACCAGACCGCCGTTAGCTGCTGTCAGATCTGTTCCAGTCTGTATGCTGCCCGTCTCCCTGCTGCCTGCCGCTGTTCCCAGCATTTCACGGACAATCGCTTCTATCTCTCTCTTTTCCATGGAATGTCCTTCTTCCACAGGATCCTGCCAAAATGCCGTTTCCGCCTGTTCTTCCATGTCGGTTTCCGCTTTTGATTCATTCCGGTTCACAGGTTATACCTGCGCAATTCCTGGTTTCCATGGGTTGCGGACGGAATCTGTCTGCATTTCAGGAAATGCCTGTCCACTGCAAACCTGGCTGCCGGCATTTTTCTTTCAGGAATCCTTATTTGCCTAACTGCTGCAGCACCTTCCTGGTAATCTCCGCCACCATGTCGGGAGATACGGAGCCGTTCCCCTTATCGCTGTGGCATCCGCCTCCGCAGGTATGGCAGCTGGGCTTGCCTTCCTTTGCGTTAGGGCAGAGGTTTGCGGGATGACGGCCCTTCATGCCGAACTGTCTTCTGATCTCGTAGAGGTCTTCCACCTGCTGAGGGGTGAACTCCTTGGGTCCGCCGAGTACTCTTGACTGATACAGCAGCTGTGCATAGAACTCCACGGATTCCATCTTCAGATAAGCTGCAAGCAGGGAATCGGAATAGGTCAACGCGCCGTGGTTCTCCAACAGTACGGCGTCAAAATGCTGCACATACTCGGAAACGGCATCGGGAATTTCCATAGTGGAAGGTCTGCCGTATTTTGCGATGGGCACGCAGCCAAGGGCGATAACCGCCTCAGGCATAATAGGCTGAGTCAGAGGAATGCCTGCGATGGCAAAGCTGGTGGCATATACGGGATGAGCATGTACCACGCTCTTTACATCAGGTCTCTCCTGATACACTCTCATATGCATCTTGATCTCGGATGAAGGCCGGAAATTGCCGTTGGCCTGGATTACATTGCCCTGGGCGTCCACTTTACAGATGTACTCGGGAGTCATGAAACCCTTGGAGACGCCGGTAGGGGTACACAGAAATTCGTTGTCGCTGATCTTCACGGAAATATTGCCGTCGTTGGCGGCAACCATGTTCCTGTTGTAGATTCTCTTGCCAATGTCACAGATCTCTTTTTTTACTTCGTACTCGTTTTGCATTTTGATTCCTCCTGATTCTTTTTTTGAAGCCTGCTGCCTGGCTTGTCCATGGAATGCTTTTCTTCCTATAGAAATGCTTTTCTTCCTATGGAATGCTTTTCCCGCCGGGTGCCTGCGAACCTCTTTGCGGATTGTACTGGCAGGAAAAAGCCTTCCTGTCACCATGAACCTATTATAAACCTGTCCACCACACAAGTCAACAAATAATTGTTGGATTGTGCCGTTTTTGTTTTATTTTTGTGGTTTTCATCCGTATCACCAAAAAATGAATTGCAGCATAATGTTTCTACTGTATTGTTATTCGAGCACCCGGAAAAGGGATGGCAGAAATTGAAGCTGCTTTGGAGTTGCACAAATGTATAACAGAAGAGCGCATCTGCACTATGAAAATATCTGCAAATGCGCTCACAAGCAAGCCTGCAGCTGTCAGGACAGAAGCTCCCGCACAAGTTCCCTGAGCACGTCACTGTCCAGATGATCCAGCAAATCCTTAATGGACTCCTTGTTACGTACCTTCCGCTTCGCCAGTTCTCCCATCTGATCCTCATCCAGGTAGTCGTAGAACATTTCCACCGGCTTCCCCGCATCGTACTGTTTCAGCGCAAGCTCCCCTACATCATCCGCGTCCAGATACTCCAGCATACCCTCTATGGCTTCTCCCTTCTCTATCTTCCGCTCCGCCAGTTCCTTCAGCTTCCAGTCATCCATGTGCTCATAGAAGATCTCTGCGGGATTTCCCGCTTCATACTGCCGCAGCGCAAGCTCTCCTACATCATCCGCATCCAGATACTCCAGCATATCCGCTATGGACTCGCCCTTTTCTGTCTTCCGCTCTGCCAGTTCCTTCAGCTGCCAGTCTTCCATGTAATCATAGAACTGCTCCACTGATTTTCCCTGTCCATACTGCTGCAGCGCGAATTTTCCGATCAGATCATCATCCAGATAGTCCAGCATATCTGCTATGGACTCCCCTTTCTCCATCCTCCGCTCCGCCACTTCCCGCATTGTCTCATCATCCAGATAAGGGAAAAAGATTTCGATATTATCGCCGTTTTTCAAAAGCACACTGTTGGCAAGCTGCTCTAACTGATCCGGCTTCAATATGGGAGCCGCGGCATCCAGTTCCTCCCGGGATATCTCGTTGTTCTCCGCGTATTCCTGAAGGCCGTCCGCCATGGCAGAATTCAGAAGCTCCGATTTTCCGTCCAGAAGCTCGTCCACCGTACAGCCGAACAGCTCCGCCAGCTGGGGCAGTTTGGAAATGTCCGGCATACTGTTGCCCCTCTCCCAGTTGGAGACAGCCTGAAAGCTCACATCCATCTTGTCGGCCAGTTCCGTCTGTGTCATGTTCAGTTTCTTTCTCAATACAAGAATCTTTTTGCCCACCTGTTTCATATTAAACATCATTCTGTCCTCGCTTTGCATTTTTGGAAAAAGCTTTTTCTGAAATGATTCTAACACGGATGGATGTCCTGTGCCATAAAGAAATAATTGAATTCCTGATTTTTCCCTGGTTTTATCAGGATTCAAGCGTTGCTTGAAGTCTATGGAACGGTTATAGCCATATGGTCTCTTTTTGTCCTTCTTGTTCACCATGCTCTGGATTATGCCCATAGCCGTTACGGCGATATTGGTTCTGCAGCCGGCTTGTTACCCAAATATCTGAAGCATGTTTCCTATCCTCTCCAAATCCCTGGCTTCCTCTGCGGAATCATAGGTATAATTTTCCGGCACGGATTCAAACAACTCAATACGGCTCATCTCGCTCTCAGGCATTTTCCCCAGCGAACGGACTTTTGCGTAAAAGACCCTTCCGTTGTTTTTTCCAACGCCGTCCTCCCACCTCTGTTCATAATCCCACAGGGGCACCATGTCGCAGTCCGTGATACCGGTTTCCTCATATAACTCCCTCCGGGCTGCCTCCATGGCTGTCTCGCCCTGCTCCACATGTCCGCCCGGATGCTCGAAGCTTTCGCGGTGCTTATGCCAACAGTAGACCCATTTTCCCTGATAATTTGCAAAAATGACTACAAAGCCAATGTCTGACAGCCATCCCGCCGGATAGTTCGTCTTCATTTCCTCACTGCCCGCTGTGCTGCGCTCAGGCATTCGTTTCCGAAAAGCTCTCAGGTAAATGGTATTTCCGTCAGGGTCATAAAAACTCATATTGACCGCTCCCCAGGGGCGGGCTGTAGGAGGCTCCAGGATTTGTGCCCCAAGCTTTACCACTCTGTCGTATGCCTTCTCCATATCACCCACGGTAAATGCCAGGCACATGTTCTGATTTTTATTGTTTTTCTCAGAACCGTCATTGTACACGGTGAGCATGGTTTCTTCTGCAATCAGTGTCTGGTGTACTGTGTCTTCGCTGTCATTATCAATTTCCAGTAATTTCTTATAAAAATCTGCCAGCCTGACAACATCATTTGTCAGAAGGCTTACCTCTCCTATTTTCATGATCCGCTATCTCCTTTCCGCACCCGAAATTGTCCCCTGGAAAATCCGGCTTTTATATCTTGATTGTACAGCCCATCCCGTTCCACCCCATGGAAGCAACTGCGCTTATCCGATTTTCATTCTTTCAATTATACAGTCGTGTAATTTATTCGCGCTATCCTTGTCGTAATTCACTCCGACTCACATAATCTCGCCGCAACAGCCTTCTAACGCCCGAATATACTGTCGGTCTTTCATCTGCCTGATTGCCGCATCAGCAGATACCAGCCAGCCCAGTATTCAAACCATTTACAAATAAGGTAACATATGCTACAATGCCATTCAGAAACAATCCATATGCTTCTGCTCATTTTATATGCCAGCTTATGGCATGCCATCAGCATTTTCGCTGCCAACACTCATTATGTACCATCAACAGCACCTTGATAACTGAATAAAGGCTTTACATCTTTTCTCAAATCCGCTATACTGATTTTATCAGAAAGGCGGTGACAGGATGGCAACAGATATGGGTATGACAAATAAACAGTTTCAGGGTTTTATCCGGCTCGCTTTGGAATTAATCAATAAAGCTTTAACTACATCACCTGATAATGAGGATTTGCAAAAATTAAAGGATATCTTTCAGTCAATGCTGGAGGACGGCAATTAACTGCCATTAAAATAACAGTAACCAATAAACGGAGGTGTAAAGTCTTTATTGAGTCATTAAGGCTATATACCTCTTTTACATTTTTCGTCCTGAAAATCCTGCCACTCCGGCGTAAGCTCCGGTGTAAACTGCGTCCCCAGCCGTTTCAGCTCCCCCAATACCTTTTTCCGGCCCCGTTCCGTGCAATACCAGTTTTCCCTGGTTATATCGATGTATACCGGCGCAATCAGAAATTCCGTGTCGGGAAAGTTTATCTGATAATACATAAGACTCCTTCTGGAATGGTAGCCCTTGCAGCAGAGGATGGCTTTCTTCGGATGAATTCCTTCCGCATCCAGAACCTTTCTGGAAAGCCTGGCATTCTCGGCAGTAAACTGTGCCTGGGCTTCCGGAAGAATACTGCCCGGGTCAACTCCCCCAGACAGCAGCACATCCGTATAAAATTCACATTCCGTGGCATAGTCTTTCCCGTAGATATCCGCTTTTGACTTCACTCCCGAAAATCTGCCCGCCGTTACGGAATAGCGGCCTGAAGGCACCACATAGGGCGCGTATCCTGCTCTCCAGAGTTCGGCCGCCCTCTCCGGCAGTTCCGGATAAGAGCCTCCGGGGATGAAGATGACATCCGCCTTTGCCTGGTTATCTTCCATCGCATGTTCTGAGAAATGTATCCTATCTATGGAACGTTCTTCCCCCATAGAGCATTCTTTCTTCGTGGAATGTTCTTTCTTCATGGAGTGCTCTTCCTCCACAGCCTGTTTTTCCTGAACAGAATCGCGTTCCGGGACATGCGTTTCTCCCCCGAGCCTTCCTTCCCCGGAAACCCCCTCCACCATTGCAGCTTCGGGAGAAATGTCCTCCAGAAAAATAAAATTCGTAATATCGTCAATAATTCTCATGGATTTTCCTTTATTTTCCAAGCCTTATCATACCGCTTTCTTCTGCGAAGCTCTCCTCATCGGCAGGCTCCTCCCCGACAAAATGCTCTCCTTCCACCCGCCCAAAGGTGCCGCCGAACCTCTCCCTCATCAGGGCAAGATCCAGTTTCCATGTGGAGATCAGGAATATATGTCCCTCTGGTTTTATACTGCAGACCGCCAGGATTTACAGTGATGCCTCCGGGAAAATACCTGGCTGGCGGTCTGCAGTCGGGTTGTACTGCAAATTCAACCGGTGTGCAGTATAATACCCGTCTGCATTCCGCCAGAATCTCATCCCATTGCCCTTTTATATGGTAAAGGGCATTATACAGGATAATGGTATCGAACACGGCATCTCCAAAGTCCATTTTGGAGGCGTCCATAATCCGAAAACAAATATTCTCCCGCTCCTTTACCAACCTGTCCAGGCGGCTTTCATCAATATCGATGCAGGTAATCCTTTTCGCATATGCGGCTGCAGAAAGCGAAAACTCTGCCGTGCCGCAAGCCGCCTCCAGTACTTCTTTGCCCTCTATTTCCGGAAGAATATGCCTGAGGATTCTGTCCGTCTTCTTCATTTTCCTCTCTCCTGCATTTCTGTAAATACGTTTGCCATATTAAAAATCCTTCCTGCACATTTAGCCGCCAATATGGCATCTTAATTTCGTACAACGTTCCACTTCCCGCTTCAATCCTTCCATATGCTCAGACTCCGGCGGAAGGATGTCCGGCAGTTCATATGTCCTGCCCAGGCCCTCATATTTGTCCTGCCCAAGTCTGTGGTATGGCAGCAGGTAAATCTCCTCCACTCCCGGCAGGGTATCCGCAAACTCTGCGATAGCCCTGATTTCTTCAGCCGTATCATTGAAGGTGGGAATCACCGGCACCCGGATGCTGAGACGGGTCTGTCCGGAGGCCGCGATTTTCCCGGCATTCTCCAGCATCAGCTCATTTCCCTTCCCGGTGAACTGCTTGTGTTTGGCGCTGTCCATATGCTTGATGTCCATGAGGTAGTGGTCAAGCCAGGGCAGAATCCCCTGGATTATCTCCCACCCGGCACAGCCCATGCTCTCCATGGCGGTATTGATTCCCACTGCCTTTGCCGCGTGCAGAAGGTCCCTGGCAAATTCCGGCTGGCAGAGGCTCTCGCCGCCGGAAAGGGTCAGTCCCCCGCCGGAACGGTTGTAATAAGGCCTGTCCTTCTCCACGGTCTCCATGACCTCCGCCACTGTCACGTCCCGGCCGATGATTTTCGTCTTGCCCTGGACGGTCATCTCCTGGATACGGTACTCCTGGGATTCCGGATTGCAGCACCACTTGCAGCGCAGCACGCAACCCTTGAGAAAGCATATGGTACGGATTCCCGTTCCATCATGAATGGAATAGCGTTGTATATCAAATATTCGTCCCTTTGTCTGTAGATAGTCTGTCATCATTTCTTGTCCTCACTCAATTGCAGCGGCAGAGCCGTTTTCCCGGGCTGTCACATCCCGGTATATCAATTCCGCGGCCTCCTCCAGGCTTATGTCCTCTGTCAGGATTTTCTGCGGTATGTTGTCCAGATAGTCTTTTTCCCTCCACCACCGCCGCATCTCCTCCTCCCCGAACTCATTCCGTTTGGGCTTGGTCTGGTGCCTGCGGAGGGTCTCCTCGAAGGGCAGGTCATAATAATAAGAATAGATATCCTCTCCGTACTCCTGAATCGCCGTCTCGAACAGCGGCCTATAGTCCTCGGAAGGCAGAATACCCTCCAGTATCGTAATCTCTGAATTCCGCTTCCCGTATTTCATCAACTCAATCATCAGTGGCTGTGATTTCAACAGGCCTTCCGCGCTCCACACATGCAGGATTTCCATCCGGACCATGTCGTGGGAAATTCGCATGGTGTTCGGCCCGAACTTCTCCTGTAGCATCCACGCCACTGTGGTCTTGCCGCTTCCGGAATTGCCTCTCAAAATGATTAGTTTTCCCATCTTCTATCGCTCCTCGCTTTTCTGCGAATCCATCCCTTCTGCCACCCATGCCGCCTTTCTCGACGCTGTGCATGCGGCAAATCCAATACCTTCCCCTCTCAGCGCGAGTACCTGGCATGCGGCAAACACCCCTGGCATACTGCCCATACGGCTGAAAGCCCGGTTCTTTGTGCACCGGCCACTGCAACGCCGCCTCGCACCACACTAAATGTATATACGGAACGCATAAGCCACTTGCAAGATTCCGGTGAAGCAGCATCCTTTCCTGTCACAGCATGCACAGGGCTTCCAGGACAAGCGCAAACAATCTCTCCCTGGCGGAAACGTTATTGCTCCAGTCCCTGTCATCGTAATCCTCCGCATCGCCGACGAGGATGTCTCCGCTGTACAGAAGCTGACCGAATGTCTTCCCCCGGAAATCCGCAATGGCAGCCATGGTGGCGCATTCCATCTCCACAACCCTGCAGCCCTCTTCCCTCCGGTAAGCAACCATATCCTGTGTCTCCCGATAAAAGCCGTCGGTGGACCAGGTAGCGCACTCTATGTAAGGAATTCCATGTCCCTCCAGAACTTTCCGGAAGCACTCTATGGGGCCTGCCTGAAGCTCGACGAAACGGGCCGGGGGCAGATATTTGTAAGAAGCCCCTTCGTCCCGCAGGGCCCGCACCGGTATGATCACGTCTCCCTCCGGAATGTCGTCCAGTACGCCGCATCCTCCGCAGCACACAATCACCTCCACACCGCAGCCATAGAACATCTCCGTCATCATGGCGATGGAACCGGAGGCCACCACCGCCTGAACGGCGCAGATTTCCGTTCCGTTTACAGTGAGCCGATATACATGAAAATCCTTCATTTCCGAGACATAGGTTCCTATCTTTTCTCCCCCGTATCTCTCTATTGCCCCGGTAAGCACTTCCTCAAAAAATGTCACCAGACAAAGCCGTGGAAAACGCCTGAATCCACCCTCTCCCTGGCCGTCTCTGTCCGGTTTGGAAGCATTTCTGTCGGGATTGATGACGGCGATTTTGTCCGTACTGTATTCTAAAATCGGATATTCGTTTTTTATAATCATCTTACTGCCTTTCCTCTTCTGACTGTCCGATAATTGCCTCTGCTTTTTGGATCCCTCCAATTGTCTGCAAAAAGGCTTCAACCTCTTCGTTGAATGCCGCATATCTCTTATTTGCAATAAAGTGATTGCCCTTAATAATTGACAATTTAGCGCCGGGTATATTTTCCGCAATCTTTTTTGTATGGGATTCCTTGATCATATCATGGCTTCCGCAGATTACCAGTGTGGGGGCTGTTATTTTGGATAATTCATTGTATTCAATATTCGGCTCATTCACCATTAAGCCAAGCATTTCGGCATTCTTTCTTGCATCCGGCGATTTGGATGCAAAGCATTTTGCTATTTTGTATCCTATTTCGATCGGAATCTGTATCGTCCTTTTCACACCGTTTGGATTCAGATTTCCCCCATTTAATATCAATGCCTTTACCCTGTCCGGATACTCAAGCGCAAATTTCATGGTGATATTTGCCCCGTCTGAAAATCCCAGAATGATTGCGTCTGAAATTTCATGGCCTGCCATAAAATCGTACAGGTCATGGGAAAACTGCTCTATGGTAAAAGGTTTCGTACCTCTCGGCGACTTACCGTGACCTCGTGTGTCCAAAGCAATCACTCTGTATCTGTCACTGAAATATTCTATCTGGTGCTTGAAATAAGTACCGTCCTCCCCATTCCCGTGCAGAAGAATAAAGGGTTCTTTCCTTCCTTTTTCCTGATAGTGTAAAGCGATATCCATTATATTTCCTCGCAGGACAAAATTCTTCTCTTATTTATACCGTATTCTGAGTTGGTTTACAGCCATTCGAAACAGCAAACTGCAGCCAACTGTATCCTATAATTGTTCTAATGCTTTCTGCTTATCCAATTCGTCTGATTCCTGCATGTCATACCTTCAGTTCATACAGATAATCCGCAAACACTTCTTCTGTGCCACGCTTTTTATAGGTCTTTTCTCCCACTGCCTCAAAGCCAAGTTTTCTTACAACTTTATTTGAACCCACATTTTCCTTATTGACTCTAACGGTAATCTTTTCTGCCCCCTGTGCCACGGCATAATCAATCATTCCTTTTGCCGCCTCTGTTGCATATCCCTTTCTCCAATAATCCCTGTGCACACAGTATGCGATATCGTAAACCTTTCCGTCGTCACTTACCATAAAGCTGCAGGTTCCGATTCTTTTATGGGAGTCCTTTAATTCAGATATCAGATAGAAGCAATCTTTGTCTTCGGATAAGGCCTCTATTTCCTTTACATAATCTTCTTCTATTTCTTCCATGGCCTCATCCGGCAGATACTCTCCCATTTCAGGGTCATTCCAAATACTGATTGCAAATCGTGCATCCTCTTTTTCAAAGCTTCTTAAACGTAACCTCGGTGTCTCTATCGCTTCCGTTTTCATCTGACTTACCTCAAATTTCCTTTTCCGGCTGCCACAGTCAAACACCACTAAACACGCTGGGAAGCCCACGATTTACAGGCTCCCCACCCTCTCAGGCGTTAATGATTCCCGCTTTGTAGTCTCCTTTGTCGCAGCACCCTTTTTAATGTCTTCCACTTCTGCCCCCGGCATCACAAACACGTTTCCTTCTAGAATCCCTGCTCCGTCCTGCGGATAATGTCGTCCTGCAGAGACTTCGACAAGGTAGTAAACAGGGCGCTGTATCCCGCAACCCGCACCACCAGGTGAGCGTATTTCTCCGGGTGGGCCTGAGCGTCCAGAAGGGTCTGCCTGTCCACCACATTGAACTGCATATGGCTGCCCTTCTGGTCAAAATAGGAGCGGATCAGCGCCACAAAGTTCTCCAGTCCCTTCTCCCCGCTTAACGCCGTGGGATGGAATTTCTGGTTGAACAGGGTGCCGTTGGAGGCAATGCCGTGGTCAAGCTTGGACACGGAGTTTGCCGCCGCGGTGGGGCCCAACACATCCTTGCCTGCGGAAGGGGAAACACCGTCCGCCACGGGGGTATGCGCCAAACGTCCGTCCGGAGTTGCCCCGGTCTGGGCGCCCAGGGGCACATTGGCGGATACGGGATACAGCCCTGCCTGGAACTGGCCCCCTCTGGGATTGCGGTAATTCAGCAGAGGCTTTGTATAAGTATATGCCACATCCCGTGCAAACATATCCACTTCTTCGTTATCGTTGCCGAACTTGGGCACTTCATCGATCATGGCCCGCAGTTCCTCATAGCGTTTCTTCTCCTCCGCCGGAATCTCTGTGTTCATCACGGCCGTGATCATGCCCGCAACCTGGCTCTCGTCCGCGGACATGCCGTTCTTGTCCATTTCCCGGAGGATTTCGGTGACGATCTCCCCTGCGGTGACGGCGTCGAAGCCCTGCCCGAAGTTCATGGCAAGGGCACGCTTGTATTCTGCCAGAGTTACCTTTTTCTCATCAAATACTAATTTCTTAATGGCATATAAAGAGTCCGCCATATTGGCAATGCCAAAGCCCTGGGGGCCGGTGAAATTATAGACGGCGCCGCCCTCCTGGACGGTCTTGCCCCGCCTGATACAGTCCTCCACCATACAGGATAAGTAGGGCAGGGGGCAGCGGGTGGCATGGGCCACGTCGATGGCATTGTCCGCATTCACCAGAAGGGATATATTATAGTTCATCTGCTTTTTGTAAGCCTCATAAAATTCGTCGAAACTGGTCATGTCTTCCACGGCCCCGGTTTCTATGCTGATCTTCTCCCCCTTGTCCCAACCGTTGGAGAACACCAGTTCCAGGGGACGGCACATGTTGTAAAAAGCCGCATCATGCCAGCCTTCGGTCTTGCCGGCCTTCTGAGGCTCCACACAGCCGATGATATTGTATTCCCTGGCGTCCTCCAGGGTCAGTCCCCGGCTCAGCAGAGATGGAATAATGACTTCGTCATTGTAGTATGCCGGAAGCCCGATGCCCGTGCGGGTCAGGTCTGCTGCCTTCATCAGCAGATCATGGGGCGATTTGTTCCACACACGGATGGACAGGGACGGCTGCGGCAGGAAGACATGCTTTGAAGCCGTAATGCACATAAAGCTCAAATCGTTGGTCACGTCGATGCCCTCTTTGTCCTGACCGCCCACAATCAGGTTCTGGAACAGGCTGTAGCCCGCAAATCCCTCCGCACTGGCGGCATCCCGGCATTTGTTCAGGTCATTCAGCTTCACCCAGATACAGTCGATGAGCTCCTGGGCAAATTCCCGGGACAATTTTCCCGCTTCCAGATCCTTCTTATAATAAGGATACATATACTGGTCGAAACGTCCCGGGGAAATGGAATGCCCGCTGGACTCCAGCTGCAGCAGCTGCTGAATAAACCAGAAGCTCTGGCAGGCCTCATGGAAGGTGGCAGCGCCATGCTCCGGCACATGGGCACAGTTGGCCGCTATCTGCAGCAGTTCCTGCCTCCTGCCCGCGTCGCTGCAGGAGGCCGCTTCCTTCTCCGCCAGATCCGCATATCTGCGGGCATAGCGGATGACGGCCTCACAGCTGATGATGGCTGCTTTCAGGAACTGACTCTTGGTGCAGTAATCCCCGTCTCCGGGATCGCATTTGTCCAGTTCCGCCTGCATCTCACCGATCAGCCCGCTGTAGCCAATGGCCAGAATCTTGTCATATTGGACGGTCACATGGCCCACGCCGTTGTAAAAATAGTTCCCGGGGGTAAAAATATTGTGTTCGATGGCCGCCCTCGTCTCCTCGGTCATGAGCGCGGTGGCAAGCTCACTGGTGGTCTTCCCCTCCCAGTAGGCATCCGCCGCAAGGAGGTCTTTCCTGGTCTGTTCCGCTATGTAGAAGGGATCCGCTTTCCGGGTGGCCACGGTATCAAACTCCGCTTCCAGCCACTTATAGGAAAATTCCGGATAGGTCTGGCAGCCTCTGGGCGCAATGGTGGTACTCCCTACTACAAGCTCGTCTTCTCTGATGATAATGGGGATATTGTCCAGAATATGTGCAAAAGCCAGAGCCCGCCGCATGACAATGGGCTTGTCCTCCGTCATTTTATAAGATTCCGTGATCAGCTTTGCCCTGGCGGATTCGATCTCCGGCATCTTCGCGTAGAGATGCGCCACCAGTTTGGGGATCCTGTCTGTTTTGGGGATTTCCTCTGTGCAATATTTTGCCATGATTGCTCCTTTCCGTATCGACTGCTTTTGACTGCTTTTTATGTTCACATTCTAAGTTATATATTCTATAGTTATACTTACCGTTCAAATGATCTCCACAAGCTTGCTGCACAGCATGACCAGATCGTGCCGGATTCCCTGGCGGCTGTTCCAGCCTCTTCCGGACCACTCTTCTCCGGAGAGATCATCTCCCCCATAAATCAAAGCGCCATAGTCAAAGCCTCTGAACTGCGCAACGGCAATACAGCCGGCCTGTTCCATTTCCACAATCTTCGCGCCTTCCTCTTTCCTCCTGACGATTCGGTCGGCTGTCTCCCGAAAAATAGCGTCTGTCGTCCAGGTTAAACCGCGAAGATAGGGGATGCGGTTCCTGTCCAGGTACCCGCTGATTTTATCGGTGATCTCCGGATTTGTATAAATCACTCTTGACGGCGGGATGTATTGATAAGAAAAGCCCTCATCTCTGATGGCCCCGTCCACCACCAGAATCCTGCCCACCTCGATGTCCCGGTCAAGAACGCCCCCGCCCCCGCAGAACATCACCTTCGTGATACCCATTGCATGGAATTCATCCAGATTTCCCGCACAGGCAGGACAGCCAACCTGTCCCAGAGTCAGCAGCACATGGGGCTGCTCCGTAAAGCGGTAAACCATAAAGGGATTTTCACCTGATATAAGCCGTTCTTCCGTAATCTGTCCGCTCTCCGCCAGTTGATTCACCACCTCCGGGAAGAAGGTAATCACCATCCTGTCTGTGCCAAATTTCTTATCCACAAAATTGATGGGGTTTAATTTTGCCGTCGGGTTGTCGTCAAATTCCAACACCGGAAAATCATTTCTGCTAAACATGCTGCACTCCTCCTTTGCAGTACCTGTGCATTCCTGCGGGCCATATTTCCCGGCCATATTTTCATAATTGATTATTGTATTCAGTATATGCCTATACTGACCGAATGTCAATAAATCTGGCATTATTTTAGTTAATATTTTTGTGGATTTGTTTTGATTTGTGTTGTTTTTATTTTGTTCGTCAGTAAATATTTGTTTGTCAGAGTTGAAATTTCATAAATTATCTTGCAAACCTGCATAGATATGTTATTCTGAAAAAGGAAAAGCCATAGAAGCGGCTCTACCCTCAAATAACAACAAGCTATACCGCTAAAAGCGGTCAGCCGTCACTACTGTGAATAGTGGCGGCTATTTCTTTCCCTTATGCATTATTTGGGGCATCGAATATTGTGAATGCGGAAATCGCAGAAATAATGCCTGGCAGGCGTTCCAATAGCAATCATCTGCTTTTTTCAATATCCTGCCAGTTGGGGTTGCTCAGGATTTCTGCATTTTCACCTGTAAGCGCTGTACCGGCTTCTTCATCTCCCTGTAGCTGGTACAGCATCCAGGCCGTCATATACCCGTCTGTGCTTTCCTGCATATCCTCGTGTTCAGCACCGACAACCCTTGCACGGAGCTTAAATACATTGTCCGACATGGCATTGTAATTCTCAGCCAGAGAGGAAAGCGGAGCAACACCAGCCCACTCTGTGGCTGCATCCTTTGCGCCCGTATCATCAGATGTTCCGGTAGCAGCAGTCATAAACCACGGAATTGACACTTTGGAAGCATCATATCCTCCCCACATCTGTGCAATGTAGGAATGCGCTGCGCTGCCTGTAAAAATTGTTTTGTAAAGACCGCTGTTCCCATATTCTGTTACCGCTCTAACCGCACCCGCACCGCCTTGTGAATATCCGATAATTCCAATATTCCGGGTGTCGATTTTTTCATAAAACAGACTCTTGGAATTTTGATTTTGCTCCAGCATATAATCCAAAGTCAGTGAGGTTGATATTCCTGTTCCCGCCTGTCTGTCATCATTACCAACTACAATAAATCCCCAGGAAGCAAGCCTTTCAAAGTACGGTTCGTAGTTTAGTGCTGCCGTATTGCTGGCATTTGTGACGATAATAAAAGGATATTTTTCTGCCGTATTGTCAAGTTCTGTCGGATACCAGATACGAATATTTTTTATCGTGTCATCATCAGATTTGATTACCGTGTTTGACACATCATAACTTCCAGGCCCTGCATACTTTTTTTCCAAAGCTGAATCAGATTGAAAAGCTGTGTAATAGTCCTTCTCTAACCAGGGTTTTTTCGAAACAATGTAGTTCTTGATCAGCAGGAATCCCACTAAAAGGACAAGCAAAATAACAATTCCTAAAATCACAAATCCCACTGTCCTCAAACCTCTTTTCACTATTTCCATAATTTGTCTCCTTCTGCTTGACATTGCAGCCCGCTTTCGCTACAATATTTTTGGAACTTATGTCACTATTTGATACACTTGTTCCGCACAATCACATTATATGGAAGAACGCATGGAGTGTCAATGAGGATCGGGCAAAATGCTGCCGCGACTACTCTATGCGGTACAAAAAGGGGGATTTTGTTCCTTTATGAAGAAGAACCAAACAGCATTTATGAAACTGTGCCTTGCAGACGCACTCATCAAGCTGATGAAAACCCAGGACTTTGATACAATCAATGTAAACTCGATTTGCAGGGAAGCAGACATCGGCAGAACTACTTTTTACAGATATTTTGAAAACAAAAACAGCAAAGAGGAAATGCTTCTTTTTAAGATAAAATACGAATGGGCGCAGTATTCTGACAGGCACGAAAATGACGTTCAGGGAAAGAAGCCTGATCTGACCGAATTTATATATGATAACAAGAATCTGTTTTCAATGCTCTATCAAAATAATCTTATTTCTGTCATTATGCATGCGCTTGAGGATTTGATACCGTCGGGGGAGACATATGATAAACAGGCTTCGTATCTTATGTCCTTTTTTATCTATGGATATTTCGGAATTATTTATCAGTGGATAAAATATGACTTTGATGAAACGCCCGAGCAGATACAAAAACATATTAACGATACTTTAGCCTCCGGTTTAGCTCAAAACTCATAAAAAGGCAAATGTTTACGGTTAGAGGGAAGTAATTTCAGATTGGGCGGTATAGCCCCGATTACAAGGGCTGTACCGTCTTTTCGTACTGATCTTGTCCGTCTGGACAATCCGCAGACAGAAAAAGCAATCCCTGATTGAACAAATGCAGGCGATGGAATAACCGTATGGGATCGGCGGGGCGGCGTGTGCTGCCCCGCTTTTTCCGCCATTTCTCAAATATTTTTTTGAAATATCCGAGCGCTGTAACATTTCACCCCGATTTTCAATGAAATTTTTTGGCTGCTGTAACATTTCACGGACATTTGGGTTTTACAATAGCCTTATCAAATATGGAGGTGCTACAATTATGACATGGCCTTTTGAAAACGATACAAGCGCCATTACAAAAAAGTTGGCAGAACGAAACTTAAAAGCAGATAAAAGCAGAAACATCCTCATTATCATTACGATTGC
>CAJUJN010000071.1 GCA_910586775.1 uncultured Acetatifactor sp. | reverse complement strand
AACCTTGATGCGGCTTCATGCCTGCTTAGCCTGGTTACGGAAAGTCCGGCTGGGGGCGTATGTCGGCAGCACAATTCATATGGCGCTTGCCTATGGAAGCGCGTGTCCATAATAACAGATGGGCGGAAAGCGCCTTGATACGCTTATGTCAACAAAGAGAGAACAAGTATAATGAAGATGCTGCGCACCCTTGCGATTACCCCGCCGGCAAAAAAGGCAGACGCAGGGGCACAACAACCTGAATACGACACTGGGCTATATCTACAATCCCCTGACGGAAAGCCAGACCTATGACCTTATGGCAAAAACATTAGAGCAGAATATTCGTACTATCTACAACTGTCTACAGAATTTTAGACACACAAAAACAACGGAACCCCACATTTTATGGGATTCCGCTACAAATTAAAAAGAGCGATAGACGGGACTCGAACCCGCGATTTCCACCTTGGCAAGGTGGCGCTCTACCAACTGAGCCACTATCGCGTATTATGTATCTTCAGATACAAAGCAGGTGATGGGAATCGAACCCACGTATTCAGCTTGGAAGGCTGATGTTCTACCATTGAACCACACCTGCATCTCTATGAACTTTTATTTTTCTCTCACAACATTGAACATTTTACACCAATAACGCGAATCTGTCAAGCGTTTACAAAAAATTTTTTCAAAAAAATTTCGGGGGCCCTGCTCTCTTCCGGCTTTTGTCCGTAATACTGCAGCAACAGCCTTACTACCCTGCTGTAGCTGATTTTTCCGTCCGCTATGCCATTTGCCTTCAGGTTCGCATCAATAAACACATCCGCCGCCATATCCACAATTTCTGTGTCAATCAAAGCTTTCCCGTCAATGCGTTCCCATTCCTCATCCGTGACGAATATGTTGTCTTCCCACACTTGCGCATCCACCACCACAGGACAGACAATTGCCGCTGCCTCCTCATAAGCAGCCCGTTCCTCCTTCCACGCCTTATACAGATCATTATTCAGGTAAACCAGCACACTCAGGTAACCCGCATACTGAAAAAAGACATCCTCCGACTCCACACATGCCAGGTACCCGATAAAATTAGCCTCATCCTCATAAATATATCCCCGCAGGTGAGCCAGTTCATGACACATAGTCGACGGGAAGTTCAGAATATGCATGACATCATTGTAATTCGCCTCCATGGAAAACGGAAAATAGTACCCCTGCATATGCTGCTGACACATGAAATCCGAAGACAACAGTGCCTTGGGCCGAGGATAATAGCCGTCCAGCTGCGGATATTTCCCGCCCAGCTGCTGCATCAGCTCCCTCGCCATATCTTCCATATCCAGAAGCCTCCCGTCCTTTCCCTCACTGCCGGCATACACTGCCATGCCGTTCTCATCCCGCTCTATCTGTCCGGCAAGGCTGTTACACTGCTCTGCCACCATATTATACACCTCAATCAACTCCACCAGCGTGTACTCACCAGTGTCCTCTCCGAAATAATGCTCAGAAAAAGTCGATGCATGGTACAATATAAAGCAGTTCAGCGTCATAACCAGACAGACAATCAGCACCGTCCACGCGAAGAAATATCCAATCCCCCTGCTAAAGCGCCGGAATCCGCCGAATATTCTCCGCTTTCTCAAACCGTTCGCCGTTGCATTCGTCAGTCCTATCTGCTCCGCGCAGTCCTCCTCTGCCATATCCGCCGGTTCCGCAGGCTCTCCCTTCTGTAATCCGGCTTTCCGCCGCCTGGCATCGCGATAGATTCCACCCACGCCTGCCACCGCTCCAATCACTGCCCATATCACTCCCAGAGCCCCCGCAAACGCCACCAGTATAACGCCCGCCACAAGCATCCATTCTCCTACGGAAAAAGGAAAAAGTCCCGTCACACGGCCATACACATTCACCCAGACAGGAAAAATATGCGCGATATACCAATCCGCAAAAAGCGTACTGTTCCATGCTACAATATTCAATATAACCACAAGAGCGGCAATCCCCAGGTACACAATTCTGCTTTTTCGAAACAGCTTCCCTTTCCCCATCTCTGTCCATCCTTTGCCTTTTCTTTTCCCGCTTCTGCCGGAATCATATCTTCCGTCCCTTGAAAAATCACACGGCACATGTATCATCAAACATTCTCACACGGCACAGCGAACACCTGTTATATATATCGACATTAAAAAAAAAGATGAACATGCCTTCATGTCCATCTTTCTATCCGAAACTTATATAAAATCCTCTTACTTGATCACAATCTCATCCCATGTGTCATCCGGCACGATTGCAATATATGTCTTACCCGTCTCAAGTTCAATTTTTTCCCCCGTAGTCTTGCTGTAATAGGTAGTAGGAGAAGTCGCAGACATATTGTACCACGTCACTTCAATCGCTTTTCCGTTTACAATATAATATCCGTCATTTCCTGCACCGTCCAGGATATTATAAACCAGATATCCCTCGCCAAGCTTATTAAAAGAACATTTCTGAATCAGCAGGTTTTTGAAGGTAAGCGGCGCATTATCATGCTGCGGGTCAAGATGAGCCTGCCCATACTCATAATAATCATATGTGCCTGTTTCCGCATTATACTTCAATGTAGACTGGTTATGCTTAAAAGGAATCAGCTGAATTTCATTGCATGCAAATGCACTGCCCTGCTCATCCAAATCCACTTCCTTATTTGAAAAGGTATAATGTGGTCCCTCATAGTACTCATTATATTCAAGGCTGTATCCCTTCTTACGAAAACCATCTTCCAAATCTCCGGCTACGATGTACTCTCTAAACTCTTTTCTCTTGCCGTTATTTACCTCGGTAAAGTAATCATATCCGCTTAGATTTTCACAATAAGGCTCCGATTTTACCAGATCCATCGCAAAGAAAGGACCTCCGTCATGGCAGAGAACAGCATTCCATTCTCCACTGAGATAGACATTGGTAGATCTGGTGCTCCGTATACTTCCAAACTGTTCGATTTTACCCCAATCCTTAACAATTGCCATAAAACGTGTAATTCTGGCATTCTCCGTGCTGTTCATCATCTCATATACGATATCTGCTTCCGTCAGTCCGTAATGGGGCAGTGCAACCTTCTCGTTGTCCACCATGACCGCAACAGGCCTCTGGTTCCTCAGAGATTCGTCAATCCATTCATTTGTAAGCTCACTGCGGTACATGCCCTCACGGGCCTCTTCCGGTTCCGCTTCCGATTCCTCTTCCGATACCGATTCTTCAGGTTCTGTCGCAGGTTCCTCTGTTGCCAGTTCCACCGGCGTCAAATCCACGATAGGAGAAGTCGATTCTTCTCCTTCCCCCCCACAGCCGGACAACGCAGCCATTGCTGCAATCATTACTGCCAGTACTTTCTTCTTCATTGAATCTTCCTTTCTCTTTGTTTTATAGAAGGCCTGCCTTCCATGGAATATTCCTGATTCCATTGGAATGCGCTTTCTATCATTGGAATGTTCTTG
This sequence comes from uncultured Acetatifactor sp., assembly GCA_910586775.1. Taxonomy (GTDB): domain Bacteria; phylum Bacillota; class Clostridia; order Lachnospirales; family Lachnospiraceae; genus Acetatifactor. Next base: position 18,309 of record CAJUJN010000071.1, on the reverse strand, counting down.
ACTCCATTGTATCCCCATTTGCCCGGCTTTGTCCATAATTCTGTAAAATATTACATAAAAATTAAGAATTGTACGCCGCCGGGCCGCAACCTTCCTCCTTCAGACTATTTCAGACAAAAAACCCTGGCAATCGGGGCTCTCCCAAATTCCTGTGCCTCCAGCACCACCCGGTATCCGCCTGCTTCCTTTGAAAAGGATACCACCTTATCTTCTCCCATAGCAGTAATCTCCCGCGCTTCTCCCTCATAGGGAATCCACACTGTGTTCTCTGCGGAGTCCGTTTCCCGGGCAAAAGTCTCAATCGCATATACGGTTTCGCCTTTCCTGGTAAAGCCGATATTACCCTCTTTATAAGGAGCACACACGCGGGTGCCGTAAATCGCCTCGCCGTACACGCCAAGCCACGCGCCCATTCCCTTCAGTGTCCGGATTGCTCCCTCCGGAAGACGCCCGTCAGGCTGAGGCCCCACGTTGATTGCCAGGTTCCCTCCCTTTACCACGATGTCAACCAAAAGGTTGATTACTTCTCTGGGCGACTTATATGTATCTTCATATTTAAATGAAAAAGAAGTCCCCAGAGTAATACAGCTTTCCCAGGGAATGGACAACGGCTTCTCCGGCACGCACTGCTCCGGTGTCACATAATTTTCATAAGGTCCTCCTATTGTGCGGTCTGCGCACAGCATTCCCGGCTGAACCTTTCTCACCTGCTCAATCACCTCTCCCAGGCGGATGTCCTGCCCCGCGCGCTCGCACACCCAGCCTGCGTCAAACCACATGGCATCCAGCTTCCCGTACCCCGTGGCAAGCTCCTTGATCTGGTTGTGGGTAAAAGTCACGAAGCGCTCCCATTCTTCCGGGTTTTCCGCCGGGTTGTAGGAAGGCCCCCTGCTCTTGAATTTCCCTTTCTCCGTATCCTCTTTCCAGTAACTGTCCACATGCCAGTCTGCCTTGGAAAAATATGCCGCAATGCCGATTCCCCTCTTTCGGAAGGATTCAAACAGATGGGCACAGATGTCCGCATACTTATGTGTATGGAAGGGACAGTCCGGTGCCGTAATCTTATAATCGGAATACTGTGTATCCCACATGCAGAAACCATCATGGTGCTTTGTAGTGAACAGAAGATACTTCATGCCGGCTTCCTTCGCCAGGTCCGCCCATTTTTCCGGTTCGAAGCGCAGCGGGTTAAAGGTTCTGTTCAAGCCGAAGTATTCCTTCTTGAACTCCTCTCCCGTCACTTCCCAGTCGATGCCGTCCCGGGACCACTCCGCGTCCGCATCGCTCAGCGCCCATGACTCCACGATTCCCAGTTGGGAATAAGGTCCCCAGTGCATCATCAGCCCAAGCTTCTGGTCCTGAAACCACTCCAGCTTTCTCAGCACCCTGGGGTCTTCGGGCCAGACATAGGAATCCTCTCTGCTGTAGTTATGGACTCCTGCTACCACCGCTTCCTTCTCCCCGGCAGCCTGTACGTCCTTTGTCTCCGCTTTTGTTCCGGTGGATTCCGCCGCTTGTCCGGGCTCTTCCTTTTGCAAAATTTCGTCGCTCATTTCCATATTTCTCCTTCATATATATCCGGTTGCATAACCTTTCCCCATCTTAGCACATATCTGCAAACTCCTCAATAAAAACCGACAATATTTTCAGAGTCATTCCAGCCCCAATCCCTCCGTCAGTATATTGCTGCAGATAGCCGCCATTTCCTCCGGCGCAGCCGGCTTTGGCTGCTTTAGCCAGGCTTCAATGACCCCTACACATCCGGCTATGACAAATGCTTCCATATACAGACATTCACAGTCCCCGTGCTTCGAAAACAGGATGCCGTATATACGTTTTCCCACCAGGTTTTTCAGACGATTTACGAAAGAAAAATCTCCGTGAGGGCCTGTCATCATTTTTGCCAGCTCCCGGTGCCGCTCCAGAAAATAAAATATCTCCACCAACACCGCTTTGGCGGAATGTCCCCCGCTTCTATCTTTCATTGTACGATCCAGTATTTCATTAAATTCCACAAAAAGCTCATCTTCCATCTGTGCCAGCAGGTCGTAGATATCGTTATAGTGCAGGTAAAAAGTACCCCTGTTGATATCTGCCAGATCTGTCAGCTCCTTTACGGAAATATCCCTGATCTCTTTTTCTTCCATCAATTGTATCAGGCTCCGTGACAAAATCGCTTTCGTCCTCCGGATCCTGCGGTCTGTTTTTTCTGCCATATTTTTATTATCCTATTCCAGTTCCGCATCCTCCCATACAATGCCTTAACAGCGAATGCTGTTTCCAGTTCCGCACTTGGGTTTATATATCTAAATATTCTGTAAATTATGGACACATTGTGAGCAATATGTTCATAAATATACATATGTAGCAAAACTGTACATTGTTTTTTGCCCTATATTTATTATAATTACTTCTTAGAAGAAAATCAACAGTTGTCCAGTAAATCACACCGGTATCTATAATTGCAGGGGAATCCAACCCAATCCGGCCCTATGCTCGAGCCGGTATCTCCAAAACTGTCGACAACACAGAAAGGCAAGGAATCATTATGGAAAAGGAAAAGAAAGATACCTCTTTTATGATGAAGCTGTCTACCCTGATCGTAGACAAACGGAAAGGCTTCTACCTGATATTCATCCTGTTGATCCTGTATAGCATCGTCTCCATGGATAAAGTAAAGGTAAACAATGACCTGACCTCCTACCTGCCGGAGACCACCGAAACCAGGCAGGGACTGGACCTGATGGATGAGCAGTTCCTTACATACGGCACTGCCCGGGTCATGGTATGCAATGTGACCTATGAGGAAGCCGAAAAAATCGCGGAGCGCATTGAGGAAATGCCCGGCGTCAGCATGTTGGATTTCGAAAATACGGATGAATATTACCATGACATGGAAGCCCTCTTCAAGGTTACCTTTGAGGGCGAGGCAGAGGATGCCGTCTCCCAGGAATACTTAAACGGCGTTCTGGAAGCGCTTTCCAGATATGATGTGTACTATACCTCGGATATCGGGCAAGAGGAACGGGATGCCGCAGACCTGGCCAATGATATGATCATCATCCTTGTACTGGCGGGTGTAGTCATCGTGGCTGTATTATTGTTCACCTCCACCACTTACGCTGAAATTCCTGTCTTCTTAATGACCTTTATCGTGGCAGCCATTTTAAATAAAGGAACCAATTACTGGTTCGGCACCATCAGCTTCGTCACCGACTCCATCGCGGTGGTGCTGCAGCTGGCCCTGGCAGTTGACTACGCCATCATCTTATGCCACCGCTTTATGGAAGAGCATGAGGACAAAGATGCCAGAGAAGCCGTGATTGTCGCCCTGAGCAAGGCTATCCCGGAGATATCCTCCAGCTCCCTGACCACAGTATCCGGCATGGTAGCCATGATGTTCATGCAGTTCCGGATTGGCTACGATATGGGAATCGTACTGGCAAAGGCAATCCTGCTGAGCCTCGTCTCGGTATTTTTCCTGATGCCGGGACTGCTGCTCACTTTCGCCCACGCAATCGACAATTCCCACCACAAAAGCTTTGTACCCAAGATTACTGCCGTAGGAAAATTCTGTGTCCACACCAGATTCCTGATACCGCCGCTTCTGGTTGCCGCAGTCATCATGGGCATGATCCTCTCCGGCAAGGCAGATTACGTTTATGACGTCAATTCCCTGGAATCCAAGTCCATGAGCGAGAATAAATTTTCGGCAAGCATGGTCAATCGGACTTTCGGGACCATCAACCAGCTGGCTGTCCTGGTTCCCAACGGCGATTATGAGAAAGAAGCCCTGGTTCTGCGGAATCTTGCCGCGATGCCTGAAGTAAACTCCTGTATGGGCCTGGCAAATATTGAGGCAATGGACGGCTACATCCTGACACAGCTGCTCTCCCCCAGAGAATTTGCCGAACTGGTGGATCTGGACATAGAAGTAGCCGACCTGCTCTACTCCGCCTACGCAGTATCCGACAATAATTACGGCGCTATCCTGGGCGGACTCAGTGATTACAAGGTCCCGCTGATCGATATGTTCCTGTTTATCTATGACCAGAAAGAGGGTGGAAACATCACACTGGAGGATGACCTGGAACAGACTCTGACAGATGCCTACTCCCAGATCAGCATCGCAAGGAACCAGCTTCTGGGTGAAGATTACAGCCGTTTTGTCCTGGAGCTTTCCGTTCCTGTGGAAGGGGAGGAAACCTATAAAGTCCTCGAACAAATCCGCAGTACGGTTGCCAGGCATTACGACTACAACAGCATCTACCTTGTAGGCAATTCCACCAGCAACAAGGACTTAAGCGATTCCTTCAGCACGGACAACACCATTATCACCGTACTGACGGCACTGTTTGTCATGGTCATCTTGCTGTTTACCTTCCAGTCCGCAGGCCTGCCTGTATTGCTGGTGGTGACAATCCAGGGCAGTATCTGGATGAATTTCTCCCTGCCCTATCTTACCGGTGAAGTGGTGTATTTCCTCGGTTATCTGGTAGTATCGGCAATCCAGATGGGTGCCACAATAGACTATGCCATTGTAATCACAAGCCGGTATATGGAATTGAAAACCTATATGTCCATAAAGGAAGCCATCGTGGAGACCTTAAATCAGGCCTTCCCTACTATCGTGACCAGTGGTTCCATGCTTGTTGCCGCCGGCTTCATTATCAGCAACGTATCTTCCAATGCCGTTGTAGCGGCCATCGGCCTCGCCTTGGGAAGGGGCACTCTGACCTCCATCGCGCTGGTTCTGCTGGCCCTGCCCCAGACCCTGCTGATTGGGGACATTATTATAGAAAAAACTGCCTTTACCCTGAAGCATGACACTATCAAACCGCTTCCCTCCGGAGGCAGGGTCCGTATGTCCGGCCATATCAAGGGATATGTAAACGGCGTCATCGACGGAGAGTTCACGGGAGTCATCGACGGGGAAATGGGGGCTGTGGTGCGGGCAAAAGATACCGTGGAGCCTTTGGAACAGTTTTTTGCCATACCGCAGCAGCCTGAAGACGCCGCCCCGTCTCCGGACCGTTTCGGCAAGCCAGGTGACGGTTCTCCCGAAGAGCCTGCAGACGGCAATGCGGAAAACAATACTCCGCTGCCGGAGGCCGTTCCCGGCCAGGACAGCCACATGGATGACGGCGGCTCGCTGCCTGAGACCATTTCCGGCCATGCAGGCCCGCAGACAACGGAACAACAGGCGAATTCCTCTGACGGCAGAAAACATTTTCGCCGGAAACGAAAAGAAACTTCCCAAATAACAAATCACAAGGAGGCAGACGACAATGAAGAACAGAAAAAATAGAACCGGCATTTACCTGTCCCTTGCCTTATCCGCCGTCCTTGCAGCCGCGGATACCCTCCCTGCTGCTGCGGCGGAATATCCCTACAGCCAGTATATTTCCGGTGAAAATGCACAGAACCTGCCCGAGTCGGAAGCCGGATATACCATAGTCTCCCTTTCCACCGAGGCAGACCTCCTTCAGCTTGCTCAGGACTGCCAGCTGGACTCCTGGTCCCGTGACAAATACATCCGGCTTGAAAACGATATTACCCTTGGCGAAAACACAAATGTTATCATCCCCAGCTTTGGCGGCATCTTTGAAGGCAACGGGCACACCATTTCCGGCTTACAGATTACTTCCTCCGGTTCCGCCCTGGGGCTGTTCCGCTATATACAGGCCAGCGGCACTGTGCGCAGCCTCACCGTTTCCGGCAATGTCCTGCCCACGGGAAACGGCAGCCGCTATGGAATCCTTGCCGGAGTCAATTACGGTAAAATCCTGAACTGCAGCGTCAGCGGCAAAGTGGCCGGAGCCGAAGAAACAGGGGGGATTTGCGGTATCAACGAGTCCTCCGGAGAGCTCCGCCGCTGCCACTCCTCCGCCACCGTAACAGGCGAACATTACACCGGCGGCATCTGCGGCATCAACAAAGGCACTCTGAACAACTGTACCAATACAGGCAATATCAATGCCCACAGCACCGACGTGGCCTACGGGCTCGAAGATATTACCCTGGAGAATCTGCAGGACCTCAACAGCACGGAAAACATGGCTGCCCATACGGATACCGGCGGCATCACCGGCTATTCCGAGGGAAAAATATACTATTGTTCCAACTCCGGTACGGTAGGCTATCAGCATGTAGGCTATAATACAGGCGGCATCGCAGGACGGCTGCACCAGGGCTATATACAGAACTGCACCAACACCGGCCGCGTCCTGGGCAGAAAAGATGTGGGCGGCATCGTTGGCCAGATGGAGCCATTCCTGGAAATCCAATATCTGAATGATAAACTGAGCGAAATAGACCGGGAAGCCGAGCTCTTCTTTGACCTTCTGGAGGCGGCAGGCGATGACCTGCAGCGCTATGGCGGGGAAGCATCTGCCCTTGCAGGGGAGATCAGTACCCACCTGACCAACGCCTCCTCAGCCGCCGGAAATCTGATGGGCACAGGCAATGAGCTGTGGTACCTCTTCAACCAGGAGCTTACCGGCATCAACAATGATTTAAGCCGTCTGAACCAGGAAATCGCAGACCAGGCCGCAGCTGACAGGGATCAGGCTGATACCGGGTCGGACGCCCCCTCTTCAGAGGAAGGACAGCTAGAGCCCACCGGCGAGCAATACGGAAATACGAATGGCAACAGCAATGAAGAAAACATACCTGACAACACTCATACCGGCAGTGACAGTGCAACGGAGAATGTGCCTGACAGCGACCATGCAGGCGGTGACAACACAACAGGGAATATGCCTGATAACATTGAGAAGAATGAAGACAGCAGCGCAGACATTACCGACACAGACCATCCGCAGATTACCGTCAATGGAAATGAAATTACATTCCCTGATAATCCGTTTAACGGCAACACTTCCTGGCCAACACCGGACACAGGCCTCGAAAGCTACATTGCCGCTCTAAGACGGTTTGGCGAAAGCGCCGGCGCTCACATTGCCAATATCACCAATGCCACCAGTGACAGAAGCGGCGGCATCAACGACAACCTGAATACCCTGAACAATGAGCTGCACACTGCAGGCAGCCAGCTGCAACAGCTTGCAGATGTTCTGGAACAGGGCAATGATAAAACCTCCGTCAATATAGATGCCCTCCTGAACCAGGCAAGAGTACTGCGCCGCTCTGTCAGGGAACTGCGTGACGAACTGTTCCGTTATGAGGGAATTTCCATTGAAGATGCTTCCGACGAGACTGCCGCCAGCACGCTGCCTGCCCCTGGCATCTCCGACGATGGTACCGGCAGCGTCCCTTTCAGCCAAAATCCCTCCGGCCAGGATACGGGCGACGGCTCTTCTCCTGCCAATAGTTCCGGCAACGCTTCGGGCGATAACTCCAACAACGTCGATTCTCCAGACAGCGATTCCGGAAAGGATGCCGCTGCTGAATCCCCTGGTGCGCCGGCGGCAGCTTCCACGGAGCAGACGGAAGAAACATATTACGATACCACCTCCTTCCAACAGGGCAAAATCACCCTCTGCGTCAACACCGGAAGTGTTGAGGCAGATACCAATGTAGGTGGCATCGCGGGCCAGATTGCCACTGAATACGACTTTGACCCGGAGGACGACATTACCCTCACCGGCACGGAAAGCTTCAATCTGGAACAGACCGTAAAAGCCGTCATCCGTGAGAGCCGGAACCAGGGCAATATCACCGCAAAAAAGGATTACGTGGGCGGCATCGTCGGGAAAGCCGATCATGGAGCCGTCATCTCCTGCGAATCCTACGGTTCCGTATCCGCCTCGGGCGGAAGCTATGCAGGCGGCATTGCCGGTTTCTCAGGTTACAGCATCCGGAACTGCTATTTTATGGGTTCTTTGTCCGGCAAAAATTTTGTAGGCGGCATTGTGGGCAAAGGCAGCGATGTCTTTTACAGTTATGCCTACCCTGAACTGGAATACTCCGGAGAGTATGCCGGCTCCATTGCCGGGCAGCTGGAGGAAAACGGTACACTCTGCGGTAATTACTATGTACAGGGCACTTTACCCGGTGTAGATTCCATCGGTTATGAAGGCGGCGCGACGCCGCTTGACTACAAAACCTTCTGCAGCAGCGAGGTAGTTCCCGATGCTTTCCGGGACTTTACCATCTGTTTTCAGGCAGACGGGGCTCAGCTGGCTTCCTTCCAGTGCCGTTACGGGGAGTCTCTGGACAGATCTCTGATACCGGAAATACCGGAAAAAGAGGGATATTACGGAACCTGGCCCGAATTTAACTGCGAATATATCACAAGGAGCCAGGTTCTGGAAGCCAAATATGAAAAATGGATCTCCACCCTGGCGGGAAGCGAGACTTCCCAAAATGGCAGGCCCCTGGTTCTGGTACAGGGAGAATTCCTGCCTGAAAACCGGCTTCTGACAGAAACACTTCCGGAAGGAACCCGCCTCTCTGTTGTGTCTGCGGATGAGGACGGAAATGTAGTAACCGGACAGTACGAAAAACCCGTGCTGGTCCGCGCACTTTATGAGGATTCGGAAATTTCTGCCGACAAGGCTGTAGTAGAATTATGGAACGGCGAAAATTATGTACAGCTCCCCGCAAAGACGGTGGGAAGCTACCTGGAATTTACTCTGGAACAGCCCGGTATATTCCGGATTACAGTTCCGCAGGACAATCATGCAGGGACGATTCTTCTGATTGCAGGCTGCGCCGGCATATTGGCTGCTTTCCTTCTGGTCTTCAGAATAATCCGAAAGCGGACATCCGCCGGACATAAAACGGACCGCATGGAACCGCATTCTGTTGTATAACGGTCTGCGGACTCCCCGCTTCATAAAATAATGCCTGCGGCACCTTACTGATTCCAAGTCTGTCTTACGCCGGACTTTCCTATAATGAAATAAAAGGGCTGACCCACCGCCAGCCCTTTTTCATGCCCGGCCTCCTTCATTTCCATACCGTCTTCAGCCCTGCTCAGGCTCCGTATCCTTAATGATCGGCGCGATCTGGGACAGCATATTGTCCACATCCTCGAACATGGCGCTTTTGGTGGTACCTAAGTTATTCGCCCGGTCGATATGCTTTATCACCTCCTGATAACGGCCCTTTATCCCGTCAAAGAACTGGCAGATCACCTGCAGGCCTCTCTGGGAATCTTCTATCACGCTTGATATCTCCGCCTGCACGGAAGCGGCGCCCTCCGCTGCCTCCATGATCTGATGAAAGGATTCGGATGTACCGTTTACAATGCCAAACCCGGCTCCCAGGGTCTGCTGGGATGCCTGTATGCTCTCATTGAGCTGTATGGCGCCGTTTTCCACATCACGCACGCCGGTATCCACGTCGTCGGTCAGCTCCTTGATCTCTCTCGCCAGTTCCCTGACCTTTTCCGCCACCACCGCAAAGCCTTTTCCCTGCTCACCGGCTCTGGCGGCTTCAATGGAAGCATTGATGGCCAGGATATTCGTCTCGTCTGCAATGGAACCGATCCTTCCCATACAGTGCTGAATCTCTTTCACTGCCGCCTGCAGATGCTCAAAAGTAGTTTCCATGGCGCCGTAGGATGCCTGCACCTGAGCGGAGACATCCTTCAGCTCCTCCACCATATTCTGGGCTCCGGATACCGTCTTGGTAATATCCTCCCTCACCTGGGCAAACTGACCCGCCGCGTCATTGATATTGTTAAAAGACTGCCCGAAATCCTGCAGCTGTTCCTGAAACTGGTCTGTCTCGCCCAGCACGCCGGAAAAAGAAGTCCCCACCATGCTCATCTCCAGCAATGATTCCACTTCCTTCCTGGCAAGCTCCTTCTCGTATTCCTTCAGGCTGCCCACCACATGCAGGATCGGATAAAGACTCTTCTCATTATGCCATATCTGTCCCGGTTTTCCCCGTCCCTTTTTTGAAAACATCATTTTATCCTCCACTCTGTTTCCGCATCTGCCCCCTCCGCCGCGGATTTCCGGAACGGAATCGCGCCAGACGCTGTCTTCATTTTATTCAAATACCACGCATGTCATAGACTGGTTCACGAAACAGTTGTTGTAATGCTCCCCATATCCCACAAAACCTGCATGACAACCCACCGCAGCCATCTCCTTCAGATAAGACTGCATGTAATTATTTTCGCTGAACAGCTTATACCGGAAAAGACAGTTCACGGAGAAAACCGCCGAACGCCTGGGGAAATCCCGGCAGATGCTGCGTATGGTCTCCTGCACGGCGGCCTTGTAGTCCCCCAGTTCCAACAGAACCAGCACATCCGAATCGTTCACCTGCCGGAAACACGCCAGGGAATTTCCGCTGACCTCTTTAATGGAAATAATACAGGTATCGTCTCCGTTAATCTTCCCGAAGGGATTCTTGAAGGTCTGCGTCAGAATCTGCTGATCCGTCACATGAAGGATATCCTTATACACCTGCTTTGCCGGCATCCCGTTCAGAGAACCGATCATATATCTTGCCCTGTCCGTGTTGGAAGCGACAAACCGGTAACTTCCATACTGCCGGTAGATATTTTCTTTATAAGTCTTAACCCGGCCGTTCTGGTTCCGAATGATTCCGTAGGCCGCAGCATCCTGATAAACCCTGCCGTTGGCAGACACCTTTCCGCCGTCTCCCGTCCCGCCTACCAGCTGGATCCCGTTCTTCTTCAATACCGAGTAAACCGTAGTCAGCACACAGGCATCATTTCCGCTGCAGAAATCAATGCACACCGTATCCCGGTTCATCCCGCCTACCTTCGCCACGTCCTGCTCCAGGCGGCTGATGTACTTCACCGGCATGACAGACACCTGCTCCAGTACGTTTGCCGTCGCTTTGACCCCATCGGAAAACGCAATCACCGCAACGCCCTTTTCCACGATTCCGATGTCGTATCCCATCCCGATACACCCGATACTGGGAATCCCGGGATAGATTGCCTCCAACGCCTTCACATGTGCTTCAAACTGCGCGTCATTTGACAACAGCATAATAAATTGGGGACTGCTTAGCCCTCGGACCGCCTCTTTCAGGTCTCCGCTCCGGCTCATACCATAAAACTGCCTCATTCCGCTGCCTTCCTCCTGTATTCTTATATTTTCATACTTGATAATTGGGTAAATTATACCTTATAGCAGGCAGAAACGTCAACCTTTATCTGTAACTGCCGATAACAATAATGAACCGCATCGTCCCCCTGCGGCAGTTTCCGCGGAAAACAGACTGTGGGACAGGGCATTTGGGGAGCTATTTTTCCGATAAATTGTTTCTATCTTATTGTCAGTAAAATAACAATATGGTATGATGATACTGTATTGTATCTCATAAGAGAATAATAACAGGAGGAAACGTACCATGAAAAATGAAAAGACCTATGAACTGGTGCTGATGGCACTGTTCACCGCCATTATTGTCATAATGGCATTCACACCATTGGGATATATCCCGCTTGTCGTGATCAACGCGACAATCATCCACATCCCCGTCATCCTTGGAGCGCTGTTTCTCGGACCGAAGAAAGGTGCATTTTTAGGATTCGTATTCGGCTTCACAAGCTTTATCAACAACACATTTAAGGCGGTCACACCCTCGGCATTTGTGTTCTCGCCTGTCCTTGCCGCGAATGTAGTGGGGGTATCCGGTATTTTCAAGAGCCTCTACATCTGCTTTGTGCCAAGAATTCTGGTGGGCGTGGTTCCGTATTTTGTTTATATCGGTCTGCGCAGTTTATTGAAAAGCGGGAACAAGGCCAGCCGCGTCGTGGTCAATCTGGGGGCGTCCGTTATTTTATGCGCGGCTTTTTCCGCATTTCTGAACCGGATGCTGTCAGACAAGCTGAGCGCAGGTTCCTGCAGCGCAGTCAGTATTGCAGGCGGAATAGCGGCGGGCGTGATCCTGTTCGCGCTCCTGACCATTTCCATGCGGAAGAAAGCATCCACCAATATTGCTCTTGCCTATGCGGGGCTTGCAGGCGCTTTCACCAATACCCTGCTCGTCATGAGCGGTATCTTCATTTTATATAAGGAAGCTTATGCCCAGGCGCTGGGGATTGCAGGGGAGGCGGTATTTGATACGATCATGGGAATCATCAGTTTCAACGGCGTAGTGGAAGCGGTGGTTGCCGCCATTATTGCCGCAGGCGTGGGAATCGCATTATTGAGGGTAAAACCCATTAAGTCTGTAAATGCGGCAAAGCAGTAAGTACAACATAAACGGCTGATTTTCAGCAGCCTCCGGCCCCGCCGGGAAAGGAGTATTGAGAGATGATCTTAGCAGTAGATATCGGAAATACGAATATCGTAATCGGATGCATGGAACAGGAAAAGATATACTTCGTGGAAAGGGTATCCACGGATACTTCCAAGACAGAGCTGGAATACGTAGTGGAATTCAAGACTCTGCTTGAACTGTACCGGATCGGCCTGGGCGAGATCACCGGATGCATCATTGCCTCTGTGGTCCCTCCGCTGAACAATGTGGTAAAAACCGCCATGGAGAAGCTGTTTCGTCTGACACCTCTCCTGGTGGGACCGGGAGTTAAGACAGGGCTGAATATCCTGATGGATAATCCCGCCCAGGTGGGCGCCGACCTGATTGTCAATGCGGTGGCAGGCCTGCAGTACTACGGCGCCCCCATCATTATGATCGATATGGGAACAGCCACTACCATCAGCGTGGTGGACGAGAAGAAAAATTATATCGGCGGCATGATTCTGCCGGGCGTCAAGGTATCGCTGGATTCCCTTGTAAACCGCACCTCCCAGCTCCCCAGGATCAGCCTGGAGCCACCGAAGAAGGTGATCGGCAAAAATACCATAGACTGCATGAAAAGCGGCATTATCATGGGACAGGCTGCCTGTATAGACGGCATGACCCAGCGCATCCAGGAAGAACTGGGATATCAGGCAACCGTAGTCGCCACGGGAGGCCTTGCAGGCAGCATTATCCCCTATTGCAGGCAGAATGTGATTCATGACGACGAACTGACCCTGAAAGGCCTGAATATCATTTACCATAAAAATACGGAACAGGAATAAGAAAAGGGAGAACAGAAATATGCTGCGCGGAAAACACATCGTGCTTGGCGTAACGGGAAGCATTGCCGCATATAAAATCGCCTCCCTGGCCAGTATGTTAAAAAAGAAAAAGGCGGACGTCACGGTCATCATGACCCGGAATGCCACAAATTTTATCAATCCCATTACCTTTGAGAGCCTGACGGGCAATAAATGTCTGGTGGATACGTTTGACCGGAACTTCCAGTACAGTGTGGAGCATGTGGCGCTGGCAAAGCTGGCAGACGTCGTCATGGTAGCGCCGGCTTCCGCAAATGTGCTGGCCAAAGCCGCCCACGGGCTTGCGGACGATATGCTGACTACGACTTTGCTTGCCTGCGAATGCCCGAAACTATTTGCGCCTGCCATGAATACGCGGATGTACCGCAACCCCATTGTACAGGACAATATAAAAACACTGCAAAATTACGGCATGGAAGTAATCACGCCGGCAACAGGCTATCTGGCATGCGGAGATACGGGGGAAGGCAAGATGCCGGAGCCGGAGTTTTTACTGGAATGTATTGTCAAAGCCCTGCAGCCCGATGACATGCAGGGCATCAAAGTGCTTGTCACGGCCGGAGCCACAAGAGAGAAAATTGACCCCGTAAGATATATCACCAATCACTCTACCGGAAAAATGGGCTATGCCATTGCCAGGGCAGCCATGCTGCGGGGCGCAGATGTGACTCTGGTCACCGGCCGGACAGAGCTCACACCGCCGCCCGGGGTGCATACCGTCAAAGTCATGTCTGCGGCGGATATGGCAGACGCGGTCAAAGCCCGGGCGGAAGAACAGGATATCATCATCAAGGCCGCTGCAGTGGCGGATTACCGTCCGAAACATTCTGCCGACGAGAAAATCAAGAAAAAAGACGGCGACCTGACACTGGAGCTGGAACGCACGGAAGATATTCTGGGCTATCTGGGAGAGCATAAACGAAAGGGACAGTTCCTGTGCGGCTTCTCCATGGAAACGGAAAATATGATTGAAAATTCCCGCAAAAAGCTGGAAAAAAAGCATCTGGATCTGATTGCGGCAAACAACCTGAAACAGGCAGGCGCCGGATTTGGAACCGATACCAACATTGTGACACTTCTGTCAGAAAATGACATAATGGAGCTTCCGCTCATGAGCAAGGAAGAGGTTGCGGATGCGCTGCTTGACTATATTCTGCGGCATCGAAGTATCTGAACGGTAAATTTGACCTGCAGAGAAATAATTACTTTTCGGGAAAATGAAACGGATTCGTGTGTGATATTTGACTCTCCGGCTTCCTGGCCATCTCCCAATGCCAGATGCCTGCGGATATCTTCTCCCTATTGATACCACTGTCTCTGCAGATCATACATCGTCTTATATTCCCCTTCGGCCGCAACCAACTCATCATGGCTCCCGTCCTGCACAATGCGCCCCTCCTTAATCACAAGAATCCTGTCCGCAATCTGCGCGGAAGCCAGCCGGTGGGTCACGATAATCGAAGTGCAGTTCCGCGACAGTCTGCCAAATTCCTCATACAGGTACTTCTCTTCCAGGGCATCTATGGCAGCCGTAGGTTCGTCCAGAATCAAAAGGCTGTTGTTCCTGTATATCCCTCTTGCGATTGCGATCCGCTGCCATTGGCCTCCGGAAAGTTCCGTCCCTCCGAACTCTCTTCCCAGCATGCCGTCCATTCCCCCAGCCCATCCAGGGACTATACCAACGTCATCGCAAATCCGATTCAGCCTGTCCGCAGACTTATCGCCAGCAGCGTCACTGATCCTGATATTCTCCCCCAGCGACATGCTGTAACGGCAGAATTTCTGAAAAACCGCAGAGATTCCCCTTACAATCCGTCCGGCGCCCTTCTGCACCCCCTCATAGGAAACCGTCCCCTTTGTAGGCGAATACAGCCCCGCAATGATATGGCACAGCGTGCTTTTCCCGCTTCCGTTCTCTCCTACCAAAGCAACCGTCTGCCCCCAGGGAATCCGCAGATTGATATCCGAAAGCACGAACTTCTCTCCCTCTGTCCCAGACTGCGGGTAGGCAAAAGACACATCCTCCAGCCGTATCTCGAACTTTTCAGGCAGTGCAATCTGCTCCTGTTCCCCCGGATCCTCCCCTATGAACGCAAGGTAGTTCTTTACCATGGCCATATTTTCTATGGCGATGGCCAGGCGCTCGGATATCACTTCGTCCATGAACCCGTAAAACTCACGGAGCGCGGCAAAGACCGCCGCAAACGCCCCCACGGAAATGATGCCCTCCAGCACATAATAGACCAGCATGGCGATAATCGCGCCATAAGCCGCCACAGTCAGGACATGGATGCAGAAATTCACCCTTTCCTTCCGGAGCTGCATGCGGAAATGCAATCCGTTCAGCTTCTTCAGCATCTGATTGTACCTGTCAAAAAAGTAGCTGCCGCATCCCCACAGGCGGGTCTCCTTATAATACTCTTTTCCGATGACGCAATCCCCATAATAGTCCATCTTCCTCCGGACAGGCGCGGCCTCATTCTCCAGATGCTCAAAGGATATCATATGCAGCAGTCTGGTTATCACGTTTGGTATGAAAATAATGACTGTGCTAATGCTGAGGACAGGCGCCAGGGAAAACAGGTACCAGCTCATCACCACAAAATAAAAAGCATAAAAGAAAAGAATATCCAGGATGGTAGTGCTCACCCAAAAGACACCTTCCGAACCACGGACAGCTTTGTTGATCCGATCCAGTTCCTCCGCATATTCAAAGGCAATCGCATCCTTCCTGTCAATCGTCCTGAACAGAACCTTATTGGTCTCTTTTATGACCTTTCGGTTCAGAATCTGCCCGTAACAGTTCGCCACGCCGTTCATAGTCTGCGCAAAAGCATATGCCGCTCCTAACAGCAGTATTTTGACTACAAGAGATAGTACATCTCCCCCATTCTCCGAAATCCCGTCAAAAAAATACTGTACGCTCATGACCTGCAAGACCCAGGAAACGCCGTGCAGCATCTGCAATACCGAGTATAAGATAATGCTTTTCGGGAACATCCTGTACAGGAGCCTTATGCCCACCAGATTATTGTAAATAAAATTCTTATGTCTCATACCAACACCTCTGACTGTCGAACATCTCCTTATAAAGCCCGTTCTCCAATCCAATCAAAGCTTTATGCGTCCCCTGCTCGACAATCTTTCCCTGATCCAATACCAGAATCTCGTCCGCCATGCGCGCAGCGCCCAACCTGTGCGTGATCAGAATCGTGAACTTTTCCATGGAATGCTCTTCTTCCTTGGAAATCCCTTCTTCCTTGGAAATCCCTTCTTCCTTGGAGCGCTCTCCTTCCATTGTGACCTGCCAGAACATCTCATACACCTTTGCCTCCCCTTTGGGATCCAGGGCCGCGGTCGGCTCGTCCAGAATGTTGATTGGGGCTTCGCTGTACAAAAGCCTTGCAATCGCTAATTTCTGCCACTGGCCTCCGGACAGATCCACGCCGTCCTTCTCCAGTTTCCCCAGCTTGCTGTCTAACCCCCAAGGCAGCTCCTGTACACAGGCTCCCAATTCCATTTTTTCCATGACCTGCTCCAGCAGCTGCTCCTTGTCCTCCTTCACGTTCCCCACCAGGATATTGTCCCGGAACGACAAAGCATACCGGGCGAAATCCTGGAACACCACAGAGAACATCCACTTCAGCTCCCCATATCGGTATTCCCGCAAGTCCTTTCCATTGATCAGAATCTGCCCCTGATACTCCTCGTACAATCCGGTCAGCAGCTTCGTGAGCGTGGATTTGCCCGCGCCGTTCCTGCCCACCACCGCATAGCACTTATTTCCCCGGAGCACAAACGAGCAGTCCCTGAGCACATACTCCTCCCGCCCCGGATAGCGGAAGGACACCTTCCTGAATTCAATCGATTCCACTCGGAATCCCGGAATCTTCAACGGTTCCGCAGCGGCGTCCTCTTTCTCCTCCATGGCCCAAAAAACGTTCACATCCTTCAGGTACGCATTGAGATCCGCAACCCCCTGCATGATGCCTGACAGATTCCACGACATGCCCTGGACAAGGTTCAAAATAGAGGTCACAAGTCCCACATACAACCCGTTCGACAGCTTCCCGCTGCTCAGGGCGGGAAGGAGCAGCAGCATGATGATCACTGCCAGCATGACCATGGTCAGCGAGCCGCTCTTCATATTGGCATATCTCTTCTTCTCGATGGCAGCCTCCTTCTGGTTCGCATAGTCGCTGAGACGGTCATACTCCTTCGTTATCTGTCCGGAATACCCGAACAGGGTCCGCTCTTTCGCATGGTCTCTGTCCGACAGGATTGCGGACAGATATTGATACCGTCTTTTGACCTCCACCGCGTCTTTTTGCAGGACGTAATTCTGTCTGCCGGTTCTATAGGCCAGAGAAAAAAGCGGGACGCTCACCAGCAAAATCGCCGCGCCGCTCAGAACGCTTGCCTGCATGACGATGCTCATAAGGGCCACGCATTTTACCACCAGCTCAATCCCGTTACAGACCGTTTGGTAACCCGCCCAGAAACGGCCCTCTACCTCTCCGCAGACACGGTATATCAATGCGCAGGACTGGCTGTCCTCTATGTACCTGTATTGAAGCGCCGCCTGCTTCTTCATGAACCGGTTCCTTAACACAGTCTTTAAACGGTTCTGCGCCGATGCGTTGACCAGGTTTGAGACAGATGGTATCATCTGCTTGAAAACCACTATCCCAAGCAATAGGATAAGGGGCACTAAGACCATATGGACGCCCAACGCGCCGCCATATGCCCCTTCCACACGGTTCACGAATTCCGCGATTGCAAGCGCCTGCACCGTCGGCAGAAAGGCATTGATTACGGCGACCAGAAAGAGATATCCTGTATGGAAAGGTATCATTTTTATCATATCCCGCAGGAATACAAAGAGATTGTATTTCGTCTTTCTCCGGCTTTTCATTTTGGTTTTTCCTTCGCTCCACAGCCTATTATTTTTTGATTATTTTGTACCAACCGGCACAACAGGCCCGGGAATCATCCCTTTGATACGAAATGTTTTGTCGGCTCATCCAAATGATATATTTCTTCTATTAGGAATTCGGGATATATCGTTGCATCTCGAATTTTCTCAATCGGCATCCACCCAATGACCACATCACAATTATCTTTTTGTGGTTATGAATGATTATGAACTATACGCCTGACGCTTGCAATGTATATTTATCAGATCGCTTTCCATGGATACGCAATTCCGAAAAGGGAAGCGCAAAAAACAGGAAATCTTTCGGAAATAACCCTCTTTTTTGTGAAGATAACCATTCGTCAAATA
>CAJUJN010000070.1 GCA_910586775.1 uncultured Acetatifactor sp. | reverse complement strand
GAGTTTTGGCTCTATTTTATTTTGGGTTGCGGCCGGAGGTCCGCGCTATGAAACACTATTAAAATCTGTTTACCGCTATCTTAATGTTTCTGCCGCCTGTCTTTTCGGCAAATCTGCCGCAGTCCACATACCACTGCATGGCATTGGCAAGGAACTCCCCTCTCTCCATTCTGTCCATCCCCCTGGCCCATATCAGCAGGGGCGCCTGGGGAAGATATACATTGTTCTGCAGGCCGCTGTTCTGCTCTGCGGGTTCATTTATGTACGGCGCATCCATGTCTGATTCATCCATGTCTGATTCATTCATATCTGGTTCATTCTCATGGGGTTCTTCTTCTGATTCGTTCTTATACAGTTCATCCAACTCCGATTCCTTCATGTCCTGTTCGTCTGACTTTGGTTCGTCCTCATCCACCCAGTCCTCATCATCCACCCAATCCTCATCATCCTCCCAATCCTCATCATCTGCCCATTCCTCAAAGTCCATGTCAGCTTTTTCCTGCAACTCCGCCCTATGGGCCCTTTTTTCCTCTTCATGGACACCGGTAAATGTCAGGGCACCGCCATTTTCCCAGTCAAAGCCTACCACAATCAGGTTCACCCAGGCGGGCAGCCCCGGATTCAGCAGCTCATCCATCCACCGGACAAACGCCTTCCACATGCCATATCCACCAAACAGGGTGAATTTATCCGCGGCAGTGTCCGTCAGGCTGCCCATGGACCGATGCATATCCTCCTCTGTATAGCAGTATTCCAGTCTGTGGTCAAGCCGGGACACGGTAAGACAGCCTTCATATGTCTCCACCTCCGTGACGCCCTCCCATTCCTGCCGGAAAAAGTCCTCCAACAGCTGTTCCAGGCTGTCCGCCCGGTGCATGCGAATGGCGCCATAGGCATAGAATCTGCCGCTTTCCCCCTGGTAGACATACATGGGACCATAATCGGAACGGGGCGAATATTTGAAGCCCCATCCGAAACGCCCCACCAGAATCTTGGGTTCCTTTATCTTGGTATCAGAAGACGACATCAGGAAATCTCTGCTTCTCATATATACCGGAGAATGGGCCTTCAGCTCAAAACCAAAGGGGGCGCGCACACCATAGAATATCCTGTCGTGGCGCTTTTCCTTTTTCGCTCCGTACCGAAGAACGCAGTATCCCTCCATGTTTTCAATGCAGCCCATTGCTTCCAGAATTTTTGCCGCTTTCTGTGCCATATCCATGCCCTCTAAGGAATATGAGGCGCGCACCTTGGGCTTGGGCTGCCGCAGGTTTTGCAGGGCATTTATGACGGCTGCCTTCCTTCCCCGGGGGCTATCTGTGGACAGCGCAGAACATGATATGGGAAGCGGCATGACGTCTCCGCTGTCTTTCGGAATATCATTCTCCGGGCCTTTGCTCTCTGATGCATTCTCTGCCAGATTACCACGCCCCGGGACTTTGCTCTCTGATACATTCTCCCCTATCTGCTTCTGTGTTTCACAGTACAGCCTGTATTCCTCCCAGGTGTATTCTTCCCATTTCCGCCAGCCCAATTCCCCTCTGCGGAATATGATATCCTGCCACCCGTAATCCATCTGCCGCCAGATGCTGAATCCCTTTTTCGATACAACCGCCCGAAAGCAAAACCGTTCCTGTTCGCTGTACAAGACAGCCTCCACCTTATCTTCTGTGCTCTTATCTTCTGCACTCTTGTCTTGTGCACTCTTGTCTTCTGTACTCTTGTCTTCTTCGCCCTCTTCTTCCGCCCCCCGGTCCTGTGTTCCGGTTTCCGGTGCGGTGTTTTCCGTGGGCATCTTTTCTCCTGTTTCCCCATCTGACAAGGCAGAAAACTCTGTGTTTTTTCCGATTCCATGCCCCTCCCCGCGGGACAGGTCCCAGGAATCCGTTACTGTGCCGGGGATGCGGTCATTGTCGGCGGCCAACAATCTTGCCACTGTGGGAACGAGAAACGAATGCAGGGGAATCCGTTTCAGCCAGTCTTCAATCAGCTTTCGGGCGGCGCCTCTGTTGGAATCCTCAATGGCGGTGACTGCCAGAAGAAAGAAAAATTCCTGGGGCTTATTCAGGTTTTCCGCATATTCCTGCAACTGGGAAAAGGTCAGAACAGGACCGTCCGCCTGTATTCCGTCCACAAAGTACAGGCAATAACGATAATGAAATTCCACCCTAAGGCTCCTGTTTCCTGGCATGGGACAGACCAGGCTCACCGGCTCCCCTGTCTCCTCCTTCTCCGGGTCAAAGCCTGTAAAACACCTCTGCCATTCCCGGGACGGAGCATAAATATAATTGATGTAGGCGGGCAGATAACACTGGCCGTCCATCACATAAACAAAGTCTTCTTCCCAGTTTCCCCGGACGTTTCCATGGCGGAAACCAAAGCCCCGCATGAGAAAATACTGCCAGAAATCCGGATTGCCCCCGATGTCCCCAAGATCCCTGGAGCTTAAGGTTATTTCACAGCGATAATCCAATTCCCGGCACATTCTTTCCGTGGAAAGGGAGCGCAGCAGGCTCTCAATCAACTCCGTCCGTTCCGGCTCCGGAAAGTCTCCTTCCGTCAGGTGCCTGACCAGGATTTCCGCCGCCGTCCGGGGCATTACAATCCTTTTGGAGGTGCCGTAAATCCGCTCAAACAGCGCCTTCTCTCCCTTTAGCTGCTCCCAATCGGGCAGCGCAAAAAAGGCATTGACCCTATCCCTGATTTCCGGCGTCTCTTCATAGATGAATTTGTCGTAATTGTTCTGGTTGGCATTGATGATGGAAACATAGGTTTTGTAGAGCTTTACAATACGCTGCTCCTTGCCGTCCTCTCCGAACAAGGTCTCTTCCGCCTGGGGACACAGGCGCAGAACTTCTGCTTTCAGCGCGCTGTAAAGTCCCCTGGTACTGCTTCGCTCCAGGTCTTTAAAGTTTAGTTTTTTATAGAGAAACAACAGCACCTCCCTGGGGGGCTGCTCATCCTTCAGCCATTGCACATAAAGCTTAACTACGGATTCGCTGCGGGACTCGTAGTCCGCGGTTCCTGGTTTCTTGCCGTTGCGCTCATACAGATAATAAGGCTGACAGGCCCCCAAAACATGCTGCCAGGTTTCTTTCTCCCGGTCCGTAAGCCGTCCGTCCCTGTTCATCTCCTTCATTGTCAGATAGTCGGAAAAAGCATTGTGGCGTACCTTGTTGCCGGGCTGCCGGAGAATGTGGTTTGTCATGGATTTCAGGTCACAGTCCCGCCCCTGTCGGTTAAAAATTTCGGCGGCAACTCTTCTGGCGGGAAAGGTATTTTCCACGGAAACCTTGTACCATTCCTTGGGATATTTCAGGCCGTCAAAGTATTCTTCGCCTGCAAAATGGGGAATAAAAGCATATGCCACCGCCAGTTCCTGCAGAAAGTACATGGGAAGATTATCCCCCGGGCAGAGAGTCTGTTCTGCTAAATAGGCAAGCAGGCCTTTTGCAAATTCCTCCGAGAACTGCTCCTGCAGAAAAGCTTCTGACAGGAAAAAACGTTTCCAGGTATCCGCCTGCCTGGCCTGTTTTGGATTCTCAAAAAGGGCAATGAAATCCCGAAGGGCGCCTGTCTCCCTGCTTCTTTTTACAGCCTGTTCCGCTGCCTGGTCAAGGCGGTCCAGTAAAGAGAGGGTTCCCTCACCCTGTTTTTTGTCCTCATTTTCCTCCGGCGTCTCATTCATTTTTCCGTTGTTTTGTATTTGATTTTCCGCTTTTTCTTGTGCCTTTTCCAGAAGAATTTCTTTCTTCTCTTTGCCTGTCTTTCCATTGAATCCCACAGGTACAAATGTGCTGTTTTTGTCCAAGGCAGACCTGCTGTCATCAGCGGAATTGTCTGTGGGAACAGCGGCATTTTCTCCTCCTGCAGCATAGTCAAGGGCCGCTTTGTAGGCCTGGTTCAGCGCCGCAAAATATTCCGGTTCTTCCTCCGGATGGTGAAGCCTGGACTGTGCCGCAAAGGCTTTTCGAATGGCTTTTTTATCGTCTGTGGCCTTTATTTCCAATATGCTCCATATATCGTTCATGTCTTCTGTCCCTTCCTTCATTCCCTGATCACAGGCAATTCAAAATCCAGTCTGCCGAACTTCCCCAGTATGTCCAAATCCCGTATGATAAAATGACTTCCCCAATAATAATTTCCAATGGTCTGTTCTGCCACACACCATCGGCCCCCGTCCGGATGAGGATTGCTTTGCTCAAATGCCGCCAGTTCCCGGTCCGAAGGGAACGAAAACTCTTGTGTGCCAAGCAGCGTGTCAATGATTGTGTCCAGATTCCGCTCCACGGTGTCTCTGCACGCCGGATAGAAGCTGCTCTCCGGAGAATTCACAAAATACACCGGCAGGGGCAGCCAGGCCGGATAAACTGCAGGGTCATAGTTTTCGATGTTCAGCGCTATCGGATCGTAATCCGGGTAGCCATGGAGAAGCACCTGCCCGCATTGCCCATACCGCGCCTTCAGCCCCTCTGCCTTTCGGTAGATGCGGCTGTCCCTGTCCCCGTATTGGAGGATAAAGTCCGCAAGCCGCTTGGTCACTCCGATATCGGCCCGGGCTGCCTTTTCGGAATCAAAATGAAACCACGGCATATGCGCAAAGTCATTGTTTCCGGGAATTCCCTGCATTCCCACCCATCCGTCTTCCAATAAATAAGCTTCGGAACTGACATATTTGAGGATACCCGCAATGATTTTGCTCTTTATGACGCTTTCCCGCTTACCTGCCGCGTCCAATTCATCCAATGCAATGCACACCGTATAGGGCGAGGAATTGGGATTCCAGTTGTTGCACTCCAGGTTATGCCCAAATCCTCCATCCTCATTTTGATAACTGGCCAATACCTGCAGGAATCCGTCGCAGCTGCCGTTTTCAAAGAGGAAATTCCATTTCGTATAGTCAAGGGGCCTGGCATTGCGGTAAACCAGTTTTCTTAATCTCAAAAATTCTTCCAGGGATATTTTCTTCAATCCATTTCACCTCGTCTCTCTTTTTCCCTGTGCTCCTGACAGGGCAGCCACCATCCGTTCGTTCAATATCCTTTCGGAAAAGTGTTCCTGCTGTCGTCAGAGCTTAACTCTTTATGTAAACGAATATTCACATACTGCCTGTCCTTTCTGATAGGTACACTCAATTATTTCAGCAGGATTCATTTTTCCAATATAGGTCAAACACCTGAAAACCATCCCATGTCCAACAAAAATAACCTTATCATAATCTGAATATTTATCGGCCACGCGTATCATTCTTTTTCGCATATGGCTAAGGGATTCCCATCTGCATTTTTTCCCTGGCGGATATTCACCCTTAAATTTCGTAAATTCTCTGGCAAATGCAAAGCTTTCTTCAGAAGTTTCATATTGATTGTACTCATCAGGTATCCATTCATGCAAATCGATATCCACTTCGACTCGTATCCCTGTTTCTCCTGAAATAATTTGAGCTGTCTGCAATGCTCTTGTGTAAGGAGAAGATACGATAAGTTCTGCCTTTTTAAGCCGGGCATCTTTGGCTGTTATTTCTGCCTGTTGTCTTCCTTTTTCGGATAAAGGAGCAAAATCCCTGCCAAATCCCCAAAATCCATTTTCAAACATATAATCATAATTTGCTTCCCCATGCCTGACAAGATAGAATAATGCCATCTTATGAATCCTCCTGCTTAAAATTGCGGTTTTCTGATGTCCGTAATACATATTTTCAGAAAAATATTCCCACCCTATTCTTCCCAGTGTTCCACTTCGTCAGCGGGGTAGGCTTTGGTCCAATGGTATGGCTGTAATTCCCTTAATTCTACAAATTTGATTTGATTCTCCTCCGTTGTGACAGCCACCTGTACCTCTTCCCCCCAATATCGCATTCTCTCCTGACAAATGCCGCAGGGTGTTAATACCCTGTACGGGGAATTTTCATCATCCCGGACAAGGCACATGCAATGGGTTACTTTTTCATTGTATTTGTGGGCTTCAAGCATCGCTCCCAATTCAATACATACGACTGCAGATGCATTCGCGGTTTCAATGGAGACGCTTGTATAATCATTCCCCTGGGACGTGTGAACCACACCCGCGCCGCCCCAACCGGCAGGATACCTTTTTTCTATCTGTTCTACCGCTTTCCGATACATATTATCTTCGATTTCGTAATTCCGCATAAATACTCCTCCAAATTCCCATCCTGAAAAATATGTGCCTGTTGCAGCAGCGTACCGGTAAGCTCGTTTATCCCGGATACCCCTTCCAGGAGGGCCTTCAACTCTCCGAAAACTTTTTCTGGATTTCCGACTCGGTCTTAAAAAATCCGTAAAGCAGAACGCCGACTCCCACACAGATTCCCACATTGACCGCAACCTGGATGGAAGTATGAAGCAAAAACAGAATTCCGCTTAGAATCATCTCCATAACGCACAGTTTTTTCCCCAGAGAGATGAAAATGTCCGGCGCAATGCTCTGTGCATAGTCCCAATGGGCCTGGGATTTCCGCGAAGTGGGTGTGTTATATCCATTCTGTGACTCCATATCCCATTCCGGATGTTTCTTAATGAGATATCCCACTAAAATCATGACAAATGGTACAATGAAGTTTAAAAGCAATAAACCCTGCATATCTTTTCTCCTTTACAACGCTCATTTTATTGATGCCATGGATTGCTCCGCATTTCGTGCCGCGCCAATCCCAAAAGACCTGAACTCCCCCGAATTCACATAAGACTTTCTGCCTGCAAAAGCGATTCAGATTGCCTGCAGAGGCGCTTCAGTTCCCGAGGAAATCCAACACAAATGCATCGATATCCGCATAATGAGTTACCTCAAGTCCTGCTTTCTGGTACTCCTTCCGGTATTCCTTTAATACCCTGTCATAGGACATTGCCGTGGTGTGCAAATCCTGGGGTTCATACCCGCCCAACACATCATATCGGTTAATCTTTACTTCGCTTTCCAGTTCCTCAAACATGGCTCCTGCGCTGATCAGGCTCATAAAGGCCAGGTGCCTGTTTCCGGTTTCTGCCGCCGCGTGCATCTTGTTCCGCCAGTTGGAATACATCTCTTCGTAGGTGCCAGTCAGCTCCTCTTTTCCTGGCGTTTTCTTCTGCATGGCAAGCGTTTCTTTCACCTGATAAAACACAGCCGTTGTCTCTCTCATCAGGGCAGACAGCCCTTCTTTTACAGCCGGAACAGAGTCCGCCGAAATCACATTTTCTATCAATTCGCACAGGTTTTCCGGTCTGTCCCGCATTGCCTGCAGCTCCTCATAGGTGCGTTTTACCCCATAGTGAAAATACTGCTTATTTAACATTGCAATTGCATTTTCAATATAGTAAATGGCTCTGCCCGCCCCGTTGAGCACATCAGATCTGTTCTCCGAAATCATGGCCGCCGTGTAGCCGTGCTCCGCCTCTTTTAACTGATTTTCCGCTTTGGCATAATCCGGTTCCGAAAAGGGCGCATCCAAAATATCCCCTGCCGTTTTCCGCAGTTGTTCCAGTTTTTCTTTCTCTTTCTCCTCTGCGCAGTAAACGATTTCAGCGTCCATAAGCTTGGAAATATGGGGATGTTCATATCCGGCATCGCGCTGCAGTCTTTCCCATGTGGTGCAATAGATGTCATGGCCCACCTGCAAATCGTCCTGTATAAAGGCGCGTCCCAACTGCCATCCTCTGTCATCACGGATCACAATCAGCAGGTCCAAATCTGATTTTTCGTAATAATCTCCTGTCATAAAGGAACCGTTTATGCCGATCAATGCCAGGGAACCCGGACACACCCTGTCTGCCTTTGTCATAACCGCATCTATGATCTTTTGGTTCCTTTCTTTCAAATCCATCCTTCCTTGTCCTCCTCTTCCCATTCCTCATCGAACTTCAGTTCTCCGTCAAACAGCATTTCCTCCTGCATGTCCGTCTCCTGCCGCAGCCGGGTCAGCCATTGCTCTGCCAGTTCCCGGGCATTCCTGACCTCTTTCTTTCTGCCGCTGGCCAGTCCCGCCAGAATTCTGCCGGTGAGGGCGGCAATGGTCTCCCGGCGGCGCCCGGTGCTTTTTTCATAATATTCCAGAAGGCATGCCAGCATTTTCTGATTTTCGGGCTGCTGAAGGGGCGGCAGCATAATTTTCTCCATTTCCCGGGCATACTGTTCCAGTTCTTCCTCGCTTAAAGTCTGATTGGCCAGGAGAATCTGTCTGCGCTCCCCCATTTCGTTCTCCACTGCCACATGGAGGATTCCGTTGATATCGTAGGTAAACTGCACGTCCACCCAGGCCTGCCCTGCAGGTCTCAAGGCCACTTCTATGGAAAGCTCTCCCAACAGCACGTCGTCGTCCACATAGTATTCTTCCCCCTGGTAAATCCGGATTTTGATTTCCTTCTGATAATCGTATACGGTGAAAAATCTGTCTTTGCGGGAAGCGGGCAAAGTGGAATTGCGCTCAATCATGGGGCTTAGGATGTTTTTGTCCCGGTTGGCCCTGTTGTTCACGCCGATGCCTAAGGTAAAGGGGCACACGTCCGTCAGCAGCAGGTCCCTGATTTCTTCTTTTCGCTGCCGGATGCCCGCATAGACGCCGGCGCCATAGGCAACCACCTTATCCGTCTCTCCCAGGACGATGGGTTCCTTGCCCAGAAGTTCCCGAAGAAAGCGCTTCACCACGCCCAGTTTTGAGGAACCACCCACCATAATCAAGTCGTCTATCCCGGAAACCCTGGAATCGGCATCCTCCAGAATGCGGAGAAAGAGCTGTTTTATCTTTCCGAACAGGGGCATGCAGATTTCGAACAGGCGTTCTTCATTGAGAACGGCCCTGCAGACCCTGCCGCCCACCGTAAGCTCCATTGCCGCCTCTTCCTGCTTCTCCAAGGCGCACTTGGCCTCTTCCGAAAGTTTCCTTAATCCGGCCTGCTCCTGCCTGGTCAGCTCTTCGGGCTTAAGCCCGTTCTCCCGGCAGAAATATTCCGAAACCGCCTCGTCGATATCGTCCCCGCCCAAATGGTTGTCCCCCGCCACGGCGATAATCTCTATCACATTGTCAAAGCATTCCACATAGGACAGATCCAGGGTACCCCCGCCGAAGTCAAAGACCAGAAGGGTTCTGTCCTCCTCTCCGTATTCCCGCCGGTAGGCCAGGGCCGCCGCCGAGGGTTCGTTGATCAGGCGCTCCGCCTTCAGCCCCGCAATTTGAGCCGCCTTCCTTGTGTCGCTGCGCTGTTTATCATTGAAATAGGCGGGAACCGTTATGACGGCCTCCTCTATCTCTTCCTGGATGTAAAATTCCGCGTTTCTTTTTATCCGCTCCAGTATCATGGCGGAAAGTTCCATGGGGGTGTAGGCCCTTCCGCCCAGATGGTACTCCTTTGCCGTGCCCATGAATCGTTTGAAGGAGGCCGCGGTATCCCCGGCATGGGGAATCAGCCGCTCCTTTGCCGCCGCCCCTGCCAGAAAGCCCTCTCCCTCCACATATCCCACCACACTGGGCAGCAGAAAACTTTCCCCTTCCATGGGAATCAGCTGTACCCTTCCGTCCTTCCAGTATGCCCCCAGGCTGTTGGTGGTCCCCAGGTCAATTCCAATCACTGCCATAATGTTCCTCCGCTGATGCCGCCGCAGCCGGCCTGCTCTTCATCCTGCCGGCAACTGCGCTTTTCTCTGTCCATGTCTGTCCCTCCCTGAAATCCGCAGGTTTGCAGAGCTTTCACGCGCCTTTTGCCTGGCATTGAAAGTCTGACACTGGCATCTGGGCATCCTGCGGAATCGGACGGTACATTTTTTCTTTTTATTATACTACTTCCATTCCCTGTTTTCTACCATTTCAGCAGAGAAAAGTACATGGATGCAGAATGTGAATGCAAAGGGTTTCTTGAGGCGGAGCATATTATATTGCTTTCTGCTGTATTACATGTTACATTCAATTTGTTTCAATGTTGTATAATTACATGGAGATAGCGGCCATAAAAGAGGTTATCCAGTACGCCAGTCTTGATAAAGAGCGTTTTGCGGAAGAAAATACATTTTAGAAAGAATGAGGTATCAGAAATGATTGAGAACAAACAGGAAATCAGCAAGGACTTAGAAAAAGCGTTACAGGTATTGGAACAGGCAAAACAGCGTGTAGCCAATGAAAAGAAAAAGCAGAACGAGAGCTGACAGTATAACAGGCAACAAGACAGACCGAAACGGAGGGAGGAAGAAATTTAATGTGAATTTTATTGTAAAGACAGGCGTTTTTTTGTATAATTGAAGTGTGGCAGGAACAGGATATATCGTATCTTGTGTCACAGATTTTTAGAAATCGAGGTGATAAAGTGCAGGACGATATAAAACAGATAGAGGAAGTCATGGCAAAGCGTACAGCAAAAAACAGCGTATTTCTTGACCTTTTTCAAAACAAGCGTTATTTGCTAAAGCTATATAAAACGCTCCACCCGGAGGACACTACAGCGACAGAGGACTCACTTACAGATGTAACAATCACAAATGTGCTAACTGATAATCTGTATAACGATTTAGGTTTTATTGTAAATAATAAGTTGATGATACTTGTGGAGGCGCAGTCAACATGGACAGTGAATATTTTAGTAAGAATTTTGCTGTATCTTGCGCAGAGTTATCACGAATATTTTCAGCGTACCAGCCAAGACTATTACAAAAGCAAGAAAGTAAAAATGCCAAAGCCTGAACTTTATGTTATTTTTACGGGAAACAAAGGGAGGAAACCCGATAAAATATCTCTGTCTAAAGAATTTTTTGAGGGTACGGTAATAGATATTGATGTAAAAGCAAAGGTCATCTACGAAAGCGATACAGATGATATTATCAACCAGTACATTATTTTTTGCAAAGTTTTTAACGAGCAGACCAAAAAGTTTGGAATGACGCAAAAGGCAGTTACGGAAACGATTTGCATATGTAAAGACAGGAATGTTTTAAGAGAATATTTGCTTGACAGAGAAAAGGAGGTTGTGACGATTATGATGAGTTTGTTTGATGAAGAACAGATTATGAAGTCGTTTATAAGAAGTGAACGGCATGAAGCGGCACAGGATAAGGTAAAAGAAAAAGCAATTCTTATGTTGCAAAAAGGAAAAATTTCTATAGATGAAATACAGACATTTTTTCCGGAATTATCTGATGATGAAATTGAGGAAGTTAAAGGAGAAGTTATGCAGTTGGCATAATAGCAGTAAAAGAATTGAATATCTAAATAACAGCGTAAAGGCGCATGAAACAGTAAATTGTAAACCATGCGCCTTTTTTATGCGTGCTTGCACGCATTGCCCAACTTACATTTCCGCCAGTCCGGCCATGCAGCCATCACAATTTGCATGATTCCATACAGCCCTCACAGCTGACGGCTGACAAATCCCGGCAGGAAATATCCCATATCCAACCGGACTTCTTTCCTCTCAATGTCCCTGTTTGTATAGCAGCAGCTGTCGAAGCCGATCAGTTCAAAGCCCTCTTTTCGATAAAAGGCTATGGCTCCCGCGTTACAGGACTGGGTCTCCAGAATGATGGCCCGCCTGCCCTCTTTCCGGGCCTGTTCCTTAGCGATTGCCATCAGCGCATGAGCCGCTCCCTGCCTTCTCATATCCTCATGAACCCACAGCTCTGTCACCATCAGCCGGTTGCTCCATTCCTCCGGACAGGTCTCAATACAGGCAAGCAGCCTCCGCTCTCCCTCCGCCTCGTCCACAATGCCCCAGGCGTCAGCTTTCTCCCAGTGCGCCTGGTAAAGCTTATCCGGAAAATCATACTCCTCCGGATAATGGGATATCGGCTCTTCCAACCTGCGCTTCCTTATCTGCACGCCGTATCCGTCCGCCTTCGCCTCCACTTCCACAGCATAATATTCCTCCGTGGTATACCGCATGGGAATGGGAACCCCCTCCCACTGCGCTTTCGGAAGATAAACTATTTCATACTCCGCAAATTTCATCTCATCTTGTCTCCTGTTCTATACCCGTAAACCTGTTTATGTCCCCTTATCTGCACCACATCACAGAAATGCCCACTGATTATGCCTTGCCTTCCGGTCCGGCATCCATGCTGTTCGATACCTTACCTGATTTTCATTTTATCATTCTTTTCAAATACTGACAAGGAAAAATGACCAAAAACCACTGCTCTGCCCCTAAAAATGCAGAGGTCTTCTCAAAGCCAGGCTGCCGGAGGAATATTTCAGCGGAATAATTCTGTCGTAACAGCGCGCAAAAAAGGGATTGACAAACTCCGAAATATATGCTTAAATAACAAACACAATTACAGACAAAAGGCATCGACGAGGAGAAGTACATACAAATCCGGATGTACAGAGAGAAAGTGGCTGGTGAAAACTTTCGTGAAGGACGTATGGAAGTGACCTTAGAGCTTTGAAAGGAACGGCGGATTGTACCGGTCCGCCAAGTAGATTTCAACGGAGATTCCCACCGTTATCAGGGAAGCCCTATCGGAATAATATCCGTCCCCCTGGGACAGTCATATTCCCGTATGGTAATGAGTGCAGAAGTATTTCTGAATTTAGGTGGTACCGCGGACATGTTGATTCGCCCTAAGCATATGCTTAGGGCGTTTTTTGTCTGTTTTGTAAAAATTTTACAGGAGGTATCCCCATGGATAAGAAGTACGATTTTCAAAAAACGGAAGAAGCATTACAGGAATTCTGGGAACGGGAAGGCATTTATCAGTATCAAAACGGAAAAGAAAGGAAAACTTTTTCCCGGAAAATTTTTTCCCAGAAAACCTTTTCTGTTGATACTCCCCCGCCAACCGTAAGCGGAAAACTGCATATCGGACATGTATTTTCCTATACCCAGGCGGAAATCATTGCCAGATTCAAGCGCATGCAGGGATATAATGTTTTCTATCCCTTTGGTTTTGACGATAACGGCCTGCCCACCGAACGCCTGGTTGAACGGGATGAAAAAATCCGCGCAAACATGCTGCCCAGAAGCGTTTTCCGCGCCAAATGCATGCAGACAATCGGGAAATACGAAGCGGAATTTAAAGGCCTGCTGAAGCGCCTGGGCTTTAGTGTGGACTGGAATCTGGAATACCGGACAATCTCCGACTTATCCCGGAAAATCTCACAAAAATCCTTTCTGGAACTGGCCAAATCCGGGAAAGCCTACCGAAAGGAATCCCCGGTACTGTGGTGTACGGAATGCCGGACGTCCATTGCCCAGGCAGAACTGGAGACAAAAGAATGCCAGACCCTCTTTCACTATTTCAACTTTCCTACAGAGATAGGGCCGCTGCTCATAGCCACCACCAGGCCGGAACTGCTTGCCGGATGCGTGTGCCTGTTTGTCCATCCGGATGACCGGAGATATCAGACGTTTGTGGGCAAAAAGGCTACTGTTCCCCTGTATGATTTTGAGATTCCCGTCCTGGCGGATGAGACCGTTTCCATGGAAAAGGGAACCGGCGCCGTCATGTGCGCAACCTTCGGTGATTCCACGGATATGGAATGGTGCCGGAAACATCATCTGCCCTACCGAAAAATAATTCTGGCCGACGGCACCATTGAGGAATCGGTTCCCTATATAGGGGGAATGAAAGTCAAGGCCGCAAGGGCGCATCTGGCAGCGCTTTTGGAGCAAAAGCGGCTTCTGGTAAAGCAGGAGGAACTGACCCACATGGTTGCCATTCACGAGCGCTGCGGAAATGATGTGGAATTCATCCCTTCCTGGCAGTGGTATATTGATGTTTTGTCGGAAAAAGAGAGATTCCTGAAAGCCGCGGATGAGATAACCTGGCATCCGGCGCATTTTAAGCACCGGTATATCTCCTGGGTAGAGAATTTAAAATGGGACTGGTGCATTTCCAGGCAAAGGTATTTCGGAGTCCCCTTTCCGGTGTGGTACTGCAAAGCCTGCCGCAAGCCCCTGTTTGCGGCGGAAAATCAGCTCCCGGTAAACCCTCTGGAAAGCCCGCCGCCCCATGCCTGTGCCTGCGGCTCCAGGGAGTGGATACCCGAGGAAGCGGTTCTGGACACCTGGGCAACCTCCTCCGTCACCACCCTGATCAATGCCAGATACGGGGAGGAAGATGATATTTCAGATCAAATCCTCCCCATGGGAATGCGGAGCCAGGCCCACGATATCATTCGCACCTGGGCATTTTATTCCATTGTAAAAAGCCTTTACCACACTGGAAAAATTCCCTGGAAAGACATTATGATAAGCGGTTTTGTCTTTGCAAAGCCGGGTGAAAAAATAAGCAAATCCAAAAAGAACGATTCCGATTCTCCCATGGATTTGATTCAAACCCATTCTGCAGACGCAGTCCGCTACTGGGCCGCCAGCAGCAAGCTCGGCACAGACACCTTCTTCACCCAGGAAGAGTTGAGAACCTCCAAAAGATTCCTCAATAAACTGTACAACGCGGCAAAATTCTCCATCCTGCAGCTGGCAGATTTCCAAAAACCCGATTCCTGGGAGGAAACCGAACTGCTGCCTGTGGACAGATGGATCCTGCAGCGGGTGAAGGAAACCACAAGAAAAGCCGCAGATCTGTTGGAGGATTATGAAATAGGACAGGCAAGGCATGAAATTGACAATCTGTTCTGGAAAGATTTTTGCGATTATTACATTGAAATTGCCAAGGAACGCCTCTATCAGCCTGAAAAACACGGCGCGGAACAGCGATATTCCGGGCAGATTGCGGTGTATCACAGCCTTCTGGGAATTTTGAAATTATATGCCGTCTACACGCCCTATATAACGGAGTATATCTATCAGGATTTTTACAGAAAACAGGAAAAGGAACTCTCCCTGCACCAGACCCTTTGGGCCGCAGAACAGGAGGACATGCTGTATCTTGCATTCGGCGAACATTTGAAGGAAACCATCTCCCATGTGCGCAAAGCCAAGACGGAAAAGCAGATGTCCATGAAGGATCCCATCCCGGAACTGATCATTACATGCCCTGCAGAATTGGGGGATTTGTATCGAAAATCCGAGAAAGATATCATGGCCTGTACCGGGGCGGAGAAAGTGCTGTTCCGTTTTTAGTTACCTGCAGCGCAGCGCCCGCCCTGGCTGCTGTCTGCTGATTCGCTGTCAGATAGCCGTTATTCCTGTGGGAACCGGACTAAACGGAGGAAGGAAAAAATTTAACGTGAATTTTATTGTAATGTCATGCGTTTTTTTGTATAATTAACATGTGGCAGGAGTAGGTTATACGATACCTTGTGCCACAGATTTTAAGAAATTGAGGTCTTAAAGTGCAGGACAATACAAAACAGACACAAAAAGTCAATATGACAAGTCACATGGCAAAACGTACCGCAAAAAACAGTGTATTTCTTGACCTTTTCCAAAATAAACGTTATTTGCTAAAACTGTATAAAACACTCCATCCAGAGGACGCGGCAGCGACGGAGGATTCCCTTACAGATGTAACGATTACAAATGTATTGACTGATAATCTGTATAATGATTTAGGTTTTATCGCTAATAATAAGTTGATGATCCTTGTGGAAGCACAGTCTACATGGACAGTGAACATTCTGGTAAGAATTTTGCTGTACCTGGCGCATAGCTATCACAAATATTTTCAACGTACCTGCCAAGACTATTATAAAAGCAGGAAAGTGAAAATGCCAAAACCTGAACTTTATGTGATTTTTACGGGAAACAAAGGACGAAAACCCGATAAAATATATTTGTCCAAAGAATTTTTCCAAGGTGCAGATATTGACATTGAAGTAAAAGCAAAGGTTATATATGAAAGCGATACAGATGACATAATCAATCAGTACATTATTTTTTGCAAAGTTTTTAACGAGCAGACCAAAAAGTTTGGAATGACGCAAAAGGCAGTTACGGAAACGATTTGCATATGTAAAGACAGGAATGTTTTAAGAGAATATTTGCTTGACAGGGAAAAAGAGGTGGTAACAATTATGATGAGTTTGTTTGATGAAGAACAGATCATGAAATCGTTTATCAAAAGCGAAAGGCATGACGCAGACAGAGAAACGGCAGAAAGACTGATAAAAAAAGGAAAAATGACACTTGAAGATATTGCGGAATGTGTTCCGTCATTGTCCTTCGATGAATTGAGAGAACTTGAAGCCGAGATTATGCAGTTGACATAATCGGAAAACAATTTATACTCACAAACGCAAATAATTGCCGTCTGCATAGTATAACGAGTGAACGCAGTGGCAATCCAGAGCTGAAAGCGGCAATTAAATGCGTTCATGAGTATAATATCAAAATAAGAGCTGTCACATTAATAAATACTACACAAGATACAGACTGTCCGTTAAACAGACATATCTATATCTGGTGTCCATGATTCTTAATGCGGCAACTCCCAGAGGCGCATGGAACAGTAAAATTATAAATTCTCGCAGTCAATCCGCAGAAGATACCTGTCTGAATCGGAAAGGAGCATGTCGGTATTGTACTCATGACGGCTTCTGCTCCACAATCTCCTTCGCCCCATGAAAAGCGGCCAAATCCTGTAATGCAAGTTGAATACCTTTGTAATCTTCAAAAGCCGAATCGAATAGGTTTTTCTCTTTGATGAGGAATCTTCCGGTCCGCCACTCCATCTTGCAATCAAAATACCCTACAAACCGATTTCCTATCAGAATCGACAGGGGCCATTTCATCCCTTTTTTCTTGAAATATTCAAAGGTATAGGAATAATCAAAAAAGGTTTTCAGCCATGTCTGGTCCCGCACAAGGATATCCATGGGCGAAATGAGGCGGACTTCTTCGCTGTCCTGGTCTGCAGGCTTATCCAGCAGATCTGTCTTTGACGCGTGGATGTAACATGCCTTTTTCCCCACCTTCAACGGCCGTATCTTTCCTTCCTGCTCCAGTCAGAAAAAGAAGGGCGTCACTTCCCCAGTGGGAATTCCCGTAATATGGGAGATGTGCACGGGATATGTGACGCCAAAAGCAGCGATGAGCTTTTCCATAATATAGGCCCTGGCATCATTTTTGTCCATTCCGGAGTTCGGCCATTCCTTTATGCCTATATTTTCCTTCAAAATATACAGCGGCTCCTTGAATGTTCCCGGATTTCTGCCGCAGGTGACCAAGTCCGTCTTGCGTTTCAGCCTGTAAAATGCGCGGAATATGGGCAGCTCAAAGCTAAGATCCCCTGCTTTTCTTCCTTTTACATAGGCATTCCATTCCTCTGACAAATGCAGGCACTGCCAAATTTGGTTGGTGGTCATACCGGGCTGATCCTTCAACCCCTTCTTCAATTCCGCTTCTGCGTTCAGGTCCTCCGTGCTGTTCGCCGCTGCTAACCAACTTTCATCCGATGATCCCCATCTCACCACATCCTTCAGCGCGGCACGGTAAATTGCAAATTCTTTGGTGGGAACAAAAAACATATTGCGCTTGAAAGCAAAGGCCTCCGTAATTTGAAACTCCTGATATGCTGCAGCATCCAAATCCTTCACCGCAAAATCCTTTTTTCTGTTCCAAAGCATCATATAATGGTTCAGATGAATGGTTGGGTTCGGATCATACTGCAGACCGCAGATATCCGAGACGATATCTTCAATACTGCCGGTGCTTCTTTTGTCCAAATGCTGGCTTGAGAGAATCACCTGGCGGATTCCCGCTTTTTCATCATATGTTTCGCTGCTCATATAGTTCTGCCTCCTGCATTCGCTTCAACCAGTTTATCCTACATCGGCCCTGTACCTGTCCGTCCCTGTACACAGCCAGAGCTGCTCCCCCTCCTGTTCCAGACGGAAAACAATCCCATCCCTGTCCGTCTCTGAAATCAGGCAAGTTTCATTTTCCTTTCGCGGATCACATACAAGGGGCACAACAAGGTATTCCTCATGGTCTGTGGTAAACAACAGCACATTTTCCTCATTGACGGCTTCCAGGCATATTTTGTGAAAGACAGCATCCTCTCCTTCCGCTGTAAAACAGGTTCCCACCAGACGGGGCCAAAGTGTTCCCGGGGCAGGATATCCGCTGTTTTTCTGGCAGAAAGCCTCGCCCCACCTGATATAGTAGATATTTCCGTTATATTCCTCCGCCAGAATTTTGTCATACTCACCTTTTGCAAAGCATTTCCCATCCCACTGAAAATCGCTTAATTCCTCTTCCTTTTTCCAGACGCCCTCTTCCAGGATTTCCGTATTTAACGTATTTTCACAAACGGAAAAGTGATAGACTCTGCAGCTGCCGTATGCCAGTCCGCTGTATTTTCGGGAAATATCCAGGGGCACCTTCTCTTCCATCCCCGGCTCCACGGCAGCAGAAGCTTTTGCCTGTTCCCCGGCTTCCTCATTTTCCGCGCTGCCTGCCTCCACAGATTCCTCATTTTCCGCGCTGCCTGCCTCCCTGGATTCCCCATTTTCGGCACTGCCTGCCTCCACAGATTCCTCTTTTTCCGCACTGCCTGCCTCCCCGGATTCCTCTTTTTCCGCACCTTCCCCGGTCTCCTGGGGATTCCGGTCAGCCCCGGCTCTGTCTCCGTGTTCAGCTTCTCCCTTCTGCTCCTCTTCCAAGACTTTCAGGGCTTCCCTTCCAATGTCTTCCAACACCTCAAGCCACCATATATCGCCGTCACTGGTAGCCGCAACAGCCAAGGACAGCCTCCGGGCAGGACTCACCAGAAGGTAACTCTCAAACTGCTCCGTGCCGCCGTCCTTTACCACTGCCCCTTCTCCCAACGGAATCCGGTTTCTGGTGTAAAGCGAATCCCACCCCAGGCAGAAATTGGACGCATCGTATGCTCCCTGGAGAAAAGTCACCCCCTGGGGACGCCTGGTCTCATCCAGACAATCCTGCCCGATGATCCCATGGGAATCAATAAAAAGGGAACCGAACAGGGCGCACTCCGGAATTGTGGTATGAATTGCGCCTGCGCCGAAGCAGTTATAATATTCCGGTTCATTTCCCCTGCTGGAGACCTTTACATAGCCTTCCGCAAGCCGCCTTCCGGCTCCCACGGAGGAAAGCCCCGCCGGCAGCGCGATCTCTTCCCTCAACCACTGAATATACGGCTCCCCTGTCACCGCCTCCACCACTTCCGCAAGCAGGTCAAAGCCGTCATTGCTGTAACTGGAAAAACTGCCCGGCCTGGCACGCAGCTTCATGGAACCCCAATATTCCGGCGTATTCCGGTATTTTCCCGTAAACAACGCCTCCCCTTCCTCCGGCACAAGATGATCATGAAGATTGGTTCCCGGTATACCGGAGGAATGATTCAAAAGCATCCTGACAGTGATTTCCCTGTAACGTTCATCCGCCAGTTTCCAGTCCGGCAGATAAGTATTCACCGATTCGTCCAGACATACTTTGCCCTCCTGCACCAGTTCCATAATGGCCGCCGTCACATAAACCTTTGAGACGGACCCGATGTTATATAAATCGTCCCCCCTGGCTTCGCTGTCCTCGAATCCCCTTGTTCCTGCGCAGGCTGCCGCCAGAAGCTCACCCTCCGCACAGACGGCTGCACACACCGCCGTGATTCCCGTTTCCCGAAGAATATTGTCCAGTTTCTCCTGCATCCACTCCGCCAGTGCAGGGCTGCTTCCGCTGCGCCTGCCGCTTGTCTCCTCAAATACTTTCTTCTTATCAGACATTTTCGCATTTCCTCATACTATGCTTCTCTTTCCTGTATTCTACATTTCCCCTTATTGTGCTTCTCTTTCCTGTATTCTGCATTTCCCCTTATTATTCTTCTCTTTCCTGTCTTCTGCATTTCCCCTTATTATTCTTCTCTTCTCTGTATTCTGCATTTCCCCTTATTATTCTTCACTTTCCTGTCTTCTACATATCCCCTTACTATGCTTCTCTCCTTTTTCCTGTTTCATTATACAACATCCATTCCCTGTTTTCTACCGCCATTTGCATAAAAATAGGAATAAAAATGCCCGTAA
This sequence comes from uncultured Acetatifactor sp., assembly GCA_910586775.1. Taxonomy (GTDB): domain Bacteria; phylum Bacillota; class Clostridia; order Lachnospirales; family Lachnospiraceae; genus Acetatifactor. The sequence goes on along the minus strand of CAJUJN010000070.1, from coordinate 2,049 downwards.
ATTTCTTTTAAAACCTGTTCCATGCCGCAACCAACTATAGTATAATTGGGGTAAAATGGAGGATATGGATGATGAGCCTGACAATTGGAGAAAAAATAGCCGCCCTTAGAAAAGCCAAAAACATTACCCAGACACAACTTGCGGAATATCTGTTTCTGGTACCCCAGACCATATCCAAATGGGAGGTTGGAAACGGCACGCCGGATGTAACCCTGCTGCCTAGAATTGCGGATTTCTTCGGGGTGAGCATGGACGAATTATTCGGCAGGTCCCCCATGGACAGGGCAGTTGACCTGGTGCTGCGATATTCTGTTTTGAGAGACGATGTTTCTTTCCGGGAAGCCATGGACTGTCTCGACTCGCAGCTTCAGACCATAGACAGGCAATTGGAAAACAGCATCGGAGATACAGCAGAACTGGAGCGGGATAAAATCAGACTGGAAAGCAATAAAATGCATTTGCTGCTGCAGCAGGGATGGGAATCCGGCCAAAGAGCACTGGATTTGGCGGAAAAACTGGCACAGAAGACCGGGGAAATGCCCTTCCGCCTGCAGCGGGTGCAATTGCATACCATGTTGGGGAAAAATCGTCAGATACGTCTGGAATGCGAAAAAAATTTCCGGGAATCTCCCTGTGCGGACACACTCCTGCTCTACTTTGAAGCGCTGTGCGATCTGGGCTATGACGAGGAGCTGTTGAAAATGCAGGAAACGGAAGAGGCAGTCATTGCGCTGATGACGCCTCCATCTTCTGACAATGCCGCCCTGTGGCAACGCTGCCTTCTGGCAGCGCTTAAAATCGAGGAAATCGAATACGTTGAGAAACACCGGGAAACCGTATTGGATTATGGCCAGGACTTTGACAAATTTTCCCTGTTGTGGGAACTGACGAAATTCTACAAGGCCAGGAATCTCACCGAAAAATACACTGTCACCAGGGAAATGGTACTCTCCCTGATGCCCCGGGTGAAACTGGAGCCTTATATTAAGGAAGCAACGGAACAGGCGCTGCAGCAGCTCTGAATCCGGACGCCCTTTCTGAACCGTTATTACGTTTAAAAGAAAATGCAAAAATGCTTATTTCCCACTAACCGTTGTTTTCCTTTTTTTACTTCTATTGTGACATCCTTTGTGACATTTGGGACTTTGGAATCTGATACTTCAGCACTTTGAAGAATCGGGACCCTGCGTACATCCCTGTAACAGTTCAACACCATTTCCGAACCGTTATTACGTTTAAAAGAAGACGTGAAAAAACTTATTTTCCTGCTGTATAAATATATCTGGCCATTGCGCCCTTAAACTGCTGATAGGATTGTTCAGACCACATTGTCTGCATCATTAACAGATCAAACCATTTCCCGTGCTTCTCATTCTCAAAATCTGCTTTATGCATCATGGCGGCTTCTCGTTTCGTTTTCAGTAATTCATAAGTTTGTTTTGTGATATTTCTTACATCATATTTCATCTGATTCTTTTTCAGGGCTTTCGCCAATTCTGTGGTATGTTCATCCCGGGTCCGCGGAACCAGTTCCCCCTCCTGATAGCCTGCAAACAAAATCCCCTGGGGCTTTAGCCACCTCTTTATCTGTGCCACAAAGGCACTCATATCTTTGGCAAAGTACATGGTATCCATGGATACAACGACGTCAAAAGTTTCATTCGGATATTCCATCTCGCCGATGATTCCCTCCTGAAAATCTGCCCTATCCGTAAATAACGCCCTTGCATTTGCGATTGCTTTTCGGGAGTAATCAAAGCCATGAATAAATGCGCCTGTCTTTTTTTGTAAATATCCCAACATTTTTCCGTTTCCGCAGCCGATATCCAATATATGAACGTCCTCTTTTGCCGGAATATACGGCAGTATCATATCTATTTGCGCAATGTCACTAAATCCATCCTGCGAAAAATCCTGCCCAAACGCATCATGGCAAAATGTACGAAATGCCGTAGATTTTTCCGCCATTTCATAAAACGCTTCGTATTCATCATACTTGTGAGTTGAAAGTTTGTAGCACTAAGAAGCCATGGAATCCCACTGTTCCCC
>CAJUJN010000069.1:6701-22538 GCA_910586775.1 uncultured Acetatifactor sp. | reverse complement strand
GTTTGGCGCACAGCGGTCTTGCAAAATGAGCAAGGGAGCTCATTTTGACTGCGCGGTTTCCGCAGGCAAGATTCAATACTTTCACAGTAAATTACTCAGCCCCGCAAACTGCTCCAGAGTAAGTGCCTCCCCCCTGACCGCGGCAGGCAGCTCCATCCGCTCCAGCGCCTGCCCTATCCTCTCCTTGGAAATCCCCAGTTCCTGCGCATTCGTAAGGCTGTTTGCAAGGGTCTTCCTGCGCTGGTTAAAGGCGGCCCGGATCAGTGCAAACATCCTTGCCTCATTTTCCACCGGGACCGGCGGCGTTTTATATCTTGACAGGCGCACAACGGCGCTGCCCACATTCGGCCTGGGGATAAAACAGTTTGGCGGCACATTTGCCACGATCTCCGGCTTGGCGTAATACTGTACCGCAAGGGATAGCGCCCCGTAATCCTTGGTGCCCGGCCCTGCCTGCATCCGTTCCGCCACTTCCTTCTGCACCATCACCGTGACATTCTCCAGGGGCACATGATTTTCAAACAATCCCATAATGATGGGCGTGGTTATGTAGTAAGGCAGGTTGGCAACCACCTTCAGCAGCTTTCCTCTCTCTTCGGCAAGCCCCTTCAGGTCCATTTTCAGAATATCCTGATTGATGAGCGTCACATTCCCATAGGCGGACAGGGTTTCCTCCAGAATCGGAATCAGATTCTTATCGATTTCCACTGCCACCACTTCCCCGGCCCGCTCCGCCAGATACTGGGTCATGGTGCCGATGCCGGGCCCGATTTCCAGTACGCAGTCCTCCCCGGTGATCCGGGCGGCGCCGATGATCCTGTCCAGCACCCTGGTGTCAACCAGGAAATTCTGTCCGTATTTCTTCTGAAAATTGAAATGATATTTCTGCAGCACCTCTATTGTATTGCGCGGAATTCCCAGATTCGCCATTTCTCCATTCTCCTGTCAGTGAGATTTATTTGCGCTCTCCATATTCTGAAAGCCCACAGATACCGTCAGATTGCAATAATGCGTCAGATTTTTCACAATCCCTTAGGAACACAACACTTCCTTCTGCATATAGTCCAGTACCTCAAACAAATCCTTCCTGATCAGAAAGCTCAGTTTCCGCATCTCCTCGTCGGGCGCTATCATATCCGGCACCATAATGGGGCGCATTCCTGCGGCATGGGCGGAGCGGATGCCGTTGGGAGAATCCTCAATGGCATATGCCTCTCCCGGCTCCACGCCCAGTTCACGGCATGCCATCAGGTAGATATCCGGCAGGGGCTTGGAATGTTCTACCATGTCCCCCGTAATCACCGTTTTAAAGTAAGCCCGAAAGCCCGACCGCTCCAGGTGGCTGAATACGGAAGAACTCCTGGTGGAAGAAGCCAGCCCCACCGTATAGCCCGCACTTTCAAGCCATTGCAGGATTTCGGGCGCCCCCGGCTTGACAGGCAGGCCGTTCTCCTCCATGTACGTCCGGAACCAGTCCGCCGCCTCCTGCCGGAATCGGGGATAGTCAAAACCTTCCCCGTAGGCTTTCATCACGATCTGCCTGCTGTCATTGGAATTCAGCCCGATGCACTTCGGAAATACCTTCTCCATATCCGGCAGGCCGTTTTTCTCCGCCACCGCCATCCATGCTTTCATGCACACAATCTCCGTGTCAAACAGGACACCGTCCATGTCAAAAACTACTGCTTTCATCTGTGTCTCCTTATTCCTGCTCGTGTCAAAAGTATCTTATCACCCTATTTGTTCTCAGCGCACACAGCCGCAGTAACCACTGCCTTTTTTCTATAATCTTCATATTAACATAAATCCTGCGGGCAATCTATATTCTTATGCAAAAAATTTACGTATTTTCAGGCCTGAGGACATCCCTCAAGCATCTGCGGCATGAGCCCGTATCTAAGCCAGGTGCGGTTCAGGAAAATGTAATAAACAAACATATTACTCAAGGTAAACAAACTCCTCCAGAAAATGGATGCAGTTATAAAGCACCAGCACATCCATCCCACCTTCCGGCTCATAGCTTTCCATGAACTGGAACAGCCTCCCGTTAAAATACCGCAGGTCCATCACATAGATTTTCTCGTAATAGGGAATCAGCATGGGCACAAAACAGTTGGCATAGGAATCCTTTATCACAAACAGGGTCTTGCCATTATGATAATCCGTATCAATCTCTACGAAAGCATGATTATCGTCCAGGAAAAAGCCGTATTTGTTCTTGCCTTTCAGGTAGGATTCCTCATAACAGCTGTTCCTGATATCCTTCAAATCATAGGTAACCGTCACCGGACGTTCCGCGGTCTCCGGAAGCCAGAAAATGGAATCCGCCCGCACATCCAGATTTACCTTTGACTGCAGCGTTCCCAAAAATTCCGTAGTTACAGGCTTCATGGCATTTTTACCATATAAGTCTCCCCGCCTGCCCACGCTTTCCGCCCATGCAAGGTAGCCATACCAGGCCCCCAGAGTAGTCCAGTGGTGGTCAGTGCGGTAATAAATCTCTTCACCTGCATGCCGGCGCAGCGCCGAATATACATCGATATAGTGTTCGTGGCCGAGCAGCAGCGCCGCTTTTTCCAGAAAAGCCGTCTGGTCATAATACGGTGCCCAAAGCGGCATCTTGTCCGTGAGAATATTATCCGCAGTAGGCACCAGCATTACGGCGGCATCCCACCTTTTCACCAGTTTCTCCAGAAGCAGCAGCTTTTTCGTCTCCTCTACATCGGTATATGTCCCAGGCAGATGCTGCTCAATCAGATAGCCATCCGCCCCCAGATATACACCGTTGATTTCCTGCTTCTGCAGGGCCAGGTCCAGATAAGTATTCACCGTAATCCACTTATCTCTCCCCACAAACTGCTCCGTCAGATAAGTCTCGTAATCCTGCGTATACTCCCCCTTTATCAGGGAATCCCAGGACCATTCCGGCCTGTCCGCCAGCAGCTTATTCTCCGTCTCCGAGAATATACGGTCTCCCTGGATAAAATCAGCAACAGTAAAGATAAGTATGATAGCTGACAGCAGCATAATTGTAAAGAAAGCGCTTCTTTTCTCCTCCATATGAAAATACCCTTCTGTGCCCTGAACTGAATACTGTTACTTCTATTCCACAATTTCTGCCAACAGACATGGTATACAGGTCTGAAGCCTGCCGTTTTCAATACCCATCCCCGGCGGCGATGTCCGCACAGGTCTCCCGGGAAACCCGTTTTATTTTCAGTGTCATCCTCCGGATGCCATTTATAATCACGCTCAATAACATTTGCCAACATAGATGTGTAACGAGTGAGCGCTTCTGCAAAGCCAGGGCAGAAAACGGCAAATGAATGCGCTCACGAGTACAGCCATCAGCAACACTCATTACAGCAAAGCCGGGAAGCCAAAGCCGGAAACGTTTAAAATCGGAAATACAAAAACGGATTATAGGAAGCATCCACTATTCCCGCTATGGACAAAAGCAGCAGTGCTGCCGGAATCGCCTTCTCTCCAAAACGGTACAGGGCAATAGCCGGTCCTGTCCCGGATTTCCGAATTTCCTCCACAGCCCGTCCAGGCAAAGGTGTGGCGGCAACCACAGCAATCAGGAACAGTACGCCATACTGCCTCCCCAGATAAAATCCCTCCGCATCCGCCAGTCTGCCGCCCATTCCTGCCATTACTCCCAGATATCCCAGAATGCGCCCCGGCGTCTCCAGTGCGAAAAGCACCCATCCCACCAGTACCACCAGCATGGTATAGATGAACCCCACTGCCTTCGGCAGCCACGACAGAAGCTTTCCAAGGAACAATTTCTCCAACACCAACGCAAATGCAAACCATAATCCCCACAGCAGGAAATTCCATCCCGCTCCATGCCAGATTCCCGTCAGCGTCCACACAATCAGAATATTCAGAAGCTGCCGCAGACGCCCCTTCCGATTGCCCCCCAACGGAATATACACATACTCCCGGAACCAGCTGCCCAGGGAAATATGCCACCTGCGCCAGAATTCCGTGACGGATGCCGAGATATAAGGATACCTGAAGTTCTCCGGAAACCGGAATCCCAGCATTTCCCCCAGACCGATAGCCATATCGGAATAACCCGAAAAATCAAAATAAATCTGAAAGGCATAGGCGAAAATCCCCACCCAGGCAGTCAGCGCACTCATCTCCCGCAGATTCATTTCCGAAATCAGCACCCATAACTCCCCGATATTGTTTGCAAGCAGGACCTTTTTCGCCAGGCCGATACAGAAACGCTTCATCCCGCTGCTGACCGTTTCCACATCCGCTTTCCGGTTATGAAGCCCGGCTTCCACATCCCGGTATTTCACAATGGGCCCGGCTATCAGCTGGGGAAACATGGTCACATACACGCCGAAATCCAGCAGGTTCTTCTGCACCTTCGCCTCCCCCCGGTATACGTCAATGGTATAGGACATGGTCTGAAAAGTGTAAAAGGAAATCCCGATGGGCAGCGGCAGCGCCAGAAGCGGAACTGACATACCTGTCACCGCATTGAACGTCTGTATCAGGAAATCCGCATACTTGAAAAAGCACAGCACCGCCAGATTAATCAGCACCGAAGAAAACAGAATCCCCTTTGCCGCCCGCTTTCCCCAAAAGCGCCCAAGCAACCTTCCATGGATATAGTCGGACACCGTGGAAAACAGCATCAGCAGCACATAAACCGGCTCTCCCCAGGCATAAAAAAACAGACTCCCCAAAAAGAGAACCATGTTTCTGCCTCTCCCGGGAATCAGATAATACAATATGAAAAACAGGGGCAGAAAACGGAATAAAAATACCACGCTGCTGAAAACCATCGAATTCCTCTCCTATCCCATCCTATGGGAATCAAATACTACTTCCTATAGTTGAATACAACGCATAAACATGCCTTTTAGCGTAAGTGAAGTACGCCGAACCTCCTGCCCGAATATCAGAAAAGGCTGCGGCATTCCTTACCGGAACCGCAGCCCGATTCCGATATCCTTACAGCTTCCCGCTGATGGTGTCAATCGCCAGCTTGTTGGCCTCCTGACACTTTGCGATAACGTCCTCTTCCTTCTTCTCCTCTATGGCAAAGCCGCCTAACTGCACAAAAATGACATAGTTGTCAATTCTCTCCACCTGGCTGGCCTGAATCTTGCCAAGATTCTGCGGATACTGCATGGTATCATTCACATTCGCTTCACGGTAGGCATTCAGCGCCTCCTCTACTGCATCCGCCTTGTCTTCCTTCGCTTTGACAATAATTAACGTGTCTACATTGGCGCTGATCATCGGAGATTCTGCCATATAGTCTTCATACATGTCCGGCGTGATACCGTAGAAGGTCTCCACCATCCCGGCATCCATAGGCATGTCAGGCCAGTAATTATCTGCGCCCAGCGCCTCCACCACCGCCTGTTTCAGGCCTTCCATCTCCTCGCTCCAACCTTCGGTGCCTGCATCCGCCACACCGGAACCTTCTTCTCCGGACGCCTCTCCTTCCTCAGCCGCATCGGAACTTTCATCCAAAGCCCCGCTTTCGTCCGCTTCGCTGCCGTCATCCCCGCTTTCGTCGGATGAAATGCTTACCTCACTGCTCTGATCTGTCCCTTGTGAACCGGACTCATCCCCGCCCTTACCGCACGCTGTAATACCGAGTACCAGAATCCCTGCACACAAATACAAAACAACCTTTTTCATAACTTTTTCCTCCTATTTCCAGTTCCGCACTCTTCCTCCGCCTTCTCAGCATGGAATAAAAAAGTGCTGTTTTCAGATCCGCACAGTTCTGCTTACAGAATACAGTTTGTCCCGTTTGGAGCCAAAATATCTTCCTGGTGAACTATTTTAGAGTAAAAGTATACCACATCGGCAACAGCGAATCAATTCCTTTTGCAAAACATCCCTGTAAAACATTCCTGTTAAATTACTTCCCAAAAGCGCAGCAGCGTTCCGGCTGCAAAATCTTCTCCCCTGAGCCTGCCTTCATAAATCTCTGCTATTTCCCGCAATCGGCTCCGCAGCCTTCAGTCCCCGCCTGTTGTCTTCACGCTTGTCGGAAAGCCTGTACGTCATATCGGCTATTCCTCCGCTTTCCAATTTACCGCCTCTTTATGCCGCTTCCGGGAACTGCATTCTCCGATATCAGACAAAAGCACGTTATCCCCTTCTATTGTGCGATGATTTCCATTGCTTTTTCCCGGCAATTACAGTATGATATTTACAGCACTAAAAATATAAGTTATTCACACCACCCAATCAACCGGTGCATAACTTTAAAACAGCATTTGCACGCGGCAGCGTCCTGTATATCCGGCTTTGCAGCGGACAAATGCGAAAAATATTACAGGAGGAACGCATATGAAAAATGGTTCTTTTCGCAACTTCAAAAACGGCTTTGAAACAGTAAACAACGGCGAAGGAAGCGCGCCGCCCAAGCCCAAAAACACAGGAGGCAAAATAGCCGTCCTTGTAGTACTGGCAATCCTCATCGTTTTCCTGGGCCTGAATTCCGCTTATGAAATCAAGGAGCAGGAACAGGCAGTACTGATTACCCTGGGCAAAGCACAGGCTGTCACGGAACCGGGCCTCCACTTCAAAATCCCTTTCATCCAACAGGTGAAAAAGGTAAACACCACAATCCAGGGCTTTGCCATCGGCTACAACACGGATGACAATGATATAAATGAAGACGAATCCCTGATGATTACCTCGGACTTCAACTTCATTGATGTGGATTTCTACGTGGAATACCGCTACAGCGATCCCGTAAAAGCCATTTTTGCCTCCAGGGATCCTCTGGAAATCCTGAAAAATATCAGCCAGAGTTGTATCCGCACCGTCATCGGAAGCTATCCTGTGGACGATGTGCTGACTACCGGCAAAAATGAGATTCAGGCCTCCATCCGTGAGATGATCCTGAACCGCCTGGCACAACAGGATATCGGAATCCAACTGGTCAATATCACTATCCAGGATTCCGAGCCACCCACCCAACAGGTCATGGAAGCCTTCAAGGCAGTGGAGACGGCAAAACAGGGCAAGGAAACGGCTCTGAACAATGCCAACAAATATCGCAACGAACAGCTTCCCTCCGCCCAGGCCCAGGCAGACGGCATTATTAAGGATGCCGAAGCGCAGAAGACCGAGCGTGTCAACGAAGCAACCGCCCAGGTAGCACGTTTTAATTCCATATACGCGGAATACATTAAAAATCCCGTCATTACAAAACAGCGGATGTTCTACGAGACAATGGAGGATGTACTGCCCGACCTGAAGGTCATCATCGAAAGCCCCAGCGGCAACATGCAGATGATTTATCCCGTTGAATCCTTCACCGGAAACGAAGAGGACAATGCCGGAACTACTGCAGAGGCAAATACGGATGCAGAAAACAGCACCGCAGGCACCGATACCGCAGCGGCAGACAGTCCCCAACCGTAAGAACAAATCAACCCATTCCTGTAGAAACAAGGAGGTTATACTATGAAAGCTGTAAAAAAAGCTGTCCTGATCGTCCTGGTACTCGCCGCCCTGGTTATCGGTGCATCCAGCCTGGTGATTACACAGGAAAACGAATACAGCCTGATCCGCCAGTTCGGTAAAATCGACCATGTGGTGGCGGACGCCGGCATCAGTTTCAAGATTCCTTTTATCCAGAGTGTGGATAAACTGCCCAAGCAGGTGCTGCTCTACGACCTGCCCGCTTCCGATGTCATCACCAGTGACAAGAAGACCATGATCTGTGACAGTTATATCCTGTGGCAGATTACGGATCCCCAGAAATTCGCCCAGACCCTGAATTCTTCCATCACCAATGCTGAGGGGCGGCTGGATGCCATTGTATATAATTCTACGAAAAACGTCATCAGCAGCACTTCCCAGGACGATGTGATCTCCGGGCGGGACGGACAGTTGTCCGCGGCTATCATCGCCAACATCGGCACTTCCCTGGATCAGTACGGGATCAAGCTGCTGTCCTTCGAGACAAAAAAGCTTGACCTGCCCAGCGACAATAAAGCCGCCGTATATGAACGTATGATCTCCGAGCGCGACAATATTGCCGCCACCTATACTGCGGAAGGCAGTTCCGAGGCGCAGATCATCCGGAATACCACAGATAAAGAAGTAACCGTCCTTCTCTCCGAGGCGGACAGGGAAGCCGCCATCCTGATTGCGGAAGGTGAGGCCGAGTACATGAGAATCCTCTCCGAGGCTTACAATGACCCTTCCAAACAGGAATTTTACTCCTTTGTCAGAAGCCTGGACGCGCTGAAGACTTCCATGAAGGGAAACCGGAAAACGGTTATCCTCTCTCCGGATTCGCCCATTGCACAGATTTTCTATGGCGGTGAATAAACAAACTGCCGTCATATCACTTCCCAACGCTGCCCATCCCCCAGCATCAGGCAGTTACCGTGCCGGAATAAAAATTCCTCCCGGTTCCCTGCTTCACAGCTGATGGGCGGCAGCCGTGGGGCTAAGCCCATCAATCGATGCTCTGACAGTGTCCCGGCCGGCGTGGCCGCTTGTACAGAACTCCTCCACAATAATCTTATCTTCTGCTCTGCACTGAGTTCCAAAACCGGAATAGGGCAGGATAGCCATCAAAATCATACGCACTTTGGCAAAATTATGATTTCGGCCTGTCCAGGTCAGGAAATTCCCGAAACAGCAGGCAATATTCCTTCCCCTTCAGCCACACAATGGAATCCCTGTAAAATCCCAGCTGCCCGCACAGCTTCAGGGACGCGACATTTTCCGTCTCCACCAGGGCCTGCACCCTTGTGAACTCCAGTGCTGCTGCCGCATAGGCAAGAACTGCCCGGCAGACCTCCCTGGCATAGCCCTTTCTCTGCCAGGGTACGCCGATGATAAAGCCCAGTTCCGGGTCTTCAAAGCCTTCCCGGTAAGACAGTCCCGCCCGTCCGATGACGGTACCGCTTTCCTTTTCCACCACAGTCCAGACGCCGAAGCCGTAAAAAGTGTAGACTTTTTCTATATATTCCCGGACATACTGTTTCTCCTGTTCCACCTCCGGATATAGGCCCTCCATATATTTCGTGATGGCGGGGTGGCTGTAGATTCGGTAGAAAACCTCCACATCCGCCGTAGTGGTCTCCCTGATCAGGCACCTGGACGTCTCCAGGATATGCCACGGCAGTCCTTTCAGACGGCGGTAAACCCGTTCCACATATTCCGGCTCCAAATCCTCCGGATCCTCCACCGCAAACAGAAAGCGGGAGAAATCCTGCCCCGCATTGCCCGAGTGAAGATAGATCAACACAGCCTTTCCTTCCCGGCGCAACGCTTCTGCCGTATCAGCATCATCCGTCACATACAGAATGCCTTCCTGGCCATCCACTTTTATTTCTATCTCTTTCAAATAACTCTCTTTTAAATATATCAACTTCTTCCACTTCCCTCTTTACGTTATCCCACTTTTACGTTATAATCATTGATTGTACCACGATTTTGTATGCCTCAGCGAATACAAAGTCAATCGTCGAGACAATGGTTATATTATATCATTATTTTCACCAGAAAGGATATCGATTATGGAAAAAAATCCGATTGTCACCATTACCATGCAAAGCGGAGATACGATCAAACTTGAACTGTATCCCGAAACTGCCCCCATTTCCGTGAATAACTTTATCAGTCTGATCAGCAGGAAATTCTATGACGGACTGATCTTCCACCGGGTCATCAGGGGCTTTATGATTCAGGGCGGCTGTCCTGACGGCACGGGCATGGGAGGCCCCGGTTACAGTATCAAAGGCGAATTCAGCAAGAACGGCGTGGCCAATGATTTAAAGCATACGGCAGGCGTGCTGTCCATGGCAAGGTCCATGCACCCTGATTCCGCAGGCTCGCAGTTCTTCATCATGCACAAAGCCGCTCCTCATCTGGACGGCCAGTATGCTGCGTTCGGAAAGGTAATTGAGGGAATGGATGTGGTAAACCGCATCGCTGAAGTCTCTACTGACAGCTATTCCGACAGACCTTATGAAAATCAGGTTATGGAGAGTGTTACCGTAGATACTTTCGGGATAGAATATCCGGAACCGGAGAAGTGTTGATGCCTGCGGAAAACGCGCAGGCAAAATGAGCTCTCCTGCTCATTTTGCAAGACAGCTGTGCGCCAAACCCGCAAGGCGACACGCCTTGCGGGTTTGTGGGAATCTCCACTTCACATTGAATCCCCGGACTTTCATGCAAGACAGAGCAGCCAAGCCTGCCCTACAGGCTTTTTGCATGGGGGTGCCGTGTACAATCCATGCTGCCCGATTATCTCCATTCACATTTTGTTTACAAATCATTCAACTATTTTTAAATTAATCCTCATTGTTTATACATTTATTTCTCTTATACTATAACTATCAACAGAACAGAAACATCAACGGATGCCAGCCATGGTTACTGTTTACTAAATAACTTTTTCATAATAATGCCAGGGAACGCAAGTTTCCTGGCATCCTCCCTTTTTACGGGTATTCCGTACTTTCATCAGAGCATCGGAAATGCCGAATCGTCACAATCTCCTAACCCCCTCAGGCACATCTTCGCAAACAAAAAACACCGCCGATATAACTCTGCAATTCTCTCCGCCCGAAGTCAGAATGAATCCGATTAATTGACGATGCTCTCTCATTATAATCCATTTCCGGAACTCTCACCCGAAATTCCCTATGAAAAGGAGGATGCCAGGGAACCCGGGGTTCCCTGGCTATAATTATGAAAAAGTTATTCAGTAACTGTGGCTTGCAATCATCTCTGTTTTGTATCTGTTGCTTATGAATACAGTATACCCACAAGAAATGTCTAAACAATGATAAGAATTCAAATATTGCTTGAATGATCTGTTAACAAAATATGAACTCTGCCACAGCCTGTCCGGAGTCGAAACCTGCGTCTCAGGCCTTGCCCACAGAACCGAACAACTCCATCTTCTCCTTCACGGTATCCTTGATGGCCTGAGCGCCGGGAGCCAGAAGCTTGCGGGGATCAAATCCCTTGCCCTGGAGATCCTTGCCCTCTTCCACGTACTTGCGGGTGGCAGCCGCAAATGCCAGCTGGCACTCGGTATTTACGTTAATCTTAGCCACGCCCAGGCTGATTGCCTTCTTGATCATATCGGCAGGAATGCCTGTGCCGCCGTGAAGCACCAGAGGCATCTCTCCTGTGAGCTGCTGTACGGCATCCAGAGTCTCAAAGCTTAAGCCCTTCCAGTTCTCAGGATATTTGCCGTGGATATTACCGATACCTGCTGCCAGGAAGTCAACGCCCAGATCTGCGATAGCCTTGCACTCCTTGGGATCTGCGCACTCGCCCATGCCTACAACGCCGTCTTCCTCGCCGCCGATGGAACCGACCTCAGCCTCGATGGAAATTCCCTTGCCATGTGCTGCCGCTACCAGCTCGGTGGTCTTCGCTACGTTCTCGTCGATAGGATAGTGGGAACCGTCGAACATAACTGATGAGAAACCGGCTTCAATACATTTGTAGCAGTGCTCATAGGAGCCGTGGTCCAGATGCAGCGCTACGGGCACATCGATATCCAGATCCTTCAGCAGGCCGTTCACCATGCCTACTACTGCATGATAGCCGCCCATGTACTTGCCTGCGCCCTCGGATACGCCGAGAATAACAGGAGACTTGCACTCCTTGGCTGTCAGCAGAATGGACTTTGTCCACTCCAGGTTGTTGATGTTGAACTGGCCTACTGCATAGTGGCCTTCCTTCGCTTTTTTAAGCATTTCTGTTGCTGAAACTAGCATGATATTAATACCTCCATTTTTTATATTTCAGCGATATCCTGCCGTCCTCCTCCGCGGAAACGGCATGTTACCGCTTTTTATCACCTTAATGCCTTCTGCCCGCTGACGCGGACATTCACTCAACAGTATGATTGCACACTTTTTCATACTTATTTTCTTCATCTGTGCCGCCCGCTCTCCGAGCAGTCACGGCTGTTTATTTGGAAGGCGGATTTTTTACCCTGATGTCAATTCCCTTGCATACATTTTTGATAGTTACTTTTGTATGGGTGCCGCCGTTTTCGCCATCCAGCGTCCATGCCATCGGTTCCCTGGATTCCAGCGTCAACTCCGCCGTACGGAAGTAATACATAGCGTTGGTATCCATATCCCGGTTCAGCAGGGACAACATAATATTATTCAGTTCTACCGGATTCCTGGGATTCTTGATCAGTGTCACCTCAAAAACACCGTCATCCATCTTTACATTTTTCCCGGTAATGTTTTTAAAGCCTCCCACAGATGTGGAATTTGTAATCATTCCGAAGATAAAATCATCTTCGACTTCCGTATTCTCCCAGCTTGCTCTCACATGAAACGACCGTATCTGCGACAGACGTTTCATCCCTTCCAGAAGATATGCCATATGCCCCAGTACATTTTTGATATCCTGGGCCGTCTCATAAGATACGTCCGTGAAAAGCCCGAATGCCGCAATGTATACAAACACGTCGTTGGCCTCTTCATGAGCGAAGGAACCGATGTCACAGGGAAAATTCCTCCCCTTCACCGCCACTTCCGCCGCACGCAGCATGTTTTTCGGCAGGGAAAGACTTCCCCCGAAATCATTGGTGCTGCCTGCCGGAATATAACCGATAGGCGTGTTGAAACCGCTCCGGATCATTCCTGTCACAACCTCGTCCAAAGTACCGTCGCCGCCGCTGCATACCACAAGGTCATAGCAATTCTGGCGCTGCGCCACCGCCTCTGTGGCATCGCCATGCTTCTGCGTGGGTGCCACGGTAGTTTCATATCCTGCCCGCGCAAAAATATCCAGAATATCCGCAAGCCTGTTTTTTATGAGCGCTTTTCCGGCTTTGGGATTATATACAAAAAGCAGTTTCTTATCCATGACTTCACGCCTGCTCTTCAACACTCTTTATAAAGCTGACAATGCCTTCTACAGCAGCATCTTCATCCGCGCCATCCGCCAATATCTCCAGTTCTTCGCTGATGTCCATTCCCAGGGTCATCATTCCCATGATGCTCTTGGCATTTACTTTCCTATCGCCGGACTGGATATAAACAACACTTTCATACTTGCTGGCTTTCTGAACCAGCAGTGCAATATGTCTGGCCATCTGCTCATCTTCCAGACTGATGCTTATACTAGTCTTTTTCATCTTCTTTCCTCCTTGACTTCCGTTCTTTCCTGTATTTGTGGCCTTAATTTTTCGGCAAGCTCGCTCAGCTTGCGCAATCTATGGTTTACCCCGGACTTCCCCAGAACAGGGGTGAAATATTCCCCCAGCTCCTTCAGCGATACGTCCGGATATTCCAAGCGAATCTCTGCCATCTCGCGCAGCGTGTCCGGCAGATTCTGAAAACCGTAATGTATCTGAATATATTCGATATCCTCCACCTGTCTCGCGGCAGCATTTACGGTCTTGGCGATATTGGCTGTCTCACAGTTCACACGTCTGTTGACGGAATTCCGCATCTCTTTTATAATGCGGAGATTCTCCATATTCATCAGCGAAATGGGTGCCTCGCAGACATTCAGCAAATCCACAATCCCGGCACCTTCTTTCAGGTACACCACATGATATTTTTTCCGGCGGATGATTCTGGCTTCGATATCAAAGCCTCTGATCAGTTCCTGTAACTGCCTGGCTTTTTCCGCATTGACGCAGTCAAATTCCAGATGATATCCCTTTGCCGGGTCACTCATGGAGCCTATGCTCAGAAATGCCCCTCTTAGGAATGCCCGCTTGCAGCAGACGCTTTTGATCAGAATCGGGCTCACAGGCTTGTCCGGATCTCCCAGCTTACTCAGCAGGCCCTGAATTTCCGATTCCCTTAACACAATATCCGTATCTATATTATATGTTTTTTTCAATAATGTAAAGCCTTTTCTGGCAACAGCTTCATTTTCCGTCTGAAATCCGATGGTAAAGCCGCCGTTTTCGTCTCTGCCATACTGACCGCACAAGTTCATGATGGCTGCCAGCTCGGCAATCTGGCAATGCCTTGCAGGACTCACCCGCTTTGCCAGTTCCTCTTTTACTTCACTTGAGAATGACATATGCCCTCCTCATCTCCGCAACAATTCCGGCAGGGCACCGAACTGCCATATATAAATATCTATTTTCCCTGTTGGTTTACATCCCTGTGATAAAGCTTAATCCCATACTTGCCCCTGTCCTTCATGCGTCTGTAAAGCTCACCGGCAAGGGTGACGCTTCGGTGCCTGCCTCCCGTACAGCCAATGGCAATCACCAGACGGTATTTCCCCTCCTTGACATAATTGGGAAGCAAAAACTGCAGCAAATCTGTCATCTTCGTCGTAAATTCTTCCGCTTCCGGGAAACTCATGACATAATCCTGTACTTCCCTGTCATTTCCGGTCTTATGCTTCAGTTCATCTATATAAAAAGGATTCGGCAGAAAACGGACATCCATCACAAGGTCAGCATCTGATGGTATCCCGTGCTTAAACCCAAATGACATTACTGTCACCATCAGGCTGTTATACTCCGCATTCTCCACAAAAATCCTGTCAAGTTCTTCTTTCAGCTCCCTGGTCAGCAAAAGCGACGTGTCAATCAC
Source organism: uncultured Acetatifactor sp. (assembly GCA_910586775.1). Taxonomy (GTDB): domain Bacteria; phylum Bacillota; class Clostridia; order Lachnospirales; family Lachnospiraceae; genus Acetatifactor. Next base: position 7,974 of record CAJUJN010000069.1, on the reverse strand, counting down.
ATAATCCGCTCTGCGCCTGATCTTTTCAAGCACTTGGCGTTCCGCCCTGACACCGTCCTCTACTCTTCCGTCCGCCGCCAGGGGATGAATTCTCCTGGTCTCTTTATACCGCTTTATGAGCACGTTCTCATCCGCATCCATGAAAAGAATTTCCAGCTTGTACCCTGTTTTTTTCAGCTTTTCCAAAATTCCTGCCACATCATCAAAGGACTGGCCGGAGCGCACGTCAAGCCCCAGGGCAACCTTACCCACCTCGCTGCCCGGCATGGATACCAGTTCTGCAAATTTTTCAATCAGGGAGACCGGAAGGTTGTCCACACAGTAAAATCCGGCATCCTCCAGCATTTTCAGGGCGGTACTCTTCCCGCCTCCGCTCATTCCCGTCACCACTACAAATCTCATGTTTTCTCACACTTCCCGCCCTGCCGTCTACGGCGTCAGCGCCATCGGGAATGACACCGTCCGGCAATGCACAAATATGCGCCTGAAAGAACGCCCGCATTTTGGGCATTCTTCCATGTAAAGTCCGAAATCACTTATCGAGGTACTTTCGAGCTTAGTGATTTCCTTCACATTTACCACCCCAGAAATACAACCTCCGGCTCCAGCTCTACCCGAAACATTGCCTTAACCCGGGCCTGTATCTCAGCCATCACATCCCTCACATCCTGCGCGGTTGCATTTCCGGCATTGACTACAAATCCGCAATGCTTTTCGGACACTCTGGCACCGCCTATCTGGAATCCCTTCAACCCCGCTTCCATGATCAGCTTCCCGGCGAAATTCCCCTCCGGACGTTTGAAGGTGCTTCCTGCACTGGGATACTCCAACGGCTGTTTCTCCCTTCGCCGTCCCGCCAGTTCTTCCATCCTGCCCCTTATGACATCTGTGTCACCTTTCTCCAACCGAAAAATAACTTCTGTCACAATAAAAGGACTTTTTCTGATCGCGCTGGTCCGGTAACCGAATTCCATGGTCTCGTTGTCCAGTTCCAGTACTTCACCATCCCGGCTCACCACATTCACCTGAACCACCACCTGGCTCATCTCTCCCCCGTAGGCTCCGGCATTCATCACCACACCGCCGCCTACGGTTCCCGGAATGCCCGAGGCAAACTCCAGCCCTGTCAGCCCATGTTCCATCGCAGTCCGTGCCACCTGTGCCAGCGTGGCTCCCGCCTTTGCAATAATGTGGCTCCCCTGCACGGAAACCGCATTCATTTTGGAGCCGATCTGCAGGATAATCCCCCTGTACCCGGTGTCATTTACAAGCA
>CAJUJN010000069.1:0-6691 GCA_910586775.1 uncultured Acetatifactor sp. | reverse complement strand
TTGCTTCCGTTCCCCAACACAAAAAACGATACCCCTGTCAGTTCCAGATATCGCCGTACTTTTCTCAGCTGTTCCTCATTTTCCAACTCCAGAAAGCAATCGGCAGGTCCCCCTATCCGAAATGTGGTATGGCCTGCCATCGGCTCCTGCAGACGAATGTTCTCCTGTGGTACAAATCTCTGTAATGCCTCAACTACTGCTCCACCGATCATCTGATTACTTCCTTTTTCTAATCTTGTACTGCGCTTCAGGACATGCCGCAGCCTGATTTCAAATCGGGCAGGAACGGCCGCCTGCGCAAGCTTCAGAACATCTGTTCCGTGTCCGGCAAATGATTTTCACTGCAGAACGAGCGCTGCCGCTCCATAAATGCCCGCATCATTGCCAAGCTTAGCCAGGGCAAATTTTGTCTCTTTACATTTTCCGAATGCGTATTTCTTAAAATACGGTTCTATATAAGAAAGCAAAACCTCTCCTGCCTTGGACACGCCGCCTCCGATGACGAAAATCTCCGGATTTACCACCGACGACACCATGGCCAGGCCTTTGCCCAGATAATCCCCAAACTGCCCTGCAATCTCCTGTGCCACGGCATCCCCTGCCTTCACAGCGTCAAACACGGTCTTGGCAGACAGATGACTTTGTTCCCGCAAAACGGTAGGCGTATCATGCTTCGCCAGGTAACGCTTCGCCAGGCGCGCAATGCCCGTCGCTGAAGTATATTGCTCCAGACATCCCTTATTTCCGCAGTTACAGCTTTCCGCCTCATTGTCCTCCAGGTGGATATGCCCGATTTCCCCGCCTGCGCCGTAGGCACCTACCAGAAGCCTGCCCTTGACGATGATACCGCCGCCGACGCCGGTGCCCAGCGTCACCGCTACCAGGCTGTCATATCCCTTGCCGCCTCCCTGCCACATCTCGCCGAAAGCGGCGACATTGGCGTCATTCGCAGCCTTTACCGGTATCTTAATATATGCGCCGAGCGCCTCGGGTATGTTAAAAGAACCCCACCCAAGATTTACGGCCCCTCCGAGAATCGTACCCTCATCATTCATGGGTCCCGGTACGCCTACGCCTACGCCCAGCACTTCCTCTTCCCGAAGCCCTTTCTCCTTCAGCTTCGCCAGAATGCTTTCGGCCACATCAGGCAGAATGGAAGCGCCGCTATTGTCCTTCACCGTAGGAATCTCCCACTTATCCAATACATTGCCTTCCCTGTCAAATAGTCCCATCTTCACGGAGGTTCCCCCGATGTCAACCCCAAATGCATACTTACTCATAACCTTTATCCATCCTCTCTATAACAGCATCTTCTATCAGCTGTACTTGTTCACGCAAAACAGGCGCCAGTCTCCTGTCTGCCCTGGAAGCATATGCAGACCTCTGTCCTTCCGAAAAATTTTATTCAAAACCGTCACAAATAATACTCACAAACGCAAACATTGCCGTCTGCACAGTATAACGAGTGAACGCATCGCGGCAATCCGGAGCTGAAAGGGGCAATTAAATGCGTTCACGAGTATAAGTAAGTGTCTACAAATAACTGTCGCAAGTTTATGGCAATTTTTATTGTATTTCCGGGCTTTCGCCTGAAGCAATTGCAGCAGTTATTTTCCGACTATTCCTAAGTTCCGAATCCGCTCCGGCCGTCATCTGCCCGTCTTCCGGCAAATCCGCTGCAAATCAATCGGACGCTGACAGGTTAAAGCGGGTCCGGCTCATCTTCCCGCTTTCTGGCAAATGAATTCTGTACTCTGGAATAAAGTTCCTGCGCCGCATTGTATCCCATCTTCTTCTGACGGTGGTTAACGGCGGCAGACTCACAGATGACCGCCACATTTCTGCCGGGACGGATGGGAATGTTGTAGCAGACCACCTTATTGCCCATATATTCCGTATAGTTTTCTTCCAATCCCAGTCTGTCATATTCCTTATCCCTGTCCCAGTCCTCAAGACGGATAACCAGGTCAATATTTTGTGTATCCATAACGGCAGAAGCACCGAAGAGGGCTTTCACATCCACCACTCCGATTCCACGCAGTTCGATCAGGTGCTTGAGCATATCCGGCGCAGAACCGACAAGTGTGTCATCACTGACCTTCCTGATTTCCACCACATCGTCCGTGACCAGACGATGTCCGCGGCGCACCAGTTCCAGTGCCGCCTCGGATTTACCGATACCGCTCTCTCCTGTAATCAGCAGCCCTTCCCCGTAGACATCCACCAACACCCCGTGCACGGAAATGCAGGGAGCCAGCTTCACGTTCAGCCACCGTATCACCTCCGCCATAAAAGCGGACGTGGACTTCTTCGTCATAAGCACGGGAATCCTGTGTGCAATGGCTTCCTTCAGGAAAATCGGATCCGGCCTGAGTTCCCGGCAGAATACCACTGCCGGCACATCGTAACTCATAAACTCATCATATATCTCGTACTTCCGCTCATCCGGCATGTTCTCCATATAGGAATACTCCACAAAACCTATGATCTCCAGACGGGTGGAGTCAAAATGCTCAAAGTATCCTGTCAGCTGCAATGCCGGGCGGTTCACATCCGGCTGCGTAATGCGGATATCCTTCACGTCAATCTCCGGCGTAAGGTTTTCCAGTTTCATTTTTTCGATTAAACGGGTCAGTCTGACACTTTCCATATCTGGTTTTCTCCTGTTTTTGTCTAAGGGACCTGTAATAGATAACCGACGTGCTCCATATCCTTAAAAGCTTTACAGCTTCAATTGGAGTTTTTACAGAGCACCCGGATTGCCTTAAGCCGTTCTCCCCGCCCACGGCACGGGCATATTAACGACCGCTTTCCATACTGCATTGCTATACTCGTGAGCGCATTCATTTGCCGCTTTCTGTCCTGCTTAAGCAGAAGCGCTCACTCGTTATACATTTACGTTGGCAAATGTTATTGAGCGCGAGTATAAATGCTCACCCACTATAGCCGGTAAACATTTTCCATGATTCGGCAGGGTTTGGCGCATGAGAAATCAAAAGCAGAAACAATGCGTTTATGTGCCAATATTGTATCATAATTGAAGCCTGTTGTGAAGCGATAACCCACAACAAATTTGTTCTAAATTGCAATTTTGCATCGTGCTTCAATTTGAATCCCTTCGGAAAAATCCGTAAATTTCCTCCGCGGCCCGGCGGTTGATTTCAGGCAGCGCCGCAAGTTCCTCTACTTCCGCAGCTTTAATCTCTTCGATGGACCTGAAATGCCGCATCAAGGCTTTCCTCCTGGCAGGACCCACACCCGGTATTTCATCCAGAACGGATTTCACCTGGGCCTTGCTGCGCAGAGAGCGATGATACTCAATTGCAAAGCGGTGGGCTTCGTCCTGTACCCTGGTGATCAGCTTAAACCCTTCGGAACGGGTGTCGATGGGAAGCTCCACATTGTTGAAATACAGCCCTCTGGTCCGGTGGTTGTCATCCTTCACCATGCCGCAGACAGGAATGGTAATCTTCAGCTCCTGCAGCACGGAAAGGGCGATATTGACCTGGCCCCGGCCTCCGTCCATCATAAGCAGATCCGGAAATCTGGTAAAGCTGCCGTAGGTCCTGTCCAGGTCTTTCTCCTCCAGTTCCCGCCCCTCCTCCAGCCCGTGGCGGAACCGTCTGGTCAGCACTTCCCTCATGCAGGCATAGTCGTCTGGCCCGGATACGGTCTTGATGCGGAATTTCCGGTAATCGCTGGGCTTGGGCCTGCCCTTTTCAAAAACGATCATGGAGCCTACATTTTCGAATCCGTTGATATTGGAGATATCGAAAGCTTCCATTCTCTCGATATGTTCCATTCCCAACAGCGCCGCAATCTCCTTCGCCGCGCCTATGGTGCGGCCTTCCTCCCGCTTCAGCCTTTCTCTGTCCTGTTCCAGAATATGCTTCGCGTTCTGGGCCGCCAGCTCTACCAGCTTTTCCTTGGAGCCAATCTTGGGCACCCGTATGTAGACTCTTGCCCCTTTGCGCCCGGCGAGCCACTTCTCGATCAGCTCCCTGTCCCCGATCTCATACTGCAGCATCAGTTCTCTGGGTATAAAGGGCGTACCGGCGTAAAACTGCTTTACGAAATTCTCCAGGATTTCCGCCTTGCTTCCGGATGACACATTTGTCATATAGTAATGCTCTCTGCCGATCAGCCTGCCGTCCCGGACAAAGAAAACCTGTACCACAGCCTCCCTCTCGTCCTGGTACATGGCGATGATATCCTTGTCTTCTCCCACGCTGTCCGTGATCTTCTGTTTCTGGGACACCTGTTTGACACTGTTGTAGAGGTCCCGGTAGCCCGCTGCGGCCTCGAAATCCAGTATCTCCGCCGCTTCTTTCATCTTCGACTCCAGGTCATTCAATATCAGATTGTAATTGCCGTTCAGAAATTCCAGCGCCTGGGACACCTGTTCTCTGTACTGCTCCTTGCTGACATATCCCTGGCAGGGAGCGTTGCACTGTTTGATATGGTAGTTCAGGCAGGGGCGCTCCAGGCCGATATCTCTGGGCAGGCTACGGTTACAGGTGCGCAGATGGTAAAGCTTGTTCAGCAGCTCAATGGTATCTTTCACCGCTGCCGCGCTGGTATATGGTCCGAAATACTTCGATTTATCCTTTTTCATGACCCGGGAAAAGAGTATGCGCGGATAGTCCTCCCCCACTGTCACCTTGATGTAGGGATATGTCTTGTCGTCCTTCAGCAGGGTATTATACTTCGGTGAATGCTCCTTGATCAGATTGTTTTCCAGGACAAGGGCTTCCAGTTCGGAATCCGTAACAATATATTCAAAGCGCGCAATCAGAGATACCATCTTGTCAATCATGGGGCCTCTGCCGATATTTTCGCGGAAGTATGAGCGCACACGATTGTGAAGGTTGATGGCCTTGCCTACATACAAAATGACATCTTTGTCATCTCTCATGATATAGACGCCCGGATTTTTAGGAAGCTTCTTTAATTCTTCTTCAAAATTAAACATAGTGTCACTCCAGAAATAAATCGATTCCGTTGGCTATCCCGTCCGCGATTTTCTCCTGATAATCCTCCGTGGCCATCAGGGTATCCTCTTCCGGATTGGTCATATAGCCCATCTCTACAATGGTAACAGGCACCTGGCACCAGTTGATGCCGCTCATGGTGTCTGTCTCCCACACATACTGCTTTTTACAGCCCGTCGCCGCCACCAGTTCATCCAGCACCTTCTCCGACAGGCTCTTACTCTGCTCGTAAAAATCTGCGTTGTAGGGATTGGAGGCTGTCTGACAGATAGTCATGGCACCGTGAACGGAAGTATTCTCCGAACCGTTGGCATGGATACGGATAAAGGCATCCGCAGCGGCGTCATTTGCCACCTGTGCCCGCTCGCTGTTGCTCATGTCCACATCATGGGAAGTCCTGACCATGATGACCTGATAGCCCCGCTCCAACAGTTCGGCCTGCAGCTTCTCCGCCACCATCAGAGTCAGCTCATACTCCTTCAGTCCGCTGGTCGCTCCGGAGGTGCCTCCGGCAACCTTTGCCTTGGTTTCGCTGGCCCCCGGACCTATGGGCTCCTTCTCGCTGTTTCCCTTGCGCTGATGGCCGGCGTCGATGACCACCACATATCCGTTCTGCCCTGCCGTTGCGGGTGGCTCCGGTGTGGTCTCACAGACTGGACAATCGGCAGGCTCCCGGGAGGATTCACCGCTGCTTCCTTCCGGCTGTCCGGCTTCTTCCGCAGAGCTGCCTGTTGCTTCTGAAGCCCCGTCTGTTTCAGGATGCTCTGTTGTTCCCGGTTGTGCATTTGCCTCGGACTGTCCCTCTGTTCCGGCTATGCTGTTCTCCTCTGCCTGTCCGTCTGCTGTCTGGCTGCCGTCCCGGGAAGCATCGCCGATGTCCGTCCCGCCGGCAGTTTCCGTACTGCTTCCCTCCGCGTCAGTGGTTTCCGTACTGTTCCCCTCTGCACCAATGGTTTGATTGTCTTCTACCGTTTCTCCGTTTTCTTGACCGGAATTCTGCAGCGCTACAGTCAGGGATTCTATGCCTGCTCCCTGTGCCTGTTCGTCTGTATCCTGTCCCGTATTCCCGCATCCGTTCAGCAGGATGCACAAAATCATACCTGTTATTGCCAGTCTTCGACAGCTATGCCGTCCCAGCCTGTGCTTTCCTTCTCTGCAAATCATACACATAATCTCCTTCTATCTAAGAATTGTCGGGAAAAAACTGATTCGACTTCCTCTGGAAAAAGCTCGGAAACGCAAAAACAACTTTAATCTCGTATCAGATATTTTCCTTCGATTACAGGGTACGCGAAGCGGTTCCTGTAATTTGCAGACACTTCCTTATACTCACGCTCAATAACATTTTCCTGTTCATTTTCCAACCCAACACCATGCCCAGATGCGTCAGCTTTGTATCATATCTGGCACATCCAGGCATACCCCTATTGGAAACTGCATTTTCCCGTCAATATATATTCGCGCTCAAAAACATTTTCTAACGTAAATACGTAACAAACACGCGCATCTGTAATGTGTTTTTAATCATGGAATCTGCTTTTTAATTCTATAATACGAAACAGAAAGTCGGAAAACGAACGCGCTCGCGAGTATGCAAACAACTCATCTGTCTGTTCCTGCCATGAATATAGTCTATTATACTGTAAAAAAAGGGCTCTTCAAGGGTGATGGTGGGTAAAAAATACCCACAACCCCAGTGT
>CAJUJN010000068.1 GCA_910586775.1 uncultured Acetatifactor sp. | reverse complement strand
TTTATACTTTGCTTCCGCCGCCCTTAATCTGTCCATCCTCTTTTCCTCGCTTTCCTGGCCCTCTGGCCATTTATCCAGGCACGCCGCCGCATTACCTTTTTCAACCTGGAAATCCCGGCCTTAAATTCCGGCCAATCCTTTATTTCCACCGTCACTTTCATTTCTGCCATTTTTTTCTTCTCCTAAATGATAATTTTGTAATATAGGGTCATCTGTAAATCGGAAAAGCGGAAGTCCGGCGTTTTCTCCGGCTCCATTGGCGGCATCAGTCCCCGGTCTTTCCATTCTTTATGCCGGATTTCCGGGGATGCCCTAAACCTCTTCACCTGGGCATCCAGGACGGCATCCGCCACGGGGTCATGTTTCAACAACGCCTTGTATCCTTTGTATATGGTTTCCTGCCCTGCTTCGCTTTCGGCATCCCGTACTATCAGCAGATTATCCGAATTGCATATCAATTCCAGGAACTCCCGTACCACCATGGTTTCCACCCTCGCTTTCCGCTTTGATTATGCCGATAAATACACGCTCTGCACACGGGACCGCAATACTGTTTCCCAGGGCCATGTAGCGGGCATTGTCTGACATTTCCCTGCCGGATGCCCCGTACCTTGTCCAATAGTCCGGGAACCCGTCCAGGCGTTCACATTCAAGCGGCGTAAGGCGGCGGACCCGGTACTTTACCGCTGCGGCAATCCGCTCAATTATCACGGCAAGGGTTTCACTTCCTCCCCCTGCTGCCCCACGGCTCTTTTTTATGGTCCCCACGCCCTCCTTGAACTCCGCATAACCGCTTTGTGTATAGGCTACGGCGTGCCGGTCCGTGCTTGTAAGCGTTGGGGCAACGTCCTGGTTTATCCCTAATTGGTTTCCGCCGTGCTTTGCATCCCGGCCAATGACGTTTCCGGCTATGGTATAGACGGGAAGCAAGTAAAGGCCAGTCTTTCCACCTCCGCCCCCGGCCCTCCCCATAAGGGTTACGCTCTTCTTGGCGTTTATGTAAATCCTATCCGCCGTCCTGCCGAAATCCAGTTTCATTTGTCCGCCTGGTTCCTCTGCCAGTCCTCCGCTATCCTCTCCAATAAGGCAATCTTTAGGATTGTCGGAACCTCCTTTTCCCTCTTCTCGGCCCGTGACAGAATACCCCAACACGCTTTCGCACTCAAAAAGTATTTGTCCGGCACGTCCATTTCTAAAATCTGTGACAAGGTAGATTCTTTTTCTACGTTGGGGAACTCCCCAAAACTGTGCGTCAAGCTGCCGCCATGCGACTGTCCGCAAATCCCCCCCTGGTTCCTCAATTCCAACCAATCCGGCGGATGCCCATTTCCCACTTGTAGGCATTGGAATACTGGCTTCTGTGATTTCTTCCAGGACCCGGCGGAAATCCTCTCCCTTATTGCTTGAAAAAGCCCCGGCCACATTTTCCCATATGATATACTTTGGATATTCTCCATCTGTCTTTTCCCTCATTTCCCGTATAATCCGCACGGCTTCCATGAATAGGCCGGAACGGGAACCGTCAAGCCCCGTCTGCTTCCCGGCCACGCTTAAATCCTGGCAAGGGCTTCCGAAACTGATAATATCCACCACGGGGATTTCTCCGCCTTTTATCCCGGTAATGTCCCCCAGGTTCACGGCATCCGGGAAATGCCGCCCTGCTATGTCTATACAGTTCGGCTCTATCTCGCTTGTCCATACGGTCTTGATGCCGTGCCGCCCTGCTGCCAGGGGAAACCCGGCTATCCCGTCAAAAAGGCTCCCCAAAGTCAACCCGGCGTTCATCTCAACGGCTCCGGCGTGGACGGTTCATAGACAATCATCACCGTGTAGGAAGTCCTATAGTCTGCAATCTCCTTTCCACGGATGACGGGCAAGACTTCCGTCCCATGCTCAATTCCCATTATCTCCGCCCCGTCCGCTTCCAGGGCGGCCAGGTTCTCATTTACTTTTGTTTCAAGGTCCTTTAAATCGGTGTCCCTCTTTAACATGATTTTCATGCTGAAATCCTCACTTTCTGTAATTGGCCTGGGGAAGCGGCTATTCTATCACGTTAAGATAGTTGTCGATTTTGAAAAGTCTTTTTCCGCAATCTCTACAGACTGCATATTTCCCAACATTGTCATAGATTAGCCCATTGTTTAGTAGTTCATTGTCTATTTCTCCCGTTTCCATATCAACGAAATATTCCCCAATCCCCTTTATTTTCTGCTTAACTGCAAAGATAGTTCCTCCGCATCTTGGGCACTTCTTTATTGGAAAATTATATTTTCCGTCCATCTGCTCGCCCTTTCATGGAAACCGCTATTCCTCCGCCGCTTCAAAGAAGAAATCACATAATCCCTGCTCTTTCCCCGTATCATCCAGGAAATAAAATTCTGCCATATCTCCGAAACCCTCAACCTTGTAAATGTCATACACTTTGCCCCTTGTTATGTTCTCCACCTGGCTGTGTTTAGGGCTTCCATTGAAATATCCGTCAAGAAACGGCTTTTCTGATATTTTGGCTTTGAAAGAAACTTTCCTTTCCCCAACAAACGGGTGACTGTCTAAATCGTTATAATAACCAAATTGTGACATACTTTTCCCTTTCTTCTGTTTCGCATACCGCAAGCGGCCATCCGTCCGTATCACGCCCTACGGCTTTATAGGATGACAGCTTGCAATATACCGGGTGTTATCGTACAACCTTTTAAACGCCGGATAACTTCACCGGGGCGTGGCATGGTTTTCTAGTTCCCGGCCTACCTGGGAAGAATAGGCGTGTACGCTTCCCTGGTAGGTACTTTTTGCACCAGTGCAACCCATCAACAGTTTGTAGGGGCTTTGGACCCTCACGCCGCCCATGGTCAGCATGGCCGTTTTAGTTGCTCCCGGCGGCTGTCCTGCTGCCGGGGCGGTGCTATACATCTTCTTTATCCTGCTGCCTTGCTTTCTTCATTAAGTACCGCTCTTTATCATTCCTGGTAAAGAAAACGGGACGTGTGGTGATTCCGGCGGCATCCAGTTTTTTCTTTATCTCTTTTAATTCCTCCCGGTAAATGCGTTCTGCATTGCAAGGCGGCCTTTTCGTATAGTCCAACGGCTCCCCTGGTACAATCAAATCCCTTAACACCTGGGCCGTTGTCTGTCCATATCTCCTAAACCTCCCGTAAATCAGATAATGCTTTTGCCAGGTAAACAGCTTAAAGCCCAATGCATCTTCTATCCTTTCTATGCACTTTTCCACTTCCGGGTCCCCAACTGCCGGGGCATAAATCCAATCCATATTCTTGTCCATGTTAAGTTCCTCGCTTTCTGCATCACCATTCATAATTGTAATCATCTAAAGACATTTGCCCCTCTATGTTCTTTTCTTCCATCCACCATTCAAAGACTTCATGCTCATTTTTCCATCTTGTCTTTCTTCCAGTTTTCCATATCTCTATCAGCATCCTTTTAAAGGCATTTATATATAACTGCCGATACTTCGGAAAATGGGAAAACTGAAAATACCGTTGTTTATCCGCCATTGGGCAGCCGATACACCCAACCCTCGAAAAACCACATCTATATAAAGGATTAGTTTCTATATGCTCCGCATTTATATAGTCCCATAATTCCTTATTGGTCCAATCCACGATTGGATTGCATACGCTTTTCGCTTTTAACTGGCACCTTTCAAACATCAGCCGTTTTTTTGTATTGTCATTCATCAGCATGGTCTCGCCTGGCTCTTCATCAAATAGGGATATCTGCGTATTTTCCTCTGGTTCGTCCTCATATATGTCACTTCTCTGTAAAACCAATTTATCTTTCTTTTTTCTAGCGATTACTTCCAGGGGGCCACGTTCCTTTCGTGCATTGCTTTCATCCCATCTTACCCCCGTTGAAATCATCCTGTTTTCACAAGCTGTTTCTTTCAGATAGGAACAACAGTATCTTGCCGTCCTGGTAGGCGGCATCTTCTCAAACGGTATAAGCTGCCACATTGACATCACGGGGCGTTGAATCGTGCATTTAATCCCTTTTTCTTCCAACCGTCTGAATTTATCCCGAATATGATAAACTGTCTGTGGTGCATCCGCCGTGGTATGGCTATTGTGTACCTCAAATTCAACCCCAGAACGCAAAAACAATTCCAGCAAAACATCACTATCCTTTCCGCCGGAATATGTACAAACAATAGGCTTTTCATAATACCTTATAGACATATTGGAAGCCATCTTGATTAGTTCTATTGCGTTGTGTTCCTTATCCATCCTTTTTACCTCTCCCCCACTACTTTGCAATAATCCACGGAAGAAAAGTTTGTTTCCTCTGCCGCCTTTTCTTCCGCTTCCTCTTCGCTTTCAGCGAAAATATAAAGCGTTTCACTGCTTACCACTTCAACTTCATATTCTTTCATGTTAAGTTCCTCGCTTCCTGCCCTGCTGCCGCCTGGCCTATAATGCTTTCTGTGCTACCTCTGCCCGGTAAGGCTCTCCACCACGTTTCAATTCATTGTAGATGGTTGCCCTATGCACCCCCACTTCATCCGCAATAGCTGAAATCTTTACCCCTGCTGCGTGCATCCTCTCAATGGTCTGGCGGTCCGTGAAGTTCAGCCGTCTATTTCCTTTCCTCATGCCCTTTTACCTCCTTTCTAGTTTTGGTGAAATAAAAAAAGAGTGCCCACAAGAGTTTTTTAATTCTCTTGTAGCACTCTCTTATTTTCTGTTAAAAATAAGATGCTTTAGAGTATATTTCCCTTGTCGCATCTTATTTTACAATGAACCTGAGAAATTCAACTGAGATTCAACCGGAAATTTATCTTTTGAAATTCACCATCTTAAACCAATCAAACCCTTTTACATAAATAATCCCCTGGTGCTGTCGTAATAAGAAGAGCAGATACAGGATATAGTCAAGTCTGATTGTGAGTCATTCCATATCCTGTACTAAACTTCTTAATGCGATAGCCCCAGGGCTATTTCTATCGTACCCGACTGCTGCTTTCCTGACTACTGTCGTACCTGGCTGCTGCTTTCCTGACTACTGTCGTACCTGCTGCTGTTTTCCTGACTACTGTCGTACCTGGCTGCTGTTTTCCCTGGCAGGCACATACACAGGCCATGGCCTCACTCTATTGCGTCCTCCCAGGAAGCCTCTCTCTGACTGTCATCCTCCTGGCGGCTGACGGTGTCCAACGCTCCCGCCACCAGCTTAATCATCTCCCAGATAGAGCGGAAATAGACCGTCTTGTTTTTGTCCATCCATGTAATGCGTCCCTGCCAGCTGCTGTTCTGGCGGTGCTGGACCCGAATGATGAAAGTTCCCAGGTCTCCGTGCTTATTCAAAAGTTCTTCGTCTTTCATTGCCCTCTTCCTTTCCTGTCTCTCCTGTCCGTTCCTGTGCCCCTCTTCCCCAAAACTGCGGCTGTCCGTGGTGGGATGCGGAAAATTCAGTGAATCGTACAGCTGCTCCAATTCAAATATGGCACTGTCCATATTATGAAATGTCACTGCCTCCCTGCTGTAAGCATGATAAAATCTGCCGGAAAACCGGTGCCTTTCGTCCCCGTCAACACACAGAACCACCCCGTTGGGCGTACCCAGATACCATTGTGATCGTTCCTTTTCCACTTCCATCTCTCCCTGACAGACATCTTTCCCCTGAAGCCCATATCCGCCAACATTCCAGATACTTCAGCTCAGGTCATTGGTTCCCCGCAAACATTCTACTACATTTACATAGTACTTCAGTGCCATCTGGTGTTTTCCTTCAAAAAAGCGGGAATTGATACGTTTCTGTATAATATTACAACTCTCTCTGGTAGTATTCACGAGCAGGACCAGATACTGTCCGCTTCCGTAGCGGCTCACCGCATCGCTTCTGCGCAAGGACTGCAGCACCGCCTCCCCCAGCTTCCGGGTCAGTTCCTCCAAAAGGGCCCCCTCCTCCAGAGTATTGCCCTTGCTGTCCACCACCAGGCACAGCATCAGGTACACCGACTGACCTCCACGCTCCATCATGCGCTGCACCATCCGGTAGATGCCCTGAAACACCGGGTAAGAACAGAGATATCCCCCTGTTCCGGCACAATTCCCTTCTGCCAGCTTCTCCTGAATCTCATCCAGGGCGGCATAACGGTGCTCCATCTGTTCCCCCAGCCTGTGAAAAAGCTCCATCATCCTGGGAGACGGCCGCAATCCCTGCTCCCGGAAATACAAGTCAACCGTGTCGTCATACAGCTTTCTGGCCTCCTCATACTTCCCCAGCGCCACAAGTGCTTCCATGGTTACCGTCTCCCAGTTGGACAAGGGACTGGCAGCGGCGGCATACAGCCCCAACTCCCGCAGACCTTCGAAGTCCCTTCTCCCCTTCAGCAGCCCGGCAGCAGCCTCCACACAGCTGCAGAACAGCTCTCTGTACCGCCTTGCCTCTCTTGCCACCCACATGACACCTGTCTGTGCCGGAAGAAATTCTCCTCTGTAGCAGTGACAGGCTTCCATATACAGCGACAACTTCCCGGAAACATCTTCCGCTTCCTCCGCCTGCCTTGCCAGACGCTCAAACTCCGCCGCGTCTTCCTGCACGGTTACAGCCTCTGTCCAGTGGCATACGCCCTTTCTCTGTTGGATGCAGTGCGCATCCGGCAGGCCCATAGCCTTCAGCTTCCGGTTTGTATTATAGATCACGCTCCGTGTGGCATGGTGCACATCGTCGATGTCACGTTCTCCGAACAGCACCCGCTCCACCAGTTCCCGGCTGACCCCCTTTTCCTTATAATGAAGCACCATCTGCAGCAGATAAGCAAACTGCGATTCGCCGGATTTCGTATTCCCTGTTACTGCCTTGCCGTCCCAGTCCAACGCAAATCCGCCGAACATCCGGACATTCAGGACACCTCCCCCTCTGTTTTCTGCCATTGTATATCCCCCACATCTTTAACATTAACCGACTCCTGAAAGCGGCTGCACGTATTACGCTGTGCCGCATCCTTCTCCGTATTATCCTCTTTTTCGGAAAGCCGCTCCTCTTTCAGGCTGTGCTCGCTTCCGGACTGCAGCTTTTCTTCCAAGCCGCCCCTTTTCTTCCGGGTGGCGGCTTTTCTTCCAGGCTACCCCTTTTTTCCGGGCTGCCATAAGGCTTCCCGGACGTTCACACTCCATACCGCTTCAGGAACTCTTCAAACACCTTCTCCGCCTCCGCCCTGGCTGCAGCCGCACCCTCCAGTTCCTCAAAGCTGCCCAGATAGCGGGTCTTGCCCTGGAAAGTAATCTGCGCCACCCACCGGCCGTTTTTCCGGTTCCGGTACACCCCGCGGATACCGCTTTTATTGCTGGCAGAAATCTTCCTGCTGCGGATGCTCTCTATACAGGTTCCCTCTGCAAAATGCCTGGTAGATGCCGGGTCCGCCAGGCAGCCGCAGCTTCTGGTATGGCTGTCCTGAAGGTTTGACTGGGCTGCCACAGTCTCCCTGCCGCAGCTGCAAAGGCAGCGCCAGTAATGCTTTCCTCCCCGCCTGCCGTCATAGGCGATTACCTCCAGGGAACCAAAGCGTTTGCCCACCCAGTCCTTTACCTTAACCCGGGATGACTGTGGTCTGTCTGCCATAATACTGTCGTTCTGTTTTCTCTCCACGTTCCGCCTCCCTTTCCTCTGGGACAGTTTCCATACCTGTTACTGCTCCTCTTTTTTGTCCTGTGCCGTCATGCAAACGCCATTTTCCCCCGAAATGCTACGAAATATAACTTCTGCCTGCCATAATCCGCCCAATTGCGTCCTCTCCTTCTCGCCACTTCCGGCATGCAGCCCGGTACACAGACACCAGACCTACATTTCTCTAATCACCTTCCAGCGCGCAGGCGCCGGGCCAACATGTTCAGCATGGCTCCGCAGGCCGCAAAACAGATAATATATACCTTGCCCACAGGACTGGTACATACCTCCAACAGCCCTCCCACCACCGGACAGTGCCAGGATACCCTGCCCACCAGTTCTGAGTATTTCACCGGATTCATATCATTTTCCTCATTGGCATCGCCTTTCGTGATAAGCTCTCCCTCTCCAATCCTATTCTTCACCACCCGATGGGCGATAACGGAACCTCCGCTCCTGAAAGCCACTACTTCTCCTTCTTCTACGGACTCAGGCGGCACCGGCTCCACATAAATGACACTGCCCACCGCTATTTCCGGTTCCATGCTTCCACTGACTACATTATAGATTTCTTCTCCCTTTATCCTCGCCACCGTGACAGGCAGGTAAAACGCTATCACGCTCAGCAGGATCAGTATACCCAGTATGTTGCAAAGGACGGGAACTAATCTCCCGCCCCTTTTTACCGTCCCATATTCCTGTGGACTACTGTTCATTTTCCTTCTTCCCTTTCCTGCAGGCTGCTATGATCAGCCAGATGCACGCCCCCGCCAGAACCAGTACTGCCGACAGAATGCCCACCTTCGCCGGTGTTGGGAGAAGTGCCAACGGTGTAACCAAATCCTCTATAATGGTAGTTGAAGCTGCTTCCTCTCCACCGCCATTCCCGTCTTCTCCGTTGCCGTTATAATTGTCTGTAGGAGTCTCCTCATCATCGAGATCTCTGTATTCCTCCGGTTCATTTGTAGCCGGAATTTCATTTTCTCCGATCTCTACCGGTTCCTCCTCAGATGGCTGAGGCACTGACGGCTCAGTCACTTCCACCGTATCCGGCTGCGAGGTTTCTGGTTCAGCCGCTGCAGGCTGTCCCGGCACTACCACTCTGTTTGTATTGGTAACTGTCGGTATCGGTGTATAAATGAAGTCAAACACATTCTCGGAGGCATCTGCAGTCAGCGTTTTTCCAAGATTATAGGCCTGAGGCTGCCAGCCTTCCATATACTGATAGGCTACCACCGGCTTGTCGCCCACGTTTCCGTAATATGTTGCAGAGGGATACAGCACATTGCCCGCAGTGTCCACATAATTTACCGTATAGGCCACCGTCTCACCCTGTATGCCGTATGCCACCACGAAATCCAGATCCCCGTCCACGGTGACAGACGGATTCGCTAACCGATTGCTGCTGTTATCCTCCCCGCTCACACGAAATCCCTTGCTATAGTACTTGCTGTCACTGTTCAGGCTCACACCCTTTTGTATGTTAAATACTACCTGTGTTCCATAATGAAGCCCGCTGACCACGCAGACCTCTCCGTTCTCTATACTTACCTGTGCGCCGGAATCGGTGATAAGCTGTACCACATCTGCCCCAATCGTTCCCTGTGCACCGGCATACAGGCGCAGCGTATAGGTATAACCTCCTGCTCCGCTTTCCGCCGCTTCCGCCGGAAAAGCCATACCCCACACCAGGCATAGTGTCATGATAAGAGCCGCTGCCTTCCCGCTTCCTTTCTGCTTCTTACGTTCCCTTATGCCAAAGAGAGCCAGAAGCAGGAGCAGCAGACCACTGGCCGCAGCAGCCACAAAGTAGGGCAGCATATTGTTCTCATCACTGGTTCTCACGATTCCCGTCCTCGCACCTGTATTGGCATTTGTAGCTGAAGAAGACGAATTTCCGTTTCCATCCACTGGATTTCCATTCTCATCCACCAACTCGGTAACAGTACGATTGTTGACAGTAGTGGTATCCACTGCAAAATTCATCTGCAGCCTTGCCAACGTATTCTGATAAGCATTTCCCTCTGTCTCGCCGTCCAGGGCAACTCTGAGAGTGATTACCCCCTGCTGTCCCGGTGAAAGAGTATCCAGATAAAGGTAATCCTCCAGACCGCTGGTAGCCGCTTTCAGTCCTACCCGGCTGCCGCTGTTCTCACCGCCCACCGTATCACTGGTAAACAGCTCCTCCTGTGTACCGTCAGGCGCCGTATAAATCAGTTCATACTCATATGCGCCGCCAGATGCGCTGCTCCCTGCCGTTTCTTCCAGAGACTGCAGCACCTCATTGGTCATGTACCAGTTTGCCGCCGACGGATTATCATTTTTCAGGTTTAAAGTAATTGTAATGTCATCTCCTGGCTGAAGATTATAAACCGCGTCATTCATCTCTGCGTTGGTATAGTCGGCATTCAACTCATTATCGGCGGTAAACGATACATTACTCTCCGTTGTAAGTGTCTCTGCGTGAGCCGTAGCCTGGTTCAGAAAGAGCATCCCGGCAAGAAGGATGTATGTTACTATCTTTTTTTTCATAATTTCCCCTCCTAATTCAGGCTCAATACGCCGTTTTCAACCGTAACCCTGCGTCCCCAGGAACTCCAGATAGCATCCTGAGCATTATGTTCCTGTATTCCGTCTACCTTTGCCTCGATACAGAACCTTGCTCCATCGTATTCATAAACCGTAGTAATCGTGGTATATCCGCCGGATGTCTCCCGTGTCTCGCCCACCCGTGCAGCAACCTCGCCGCTAATGGTCAGTTTATCTGCGAAAAGAGGCGTCTCGCCCTGTGACTCCAACAGCTTATTATAATAAAGAACCGTACGCTCCTGTGTGGAGGCTTCCGCATCCAGAAGCCAGTCAGTACCCAGGTTTACCAGATTCAGCTCTATCAGTTCCGGGGACAGTGCCGGAAGCTTCTCTCCGTCCTCATTCAACCAGTACTTATGGATGTTGACACGGACATACTCGTTAATTACACCGCTGTTATATACATTTAACTCCTCTTTATACGCTATCCCGGGTTTCAGAGACTCTCCCTGTGGAATAAGTCCTTTCAGCAGGCCTTCCTCACCCTCCACCGGCTGTCCGTTCTCCACCAGGGTAACGCCGATTTCATGAAGCTGGATATTCGTTGCATAATCTTCGGAAAAATAGGTCAGCGCAGCTCTCGCTCCGCCGATGGAGCTGAATAAAAGCAGCCCCGCCGCAAGCACGAAGGCAGCGACAGTTATGACCGGAGACGAAATTATTTTCTTAATTTTTTTCATATTCAGCCATTCCCTCCTTCCGCACCGCCGCTAATCAATTCCTTTGTCCAATCCGCAGCCTGAGGTGCCAGTGCATTGCCCTCCGCATCGTACTGTACGGGAACAGACTCATAGATAACTACAACATTACATTCTTCTCCCGCTTCCGCATCCTCCGGAAATTCTATTCTTACAAGTAACTCACTGGTCTTCGCAACAATCGCCGAACCGTCTTCCGCCGTTGTCACTCCGGGCAGAAAATCGCTGTAATAATAATACCCGTCACCGCCCGCCTGCCATCCGCCATCCGCACTGCTGTAAGACAATGTGTAACGGCTGCCGCTGAAGGCTCTTGCCCGCACATAAACAGGATTGATACCGTCATTGGAAACTACCACATGCTTGGTATGGTCACTGTATTCCTCTTCAATCCGGGTTTCACTTCCCAATTCAATGGCATAGCCCCCTGAAGCGCTGGTATAGGTTGTAAAATATGCCCATGCATCTCCTGCCGCCGTGCCGAGCACCATGCCTGCCACAAGAGCAGCGGCGGCAATCCTGCCAACCCGAAGAAGCCTATTCTTTTTCATCTCACCCCACCCCCTTACTCAGCTGCGGACGGAATCGGCGTCCAGTTCCAGACCATACCGGCTCCGTCATCAGTGTATTCAAAATGGTTCGTAATCGCCGAACCGTTCTTCCCCGTACCGTCATATTCATTCCTGAAGGACACGATATTGGAAAAATCCGCTTCGTCCACCCCCACATTATTCATTGTCAGAGTCTGTACTGACTGGCTTCCTGCTGTTGCGCGGTAAGTGACTCCGGAATAGGCTTCCGTGACGGTAACTTCTGCGCCCACCGGAATCTTATCCACTATCAACTCACTCTGGCTCCCTGCTCCATTGAAGGTCATGGAAACGGCATTGCTGTATACCGTATCTCCCTGAAGAGTAGCCTCCACCGTAAAGACGAAAGTTGCCGGACTGCCCGTATGGAAACTCAGCAGCTCCTTGTCAATACGCAGGGCAGCGAACCGCCCGCTCAGTTCAGGCTTCAATACAGCCGATGCATTATAAATCCATTCTCCATCATTGGAAGTCATGACATTGCCCCCGGCATCCGCCTCCTTCGTGGGAAGAGAAACCAGCTGCGGCTCATAAGAAAATACATAAGAATCCGAATAGGCTATGGTAGTAATCCGGCTGTCCGTATCCGTATCTTCGTCTTCCGTTGCCGTTGTATTCCGTACCACATATTCCTCCGCTGTCAGGTTCCGGCCTCTGGCAACCATCAGATAAAGCCCTGCCCCCAGATTCGCAACTGTCAGCCTGTCGTTGTCCATGGTTTCTATTGTGGCATCAGGAACATTTCCGGCATTGAATGTGGTGTGCGCCGCCTGCTGTGCCAGTTCCTGCCATCCTTCCTTCGTCCCTGCATCATTAAAGGCCAGATCTGCATATATTGCCATCAGTTCCGCGTCCGTGCTGTAAGAATAAACATCCTGGCCCTCCACAGGAACCGCGTCCGCAACCTTATACAGATCCAGAACCACATCCGGCACCTCCTGCGGACCGCCTTCCAATTCCTTGGGTTCCACTATCACAGTCAGACTACATGCCGCGCCGAGCTCCACAGCATGAGCCGTCCCACTCAGCACAGGCGCCGCCAAGGCAAAACCCGCCGCCAACACAGATGCCGCCACCAGGCACATCAAACGGCGCATGATCCGCTTTCGGCTCTTCTTTTCTCTTTTCATGGGCGTTTCCTCCTTTAAAATCGACCCTTATTTATGATCTTTGTCTTTCTTGAATTCTTTCAACAGTTCGTCACCTGTTTTTTTGGGCTTACTCCTGCCGGAAGCCACTAACATAATAAACAATGTAATGAACAGCAATGGCACCCCTACGGCCGGTATTACGTAATAAGTGGGAATCTTTCGGGCATCAGGCTCTATCACTACAACTCTGTCGTCAATATTGTCTATCCTGTGTCCCCGCACCAACATCCGATGGCTGTTTATGCCATAGGGCGTACAGGTCAGAAGGGTACAGTAATCTTTCCCCGCCGTGACATTCAGCGCTTCCATCTGGGTAGGTTCCACGATCAGTATCTGATCCACCTCGTAGGTCATTACCCGATTCAGCACAGTGATTGTGAAGATATCCGCCACTTCCAACTCATCCAGGTCCGTAAACAGCTTCGCCGAGGGAAGCCCCCGGTGAGCCGAGAGGACACTGTGCCTGGATTCTCCGCCTATGGGAAGGCTGGAGCCTTCCAGATGCCCTGCCGCAACATTCAGCACGGAATCACTGGTACCGTGGTAAACAGGCAGATTCACGTTAATCTTTGGAATGCTGATATAGCCTATAATCCCGTTACCTGCTACATCCAAAACACTGTAATATAACTCCGAAAGTTCTTCATGTTCCGAAAATGGGGCTCCCAGTCCCCGTAACTTCTCGTTGTATTCCTCCGCTTTCGCAAACAGGGCTTCGTAATCTGTCTCATCCAGTTCTGCCACAACGGCATCGTAGTTGGCAATCGCCCTGGTCTGATGGAATGAGTTCCAGAAATCGCTGACAGTAGGGTACAGCATAACTCCCAACCCAACCATGAAAATCACTGTCAGGATGATGGTTGATAGGGATATCCGTTTCTTTTTCCCCTTTCGGGGTTCTTTCTCTTTTTTCATCGGTTTCCCCGCAAACTGCTATTTGAATCTCTGTTAAAACTGTATTCCGGAAGCTGTCTTTTGCATCTCCTACAGCTTCCACATCTGCTGCTCTTGGCCGAAGCATTCATCCATTGAGTATGCCGTTTTTATATCCGGCCTACCTGTCTGTTCACTTTCAGATGCTTCGTTGCTCACCGCACACCACGGGAAGGTAGCAGCTAAGGTGCGGTATCTTCCGGGATGAGAGGACTCTGCATCCCGGAAGGATTGGTTCTTTGATCTCTGGTTTTACTGCCAGTTTTGTTCTTGCTTATTTATTCTGGTTCATCTTCTGCTTAGTTGCTCTTGCTCATGCGCTTCTTTGTGATAAGAAGGATTCCTGCGCCTACTACCAGGATGCCACCTACTACGTAGAAGATTGTGGTACCGATGCCGCCGGTGGAGGGAAGCTGTGTACCTGCCTTATTCTCAACAACTGAGGTTAAGTTCACTTTAACTGGCTCGCCCTCATCATTTGTTGTTCCAGCAACTGTAACTTTCACTCCCTCTGTAAGTAAGTTGAAACCTGCGGGTGCCTTCGTCTCAACCAAAGTGTACTGACCATCTTGCAGACCATCAAACTTAGCTGCTCCATTATCATCTGTTGTTGCCTTTGTTGCCTCATTCAGGTCATTTACCCATTCCACCTTTGCTTCTACTGCCGGTGTTGCACCTTCTGCCTCCTGCGCCGGAGTGTATTTATAATACTTTGTTACACTCTGTCCATTTTCTGATACAGTTTTTGTCAATACAAATTCAGCTCCAGACAGCTTTTTGCTGTAAGTAACATTCCCATCCTCATCCTCATCCGACTTGCTGTCAGCATCTACCTTATCTATAATGATAGAAGCAGTATATTTTGTTACCTTCTTTTCTGTCGACTCTTCTGTGCTTTCATCATTATCAGGATCATTGCTGTATTTCAGCTTTGCGGTATTGGTAACGGAATCAACGTCAATGGCATCTTCATTCACGGTTGCAGAGTAAGAAATCTCCACATTGGAACCTGTCGCAAATTTTGTCATATCGAAAGTAATCTCAAAAGTCGCAGCACCTATCTCACTTGTCTTAACCTGAACAGCTGCCCCTTCACCTACTGCTCCTTCTCCATAAACAACCTGATTCCCTACTTTTACTACGATATCATTATTAAATGTCAGACCTTCACTCATGGTATCCGTCACGACATAGTCATATTTGTTATAGCCAACAGTGCTAGGTACTGTGCCAGTGATTGTGTAGGGAATCTTCTGCCCGATCTCCACACTATTTGAAACAAGAGTTGTTGTCTTTTCAATATCCGGAGCCTCGTTCTTGTCATAAATCTCAATATTACCTGTCACTGTATTGAGGTTAGCTAACGCTCCGCTGTTAGTATTTACAAAATAATATCCATTCTTGTCAGCAGGAACTGTGATCGTTACACTTTCGACTTTTCCTTCAGAATCAGTCTGCGATTGTCCTACAATACCATCTGTACCATTCCAATTTTGCTTCTTCAGATAAGCCGCAAATGTCGGTGCGCTTACCACTTCCACATTATATTCCCCTTCAGCAGTTGTTGAAGTCAAGCTGATTCCTGCAGACTTTTGAGCCTCCTCATTTAACCCCACCAACGTATTGTATATTGCAGAAGTAGAATCCAATTTATATGCTACATTAGTGCCATCAGTAGTAGCCGTAAAAATCTTGTAGGCTGTATATGTCGCTACGGTCTCCTCATCACCATCACCCTTTACCATCTGCGGATTCTTGATTGTGATGGTCATATTCTGCGGTGTCTCTTGATCTGTTGCATCAGCTCCACTTGCCAACGCGGTCATACCCATGGCCAGAACCATAATAGCCGCTAATGCCAGGGCAAATAGTTTTTTCATTTTACCTTTCATAGTAAAATCCTTCCTTTCTTTTCTTAGAACTCTTGTTTTTAGTTTCATTTGATTTATATGGTCTTGCAGTCGGCGCAGCCTTGCGTCGAGGAGAGGCTTCATTTTAAAATCAATGGCAACCTCCTTTCTCTTTTTTACGCCTCATGCTCAGACCGTACATAAGACTGGCTGCGATTACCGCAAAGCCGCCTAATGTATACATCATGATACCGGAGCCTCCGGTTTCGGGAAGTAGAATTCCTGTTGAATTGTAAATCGGTACTACACATTTTATTTTACCGTCTGTTGTTTCTTCTGATTTAAATGTCCCACTGTCTGTCACAACGCCCTCGCTAGTAACAGTAATTTTTATCGGCTTAGTTGGAAGAATATAGCCATCTGGTGCTTCCTCCTCAACCAGGAAATACTCACCACAGGCAAGCTCGCCTAATTCAGCCATGCCGTCCTTATCTGAAATAATGTCCTTTAGCAACGGCACCTTATCATCTTTGGCTTCGTAGAGACTAAACTTTGCACCCGACAATGGCAATTTTTCTCCGTCATTCCCCAGTTTCTTTATAACTACTGTCTGCTTACCAGGCATATTCGCAACTGTCAATTCATAGCTGTATCTTGTTGCCGGAATATTGTCCCCATTATTATCAACAGACGTATTTACTTCTTCAAAACCTACAGAATATTTTCCCTTGTCAAAATCTACAACTCCTTTTCCCTCAACTTCTACTCCCGTTACTACCATACCCTTTTGGTAGCCTTCCGGTTTCGTTGCATCCGGGTCATTAATTTCAAAATAAACAGTAACTTTGCTATAACCATTAGGAGCTTTTGTTTCTTCCAATTTATACTTGCCATAAGGAAGAGTGGTGATTAGTGTCGTCTCAACCTCCTTGTCGTCTTTGGAATAAAAGTTAAACATACCATCTTTGTCAGATGAATGACTTGTTCCTATAACTGCATATTTTGACTCGCCATTTTTATCTGTCACTTCCTTAGACAAGCTAAACTCTGCACCTGCTAATGCTGTTATTCCATCAGCACCTGTTTTCTTGAAAGAAACCTCCTGGAGAATTGCTTCATCTACTATGGTAAAGTTAATGTTGGCAAGGCCGCCTGTGCCAGATGTATCTTTAGGTTGATATGTTGCAGTCAACCAAGTCGGTTTATCGTCCTCAGCAACATCGTTGCCAGATTCATCCTTAATATGAATTTCCATAACCTTACTTTGATCTTCCGAAACTTCAACCTTGAAATATATCTCGTTTCTCTGCTCATATCCGTTAGGTGCATAGCTTTCTTCCAGACAATAAAAGGTGTCATTTTCCAGATTATGAATTGTCAGCGTGCCCTCTTCACTGGTTGTACTGCCATCTCCTGTCGTCAGTTGCTGACCCTTCACTAAACGTCCTTCTGTCAAATCACATTTATATAACTTGAATTTTGCACCGCTTAATTTGACTCCATTTAGATCAGTCTTTGTCACTGTCAAAAGGTTCGTGCCCTTTGCCCATTGCGGGTATAGAATTACTTCATATACACCATTGGCATTTTTTGTAGCATACAGGCCTTCTACTGGTACACCATTTTTATAAACCTGACCTTTTTCATCATCTGTTCCCGGCTTAATTATCGCTACAGTAATGATATCGTTATCTGTGAAATCCGCATCCCCCGTACCATTTCCTGACTCGTTGTATGTCCCTGCAGTAAAACTGGTTCCTTCGCCGTTCGGACTGGTATTCCATCCAACAAACTTATATCCGGTTTTTTCCAGAGGAATATCACTTTGCAGAAGCTCACTTCCACTGTCTATCAGGCTATTGTGCACCATAGCCGAATCACCCTCATTACCGCGATATGCATACTGAACGCCCGGGATAACTGTACCTCCTGTTACACCATTATCAGCATAGACCAAATTCCATTGTTCAGTTTTCTTCAACAATACACCATCAATATGCCAACAGTCCTTCTCTCGACCATCTTTGCATACGTACCATGCAACATAATAGTCCCTTTGGAACTCCTCCAGTGTCATCTTTGAAAAATCAACTGTCTTTCCCGCGACCTTTATGGAACCGTTGTTTTTTTGAATTTCTGCCAACAGATCTGCATCTGTTGGTTTATATGCCAAATTGGCCTCAACTGCATCTCCGTTCTGGACACCATATATGTGCATCCAATATTTGAGCGGCTGTCTCACTATCTGTCCACTTTCATCTTTCGCAAACACATACTCTGTATAATTTGCTCTATTCAGTATTCCGCCTGGGCTAGTATCCGTCAGACTTCCTGGCTCATTGGGGATTTGCCCATCGAGCCTTACAAAGAACATGACACCTCTTCCTGCTCGTTCATAATCGGTGAAATCGGATAACTTATTATAATTAGTACCATAATATTCAACACCCACGGAGCCTTCAACATGACTTGGTGCTGCCCATATCGCATATAAATCAATTACGCCTGCTATGCTCGTTATATCCAAAGTAATTACGCCATCTGCCACATAGGTTGGAACAGTATCGCCATTAATCTGAACCGGAGTTCCACAATATATCAAATGGCCGATATCCGGCTGATAATTGGAATTGCTATGCAGAGACCAACCGTAAAATTTATAAGTATTGCCACCGCTTGTATAATCGGGCAAAGCTCCGATTTCATCACTTCCAATCTTACCAGTAAGCGGTATCCGAATCACCTTTTTTCCATCCGGTGTCTCTTCAGGTGTTAATTCCAAACTTCCAAGCCAAGTTCCCTTAGCCGTGTTATTCATTGGCTCTGCCTGGAAATAATAGTTATCAACACTGTACTCATTTTTATAATAATTCACTCTATATGTCCCAAATGTTGGCTTCAGGAATTTCCAAGCTGTCGAATTGCTATCCTTGCCAACAACAATTTGACCACCTGAACAATTTAAATAATTTGAACCGGCCGTGCTAAAAATGCTAATTGCACCATCGCTATCTTCTGAAAACTGCAAAACCTTAAATTCACTGGTTGTCACAGACCATGCCGCCCCACTGCTGTTATACGGATTATCCCACAAATAGTTTGTCGAATTTCCACTATTATACTTCAGTGTAGCCTGATATCCATTGTTCTCATAATCCCAAGTAAAGCCTGCCTGCGCATAACCCTCCGGTAATACCATAACACCATCCGCCTCTACGGTAACCTCAACAGCCTTCACTTCATTGTTTTCGTTATGGTACAAAGCATACTTTTTATCTCCACTCTCACAATAAATTTGGTATGAGCTACCATTCTCTAAACTCAAAGCACTACCATTCCTCCCGAGAGCATAATTAGAAAAGCTGCTGGTTTCAAAGCTGGTAACCTTATTTCCCTCTTCATCTGTCCTAATATCAGATGCATCCAGTTTCTCCGTAGCCTCATCACCGAAATGAACTACATTCATCTGCTCGCCGTCTTCGTACTGGCCATCCAGCATCTGAATGGTAATGGATACAGGAGCCTTGGGCTCTACTTCCACACCGTCCACATAGAAACCGATATTCAGGAGCATATCCATTACAGCGCCTTCTCCGGCCTGCTCCAGATATTCTGCTTCACGCTGCGCATAATGCTCAGGATCCGACTCAGGAGTGATTTCTTCTGCTTTCAGTTCTGCATTTGTCGGAATCTCCGCCTCCGGGCCGTACTCGGCAATCACGATGATATTCAGGGCTTCATTCCTGCATTCCTTTCTCAAGGATACGGCTTCCCTTCCGATCATATATGTGGACAAACTGTCAGCCTTAAAGTTTATGGATCTGCTTCCGTCTTCTTCTGCTGCAACAGCGGCTTTTTCCCCTTCCACTCCGGTCTCAGCAATGCAGAATACATTGACCTCTTCGCCTGCTTCATAACTGCTGTCCGCTATCTGCACCTTGATGGATACAGGCGCCTGTGCTGCAACCTTCTCATCTCCTACATAGAACCCGATCTCCAGGAGCATATCCATGACTGCATTTTCACCGGCCTGCTCCAGGTACATCGCTTTAAATTCCCCATAGGAATCCGGATCGCCGTCTTCCGTGATCAGCGCCGCCTGCAGCTGTGCCTCTTCCGGAATCTTCGCTTCGCTGTCATATTCCGCAATCACGCGCACATTGCCGACCTCGGCTGTCTGGCGGAACTCATGCTGCACCTCAATGGTAATCTCTCTGGTCAGGGTTATGACCATTGTATCCAATCCGTCGCCGGCACTATATATCAACTCTGCAGGCTCCCCTGCTTCATTGCCTTCTTCGTCAAGTGCCTGTGCGGTAAACTTCACTGTGCCTTCCGGCTCCGTCTCTTCTCCGTCCACAAGGAATCTCAGTCTATAGGAAACCTCTTCCTCCACAGGCTCCTGAATGCCATCCTCTCCTGCAATGTTTTCATCCGCTGTCTGTTCCTCGGCATCTATACGCTCTGCTATAAATTCCACTGTTTCAGGAATATTGGCCTCTTCCCCATACTCTGCGCTCACTCTGATTTCAGCATCTTCATATACCTTCCTGTAAGGCTGTGCTTCGGCATCTTCGTTCTCGCTGCTTTCAATATCACTGCTCGCAATGCACTCTCTGAGCAGGATCACCGTCATTGTATCCAATTTGTCACCGGCTTTATATACCAATGTCACAAGTTCGCCAGTGTCATTACCTTCCCCGTCAAGTCCATGTACCACGAAGCTTACAGTACTTTCCGGTTCTATCTCTGTTCCGTCCACAAGGAATTTCAGCCTGTAAGTGACTTCTTCTGCGGCAATATCCTCGTCTGCCTCCTGTGTGCCTGTGTCTCCCTCAGTTCCCGCAGGCTCCTGCGCATCAGCTTCCATGCGCTCTGCCACCAGTTCTGCTTCTTCAGGAATACCCGCATCCTTTCTGTATTCCGCAGTCACCCTGATTTCGGCATCTTCATATACCTTCTGGACGAGTTGTGTTTCTTCCTCATCCTTCACTTCGATAATCTCAAAGCATTCCTCTCCATGTACATGTTCCTTCAGTTCCGGAATTCCGCAAATCAGATTACCCTGTGCATCATAGCAGCTTCCCTCTTCTGCTCCCGTGATATGTGTATGAAGTTCCAATTGCCCGCAGATTGTGACTTCCTTCACCTGGTAGCACGCATCCGTATGCGTATGGCCTTCTGTCTCTTCCTGTCCGCAGATATAAGAGCCGTAGCACTCTTCAGTGTGGGTATGGCCTTCCGCATTTTCCTCCAGACCGCACGCCTGCATATTGTAGCATTCGTCTGTATGAACATGGCCTTCCGTCTCTTCCTGTCCGCAGACAATGGTTTCAACCTGCTCATAGCATTCCGCCGTATGTTCATGGCCTTCTTCCGTATTTTCACAGATGAGGTCACCCTGAGTGACAGCACGGCAGGCATCGGTGTGCTGATGGCCTTCTGTTTCTTCTGTTTCACATATCAGCGCCTTGCATTCCTCTGTATGCCGATGAACCTGAACGGTTTCTGCCTCTTCCTGACCGCAGATCAGTTCCCGGCAGGCATCAGTATGCTGATGGAGTTCGGCTTCTTCCTCTCCGCATATCAGAATCATCTGCTTTTCGAAGCAGCTTTCCGTATGAACATGAGGCTTTACTTCAGGAAGCTGGCAAACCAGGTCTCCGCCTTCGTCATAGCAGCTTGCATCATGAGTATGAACTACATAGTCCGCATAGCCGCATATCAGCTGTTCCCCGTTGATGGCACTTTCCCCCGTGATGATGCCGCTTTCATAGCACTCAGCAGTATGAACATGTACTTCCATTCCGCAGGCAAGCACCTTCTTCTCATGGCTCAGAGCCTGCCCGTTCATTTTCAGCGCGGCAGTGGTTCCCGCCGTGACTGCAATCGCCAGGCAGAGGAAAACCGCCAGCCATCGCCTGTATTTTTTCTGCTCACCCAATAACTTTGCAGCCTGTTTCTTCAAAGTTTCCATTGTGCTGTCTCCTTCCTTCTATATACACATTAGTTGACGAATCCAATCTGTTCCAATGGCCAGACTCTTACGATGATCCTGCCTACCACCATTCCGTCGCTGATGCATCCCACCGCAGTATTGCGGCTGTCTATGCTCGTTGCCCTGTGGTCTCCCATGACGAAACATTTTCCGTCCGGCACCTGATATGGTAGTTCTATATTGCATTCTCCAAGGGCTTTCTCCGAAATATATGGTTCGTTCAGCAGTTCCCCGTTGACATACACGTTTCCCTCTTCATCTATGTCCACCCAGTCACCTGCAGCGGCGATTACCCTCTTTACCAGAATGCTGTTGTTATAATAAAAGGCGATTATGTCTCCCGTGGTAAATTTCTTGCTGTTCAATGCCACCACGATATCCCCGTCCTGCAAAGTCTCTGTCATAGAGAAGCCGTTAATCTGCAAGACCGGCAACACCAGAACCGCTATCAGAACTGCCGCCGCTGCCACTACCATGAGAGAAAAAGCCGTACTCCGCAACACTCGCCCGTAATTACGTTTATATTGTTCCTTCCTGAGTTCTGCCTCAAGCTGCTCCAGTGTGGGAGCCTCCGTCGGAACGAACGTCTGTTTCTTCCTCATATTGTTCCTCTGCATCATTTATTTCTGTGGAAAACGAATCCGACGCCTGTGCCACATCCGTGAAATCTGCACTGCCAACGGCATTTGGCTCACTGTCCGAAGCAATGCCTCCGGTTCCTGTCATCGTATCCATGCTTTCCAGATACTGCTCTACAGCTTTCTGGGCAGCTATGAAGATTCCTTCCAGCTTCTGCCCCACTTCCGCTATGGAAACCCGTCCTCCCATTTCAAATATCCTGCCGGAGCGGTACTCACCTATCACTTTCCTGAGTTCCTCTATCTGGGTGTCCTTCTGGTCCAACCGGCCTTTCAGCTTGTCGATTTGGACATCTTTTTCCTTCAGGCGTTCCTTGAATTTTTCCACCTGGGCGTCCTTCTCATTCAGGCGCCCCTTCAGCTTCTCTATCTGGGCATCCTTGTCATCCATCCGTCCGATAAAACGGTTATTGGCCCCCTGCAGGTTATCAATCTCCGCTGCCATCCCGTCGATCTGTGCCTGGAGCTGCGCCGCTTCCCTGCCCTGTGCCAACAGCAGCTGAAGAAGGTCATGCCGCCGTAGTCTGTGCAATTCTTTTTCTGTCATATAAGCCTTTCGCCCCCAGATGTATTTCCACCCTTACCACATAACTCTTGTTATGCGGTATT
>CAJUJN010000067.1 GCA_910586775.1 uncultured Acetatifactor sp. | reverse complement strand
AATTCTGTGACAGGCAACCAGAGTAATTACAGGGCTACATAAAAGGGCAGCAACAGCATTCTGATTTTAAGCATTCTTCCCCTCCAATCCTCCGGTTTTCTGTACGGCATATTCCGGATATCTTATTTTTACAGCTTCCCAGAAATAAACTGAATATTCACAGCAGAAAAGACCCTCCACCGTATAGTATTGGCACTCTTTCATTTGCTCCTCATTGTTTTCATAATCATAGACACTGGGAGTACCATTACAGTACAGATTAAATGCCATCCGAATTATTCTCCTGCTCCTACTGGTCTGCCAGCCTTCCTGCAGGCACTCGGTTCGTACACATCCGCTTTCAACATCATAAATCCGTTCGAAGTTTCTCCTTGTATCTCCAGATATTCCGAGCACATAAACCAACGCTCTATGATAGCAATCCTGGAACCTCATATGTTTTAACATCTCATAATAAAAACATTCATGTTCGCCGTTCTTAAAAATCATACCTCTATTCTCAGTACCGATTCGTCTTTGTTCCGTCTCATGCGGTACCAGAGAAGAGCCATTCACTTTCAGCTTCTCTGCTCTTAACGCTGTGCTGTCCATAATGCAGCCTCCTTATATTGAATTTTTAAATGAAGTGAGATCGGGAGTTTTAAGGAACTGCTATAATTGAGTAAACTTCGCCGAAGATTGTGAATACTCATTTTACTCAACATCGCCCTTGAGTAATACTCAATTTGAAGTGATTTTAGACGATTCCAGACGGTAAAAGACGGCATTTCCGCTTCCCCTTTTCAGAACACAAAAAAGGCCCTGAAATCCTCCGCAACCACTTAAAGATGTGTGATTACAAGGCTTTCAGGGCCTCATATTTTTTTACGCTGTGCTGATTTGAAAACTTCTCTTACATGCCCATCTGCGCAGCCACCTCAGCCGCAAAATCTTCCTGCTTCTTCTCCAGGCCTTCCCCTGTCTCAAAGCGTACAAATCCGCTGATGCTAAGTTCTGCGCCATTCTCCTTGCCAACCTGTGCAATATACTGCGCAACGGTCTGCTTCCCGTCCTCTGCCTTTACATACACCTGCTCTAACAGGCATACTTCCTTCAATTCCTTATTCAGACGGCCGTTGATGGCACCCTCGATCACCTTCTCAGGCTTTCCAGCCATCTTGGGATCCTGCTCGATCTGTGCTGCAATGATCTCACGCTCATGTGCCTTATACTCTTCAGACACATCAGCTGTAGCTACATACTTTGGACTCAATGCAGCAATCTGCATCGCCAGATTTGTCAAGGCCTCTTTCACAGCATCATTCACAACATTTGTCTTCGCTTCAACGATAACGCCGATACGTCCTCCGCCGTGTACATAAGTCGCAACACAGCCCTCAGAAGCCTCTACGCGCTCGAATCTTCTGATGCTCAGCTTCTCGCCGATCACGGCAATCTTATCAACCAACACTTCCTTCACAGTCTTGGAAGCATCTTCATTCCATTTCTCCTCCAGCAGTGCGTCCACACTGTCAGCAGTAGAATGGACTGCCTGTGCTGCAACAGCCTTTACGAACTCCTGGAAAGTCTCGTTCTTCGCCACGAAGTCCGTCTCGGAATTTACCTCCACCACCGCTGCCTTCTTATCTCCGTCGGAAGCGATACAGCAGATACCTTCTGCCGCAATCCTGCTCTCCTTCTTCACTGCCTTGGCCTGTCCCTTTTTACGCAGGATCTCCACGGCCTCTTCCATATTTCCATCGGTCTCGCTCAGAGCCTTCTTACAATCTGTCATACCGGCGCCAGTCTGGTCACGCAATTCCTTGACCATAGCCGCTGTAACTGCTGCCATTTATCTCATCCTCCTGATTTTCTTATTAGGGATTGTCTGAAAAAAATTTGCACTTTCAGGAGAGAAACACCAGTATATATACGTCTTCCCATATGGAATCCTGCAAATTTATTTCGTGACACTTCCTTATACTCAAGACCGCCGGAATTTGCCAGTCTGCCCAAAGTGAGCATATATGGCTGGCGGCCTTTCGTTTTAGATACTGCAAATTTCATTAACATGCAGAATAAAATTCTGTAACTGCCTGCTCTCTTCCCTTTATGCGCAAAAAACTTCCTGTTATCATGCGAACATAGCTTCTCCGGAAGTCAGCCCGACAGTCGCCGTTTTATACTCGTGATAGCATTTATTTACTGCTCTGCGTTGCAGAAGCGTCATTTGTTATACATTCCGTTTGGCAAATACTTCTGCCCGTGAGTATAATTTCTGTAACACATCACAAAAACGCTATGCCTTACGCATTCTCCCGCTCTGCCACTTCTTCAATATCTTCAGCCGCTCCGCTCTCTGCAGCCATCTCGGCTTCGGTATATACAGCTTCGCCCTGGTTTGCCTCAATGACAGCATCTGCCATCTTGGAAACGATCAGCTTCACTGCCCTGATTGCATCATCGTTACCAGGAATGATGTAGTCAAGCTCCTCGGGATCACAGTTGGTATCACCGATGCCGATCAGAGTGATGCCCAGTGCGTGGGCTTCCTGTACGCAGATCCTCTCCTTCTTGGGATCTACTACGAAGATTGCATCGGGAACTCTGGTCATATTCCTGATACCGCCCAGGTTCTTCTCCAGCTTCTCCCACTCTTTCTTCAGCTTAATGACTTCCTTCTTGGGAAGGACATCGAAGGTTCCGTCCTCGGACATCTTCTCGATTGCATGAAGTCTGCCGATACGGGACTGGATAGTCTTGAAATTGGTGAGCATGCCGCCCAGCCATCTCTCGTTTACATAATACATACCGCAGCGCTCTGCCTCGGTCTTCACGGCATCCTGTGCCTGCTTCTTGGTTCCCACGAAGAGAATGGTGCCGCCCTGTGCAGCAATCTCGGACACTGCCCTGTAGGCCTCGTCCACCTTTCCTACAGACTTCTGCAGGTCGATAATGTGAATACCGTTTCTCTCGGTGAAGATGTAAGGAGCCATCTTGGGGTTCCATCTTCTGGTCTGATGTCCGAAATGGACACCTGCTTCAAGCAGCTGTTTCATAGAAATAACGCTCATGATCATACCTCCGTTTGGTTAATTTCTTCCGTATGGCCGTCAGTGCAACCCGCATCGGACGATGCCGCAAATACACCATGCCGGACTCGCGTTAAAATCCGACGGTCTCCGGCGACTACCGGCACTCCTCATTTCCTGCCTTTGTCCGTAAGGATAAACTTCTGCCCCCGGACCGTGCAGACCATAAGATACCCCGGCACCATCACCGAATCGGCATACGTGTTTTGTCAAGTCAGACAACCGGTGAAAGATTTATACACTTCACACCACGTTGCATTATAGCACGATACCCCCTGCTTTGCAAGGGGTATCTGAAAAATCATCTTGTTTTCGTAATTATTTTAACTATTTCTTCTTCACTGGTTCCCGGCATGATTTCATAGGTTCCTGCCGTAATGCTTCTGGAATATCCGTTATTACAGAGATAATTGTCAAAACCGGCGGCATTCTCTACCAGTCCCGCCTCCTCCAGCATCTCGCTGACATGGGAAGATGTCACACCGAATTCTATTACAACAGTAACCGCTGCTCCCTCGGAATGATTCCCGTCCCCCGCATTCCCTTCAGGAGAGAAATCTCCCCCATCCTGTCCGCCTGTACCTGATGCGCCATTTTCTGAACCTGCTCCTGCCTCCGTGTCCTGCTCCGATGAAGCGCCGGATTCCGAACCGGCATCTGAACCCGTCTGTACTCCTGATTCCGAAGTACTGCCTGATGTCCCGTCTCCCGCACCATTCGCTCCCGAAATACTATCCGAACCGCCTGCTATTCCCGAAGGATTGCCCAAACCATCTGTTCCGTCAGCCCCTGAAGCACTTTCCGAAACTCCCGCTCCACCCGAATCTTTTTCTCCGCCTTCCTCCGGTGAAACAACACCTTCCGGTGCCGGTGATACATTCGTCAGGTCTGTCAGCCTGATGGAGTCACTCTCCACCATTCCCAGTTCCAATGCCTTTGCCTTAATCTCTGCATCACTTAACGGTATCCCTTTTCCCGTAGCCACTCCCATCAACAGAGCGGTAACAATGATTCCTAACCCTAAGCCCCGCATTTGATATTTCAGTTTCACTTATTTCCTCGATTCCAAGAAAGTGTTACGAAATAACTTTTGAGTCTTCAGCTGACTGCCAACGCAGAATTCAGCGTTCGGTTCACTGCAAATCAAAAGTGATTTCTTCACAATTCCTAAAAAATGTTCATCGCGATTGCTTTCGAAACAGATCAATTACCAGCCTTACCTCACCTATTCCCAGTTCCAGTTCTTTTGCAATCATCACCGCGGACTTTCCCTGTCTGTAAAGTCTCAGTATCTTTTCGTTACTGTTATAGTCCTGTTCTCCGTCTGTCGGCCATTCTTCCGGCACTGCAGCAATCTCACCATTCTCCTGCTCCGTCACCGCAACCTCGGCTTCTGCCTGACTCCAGGCGGCAGCTTCCTCACCGCCCCTGTCTACGGTGCCAACGGCTTCCGGAATCCTCTGTTCCAGAGAATGCTTTGCCTCTTCCGCCTCCCTGACAACGGTATTCACCTCAGCCACAGTATTTTTCAGGCTGGTATGCTTATTATTGAGCATATCATACAGAAACACTGCCTCTTCATGATTTTTACGGATTTCCGTCAATACGGTATCGGAATACTCGTTGACCGCCATAATTTTTTCATTGGTCAGCCGCTCCAGGGAACGCTCCGTTTTCTCCATGGCATCGGCAATCGACTCTTCCACCACCTCATCCACATGAACCCGCATCGACTCCATCTCCCGGCTGACCAGTTCTTTGATCTCATTCTCCGCAGAACGCCCCAGGCTGCCGGATGTCCCTTTTTTGTCCGGGATAAAAAAACTCAATATAAAAATAATTCCTCCTGCAGCCAACAGGATGATTTCCATCATTTCCATTTTGCACCCATTTTCCCCGGCATCATATCTTCATGTCAAAGCCGCCCTGGTTCTTCACCACCACCCGCTCGTGAGCATGCTTTTTCTTCCTGTTGCGCCCGCCGTCGCCGCTGTACTGCCCATTGCCCTTCTCTTTTGCGTCAGGCCTGCTCTCCCGCCATTTGGCATTATCGCTGGTGTGCACTTCCCGTATATTATGCTCTACGGCCTTCTGAACCTGGTCACTGAAATTAGCCTGGTCCACCACTACTTTATTGTCTTCATTATGCTTAATCGTAGTATAATCCTGTGCTCTGGAAATCGTTGTCAGCTCAATTGACCCAAACGCCATAAATACACCTTCTTTCCCAAAACCTTCCCGCCGCTGCTCCTGCCGCGGAAAACAATCCCGTCCGCTATTCTGTTACATGGGCACCATCCGCACTTCTCCGTCTTCCCTTACAAACTTACAGTAACGGTAATTATCCTGGAGCAGTCTGGTGACGCCGCCTATCACAATCGTCGTATTGGGATAAACCTGCTCATTAATTACCACCTTTGCGTCTTCACGGCTTTCCATCATCTCCTGCAATGCCTGCATACGGGTATTCAACCTCTCCAAC
Source organism: uncultured Acetatifactor sp. (assembly GCA_910586775.1). Lineage (GTDB taxonomy): Bacteria > Bacillota > Clostridia > Lachnospirales > Lachnospiraceae > Acetatifactor. Next base: position 17,288 of record CAJUJN010000067.1, on the reverse strand, counting down.
TCGGCCTTTTTCTCCTCAATCAGCGATCCTACGCTTCGCATATACCGCATCTGGCCCTCATTGAACTGAACCCCTTTTTTCTGCTTTTCCTTAAAATTGTTGTAAATAACTTCTGCCGCATTGAGAGTCTTCTTTCTGTCCTCCAGTGCGGTCGTAACATGCTCAAGCTGAGAGATCAGCAGCGGTTCCACACCTACTTCAAGAGTAGTAGCCGTACTCATGCTGGCCCCCACTGTCTTTGCCATGATCGCATTGGCCGCCTGTACACGGCCTCCAAGGATGATGCCCCTTCTTCCATCCACCTTTATATCACTGCCTGATGATACCGTACAGTGCAGGATCGCTTCCGTCTCCACAAAACCCCCGGCAACAATCCTCGAGTTCTCGATGAATTTCACCATCACATCACCTCTGGCCCGCAGATATCCCTTACCCATGCCGTTCATGCCCTTGGCAATAATGATATTTCCGCCGGCAATGATGGTAGCCCCTTCCACCAGGCCATTTACCACTACATTCCCGCCGGCTTTCACCTCGAAATTCTCATCTACATTTCCGGCAATCTCAATACTTCCGTCATAGCTGATATTACCTGTAGATACATTCACTCCTTTCACCTGATATACGCTGGACACGACAACCTTCTTGTCTACAAGCGACACATGTCCGTCCACCAGAGAAGTTATGGAAAGCTTATCCACCGACAGTTCGATATTTTTACCGAACTTCAGAGTCTCACGCTTGACCTCTTTCGCCTTTATCACTTTGCCGTATACATCCGAACCGGCTTCACCGGGCTGTTCCGGAATAATGCGTGCAAGCACCTGTCCTTTACGGCACTGGTTAATAGTGGTCAGGTTAAAATAATCTACTCGCCCGTCATCCCTGTGAGCAGGACGCTTATGCTGATTGGTATTAAACGAATACTCTATCACCGCATCCTTCCCCTGTACAGGCTTCTTGCCGCGGGCTATCAAAATATCCGTACAGTAGACTCCCTCCGTCTCAAAATGCTCCTTCAGGGCCCCCTCCTGTATGCCAAATACGATATTTTTGCGTTTTATGTCTGCCAGAAAGTCCGACATCGTCAGCCGTTTTCCACCCTCCGAAGCCGGAATAAAGCGAACCATGGCCACCATACCATCCTCACTGACATCCAACATATAAGTCTCCTGACAGACCGGACAATCCCCGTCACCCAGATGGCAGATTCCCGTTTCTCCAAAGTGAATCTGCGCCTCTATCCGCTTTTTATCATAAGTAATCTTCAGATCGTCCAGATATTTCCATACCTCGTCTGTCCTGATATCTTCTCCGAACCCTTCAGGCGGATATAAGGCGATACCGTATCCCTTAAAATCATTCACTAATCGAAAGTAACCATTCTGCATAGTTTAATCCCCCAATGCTAATTGTTAGAAAGAATGCCCATATAGTTCCCCATTTTTACTTTCATTTTCTTCAAAGCCCTGGTATGCAGCTGCGACACCCTGGACTCGGAAACATCCAGGATATTGCTGATTTCCTTTAACGTCAGCTCCTCGTAATAATAAAGCGTTATAACCTTCTGCTCCTTTTCCGTCAAAAGCTGCAGTGCTTCCCCTAACACCTTCGCCAGTTCTTCCTTCTCTATCCGCTCTTCCGGTGCCTCAAAATGAGAAGTCGTATGCCTTCTGTAGTCCTGCGATATGTCGCTTCCCTGCTCCATGTATTCGTTCAGGGATACCAGTCCTGTAATCTTCATCTGAGACTGCCAGTCCAGATACTCTTCATTAGATATGCCAAGGCCCCTGGCAACTTCCTCGTCCGTAGCCATGCGCCCCGTACTCTGCTCAACTTCCTTGATGACTGCCTCGATTTTTTTCTGCTTCTGCCTGATGGTTCTCGGAATCCAGTCCATCTTGCGAATCTGGTCTAAAATAGCCCCTCTGATACGCAGACTGGCATAAGTCTCAAATTTTACATCCTTCAGATAATCAAACTTGTCTATCGCATCAATCAGACCAAAGATGCCGTAACTCACCAGATCCTCATATTCCACATTGTAGCCCAGATACATACTGAGCCTGCCCGCAACCACCTTGACAAGAGGAGCATATTCCAGAATCAACTGCTCTCTGACTTCCGGTGATTTCATTTTCGCATATGCTTCTAACAGTTTCTTTCTGCCTGCTTCATCCATGAAATCCGGCTCCTCCTTTTATGTTATCATAACTGTACGACACACAATCTGTCAAGAATAATTTATTCCTCTATGTTTCCCGGCGTTATGTCCTCAGAATTTTCCGACTCTTTTTCGATGACTTCCCCTTCTTCCTTAAGCCTTTCCCCATTCTGATGCTCAAAGAAATCCAACGTCCACTTCAACACGCTTCCAAGCACATAAAAGATTAAAAGCACCACAAACAGAGATACAAGCTTCTCCGTCATGGTATATTCCTCTATAAATGTAATGATACATGTCACCGCACCGGCTGTCAGCATCAAAAGAAGCGGTAAATTCTTCCTGTTCATATGCATATCCCCTTCAGATAATCTTCTCGGGCCTTCCTACGGCGCGAATGTGGAAAGCACCGGTTTCCGGGTAAAAAATAACCGTTCTGCCGTAATTTGCCCCTGTATCCTGTGCCAGAATAGGAATCCGCAACGTATTCAGCTTCGCTTTGGTGGCCTCCACATTCCGATTGCCCACCTGCGCCACAGAAGCACCGCTGCCGCTTCCCTGAAAATTAAACATGGTGGCACCTCCGGCTATCTTCGCTACCATCCTGACACGCCTTGCACCCATTCTTTCTATCTGCCGCACCAACTCTTCGATACCCGTATCTGCAAATTTGGCAATATTATGCTGCCCTGTTGTTATTGCCTTACTGTCCGGCAGCATGATATGCACCAAACCGCCGATCTTATTCATCGGATCCCTGATTGCAATACCGACACAGGAACCCAGCCCCAGAGTCATCACGCCGTTGGGGCTAACGCAGGTCTTCAGGTCTGCTATTCCCACCTTGATTATTTCACTCATGATCCATTTCCATATCCTTTTATCCGTTCTTTTTCCTTCTGCGTTTTCTGATTCTGCATGACCGTCAGTTCTATTGCAAGTCCACCGGCACTCCCAACGCCGTAAGTATTTTTTCATAAGATTCCAGATCAGGAATCAAAATAAAATATCCGTCCAGCTTTACCTCATCATAAAACTGTGACTGTATCAACAGAATCTTATCACCGAAAATACCAAACTGAATCGCAGGAACACTCAAAATAGCGCCTGCCATATCGACGGTTATCGCCGGGGGGGAAGGAATGACTGTCAGGTTCGTCATCTGAGACAGGGAATTCAGATAAGCACCGGTGATGATATTACCCACTTCCTGCATCGCCGATAAACCCATCTCTTCAAATTCACCGCCCTCAGGCAGCATCCCCATGGTAATCTTCTGAATCAGATGCCTGGCACTGTGCTCCTCCACCATGAACATCATGCTTCCCGTGATATCTCCTTCCACACCAAGGTATACACCGGCCATAATCTGTTCTTCACCACCCATCATCTCCCCTACCTCGGAGAATTCCAACAGCTTGACCTGCGGAACCTTCATATCCACCTTGCATTGCAGCATCTGGGACAGTGCCGTCATAGCATTCCCCGCACCGATGTTGCCGATTTCCTTCAGCACATCATAGTAATTTTCCGAAACCTGCTGTAACATCACATCACTCATATGTTGCTCTCCTCACACCATTTTGCTCAGGAATTGTGTATACACTTCCTTATCCGCGCTCTTCGGAAGCATATTTCTTCTTCAGCCTGTTGCGCCTCTCTTCCTCGAAGATATACTTGATGATCTCCTCTCTCACTGTCGGATCCAGATCATAGAACTGCACACGCTGCTCAAAAGTTCCCTTACGGTTTGACAGTTCTATTGAACTGATTACCCTGCTGATTACTTCATATTTCTTGTGCTCCCCGTTGTTCATCAGATGAAAACAGCAATAGATCAGGCTGTCCGGCTCATAACGATGGGTAGCCAGAAAACGCAGGCCACCGCCGCTGATATCCACAATGACACACTGTTTCAACGGAAGCCCCTTTGCCAGGGTATACGGCAGCTTGCTCTCGATGGTCAGAACCTCTTCCTTCTGCAGATTACGCGCATTCATCTCCAGGGCACATCCCAGACGATAGAATTCTCTCCTCTGATACTTGCGCAGATTACTTGTCATCTCCATCAGCAGAAGATACGTATTGTTGCTCTTATACCGGTCAATGATTCTGGCAAGGCACTGAAACAGTCCGCTTGTGCCGTAAAACACCATATCATACTCACCGTCCACGGGAAGCAGGATCAACTTGGTCTTCTCCATCGGCATCGTAATCTCAATGGTATCCTCGGACTGGATATCATATACCGTACTGTTATAGACCTTTCCCGGCATCCCCAGCTGATCGTCGTTTTCACGAGCCACAGCCTGTAATTCAATTTTATCCCCAACGGAAATAAATTTGGAAAACATAACAACCACCACCCTTTTTTCATTTTATCATCCGGCTGTTTTTGCCTTGCATAAATATCTATCTTCTGCCTGCAATGATATGAGAGAAAAACGCCGCCATTCCCCGTTTCGGCTGACGTTCCTCCTCCGCCTTATCCAACAGTCTCCCCGCAATGCGCTCATAGGCAAGCGTAGACTTTGCACCTGGATTATGCAAGGAAACCGGTGTCTGCTGCATCACGGAACGTGGCAGCTGGGCATCCTCCGGCACACATCCCAGATACAATATGGGCACCTTCAAATAGCGCTCAACCACCGCATTTAACTTATCATATAAAATCTTACCCTCAGACTCTTTCGACACCCTGTTCGCAATCAGCTTTACCTTCGTGGCGTCTGCATCAAACCTTTGGTGACGGTACAAAGCTTTCAGCAGGGAATAGGAATCCGTGATGGATGTAGGCTCCGGCGTAGTCACCAGAAGTATCTCACCGCTTGCCACCAGAAATTCCAGAACAGCATCAGAAATACCCGCCCCCGTATCCACAATAATAATGTCAGTAATCGTATCCAGCTGGGCAAGATTCTGGATAATATAATTCAGATACTCGCGGTTCAGATTAGACATACCCGCGATGCCGCTGCCCCCGGATATAAAACCAACCTCCATTGGTCCCCATGTGATGATGTCAGTAATATGTTTCTTCTGATAGATCAGATCACACAGATTGTGCTTGGGAACGGCTCCGAACATAATCTCAATATTGGCAAGACCAAAATCCGCATCCAGTATAATGACCCTTTTCCCCATCTTCCGAAACTGAATGGCCAGGTTTATGGAGGTATTGGATTTGCCCACACCGCCCTTGCCGCTGGTAACGGTAATGACCCTGGCTAATGATTTGGACTGCTGCTGCCCTGCTTTTAGGATTCGTAACTGTTCTGCCTGGTCCATATGATACCTCCTGTTCCGTTTTGCCCATATCTGCCGTTTTGTACTCCGGTTCCGCAGCCCTGTGAACGGCTGTCTTTACTGCTTCTCCTGTCTGATACTCAGAATCTGCTTTACGGTTTTCTGGGGGTTGAACTGTTCAATATCGTTGGGTACATTCTGCCCGTTGGTCACAAACGCTATAGGCTTCTCCGTAAACAATCTCATATTCAACAGATTCCCCATGGCAGCCGTCTCATCCAGTTTTGTAAAAATCAGCTGGAAATCCGCGATCCCCTTATAAGTGGATACGATTTTCAGCAGATCCCGATACTTGGTAGTAGCCGAAAGCACCAGAAAGGTCTGGCAGTCTCCTGCTTCCTTCAAAGCATCAAAAAGCTTTTTCATATGACCCAGCTGTTCCTCATTCTTATGAGAATGCCCCATTGTGTCTACAAACACATAGTCATACTCCACAAATTCACGAACCGCCTCATTCACCTCATCTTCCGAATAAATGACCCGGAATGGCACCTCCAGAATATTGGCATAAGTCCTGAGCTGCTCCACAGCGGCAATCCGGTAGGTATCCGCTGTCAGAAGCGCCACCTTCTTTTTTTCTTCCACCGCATAACAGCTGGCAATCTTTGCTATGGTAGTCGTCTTTCCCACTCCCGTAGGTCCCATGAAAACCACAATCTTCGGGGTACCCTCCGCCGGTGAGATGCCATAAGCCCTGCCAAATTTCAAAATCATTTTCTGATATATATTTTCCAGGATATAGTCGATGGGAAGGTTGGACTGCCCCGACACATCCACCTCATTCACGATATTATTCGCATATTTCTCGTCGACTTCGCTTTCCAGCATGGTATTATACAAAAGACGCAGAAAACGCTGCTGCTGTGTAATCTCTTCCTGCTGAGCCTCCTCCTGTACTTCCCCCTCGGCTGTCGTTTTCTCGGTGACGGATGTGTCTTCCCGTGCCGATTCGCTCTGTTGAAAACGTGACATCAGAAGCGATTCCAGACTGTCCAACTTCTTCTCTATGGCAATCCTGTCCTCCGCCCCCAACGCATTATCATAAGAAGCCTCTCCTTCCGCAGACGGTTCGACAGAAAGCTTTTTCACCGGACGGGGCTGCTCTTTTCTGGCTGTAGCGGGAGACGCTTCCCTGTGTACAGTCTTGAAAGTATCATTTTCTTCTTCCAGCGCCACCGTCACTTCAGTTTGCTTTGAGCGAAAAAGCGCCGCCAGTCCCTTGCGCTCCACTGCCTTCACATTCATGATGACAACACCGCTGCCCAGTTCCTTTTTGGCAGCTTCCACCGCTTCTTCTTCTGTTTTCCCAATGAACTTCTTAATAATCATTTTATGCTGTCACCATCCCAACCGACTGTAATTCCACATTTGATTCCACTTCATTGTAGGAGACAACCACAAGCTCCTTATAATAATCTTCCGTCAGGCGCTTAAAATACATCCGCACGATGGGAGATGTTATAATAATAGGATTCTTCCCCAGGCTTTCCAGCTTCTGAACCTCTTTCCCAACGGAATCGATGATTGCTCTGGATCGGTTCGGATCCAGATTCAGGAAAGCGCCGTTCTCTGTTTGTTTGACACTTCCCATGATCTCCTGTTCCACCTTCGGGTCCAAAGTGACCACATTTGTGGTCTCATGGTTGGGAAAGTATTTTGTGGAAATAGCCCTTTTCAGGCTCTGACGCACATATTCTGTCAGGATATCGGTATCCCTGGTGGCAGGCGCATAGTCTGCCAGCGTTTCCATAATAGTCAGCAGATCGCGGATGGAGATACCCTCTTTCAGCAGATTCTGCAGCACTTTCTGAATCTCTCCAAGCCCCAGAAGCTTCGGCACCAGTTCCTCCACCAGCGAAGGGTTGGTCTCTTTGAGATTGTTGATAAGATTCTGCACATCCTGCCTGCTCAGCAGATCTGCGATATACTGCCGAATAATCTCCGTCAGATGAGTGGCAATAATGGAAGGCGGATCTACTACCGTATAGCCCAGGCTCTCCGCCCTCTCCCTTTGTCCCTCTGTGATCCAGATGGCCGGCAGATGGAAGGAGGGCTCAAAAGTAGGAATACCCGTAATCTCTTCCTCCACATACCCGGGATTCATCGCCATGTAATGGTCAAACAGAATTTCACCCTCGCTCACCTGAATTCCTTTTATCTTGATGATATACTGGTTGGGATTCAGCTGAATATTGTCGCGCAGACGGATAATTGGAACCACAGTACCCAGCTCCAATGCAATCTGCCGTCGTATCATAACCACACGGTCCAACAGGTCGCCGCCCTGATTGACATCAGCCAACGGAATGATACCGTAACCAAACTCCAGTTCGATAGGATCCACCTGCAGAAGGCTGGCAACATTTTCCGGCTGCCTGATCTCATCTGCCGCAACCTCATCGCCGTCCACTTCACCTTCAATCGCCGCAGTTTCCAGATTGCTTGCAATCATCCTGCCTCCCACGACAAACAAAAGACCCATTCCCATAAAGAGGACAGTATTCAAATCCGTAAAGAGCCCCAGAAACACCAGGGTTCCTCCTACCATATACATTACCTTGGGAATGCCAAAGAGCTGCCGTACAATCGCCGGTCCGAAATCCGCCTCCTTGCTTCCCTTGGTAACCAGCACACCGGTTGACAATGAGATCAGCAATGAGGGAATCTGACTCACCAGTCCGTCACCTATGGTAAGGATACCATAATTATTCAGCGCTGACGTCACATCCATACTGTTGCGCAGCATACCCATGGCAATACCGCCGACTACATTGATCAATGTCAGCAAAAGACCTGCGATGGCATCTCCCTTTACATACTTCACGGCACCATCCATGGAACCAAAAAAACTGGATTCCTGCTGAATCTTGTCACGTCTCTCCTTGGCTTCCTTGTCGTCGATGGCACCTGTATTTAAGTCTGCATCAATGGCCATCTGCTTACCAGGCATGGCATCCAGGGTAAATCTTGCCGTTACTTCAGCCACACGCTCGGAACCTTTGTTGATTACCAGGAACTGAATCATGATCAGTATAATGAAAACAATGGCACCTACGATCAGGTCGCCGCCTCCCACGAACTGTCCGAAAGTCATAACCACATTGCCGGAAGTACCCGTGGTCAGAATCAGTCTCGTCGAAGACACATTCATGGCAATCCGGAAAATGGTAGTGAACAGCAGGATAGTCGGGAAATACGACATATCCAGCACTTCCTTGATAAACATACAGGCAAACAGAATGGTAAAAGCTATGGCAATATTAAATGCCATAAATACATCCAGCACCGCCGCCGGAAGAGGCACGATCAGCATGATAAATGCTACCAGCACATAAACCGCTACAATAGCGTCTGTCTTGGCCAGTCTCTCATTCATGTTCTGCTCCTCCTCCCTTAGATTTTACCCTGCAGCTGATATACGAATGCCAAGACTTCGGCCACCGCCTGATACAATTCCGGCGGCACTGCCTGCCCTATATCCACATTTGCATACAGCATGCGGGCCAGTGGTTTATTTTCCACGATTTCGATTTTATTTTCCCTGGCCACCTCTTTAATCCGTGCCGCCAGATAATCTTCACCTTTGGCAATGACCAGAGGCGCATCCGCGACCTTCGGGTCATATTTGATTGCTACGGCATAATGTGTCGGGTTGGTAATGACCACATCCGCCTGTGGCAGTTCCTGCATCATACGCCGCATGGAACTCTCACGCATTTTCTGCCGTATCTTGTTTTTAATCTGCGGATCTCCCTCCTGCTGCTTATACTCTTCCTTGATTTCCTGTTTGGTCATCTTCATATCGTTCTTGAACTTAATCTTCTGATATGCAAAATCAGCAAAAGCAATCAGCATATAGAGCAGGGCAATCCGGATTCCCAGGTCCGTGACTGTCTCCGCAATCAACTGCAGCGCCTGCATCAGTGTCAGATCATACAGGTTCAGCAGAATGGGCCACTTATCCTTCAGATAAATGTAACATACATATAATATCAGACCAATCTTGGCAATGGACTTGACAAGTTCTACCAATGCATTCAGGGAAAGGAATTTTTTAAATCCTTTCAGCGGATTCAGCTTACTGAGTTTCGGCTTCATCGGTTCCAAAGTCGGCTTCCACTTTACCTGAGCTACATCCGTGACAAATGCAATCAAAAAACCGATTGCCAGAATCGGCGCTATAATGATCAGCACCTGAAATGCCATCTGCCGGAACAGGATCCTCACTTCCCGCTGAGGCATGGTTCCCTGCCAGAACACGACAATCTCCGGAATCTTGCTGTATACATTATTGAAAACATCCAAAAACTGGACTCCCATATGCCCCACCCAGAGCTTCAGTATCAGAAACAGCGCCAATAATTCCAGTCCGTTGGTAATCTCCCGGCTCTTGGCCACCTGCCCTTTTTTTCGGGCATCGTCCAGCTTTTTCTGAGTAGCGGGCTCTGTCTTCTCGCCCCCCATGCCTTCCTTCGCAAAAAACTGTAGGTTATAACGAATCATGTCATTCCTCCCGCAAAGGAAAGCATCATCTGCTTCATCTCCTCAAAGATAAAATCTGCGATTCCCGGAAGAATTCCCGCCGTAAAAAAGAGTACCGACAAGCCTACCAGAATCTTTAACTGAATACCCACTGCAAACATATTCATTTGGGGCGAAACCTTGGCCAGGATTCCCAACACTGCATTCAGCAGTAATATCGAACAGAATATAGGCAGGACAATGCGGAAGCCGATAATAACATAATCCCCCAGGAAAGTAATCATGGAATCCACCAGCGAATCTCCATGAAAAACCGCGCCGTTTACCGGAATCAACTCAAACGTATCCGCCAGTGCCCCGAAGAGATAACGATACATTCCTGTCGCCATCATCATCAGCATCAGCACATACTGATACAGCACACCGGTAATACTGGTACTCTCCCTTGTAGTCGGATCCATCAGCGTCACCATGGACAACCCCGTCTCCATATCCGCGATAGAGCCCGCAAAATTTACAATAGTAGTACATATGCTTGCCGCAAAACCAATCAGCAGTCCTACTATCGCTTCCTTCATTACGATAATGGCATATTCAGACACTGTGGAATAGGCAACTGCCTGTGCCGGCGTCAGCGCCTGATACAGAAGAAGCGCTGTAAAAAAGCTGAGTGCAATCCTCACATTCGCCGGCGTATTTCTCATGCTGAAAAACGGGGCAACAAATATGAAACAACTCACCCTCACCAATATCAAAAGGAAGTATTCCAAGTCAAATACAGAAAATGAGTACTGAAACATTCAACAGGTTCCCCTTACTGCGTCATGTAAAGGCCGAAATTAGACCACAGGGACTGCATAAATTCCACCATGGACTCCATCATCCAGTTTCCAAACAATACCAGCGAAAGAAACACACAGATAATCTTCGGCACAAATGTAAGCGTCTGTTCCTGTATGGAAGTCACTGTCTGGAAAATACTGACAACCAACCCCACACACAGCGAAACAAGCAGCACCGGCAGCGACACCTTGATAATCAGAAACAGGGCATCTCTCGTAATATCCATTACTGCATCAATTGTCATATCCAATCTCCTCCCTGCTCTCCCTGTAAGCTACCTGAAGCTTCAGTAGTAAAACGATTCAACTAACTTCCCTATAATCAGATTCCATCCATCTGCCAGTACGAACAGCAGAATCTTAAACGGCATGGAAATCGTTGTAGGCGGCAGCATCATCATACCCATACTCATGAGGGTGGAAGCCACCACCATATCAATGACGATAAACGGAATATAAATGACAAATCCAATCCAGAATGCCATTCTCAACTCGCTGAGCATGAAACTCGGCAGCAGTACAGACAGCGGAATGTCATCCAGTGTCTCCCCGTCCCACTCCTGGGCGGAAATTTCCATGAATAATTCCACATCCTTCAGCTGCGTGTGGTCGTACATAAAGGAGCGCAACGGTGCCACCCCCTTTTCCAACGCTTCATCCAGAGCAATTTCACCGGCCTCATAAGGCTGATAAGCCTGCTCATTAATCTGAGTGATAGTCGGCTCCATAATAAAAAAGGTAAGAATCAGAGCCAGTCCTACAAGCACCTGATTAGGCGGAGCTGTCTGCGTGTTCAGCGCCGCACGGGTAAAGTGCAGCACAATAATGATACGGGTGAAGGAGGTCATCATGATCAGGAGCGTTGGCGCAATGCTGATCAGAGTCAGCATCAGCAAAATCCGCAGCGAACCGCTGACTTCCCCGTTTCCGTTGCCGAAAGTGACATTCAGGACATTATCTGCATCCTGACTCCCACTGGCATATACTTTCACCGAACTTAGAATGCACAATATGCCCACCGTAACGAGTAGGCATATTGCGGTTGCTATTCGCTTGAATATAAGCTTATTTTTCATCATGCATCTGCTTTTCCTTTGGCTCCTCCCGGGCAGCTTTTGTCTTCATCGCAGCTTTGTCGAGAAGCTCCCTGAAACTGAGATGCTGCATGGGAGTTCCCTCCTTCAGCTGTTCTCCCGAAATCTCACCCAACATGGTAACCGTGTCCTTACAGACAGCAATTACCATATACTTCTCACCTGCCCGTATAATCTGGATATATTTATTATTCGCAATACGAGTGGTCTCTATTACCTCAATATTTTCATTTGCGCTCTGCTGCTTCTGATAATTGGCCATCCATCTGGTGGTCCAGGCAGTCACTCCAAGCACTGCCACAAAAATCAGCAGAACGGTAATAAACTGCGCATAACTTCCCGCACTGGCAGCAATTATGCCCGTTCCGCGAGCAAACAGCATCATCAGCCGACAACCTTCTTCACAGCCTCAAGGACACGGTCCTCCTGAAAGGGCTTAACGATAAAATCTCTCGCCCCGGCCTGAATGGACTCCACTACCATCGCCTGCTGACCCATGGCAGAACACATAATTACCTTCGCATTGGGATCAAGCTTCTTGATTTCCTTCAGAGCCTGAATGCCGTCCATTTCAGGCATGGTGATATCCATCAGCACAAGATCAGGCGAAAGCTCCTTGTACTTCTCCACGGCCTTCGCTCCGTTTTCGGCCTCACCGGCAATATTATAGCCGCCTTTGGTCAGGGTATTCTTGATCATCATCCTCATGAATGCTGCATCATCACATACCAAAATATTCTTCGCCATTTAAAATTTCCTCCTACTTGATAATCTCAGTTACTCTTACGCCGAAGCTTTCTTCAATTACTACTACTTCTCCCTTTGCCACAAGCTTGCCATTGACCAGTACGTCTATCGGTTCTCCGGCAATCCGCTCCAACTCAATGATTGTGCCGGGTGCAAAGTCAAGAATTTCGGAAATTGACTTGGTCGTACGTCCAAGCTCTACGGTAACATTCAGCGGCACATCCATGATCAGACCGATATTCTCCTGTCCCGGGCCGACTCCTCCATCGCCTGAAAAACTCTGGAACTGAGCCGTCTGAACATTCACATTTGTCTGAGGCATTCCCCCCATCATGCCGGGCTGCGCATACATGCCCATCTGAGGATACATTCCCTGGGGCATTCCCATCTGGGGACTCATTCCCCCCATCATGCCGGGCTGTGCGTACATGCCCATCTGAGGCGCCATCCCCTGAGGCATTCCCATCTGGGCATTCATATCCGCCTGATTCATTCCCTGTGGCATGCCTGTCTGAGGGTTCATCCCTCCTGCGCCGGCATTCATATCCCCCATACCCATCTGGGGTGCCATTCCCTGCGGCATTCCTGTCTGGCTGTGAGCATTTGCATCTGTCTGCGCACCTGACGCTGCAGGCGCAGCCGGCTCTGCCGCAGACGCAGAAGCGCCCTGTGAATTCATAAATGTATCTACTACATTTCGGGCAAAATCTATCGGATACAGCTGCATGATGGAACTGTCAACCAGATCGTCAATCTGCATACGGAAAGCTATCTTAACGAATACTCCTCCGAGAAAAGGTGAAACATCTTCACCATTCTTCACCTGCGCCAGATCCAACAGGGAAGCCTCCGGCGGACTGATGTCAATCTTCTTCTGCATCATGGTGGAAAGTGATGTGGCTGATGCCCCCATCATCTGGTTCATCGCCTCGGAAATGGCACTTAAGTGCAGTTCCCCCAACTCCCCATCCGTGTTGGTACCGTCTCCGCCCATCATCAGATCAGTAATGACCTTTACATCATGCTCCTTCAAAATCAGAATATTGGTTCCGTCCAGTCCAACGGTATATTTGATTTGTATGAACACACATGGTCTCTCATATTGTGTCAGCAAATTATCCCATGTACAGAATTCCACTATCGGTGTCGTAATGTTTACTTTTCTGTTCACAAGAGAATACAAAGTGGTAGCCGAAGAACCCATGCTGATATTGCCAACCTCGCCGATGGCATCCTTCTCCACATCTGAAAGGAGTTCCTGCGCCCCTGCCATCTCCTGGATGATATTATCCGCTCCTCCGCTGACTTCTTCATTATTTTCAACCGTCTCCGGCTCTTCTTCATCACCCAGATTCATGCCGGAAAGCAATGCATTTATTTCGTCCTGGGACAATCCACCGTCCATTGTTTACTCCTCCTCTCTAATAACTGATGTGATCCTGACAGCATAAGAATCTTTTTCCGTACCCGGTAATGCCTTAAACTTCCTGATATTGCCCACATACACATTCATATCCTGATCCACTCCAGAATCCAACCGGATGCAGTCACCTATCTGCAGATTCAGGAAATCATTAACAGAAATCGTACTCTTGCCCAATACTGCCCTGATCGGTACATCCACCTTGCGTATCATGGATTCAATATAAGCCTCATAATTCTCGTCATGATTCTCCTGCATGGTAGAATACCAGTATTTTGTATTCAGCTTATCCATGATATCTTCCAAAGTAAAAAATGGAAGGCAGATATTCATAAAACCTTCGACATCCCCTATTTTAATCTCCAGGGTCACGATTGCAACCATGTCGCTAGGGGCTATCACCTGCGCAAACTGGGAATTGGTCTCCAGCCGGCTCAATACAGGCGCTATATCAATCACATTTTTCCATGGCTCCCTGAGGAGCTGGGTTAACATCACCAATATCTTCTCAATAATAATCTGCTCTATCTCGGAAAAATCCCTGCCCTTCTCCAGAGGCACGCCGCTTCCTCCCAGCATGCGGTCCAGCATGGCATATCCGAGATTGATGCCCAATTCCATGATAATCGAACCGTTCAGCGGCGCGAAATTGACAATTCCCATAATAATGGGACTGGATAAGGAATTGGTAAATTCGTTAAATGTAATGGCTTCGGAACCTACCACTGACACCTGTACGTTTTTGCGTAAGTACACCGGAAGATTAGTGGAAACCAACCTGGCATAATGTTCAAATATGATCTCCAGAGTCCTCAAATGCTCCTTTGAGAATTTTGTAGGACGGCTGAAGTCATAATTTCTGACCTTTTTCTCGTCCTTTTGCTGCATCTGGTCAGCGTCAAGCTCACCGGAAGACATCGCATTCAGCAGGGCGTCAATCTCCGCCTGAGAAAGAATCTCGGCCACACAAGCTCACCTCCTGTCGCATGCTTTCTAGACAACGCATGCTTTATTACATGACTGCACTTTCCATTGCTCATGTCTGCCATGTCCATCAACTACCGTACTTTATATTACTCAGGGTAATTCCGTAAATAAACTTGGACTCGAAGAGATCCTGAATTTTGGTCAGTATCTCATTCCTGATATCCCCCGTGAAAGAGACCCGGCATTCCTCCTCCGTATAGTTACTTACCACCTCTTCCACCGCATCCTTGATCACGCTGTCATAATCGGCAATAGAACCCGAATAACTCTCAAAATCTTCGTGGGTCTTATCCATAAGCAGAGAGATATCAAACACAAGATACACAGGCTTGCTGCTCGTGGTAGTACCGTCCTCATTGACCGCCTGAGAATACGCCAACTGAATCGTCATCTGATCCATCACATGTGTCACCGTATCGGAGAGAGCCACCTCGGGGCCGGCCCCCGGCGTATACAGCTCCAGATTCATCGCTACGCCGATGCTGTCCATCAGTTCTGCAGTTTTTTGGTTCGTGCTGATGACATTGGTCATCATAACTGCCGATAATGCAATATTTACAATCATCAGCACCAGGATCAGCACACTCAGTAAATTCTTTTTCATGTCTAAAAGCCCTTTCTTCCATCCCAAGCTTCCTTATTGCGCGGATGGATTATAGATTAAGATTTCAACCCTTCGGTTCCTGCTTCTGCCTTCAGGCGTGCCGTTATCGGCAATGGGTACTCTCTCTCCCATTCCTGCATGCTTTATATCCACCGGATTCAGCGAAGTGTTCTCCAACAGATAATAGAATACAGACAATGCTCTGGCGCTGCTCAGTTCTTCATTGCTGGGATACTGCGCACTGTTGATGGGAACATTGTCGGTGTGCCCCTCTATCTCAATGGTTCCGTCTCCATACCGTTCCAGTATCAGCCCCACCTTATTGATGATCTGTTGTGCCTCCTCCTTCAGCTGTGCGCTTCCTGAATCAAACAACAGTCCCCCGTTCATGGTCAGCTTAACATATTGAGCAGTAAAACTGATCTCCACCTCATCGGCAATCTCATTTTCCTGAAGCGCTTCCTCTATTGCTTCCACTTGTTCTTCGTTTTCCTGCAGCCGCTGCTCCTCCAGCATTTCTTCCAACGCCTCCGGAGACTTCTCAAATTCCTCCAGACTCTCACCGTCCGTATCGCTGTCGGCAACCTTGCCGGTACTGTTGATATACTGGTCAAGCTCATTCAGCTGGCTGACGCCGTTGCTGATCAGGATACCGTCCCCTATGGCGGAGGCGCCCCCGTCAAATATGCTGAAAGTATTATTCATGGCTGCCACGAATTCCTGAAGCTTCGCTTCCTCAATACTCGACATGGCAAAAAGCATAACGAAAAAGCAGAGCAGAAGGTTCATCAGATCACTGAATGTCGCCATCCACGCCGGCGAACCCGCCGGTGGCGCATCTTCCTTGCGCTTTGCCATTATTCCTCACCCCCTGCATCTCCTCCGGCTGCTTCTCTGTCCTGAGGAGAAAGGAAGGATTTCAGCTTCTCCTCAATTACTCTGGGGTTCTCCCCTGCCTGAATGGACAGCAGGCCCTCAATCATAACCTCTTTCAGCATCATCTCTGCGGCATTATCCACTTTCAGCTTATTGGACACCGGGGTACAGATTGCATTCGCAAGCACGGAACCATAGAAAGTGGTAATCAGGGCCACGGCCATGGCCGGTCCAAGCGTAGCCACGTTATCCATATGATACAACATGTCTACCAGACCGATCAGGGTACCGATCATACCCCAGGCAGGACCCATGGCACCAAGTGTATCCCAGAAGCCAATGCAGGTCTTATGTCTCCCTTCAATACTGACCAGTTCCGTCTCCATGATGGCACGCACCAGTTCCGGATCCGTTCCGTCTACCATCAGAAGGATACCTTTCTTCAGAAAAGCATCATCCATATCCGCAGCCGCTTCCTCCAGGGACAGAAGCCCTTCCTTACGTGCCACATTCGACAGGTCGATAATCTTGCTGATCATTTCCGCCGTATTGATGGCCGGAGCCTTGAATACCAGTGCAAAACTCTTCAGACCATTGATGAAATCGGCAAGGCTGTGAGATGCCAGCGTAGCGGCAAAGGCACCGCCGAAGGTAATAACTGCCGACGGCATATTCCAGTATTCCTTCACCAGGTTATTGATACCGGCACCGTCTATGATACCATAGAGCATCATCGCAAAACATAAAATAATACCAAGTAAAG
>CAJUJN010000066.1 GCA_910586775.1 uncultured Acetatifactor sp. | reverse complement strand
TCTGCGACATGAGCGTCTACGCAATTCTGCGGGGAGATTATACGGCGGAACAAGAAAACAGGAGTTCGCGGTGACAGGTGCAGATTCTGCGGACAACAGCGGCACGGGAAGGGAGGAGAAGAACAGGATGCAGGAGAAGGAAAACACGGAAGTGATCAGAAGGAATTATGACGAGGCACCGGAGAGGGAGTGGGAAAGGACAAATCAGACCATTGAGTTTTTAATTACCGCCCGGATGTTGGAGCAGACAATCCGGAGCGGAGAGAAAATACTGGATATCGGCGGCGGGCCGGGACAGTATTCTCTGTGGCTTGCCGGGAAAGGATGCCAGGTGACTCTGTTTGACTTGTCATCCGGTAACATCGGATATGCCCAAAGAAAGGCGGAGGAAAGGGGGCTTCCCTTAAAAACCATCTGCGGAAACGCTATGGATAAAGGGCTGTACCCTGAGGAAAAATTTGACCATGTCCTTGTCATGGGACCAATGTATCATGTCTTTCAGGAAGAAGACCGCCGGAAGGTGATTGAAAATGCGCTGAGTGTGCTGAAGCCGGGAGGGAAGATTTATGTAGCCTTTATCAATCTGTTGGCGGGTGCGCTTTACTATCTGGACGAAGGGCCGGAAGGGTTGGCTGAGGAGATGAAACTTGGAAACGAATACGGAGAATGCCTGTTGGAAAACCGGAGCTGGAAGGGAGCGGCGTTTACGGATGCAAGATTCGACGCATTGCCGGAGATATGTTACTTTATGGACTCTTTCGGACTGAGACAGGTCACCATGTTTGGACAGGAAGGATTTCTGGCATCAAACCTTACAAAGATTGAGGCACTGGAGGAACCTCACCGAAGCCTGTGGATTGATTTTGCCGCCAGGACTTGTGAACGTCCTGAATATCTGGCCATGTCAAGCCACATCATGTATGTGGGTGAACAGAAGAACTCAGCTGGCATTATGGGAGCGGCTGGCGTTGATGGGGCAGCAGCCGGACGTGCAAGCCCTTCCGTCAGACTTTTGACCATCTGTTTCAGAGCGGGTTCCTGAACTTTGTAGAGGAAATTAGCCGCCAGTTCCTGTTCCGTGAAGACAGTGGTGTCCAGAGAGAAGCCTTCCATGATAGAGATGCCGCCGCCTGTTCCCTGGGTAGTGACCAGGGGAATGCCTGCCGCGCAGATGTCCTCGATGTCCCGATGGTGCGGCGGGACACCTCGAACTTTTCGGCCAGATAGGGGGCGGTGACGGTCTTTTTCTGCTGTAATGTGGTGATGATGCCGATCAGGCGGTGTATTTTCATTCGGAATAATCCTCTTTTTGGTTTGAAGCAACGTATATGGAATCGCTCAAAATCGGCGAAGCGGCAGAGGCATTTGATTGGAAGAGTCCCGTTCTTAATTCACTCAAAGAGTTCATACAAGAAGTTTTGTAGAAAACAGGAGTTGTTCAGCGTGCCTGCCGCTGCTTTTTCCGGTGCCCGGACAGGGGCAGATAGAGCAGAAGCCATGCCGCGCCGTGAACAGCAAGGACGGCAATCTCTTTGACCGGAATGTTCGCGCTTCCGCCGATTAAATCCATCAGCCCGTAAAAGGCCGCGCTTGAGGGCAGCAGGTAGGAGAGCGAGAACAGTGCGCTGCCCTCCGGAACCATGAGCAAGAAGAAGATGGGAGGGGCAAGAAACAGGATCATGACGACTTTGATATACAGGATTCCGACCATCAGCCCCTCTGAAAAACGGCCGATGTACAGCCCTGCCAATGCCGCGATATAAGCGGACAAAAGGATGATTAAAAACAGGGGAAACATCTGTGCCGGCGTAATCCGCATACAGACAAGTGCCGTCAGGACAGTGGACAGCGTCCCTCCCAGGAAACCCAGGAGCATTTTCTGTATCAGGTAGGTTCCGGCTGTCATGGGAAGTATTTGATTGACCAAGTCAATGCCGTCTTCCTTTTCACTGATGATGTTCATGGCGTTAAAGGTGCATCCCATGAACATGGCCGTGACCAGCGTTATCACGATCAGCAGGGATATCAGGCCATCATTTTTATTGGACACCGGAAGCAGGGTGACGCGATGTCCGGTTTCTTCTGCCCGGCGTTCATAGAGCCGGGGCAGGGTGTCGGCTATCGCTTTGTTCAGTTCCAGTTCGTCGCCGGACAGGAGCGTGCGGATGCCGTCACCTGCTTTCAGCACGCCTATCATTTGGGTGGACGGCTCGTTGACGGCTTCCCGAAGGGCCTGTTCCGTTTTATACTTGGTGACGCTTCCGCTTGCCTGGAGCCAGACTACCGTCTCATCGGAAATCTGGTCTTCCAGGATGCCGAAAGAGGTTTCACCCATGGAATTGAGGTTCACCCCGGAAAGCAGGTTGATTGCCAGACCTGCGGCGATTGGCAGGAGAAAAGTCAGAAGGCATAATTTGTCCCGCCGGATGCTTTTCAGCTGATATAGTAATCTTTTCATTTTGATACCTCCATGTGCTTTGGGGCAGTGCCCTGATTATTCCGCTTTTGGATCCTGGCGTCCGGAAGCCTGCGTTATAGCTTTCAGACGTTTACAGCTTCCGGACGCATACAACTTCCGGACGTTTACAGCTTCCGGACGCATACAATTTCCGGACTTTTACAACTTCCGGACTTTTACAACTTTTGGACTCTTATAACTTCCAGACCACTTACGACTTCCGGAAGCCGAGCAGCCTTATCCCTCCCGGGCCAGTTCCCGGGTCAGGGTCCGATGGGCAAGCAGGAACAGCAGAAGAATCGTTCCCAGACAGGCGGCATAATAGGGCCATTGGGTGTTTGGAGTCAAAAAACAGGCCCCTTTCATTGCCTTGAACAGGTGGTACATGGGGTGATAATCAATCCATCCCCCTGAAAGGCCGGTCTGGCCAGCCAGAAAGACAGGTGTGGTAATAAAAACGGCAAGGATCAGATAGAGCAGGGAAAACTGCTTGAAGTCCGGAAGTCTTACCGCACAGAAAAATCCTGTCAGCGCCATGATAAGGGACAGGATGCCCGTCTGGAGGAGCACCGCCGGCAGAACCGCGGCACCCTGCCCCGGGCCCAGATTGATCAGGGTCAGCAAGGATGCAAAGACCAGATCCGAAACCAGGAACAGGGACAATTTCGACAAAATGAACATAGTCCTGTTTACCGGGAGGATGCCATGTACCCGAATGACGCCCATCTGTTTTTCCTTGAACAGCAGGGAGGCGAGTCCCAGAAAGCCCACCGCCGACAGCTCGAAGAACAGAAATTCAGCAGTGATTTCCCGGCGGTTCTTCATCTCTCTGCTGTTTGTGCCGATTACTTCTGCCTGTCCCGCCAGGTTTCCGGCTAATACCGCCTGTGCCCAGATGGCGCGGTAATTGTCTGCAGTCCGGATGCCGGAGGAGAGCAGATAGAATTCCGGTGTCCCAGAGGACAAATCGATGCCTACGGAATATCTGTCCTCGCAGGCGGCCTCCAGGGCTTCCCTGCTGTCCACCTCCGTTATGTAATCCGATCTTGCCGTTTGACTGCTCCGGGAATTGCAATTGGACCGGGAGTTCACATCGCATGGGGCATCTGTCCTGCCCTGGGAACCAGAATTGCCTTGGGAACCGAAGTTGCCCTGGGAATCGGAAGCACCCTGGGAACCGGAATTGTCCTGGGAACCGAAGTTGCCCTGGGAACCGGAATTGTCCTGGGAGTCCAAATTACTCTGTGTATCCAACATGCCCTGGGGGTCGAACAGATAGACCGGATAAATCACCTGATCTACTTTCGCATACACGAAATGGATATAGCAGGAGTAAAGGACAAGGGAGGCAAGCGCCAGCAGGAAAAATCTGCCGGACAGCATGAGCCGGAAGTCTTTTTTCAGCAATTGGGAAAATCCTTGCCGCATCATGAAAGCCTCCTTCCTGTGTATTGGATAAAGATATCTTCCAGAGTGGGCTCCTGGGAGTGGATGCTGACGATTTCGTCATATGCAAAGGGAAATCCGTTTTTCAGCTCCGGAGCCGTGATTGTCGCTTCTCTGCGCCTGCCCTGATGGAGATAGGAGACTGCAATGCTGCGGCTGCTGTTCTGCTCTTTCAGGTTCCGGGGCGTGTCGAGAGCCGCGATGTTTCCGTTGGACAGTAAGGCCACCCTGTCGCAGAGCAGGTCTGCGTCAAACATATTGTGGGTGGTGATAAATATGGTGGTTCCTTTCTGCCGTTCTTTCTCTATGATGCTGCGAAAGAGCACGGCTCCGGTGGGGTCCATGCCGCTGGTGGGCTCGTCCAGGAACAGGAGCCTGGGGTTGCTGATCAGGGCCCTGGCCATGCTGACCCGCTGCCGCATGCCCTTGGAATAAGAGGAAACCGGCTTTCGCAGGAAATCCCGCTTGAATTCCAATTCGTCAAGCAGTTCTTCTGGATCCCGCAGTTGCTCTTTGGGATAAAAAGAAGCGAAATACCGAAGATTGTCAAGGGCGCTCAGATTGGCATACAGGTAGGGGAATTCGAACAGGACGCCGATATTCCGGAAAAATTCCTGTGTATGCGCGTTCTTTAAGTCTTTCCCGAAGAGAGTCACGCTGCCGCCATATCTTTTCAGGATGCCTGTCAATATCTTTTGAGTGGTGGACTTTCCGGAACCATTGGGCCCCAGAAAACCGAAGATTTCTCCGTCCGCTACGGTGAAGCTCAGACCGTGCAGCGCCTCCTTGTCTTTCCCGTAGGAAAATGTCAGGTCTTTTACTTCTATCATTCCTCATCCCCCCATTTCCCGTGTGCTTCTTTCTTCTCCTGCGCCCGTCTGCCCCACCATTTCAGGAACTTTACCTTGAAGGGTACAGAGATTGCCAGGACTGCCAAAATCACAAGCCACCAGTACCATTCCAGACCTAAAAACATAAGCGTTACCTCCTTTTTCCGGACAGTTAGATTTCTGCTGTCCCGAGGGTATTCCCTCTTGATGGGATAAGGATAAAAAAGCGGGTTGAAGTCAGTGTGAGATTGGTGTGAAGTCTCTGTGAAATTTTTGAGGCATAATTTTTTGAGACGTAAAAGATTTGTCACTTTTCGGAATTGCGTGCCTGTTAAAAATGGATTATAATTACCCTGACAAACCGGTATTTTTACTGGGCCGCAGGCCCGCAAAAATGCTGGTTGGGGAGCTTCCCCAAACCCGGCTCTTTGGGACTAAATGTCCCAAAGAGGCTGGCTGCGTCACCGCCGCTGTCGCGCCGGTTCCTTATTGCCCCGCCCGCCTTTCAGCCCGGACAGATGAATGATATTACGGCCTGTCATTAATAGGAGAAAAGAGGCGGCACTATGAAAAGTACCGCCCCGGCTTTGGGACATTTTGTCCCAAAGGTTTATCTTTTAATCGTTCAGTACACAATTACCATCGGAATAGTCTACAAAATCAACAGAACATTCTGCGCCTTCCTCCGGCTCAAATCCCGGAACTTTGCCCTCCACAAAATCCGATAGTTTGTATCCGGGAATTTTGCCGCTTTCAATATCTGCGATAATCTGCTCCATCTCTGCCTCAGTACGCATGGGGCGTGTGGGCTGATAATGCAAATCATCGGGATTCTGGTTCATGGCTCCTTCTGGTGTCACATTGAAATCAACATTATCAAAATTATTGAGCTCGTCTGGTGAAATGCTACGCTCGCCGGATAAGGCATTGAGAGCGTCATCCGGGTCATAAATATATTTGCCGTTTTCACCGGGGGAAAATCTGGCGGGAATTATTAGTTGGCCCTCAAAAGCTGTAGTATTGCCATCCTCATCCGTCATTCTATAATCCGGCTTCTGCTGGGCAGAGGTTGCGAAAGCCGTAGTCGCGCAAAAAATCAGAGAGAGTGCAAGAACAAGTGAAAAAATGCTGGTTTTCTTATACTTCATAATTGCAGTTATCCTTTCTTCAATCGAATTTTTATTAAAGTTGTTACATAGCGGGGTGAAACCACTCCTTGTTTCTTCCATGCTGATTAGTGTCCGCGCATAAGCCGCCCTTGTGTTTTCCCCAAAAAGCCGGACGACTGTCTCATCACAAGACAGCTCAATATCCCGGTTTGCAAGAATATACATAGCCCACACCAAAGGATTAAACCAATGCACACACAGCGCCGCAATCAGCACTAATTTTGTGATGCTGTCAAAACGCCGGATATGCACATATTCGTGCGCCAAGACGTATTTCAGCGCCTTTGTATTTTCCCATTCGGTAGACGTTGGCAGCAAAATCACCGGACGGAAGACGCCGTAAGTGAGCGGGGACGAAAAGCGGCTGGATTGCCGAACCGAAATTGAGCGTTTCAGCCGATGGGTTTTCAACCAGTTTTGAATAAAGGCGTTATCTATCGGCAAAGATGTTTGAAATTCTTGTCGGCACTTCCAGTATGCGATGGCAAAGAACAAAGCGCAGACCAGCACGCCAACAGCCCAGACAATCACCCACACAGAAATGGAACTTGCGGCATTTGAAATATTTCCGGGCATAGCAGCCATTTGCCCTGTTATTTCAGTCGGCAACATTCCAACAGCCTGCGGGCCTTTTGTGGTGGGTACTGCGGGTGTATGATTGCCGATCAGCGAATACACGCTAAACGCAGAGGGAACAGAGAACGGGAGCAACAGCCGCGCAACCGCTATTCCCCAGAGTGCTAAAAAAGTCTTTTTGGGTAACAGGTTGACTGCCAGAGTGCGTATAACGATAATTGCCAAAATCATCACGCCCCCCGCAAAACTCATTTGCAACAGGCTCATTTGCACCACCTCACTCCAGGTCACCGACAATCTGTCTCAGCTTTTCGATCTGCGCGGCAGTTAATTTTTTCCGCCCCAGCAGGGCCGCGAACAGCTTGTCGGCGGAGCCGTCATACACCTTGTTAATCAGTTCGTTCGTTTCCGCCTCCTGCACATCCTCTTTCGGCACAAGCGCGTGGCACATGAAACCGGGCTCGGAGCGTTCAATCGCGCCTTTTTTAATACAACGCTTGATTAGGGTATAGGTCGTATTGACATTCCAGCCCAATTCCTCGGTCAGCAGTTTGGCAATATGTTTTGCGGGAACATCGCCATCGCGCCAAAGGACAGACATCACTTTCAACTCAGAGTCGAAAAGTTTAATATCCATTCAATCACACCTCCTTTTAAGACTGTAGTAGTAGCTACAAGCAAATACTACCACAGTCTTAATCTATTGTCAATACTACTTTGGTCTTAAAAATAAAAAATAGGGCAACACCGTGAAAGTGCCGTCCCGGCTTTGGGACAAAATGTCTCAAAGCACAGCCGCCTCATGTTAGCATTTGTGGAACGAATAGAGCGCAGGACATATAAACATCCCCCCTGCCGAACGTGCCCGGAAACATCAGCCACTATACCCTTATCAGGCTGGCGAAGTTTTACGGCGTGACCGCCGACTATCTGCCAGGGCTGACAGAAACAAGAAATCATCCAACCGCAAATCTTGCAGACCTGCGGCACTTTGCTGACAGGCAACCAAGGCGGCAAAGCTTTAAAGTGGCTTCCCGCCCAACAGGTACAGGAGAAAAGGGCCGGGAGGGCCGCCGGTTCATTTCGCTGTGGGGACGGAAAAATAGAATACCACACCATCCTCCCGGTTCGCAGCGCCGTAGGGAAACTGCTGCATGGAAAGAATCTGCGCCACGATGGCAAGGCCCAGCCCGGAGCCGCTGTAGGCTGCGTCCCGGTCCCGGTAGAATTTCGTCCAGATTTTGGGCAGGGTTTCCGGTGGGATAGGGGCGCCCTCGTTATAGACGGAAAAGTCCAATGTGCTGCCGTTTTTCTGGAGGGACAGTTTCAGAATGCCGTCTGGACGTACATTTTTCTTCGCATTGACGATTAGATTATCCAGAACCTGTTCCATCCGCCCCTTGTCGGCCTCCACATAGACGGGCTGTTTTGGCAGTTCATACTGCAGTTCAAAATCAGTGTCCGGCATATCCAGCAGCAGGCGGCCCGCCACGGTTTCCAGGAATTCCACAAAGTCAAAGCGCTCCGGCAGAAGAACGACGGCTCCGTTTTCCAGCGCGGACAGGTCCAGCAGGGTGGTGATCAGGCCGCTCATGCGCTCCGTCTCCCGGATGATGACCTGGGAGTAAGCCTGCCGCCTGGATTCGTTCTGTTCGTCCTGCAGTCCCTCCGCATAGGCCCGGATGACGCTCAGGGGCGTTTTCATTTCGTGGGAAAGATTGTCCGAAAGTTCTTTCCGCTCTGTCAACAGGCGCTGTTTCCGGTCCACGTCCTGTTCCAGTTTCCGGTTGGCCTCTTCCAGGGCGGCAAATGCCTGCTGCAGGTTTTCCGCCATTTTATTCAGGCTTGCGGACAGCTCTTCCAATTCATCCCCGGTGTCCACGGCACAGGGCGCGGAAAAGTCCAACCGCGCCATCCGGCAGGCCGCCCGGTTCAGCCTGGAGACAGGCTTCGAGATAAAACGTCCCATCAGATAATCCAATCCCAGCACCAGGAGGATGACGAACCCAAGCCACAGCAGGAGAGCGATATCAGGATGGAAAGGCAGCCTGGTGGAGACCATATAGGAGATGACCAGGAGGAATCCTGTCAGTTTGGAGACTATAATGATTTTATTTCGTATACTTCTCGTTGCAAATACGTTTTTTATTTTCATGCCGTCACCTCGAACTTGTAACCGGAGCGAATGAGGGTTACGATATAGCTTCCTGCGCTTCCCAATTTCTGCCGCAGGGTTTTGATATGAGTGTCCACGGTCCTTGTGGTTCCCTCAAATTCATATCCCCAGATTCGGTTCAAAAGCTGTTCTCTGGTGAACAACTGCCCCGGGTTGGTCATGAAAAGGCGGAGCAGTTCATATTCCTTGTAGGTCAGGGAGATTTCCTGCCCATCCAGAAAGACCCTGCGGGAGGCGGGGACTATGGAAATCTTTCCGGCGCTCATGTTGTCTGCCGGAAGGGCGGAAGAGCGGCGCAGCAGGGCGTTGGCCTTGGCCAGCAGCACTTTGGGGCTGAAAGGTTTCGTCATATAGTCGTCAGCGCCCAGATGATAGCCTTTGAGCTTATCCTCCTCCCCATCCCTGGCGGTGAGCAGGATGATCGGGAGGCTGCTCATTTCCCTTGCTAATTTGCAGACGCTGAAGCCGTCCAGGTGGGGCATCATGATATCCAGAATCATCAGATCCACAGAATTGTTCTTCAGCAGCATCAGCGCGTCCACGCCGTCCTCCGCCGTAAGGCAGCTGTGCCCGCCCCGCCGCATATATTCGGCAATGATTTCCTGCATGTTCTTTTCGTCTTCCACAATCAGAATGCTCGCCATGGGCTCTGTCCCCCTTCCTGTCCTGTGATACGGACGCCGCTTCCGCTCAGCTTTCAATCTTTTCCCATTATATTTCTTCTCTTCGGAAAATACAAGAACCTGTTTTTTAGATGTGCAGCCTGTTGTCTCTGATAAATCGCATCTTTCGCGGATCACCTTCTGCACGGTAAACGGTCAGGCTCTCCAGATCAAATATGGAACTCCAAACGGTTTCAAAATCCGGTTCATTATCATATTGGCACATAAAGCCGTACTCACCCCTTAACAGCTGCATGGTGGTTTCGATGAGGTCATCTTTTAGCAGCCCTGAAGAAAAGCTGTCCATGACTGTCTTATAACGTCTGTGGGAATCGTAATCATTCCCATGTGCATCGTCATAGGGTCTCATCTCATCGGAAACAAAGCTGTTGACGGTGCAGACTATCCTGTCCTCGTGAAAAATTTCTGCTTCACGGATCTTTTTTTGAGTCGGCGTACATTCAACCACCACCATTCTGCCGCTTTTGTCCGCAAGTAAAATGTTGCAGTTGGAAGCGACTGGCAGCTTACAAAGCAGCGAAACCGCCTGCTCGGTATTATCTGCTTTTTCAAGCAGATAACGCACAATAAAGCATGAGTTAAACCCTGCCCGTATCTTTTTAAGCTCTGTCATCACAAATGTCATTGCCACGGCAAGCCCATGTTCATTCAGTCCTTCTTCCCCATTGATGAAAGAAGAAGTAGTGATATGAAATCTGTTTCCGCCCGTCGGTGCGTAGATTTCGCTTTTGCATCCGTCCCGCAAAAAAGGCGGCAGGTCGTTATTTCTGCCATATATCAATTTGCCGTTTCTTATGTAGGCAAAAGCGGTACAGCCGCGAATCTCCACAGGGAAGTTGTTTTCCAGATTATACATACAGCAGCCCATGCACAGCATCCATGAAGCAAAATGCAGATAGTCCGCTCCTATGGTGTCACTCACCCCTCTTATTTCCGCACATACTTCCGGGAAAAACTTTCTTAATGCTTTCTCGCTCTGCCTTCCGTGTTCCAGTTGAAAATCGTCTAACTGAAGCGGAAAAGTGAGCCGGCATTTGTTAAAAATCTTTCCGCGTTTCATCCCCATTTCGTAGTGGCCGCCTTTCAGTCTTAAATGATACATCTTACATCAGTCCTCCTTTTTTTGAGCATAATCCTTATCTCTGAATATCCGCATACTGCCCGTACAGAGCGGATACAAATCAGAATAGCCTGATCTGCATTATATTTCCTTTCTTTTTTTGCTGTCTTTTGTACACTTTAATATTGATTGTAATCTGAACAAAAAAATATATAATAGAACCACAGAGGCAAGGAGAAGCAGTTGAGGTTACAAACGGCTGATTCGGGCACAGATTGCCAGAGAAATGCAATCTGCAAAGAGAGGTCAGTGACATGGCATCCGGATTTCAGGATTTGACATGCACACATATAGAACGGAATACAGAAACGAGAGGAAGCGAAAACTGCAATGTATAATGAATATGACAATGAAAAGAGGATTATTATGCTTGCGTTTCCTGCGTAAATGTGTTTTAATAGTAACAGGCATATTGTTAAAAAAATATCAAAGGAGAGGCTAAGCATATGAGCAGCATGAGAGGAATCGATACACCGGTCAGACAGCGCAGACGCCGGGTTTTTAAGGAAGTCGCGAACCTGGCATATAATTCTGTGAATCTGAAGGATGATATGGAGGCACTGCCCTACCAGATTGTGGATTATGAAGAATCCCGGTATCGGGAAAGCGTCTATCGTGACCGCGCGATTATCCGCGAGCGTATCCGCCTGGCCATGGGCATGAGTCTGCGCCCGGAGAACCGTGAGCGTCCCGGGCATCTGACCCAGGGGCTGGAAGAGAGCAATATCGGGGAAAAATATTATGAACCGCCTCTGATGCAGGTTATCCCATCGGCCTGCAACGCATGCCCGGAGAATCATTACGAGGTAACCAGTTCCTGCATGGGCTGTGTGGCACATCCCTGTCACAGCGTCTGCCCCAGGGGCGCCATTTCCATGGTGAACGGCAAATCCGTCATTGACCAGGAAAAATGTATCAAATGCGGTAAATGCAAGGATGTCTGTCCCTACGATGCCATCTGTCATAAGGAACGTCCCTGTAAGGCGGCCTGCGGCGTGAATGCCATCAAGTCCGACAGGTTCGGGCGTGCCTATATAGACAATGATATGTGTGTCTCCTGCGGCATGTGCATGGTCAGCTGTCCCTTTGGCGCCATAGCGGATAAATCCCAGATATTCCAGCTGATCCGTGCCATGCAGTCGGGGAAGAAGATTATCGCTCAGGTAGCGCCCGCCTTTGTGGGGCAGTTCGGGCCGAAGGTGACGCCGGAGATGTTCAAGACCGCTTTGAAGGAACTGGGGTTTGCGGATGTCTATGAGACGGCAATCGGCGCGGACTTGGGCTGTATGGCGGAGGCGGAGCATTATGTGAATGAAGTGGCTTCCGGAAAGCAGTCCTTTGCGCTGACTTCCTGCTGTCCTTCCTGGTCCGTGATGGCGAAGCACCTGTTCCCCGAGACCATTGACAAAATCAGCAATGCCCTGACTCCCATGGTGGCCACGGCAAGGATTATCAAGCAGGAGCATCCGGATGCTTCGGTGGTGTTCATAGGCCCCTGTGCATCCAAGAAGCTGGAGGCGAGCCGCAGAACGATCCGTTCCGACGTGGATTTTGTTATCACCTTCGAGGAACTGACCGGAATGTTTGAGGCGAAAGGGATTCTTCTGGATGAGATTCAGGCGATGGATGAAATGCAGGATGCCACGGGGGCCGGCAGAGGCTATGGCGTGGCCGGCGGTGTGGCAGGTGCCATTGAGGAATGCATCAAAACCTATTATCCGGGCACGGAATTAAAAATCGAACATGCGGAAGGTCTGACGGAATGTAAGAAAATGCTGCTGCTTGCAAAGGCAGGGAAGAAGAACGGCTGCCTGATCGAGGGAATGGCATGCCCCGGAGGCTGTGTGGCCGGAGCCGGCACCAACATCACGATCGCCCAGGCCGCAAAGGAAGTGGCCAAATTCAAAGCCCAGGCCAAAGAAGCCGTTCCCGGAGAAGTGCAGCGATGAGGGAAGAAAGCAAGCGTACCATTGCAGTTATAAAAAACCAGTTATAAAAAGCAGATAAAAAAATCTTGACACAATCATCGAAAGGGAGTAATATAATAAACACAGACGCAGTACTGCATTAAAGCATTAAAGCAATAAAGCAAAATTGAATAGCGGAACCAAACCGTAGATGTGGAGATAAAAACGGATCGTGCACTTACAGAGAGGCCGGATGCTGAGAAAGGCCAGGACGCAGGCTGTTAAATGGACCACGGAGGGTACAAGGAACGAAGCTTATGGCTTTTAGTATTTTGTAACGTAGGGCATACGTCAGTTGCCGGGGATATGATGGTATCCTGATAAGTGCACCCGTATTTCGGGTGAAGCAAGGTGGCACCGCGGATAGATTATTTTTGATCTGATTCCGTCCTTGACAAAATGTACAGTTTTGTCAGGGACGTTTTTTTGTGCATGAAAGCGGTTTTTTCAGAAGAAACCGCGGCAGGTTTTCCGGTTCTGCAGGGGAGCGTGTCCTGGACTGTGGGAGAGAAGAACGCTTATGGACATTTGCTGTAAAAGCAACATTCCTGTCTGCGGAAGCAAACGGCAATTACCTGTAAAATGAATTGCAAATCGGGAAAGGAGTAACTTATTTATGAAAATACGTCCAACACTGAAAGAATGTATGGAATCAGCCGCCGGGGGTAAGTACGGGGAGTCCAGTTTCATCCGGAATCCATATTGACGCCGGAGGGATACCGGAT
Source organism: uncultured Acetatifactor sp. (assembly GCA_910586775.1). GTDB lineage: Bacteria > Bacillota > Clostridia > Lachnospirales > Lachnospiraceae > Acetatifactor. The sequence goes on along the minus strand of CAJUJN010000066.1, from coordinate 9,802 downwards.
TATGGAGAATTTCATCGGAAAATGACTTCCGCAATTTCTCTCTGATTACAGGGTTCGCGAAGCGGTTCCTGTAATATGCTTAGGCAAAACTCTGAAATACAATAAAAAGCAAAATGGATGGGTACAATGCAAAAAATATAAAACGGAAGCTTATTTCTTCATAATTCTTACAGAAAATCAGGAAAGGAAAAGCAGATATGATAAACGAAGCAATCGTCAAATTAGCAAAAAAAGAGGATATCGGTTACGAGATGGCAAGAGAGGCCATGGATGAGATTATGGAAGGGCGGGCAACAGAGGTGCAGAAAAGCGCCTATCTGACGGCTTTCAGCATGAAGGGGGAGACCATTGAGGAAATCACAGGCTCCGCGGAGGAAATGCGCAGTCACGCCCTTCAGGTAAAACACGGGCTGAGCGATGTGCTGGAGATTGTGGGCACCGGAGGAGACGGCTCCAATTCCTTCAATATCTCCACCACAGCCGCAATCATCATCTCGGCGGCGGGAGTAGCTGTGGCAAAACACGGAAACCGGGCGGCCAGTTCCAGATCCGGCGCGGCGGACTGCCTGGAGGCGCTGGGGGTGAATATTTCCATGGAACCGGAACAGGCGGCAAAGCTCCTCCAAAATGCCGGCATCTGCTTCCTTTTCGCCCAGAAGTACCACTCTGCCATGAAGTATGTGGGACCTGTCCGCAGGGAACTGGGCATCCGGACCATATTTAATATTCTGGGCCCGTTGACCAATCCAGCCAATCCTACCATGGAGATTATGGGCGTTTTTGACGAGAGTCTTCTGGAGAGCATGGCGCATGTACTGTCCAATCTGGGCGTAAAGAAGGGAATGGTGGTATACGGAATGGAGAAGCTGGATGAGATTTCCATTTGCGGCCCCACCAGAGCCTGCATATTCAGGGACAATACATTTGAATGCCGTACCATTGTCCCGGAAGATGTGGGCCTGAAAAGCTACGGGATGGAAGAACTGAAGGGCGGAACACCAAAGGAGAACGCTGCCATCACCCTGTCCATTCTGAAAGGAGAGGAAAAGGGGGCGAAGCGGGACGCAGCAGTCATAAACGCGGCAGCCGCACTGTTTGTAGCGGATAAGGCCCCCGGTCTGAAGGAAGCTGTCAGGCTGGCGGAGGAGACGATTGACAGCGGCAGGGCTTTCGCGCAGCTGGAGAAATTTATCCGGTACTCGAATCTGGAACAGACGTGAAATGATAAAACAGACAGGGGCGCAAAATGATATTAGAACAAATTGCAATGAAAACAAAAGAAAGAATCAGATCTGCAAAGGAACAGCTTTCCCTTGCGGAGATGAGGGCCAGGGCGCTGGCCATGGACTGCAATACCGGATTCCCCTTTGAAAAAGCGCTGGCCGGGAAAGGAATCAGCTTTATATGCGAAGCGAAGAAAGCATCTCCCTCAAAAGGCGTCATTGCAGCGGATTTTCCCTATGTGGAAATTGCACAGGAATATGAGCGGGCGGGGGCAGATGCCATATCGATTCTGACGGAGCCGTTTTATTTTCAGGGCAGTAATGAATATCTGTCAGCTATCCGCAGGAAAGTGTCCATTCCCCTGCTGCGCAAGGATTTTACGGTGGATGCGTATATGCTCTATGAAGCGAAGGTTATTGGCGCGGATGCGGTGCTGTTAATTTGTGCCATCCTCTCGCGGGAGCAGTTGACGGAATATGCAGCAATCGCCGGTGAACTGGGACTGTCAGCCATGGCGGAAGCCCATGACGAGAGAGAAGTACAGATGGCGCTGGATGCCGGGGCGAAGATCATCGGCGTGAATAACCGAAATCTGAAAGATTTTACGGTAGACATTTCCAACTCTCTGCGCCTGAGAGCAATGATACCGCAGAATATTCTGTTTGTGTCGGAAAGCGGGATGAAGACCAGGGAGGACATTGCAAAGCTGGAGAAGAACGGCACGGATGCGGTACTGATCGGGGAAACATTGATGCGTTCGAGAGATAAAGCTGCCATGTTGGAGCGGCTGAGAGGCAGGAAGACAGATATCGTACCATGCCGCAAAATCGTGTGAAGCCCAGACATCCGTCTGTGAATCCGGGCATGAAAATATGGAAATTTTCCGAGTGTTCGTTATATGGCATGGGATATGTGATCTCACGAAAAAGCAGGACTAACGGATGGAGACGGAATCCTTGTGAGGGACAGGAGAAACGGATGAAAAGGACAAAAATCAAAATATGCGGCCTGTTTCGCTCCGCAGATATTGAATATGCGAATGAGGTACAGCCGGATTATGCAGGTTTCATATTGACGCCGGGTTTTCGCAGAAGTATTTCCAGGGAGCGGGCGCTGCAGCTGCGGCGAAAGCTGAACAGAGAGATACCGGCGGTGGGGGTATTTGTGGATGCGCCCTGTGAGGAGGTTGTGGACTATTTAAAGAAAGGCATCATTCAAATGGCGCAGCTTCACGGCAGGGAAACAGAGAAGGAAATTCTGTATATCAAAGCGGCCGCGGGAAAGCCGGTGCTGAAAGCAGTGAAGGTACAGGACAGAAAAGATGTGGAGGCATGGCTTGGCTCTGCTGCGGATTACCTGGTATTTGACGGAGGCACAGGTTCCGGCAGGACTTTTGACTGGAGGCTTCTGGAAGGTATTTCCGGAGATTATTTTCTGGCGGGAGGACTGAATCCCGGGAACCTGAAGGAAGCCCTTGCACTGCGGCCATATGCCGTGGACCTGAGTTCCGGGGTGGAGACGGAGGGCGTGAAGGACAGGGCGAAGATGCAGGCGGTGGTGGAGCTGGTACGGAATCATTTTCGTTTGAACGAATAGTACATGGAAAAAGGAAAACAGAAAGGAAGATGGAAAATGTCGAAAGGACGATACGGAATACACGGCGGACAGTATGTCCCCGAAACGCTGATGAATGAACTGCTTCATCTGGAGGCGAGTTACGAACGATATAAGAATGATCCGGATTTTCAGGCGGAGTTGGATACTCTGAACCGGGAATACGCAGGCAGGCCTTCCCTGCTGTACCATGCGGAAAAAATGACAGAGGATTTAGGCGGAGCGAAGATTTATCTGAAAAGAGAAGACTTGAATCACACCGGTTCCCACAAGATCAACAATGTGCTGGGACAGGCGCTTCTGGCGAAAAAGATGGGGAAGACCCGCATCATTGCGGAAACAGGCGCAGGACAGCACGGCGTGGCCACGGCTACCGCTGCCGCGCTTCTGGACATGGACTGTGAGATTTTCATGGGGAAAGAGGATACGGAGAGGCAGGCGCTGAACGTATACCGCATGGAGCTTCTGGGCGCAACGGTTCATTCCGTCACCACCGGAACACAGACGCTGAAGGATGCCGTCAACGAATGTATGCGGGAGTGGACTAATCGGGTGGACGATACCCTGTATGTGCTGGGTTCCGTCATGGGCCCCCATCCTTTTCCCATGATCGTCAGGGACTTCCAGAGCGTGATCAGCCGGGAGGCGAAAGCGCAGATTCTGGAAAAGGAGGGGAAGCTTCCCGCCGCGGTGGCAGCCTGTGTGGGCGGAGGGAGCAATTCCATGGGCGCTTTCTACAACTTTATCGGAGACCGGGAGGTAGAGCTCATCGGTTGCGAAGCCGCGGGCAAAGGCGTGGAAACTGCCCGGACGGCAGCCACCATCGCCACCGGAAGCCCGGGGATATTCCACGGAATGAAATCATATTTTTGTCAGGATGAATACGGCCAGATTGCACCGGTCTACTCCATCTCGGCAGGACTGGATTATCCCGGTATCGGGCCGGAACATGCCCATCTCCATGATATCGGCAGAGCGCAATACGTTCCGGTTACCGATGACGAGGCAGTGGAAGCCTTTGAGTACCTGGCCCGGACGGAGGGCATCATCTGCGCCATAGAAAGCGCCCATGCAGTGGCCCATGTCATGAAGATTGCCGGAAATTACAGTGCGGACCAGAGCATCATTATCTGCCTTTCCGGGCGGGGTGACAAGGATGTGGCGGCGATTGCGAGATACAGAGGGAGGGATATCCATGAATGAGAAGAAAACTGCCGAAGCGTTCAATGACATAATTGAGAGGAAGGCCGCCGAAGCGTTCGGCAGCATAAGCAGGCGGAAAGCTGCCGAGGACTCCAACAGCGTAAGCGAGCGGAAACCCGAAAAAGATCCGGCTCAGAAACTGAGAAAAGTATTTGACACGCCAAACGGAAAAGCGTTTATTCCTTTCCTGACTGCGGGAGACCCCGGCGCGGATGCAACGGTCAGGTATATTCTGGAGATGGAAAGGGCGGGCGCGGACCTGATAGAGATCGGCATTCCCTTTTCGGACCCGATTGCGGAGGGTCCTGTGATCCAGGAGGCTGATATCCGTGCGCTGAAAGGCGGCATGACTACCGACGGGGCTTTTGAGATTGTGAGGAGAGTCCGGGAGAAATCCGGGATTCCCCTTGCCTTTATGACCTATGCAAATCCGGTGTTCCATTACGGGTATGATAATTTTTTCACAAAATGCGGGGAGCTGGGAGTGGACGCGATTATTATCCCGGACCTGCCATTTGAGGAGAAGCAGGAGGTTGAGACCACGGCAAATGCCCATAATGTCGCCCTGATTTCCATGATAGCCCCCACTTCGGAGAGCCGGATACAGGAGATTGCCTCTGAAGCGAAAGGATTTATCTACGTGGTTTCTTCCATGGGAGTCACAGGAACCCGAAGCGAGATCAGTACGGATATAAGCGCCATTGTGACAAGTATTCGTAAGGCAACAGATGTGCCCTGTGCCATAGGCTTCGGAATCAGCAGCCCGGAGCAGGCGAAAGCCATGGCTGCCGTATCCGACGGTGCCATTGTGGGCAGCGCCATCGTGAAAATAATCGCCGGGTATGCGGCGAAGCTGCCTTTGGAAGAGGCCGGGGCGAAAGACGCGGACACAGGGCGGGCAGAAGACGCAAAAGGACCGGGTACAGGCAGTGCTGAAGATAAAGGAACAAAAGTATGCCAGACTGAAAGCGCGGAAGCGATATATGAAGCTTCTGCCGCCGAAATCTATCATTTTGTTAAAAAAATGAAAGAAGCCGTACTGAAAGCATGATGAGGCAGGCCTGATCCTGGCTCTGGCTTGTCCAGGTCAGGAATTGTCGGAAAATAACTGCTGCAATTTCTCTTTGATTACAGGGTTCACGGAGCGGCTAAGCGCTCACCCGTTACATATTTTGTCCGGCATATGCTTTAGAAGGCGAGTATAAACAGCCATGGAGAACAGGGCGGTTATAAACTCTGTAAAGCAGAATGCAAACCACACTCCGTCTGCCCCCAGAAGCCTGCTGAACAGAAATGCCGCCGGGATAATGACAAACACATACCTGAACAGAGAAATCCACAAAGACTGCGCGCCTCTGCCCAGCCCTTCCAGAGCGCCGGAGGCGGTAATGGAAACCGCCGAAACGATAAAGCCAAGACTGATGATATGCAGGGCAGTGGTGCCGATCTGAATTGTTTCGGCGCTGTCGGTGAACAGCCCGATGAGCCGTCCCGGAACAATCCAGGACAAGCATGTCCCGACAGCCATGATTCCCAGGTTCATCCGCAGTGCCGTATGATAGATTTTTCTGACACGTCCGTATTCTCCCGCGCCGAAATTATAGCCCATCAGCGGCCGGATACCCTGAATGATACCGTTGGCGGTGAGGTAGATAAACGTCTGCAGCTTATAGTAGACGCCCAGGACAAGAACGTATTTTTGTGAAAAATCTGCCAGCAAACCGTTTAAAACAGAGATCAGCAGCGAAGGAAGCGCCAGGTTCAGTGTGGCGGAGATTCCAACGGAATACATTTTCCGGATGACAGCAGCTTCAAAAACCAGATGTTTCCGGGCAAGCCTGACGGGAATCGGGCGGAACAGATAGAACAGGAGATACGCCATAAGGGTAACGCACTGTCCGATTCCTGTGGCATAAGCCGCCCCTGCGATTCCCAGGGCGGGGAAGAAGCCGATTCCGAATATCATCAGCGGGTCCAGGATGATATTCGCAATACAGCCGCAGATCATGCAGGCCATGGAAACCTTCATCTGTCCTGTGGCCTGGAACAGTTTCTCGAAAAACAGTCCCAGCGCGATGACGGGCGCGAACAGAAATGCTCTGTCTGCATATTGCAGCGCAGCGTATGTGATTTCCGGATCTGAAGGGAAGCCCTTTAAAAACAGCGGCATTCCGGCTATGGATACCGCCGAGAGAAAAAGTCCCTGGAGGACACTGAGCAAAGCCCCCAGCGTGGCTGCGCGGTTCGCCCGTTCCGGGTCGCCTGCGCCCGAATAAAACGCAATACATGCATTTAAACCTATGCCGAAACCGATGGCAATGGCATTGAGCAGGTTCTGCACCGGATAGACCAGCGCCAGCGCAGTCATGGCATTTTCACTCATCCGGGCTACAAAATAACTGTCGATGATATTGTACAGCGAATTGACGGCCATTGAAATCACCATCGGCAGCGACATGGATACTACCAGCGGCAGTATCTTTTTCTTTTTCATAAAAGCTTGTTCCATTCTCATTTGCCTCCCTGTGTTCAAGAGAGAACCCTTTTTCTCTGCATAAAAAAACACACAATCACATGAAGTAATTGTGTGGCGAAAAAAGAATTCTCTTGAAAAATCCACTCCCGTAAGGGTTTTATAACAATTTTATATCACATATTTCTTGAAAGGTCAACTGAAATATGAGATTATAGAATAAAGTGACAGGGGCTGTGGGACAATCATCTCCGGCGGCCCCGGGAAAGGATACATATGATACAAAGAAGGATTCTGCCTGAAGAGGAGGAATTATGGGATGCGGCCATGCTGGCAGCATTCGCGGTTTCCTGGTACGGCATGCTGATCCCCACATTGTGGAATCAGGCCACTAACGGAGTGAATGCAGCAATATTTATAATAGGCGGGATACTGCCATTGTACACAGCGTTTGCGAAAGGACGGGCGGCTCTGTCCTGCCGGAAGAAACGGCGGGATGCCGTCGGCAAGGGAAGATGCTGCAGGGGGATTATAAGGCAGGTTGTTGCAGAAAAGGTTCCCTACAGAGGCCGCCATGGACATGTCTATTATCGTATAAGATACCATCTGGTAATCGAAAAGCTGGAGGAGGGGTTCGATTCCGGAATGGAGATAAAAACCGGCGCTTATCGGGTTCCGGTCCATCGCTGCCTGAAATCGCGCGAGGTAAAGCTTTATTCGGATGCCTCCGGATGGAAGTGGTATGTGGAGGGACTGCAGTGCGGCATATTCCGGCAGCCGCCCATAGTATCGGAAATGGGCGACTGCGAGGGTGGAAACTACACGGGAGATGTGTTATTCCGCATCGTTTATATCGCTATATTACTGCTTATGCTGCTGCAGAATATTCTGTAGCCATTTCGGTATATTCCGAAACGGTCCCGTCAGGCGGACAGAGCCTGCTTCCTGACAGCGGTGCGAATGTGGATGCCAGACCTTTTCAGAGAGGGGGATAGAGTGCCTGGGAGAGACAGGCAAAAAAAGCGATAAAAAGCCACTGAAAAAAACAATAAAAAAACGATAATAAAAAACGATAATCTACAAAGTTTTAGAATTAAATGCGAAAAGAGTTGAATAAACTCTATCGCATTTAATTTTTTTATGTAGAAAAAACATAGATAAAATGCGGTAGAGCCGGAAACTCTACCGCATTTTTTATTTTACCCAAAAGACGAAAAAGGAGGCGTTGGGCGTGAGAAAACAGTACAAAAAATTAACCTATGCAGACCGGCAGACAATAGAACGCATGAGCGGGCAGGGGATAGCACCGAAAGCAATAGCATTAGAAACCGGCGTACACATTGCGACAATTTACAGAGAGATGCAGCGGGGAGCCGATGAAGAAGGACATTACAAAGCAGAATTAGCGCAGCAGGCGTTATTCAGTTGAGGCGGCAACAAAGATAACCGCCTGCGCCCTATTCATGGGAAAGCCGCCAACGGCGGCGGGCAGGTTCGATACCTGCAGGGCGTATTTGTAGCGAGGTTGGCAACCTTGCGGCAGATGCAGCAGGCAAATAGCTGTTATCTGTATACTGTGAAAAAATTGCAGCGGGCGCACCTGCTAGAAAGTGCGTGGTTGGTCAACAAGTTTTCAGTTGCTTTTTAATGCGAAAAGCAACCTACACAGTAAATATAAAGCCAAAAGGTATTATATGCGAAAAGCAAGAGAACCACCAAAGGGAGGAAAGATGCACGTTGCAAGTTGTAGTTTTGGCAAAGACAGTATAGCAACCGTTATTTTAGCGCACGAAAACAACGAGCCATTGAATGAGATTATTTATTCGGAGGTTATGTTTGATAAGAATATAAGCGCAGAATTACCGGAACACAGAGATTTTATATATAATGTGGCAATTCCAAATTTTGAAAGAATGGGCTATAAAGTCAATGTTTTAAGAGCAAAAGAAACTTATGTTGATAGGTTTTTTAGAATTAAACAAAAAGGAGATAGGGCAGGGCAAATTTACGGTTTCCCGCCAGTAATGAAATGTTGGGCTAATAACCTTTTGAAGATGCGACCAATAAGGGAGTATTGGAAAAAACAGACAAACGAAGTAGTGCAATATGTGGGAATTGCAATAGACGAACAAGAACGGCTAGATCGAATAGTTGAAACAAAAAACAAATTATCGCTATTGCAAAAATACAATTTCACAGAGCAACAAGCACTTGCGTTATGCAAAGAAAGAAAATTATTAAGCCCAATATATGATTTTACATTTAGAGGGGGTTGTTGGTTTTGTCAAAATCAATCATTACTACAGCTAAAAGAGTTAAGAAAGAGACACCCCGAACTATGGAAACGCCTGCTTGAATTACAAGAATACAGCCCGCACCCGCTAAGAATTGATTGCCCTATGCAGGTATTGGAAAACCGCTTCTATTGGGAAGATCAACAAATGACAATTTTTGATTTCATAGAGGAGGAAAACGATTGTTCACAGAAAAAAGAATAGAAAAATAGCCGTTGCGTTGGCAGCGCAGCGGCTAGGAATTAGTGCAAATGCAATAACTCAATCTATGAAAATTATACCATTTATTGCGTTTGCCGTCAAGCCAAAACACCGGCAAATAAGCCGGTTTTGGACTTGTTCAAACTATTAACTTTAGGATCACAGTAAAGGTAAAAGCATAACGCAAAAGAAGGTGTAATTAAGTTGGGATATTTTAAAACATCAGTAGAGGCAGGGGCAACGATTGAGGTAACAAAAAGTTATACAAAGAGGGTAGGGGTAAAGGTAAGAGGGAAGAAGGAACAACCGACAGCAGAGGAAATAGAAAAGGTTAATCAGATGAACGCAGAGAGAACCCTCCGGCTAAAGATAAATAATAATTTCGGGGTAGATGATCCGTTTATTACGCTGACATATCGGAAGGACGAAAGACCGGATCCGGAGCAGGCAAAGAAAAATATTAAAAAGCTGATAGATGGATTACGGAAAGAGTTTAAGAAGGTGGGGGCGGATCTGAAATGGGTATGTGTGACAGAGTACCTAAACAAAGCGATACATCATCATTTATTGATTAACCATATTGAGGGGCAGGACGTTTCCAAATGGGTACGCAAGTTGTGGAAGTTTGGCAGACCAGACTTTAAATATTTAGACGATACCGGACAGTACAAAGATCTTGCGGCGTATCTGATAAAAGAAACATCAAAGACATACAAGGCGAAGGACGGAGCGAAAAAACAAAGGTACAGTTGCAGCCGTAATTTGGTAATGCCGACACCGAAAACCGAGATCA
>CAJUJN010000065.1 GCA_910586775.1 uncultured Acetatifactor sp. | reverse complement strand
AGCGCGCAACATTCGCATTGTTGAGGCCGTGGGTTCGAATCCCATATGCTCCATGCCAGAGTAAAAAGCCATAAACCTGAGATTTTCTGGTAAATTCAAGGGTTTATGGCTTTTTGTTATCTTCCGTCAATCCGACTGGAAAGGCATTTGCGATGTCGCGCCAACACACCCGTGCAATCATACTTCATTTCGCGTAAAAAAGAAAGCGCAAAACAGCCATGGCTTTAGCGCAAGAAAGGACCTGCACGACAGATGATATCTACGCCCTGCCGGATGGTCAGCGGAAGGAGTTGATTGATTGGCAAATGTACATGATGTCTCCTCCGCGCCGGATTCATCAGGAGCTCGTCGGACAGTTCACGAAAACAATCGGACAATATATTGATGCACATGACGGCCGATGCAAGGTCTATCCCTCTCCCTTCGCGGTATTCCTGAATGAAGATGATAAGAATTATGTCGAACCGGATATTTCCGTAATCTGCGGATGATACCATTTCTTCCTGCATTTATGTAGACTTGAAAATCAAGATTACCGATCCGCTTTCATAAGAAAGTGTCTGCAAATTACAGAAAACGCTTTCCAAACTGTAATCGAAGAAGAAATGCGCCAGCCAATAACTGTGTTGGTTCATGATTTGGCGTAACAGTTCAGCGCCCTGTCTGAACTGTTACGATCAGGCTATATCAGGACGACATATCTGGGGTATGAACAGCTGCAGCAACACATATATCGACTAACGCCAAAAGAACTTTTGGCTGGTACGTGGAACGCCAAACGGCTATCGGCCCGGTAAAGGAGGCTGCGCGACAGCTCCTTTTTCCGAAAAGGCATCTGAACCTGCCGAACTTCCGGCTCATCTCACCGGAATCTTCAGCACCTGCCCGATACTCAGCATATCGCTGCTCAGCCCGTTCAGCTGCTTGATGGCGTCCACCGTAGTATTATACCTTCTTGACAGCAGCCAGAGCGTATCGCCGGAGCGAACCGTATATTCGATATAAGGCCCCGACTGGGAAGAAGGAATTTTCAGCACCTGTCCCACATTGAGCAGATTACTGGTGAGGCCGTTCAGCTGCTTGATGGCGTCTACCGTGGTCTGGAACCGCTGAGCGATTAACCACAGGCTGTCTCCGGCGCGGACCACATATTCCAGGACAGTGCTGCCGCTGCCGCCTGTTCCGCCTCCTGTCCCGGGCTGACCTGTCCCGCCCGTTCCGCCTCCTGTCCCGGGCTGGCCTGCCCCTCCCGTTCCGCTTCCTGGCACATTCTGCCCGGGTACATTCTGCCCTATTCCCTGATACACATCATACAGCTTCCTCCATGTAGCCGCCCCCACGATTCCGTCTGCGGTCAGTCCTGTAGCGCGTTGGAAAGCAGTCACTGCCTGCCGGGTCCCGCCGCCGAATATGCCGTCCTGGGCCGGTGCCGGGACAGTGGGATAATATTCCGATATAATGTCCAGAAGGTATTGCAAAGTGATGACATCCTGTCCCCTGGATCCTTGCCTCAGCACCGAATTCGGCGGCACAGTACCGATTCCGAGAGTGGTTCCCTCGCTGTCCAGCTCCGCCAGCCTTGTCACACCGGCATAGATGCTGGAAATCTTGTACCAGGTGGATTTTCCCACGATTCCGTCCGCCGCCAGCCCAAAGACACTCTGGAATTTCGTCACTGCCGCCCTGGTGCTGTCCCCAAAGGTTCCCGCCGCGTCAGTAATCACCGGAATAGCCGGATAATTCCTGCGGATTCTGTTCAGGTAAGTCTGAATGGTTTCCACATCCAGGCCTGTACTCCCGACTCTCAGCGCCGTCCCCGGATAAGAAGACGGCACGTTGGCATAGGCATCCGCCTCCACGATTTCCACATCACTCGGATAATAATTGCGCAGAATCTGCAGCGGCGTATATCCATTGTTCGCCAGAGTGACCGTTCCCCACTGGGACAGTCCCCGGCAGGTTACGGTGGTTCCGTTGCAGAAGGAAGTAAAGTAGGGTGCATTCTGTCCCGGTCTTCGTACATATTCATTGAAAATATCGTCTACCACCCTGCTGACAGAGTCATATATGGGCCGTCCATATACAAAATTCTGGTCATAAGCCGTGCTGTTGGTTATATCATAATCATAGCCCCGGCTCCTGTACCACTCTGTGAAAATCCGATTTAAAGCAAACGTAATAATCGCATAAATATTGGCCCTCAGAGACGCATCCGGCCAGGTGGGGTAAATCTCGCTGCTGGCTACATTTTTCACATAATCCGGAAAAGATACCTGTACATTGGATGCATTAGAGCCCGGGGCCCCCAGATGCACGGTGACAGGGTTCGGGATCACTACCTGACGCAGAATCCTTCCACCGTCAGTGCCATCCGGTGCGCTGCCATTCCCCGGCCCGTTTCCGACCCCCGGCATGGTCCCTGTGCCCAGTGTGTTTCCGGTCTCCGGCATGTTTCCCCCGCCCGTCCCGTTTCCTGTCTCCGGCATAGTTCCTCCGATGCCTGATTCCCGTATACTGCTACCCCTCACGGTTGTATTGCCGCCCGCTTCCGCCCCGCCGTTTCCCTCCTGTGTCCTGGGTTCCTGCATGGCCACGGCAGGCTTTCCGATAAAGATTTTCGTCTCGCCCGGACGGCGCTGTCTGGCTTCCATAGGCACAAGTTCCATAGGCAGAACCGCCGTCTCTCCTTCATAGATGGGAATATGGGACACGTAAAGCGTGTTAAAGCCCTCCCCCTGCACAAGTACATTGTAGCTTTTGTAAGGTAATCCCGCATAATAGGGATTCTGGGAAAACCCTTTATCCAGCGTCTCCAGAGGCACCTTCTGGGTCTCCCCGCTTTCATCTGTCATCAGATGATAAAGGATTTCCCCCTGCTCACCCAAAATCCTCACATGCACGCCTTCAAGCGGGACAGCATCCTGGGCGGTCCGCACCTGTACGAGCAAATATCCGATTGCCATAGCCGGTCTTCTCCGTTATTCTCTCAACTACAGAATATGAAGCAGCCGGAAAAATGTTACACTCAGGAATTTATATCGTGACACTTCCTTATGCCCGACCGCCATTCCCCGCTCGTAACAATTCAGAAAGGGAACCTGACGGTTACCCCGCTCTGCATTTCTTCTGCATTTTCAGCCATTTCTATTGCGTCTGCCGCCTTTCATGCAGTATAATAAACCTGTTCCTCTCCATTTCCTCTGCCGGTGCCGGGCAAGGAGCCCCCTTTCTCATGAGATTTTGGCAGCGAAAGCCTTTTGTGTTTTTTAATTTGCTTAGGAGTTGTCGGAAAATAACCGCTACAATTTGTTTAGGAAAAAGCCCGGAAATACAATAAAAATTGCTGCAAACTTGCAGCGGTTATTTGCAGACACTTCCTTATTCATAAATAGAATAATAAACCATAGATTTATTTAAAAGAAGGAGGTACACATCATGAAAGTATTAATGATCAACGGAAGCCCCCGCGCAGGCGGCAACACTTCCATCGCCCTTGGAGAAATGGCGAAAACCTTTGCAGAAGAACAGATTGAAACGGAAATCATCCAGATAGGAAGCAGGGACATCCGAGGCTGTATCGCCTGCGGCAGATGCGGCCAGCTGGGCAGATGCGTCTTCGATGATCTGGTAAATGAAACAGCCCCGAAATTCCAGGAGTGCGACGGCCTTGTAGTCGGCAGCCCCGTATATTACGCTTCCGCCAATGCCACTTTAGTCGCCTTTCTCACACGGCTTTTCTACAGCACCCATTTCGACAAGACGATGAAAGTCGGTGCCAGCGTTGTAGCCGCAAGAAGAGGCGGGCTTTCCTCCACCTTTGACGAACTGAACAAATTCTTCACCATCAGCGGCATGCCCGTCGCTTCCAGTCAGTACTGGAACAGCGTCCACGGCAGGGAACCCGGACAGGCGGAGCAGGATGCGGAGGGACTCCAGACCATGCGGACACTTGCAAGGAATATGTCCTTCCTCATGAAGAGCATCGCCCTGGGAAAAGAGGCCTATGGACTGCCTGAGAAGGAAGAACACTGCTGGACTCACTTCATTCGATAGTCTGGTCTGTCATATCGGAAGCAGTCCCTTCGCTTCCGATATGAGGCGTGTCTATTTCGCTGCATTCAACTGCGGGAAACCGTACCTGCTTCCCATGGTCTGTCTTAAGGAACTGCGACAGTCCGTACTAAATTCTGCATATTCCTGAAAGGCATCTGTTCATTTGACCAAGACAGGAGCAGAACGCTATATAGCAGAAATGCAACCGGATCATACAGAATATCCTTTCGCGAGATGACAAAACAGAATTGGCCTCCGGGTAAATGGCCGATATCCGCAAGCCTCCCTGCCCGGTACACGAAATATAACATTATGCCAACACTTCATGCTTCCCATATCATAAATTCCGATTTTTTCCCGATATAAAATATATAGAACCGATTACAGCAAACGTCATCATTATCTTTATTTTGTTCAGAAGCTGTAATCAAGAATAAAGATATTAATTTCATTTCCTATTACATATAACTGCAGGGGAGGGAGATATTATGGACAGTAACATGATAAATACCGGATATACTGCCGGAGCCAGCTATGAAAAAACGCCCAATGTTTCCGTTGACGCCAGTGAAAAAGCCGACAGCAGTTTTGCAGATATGATGTCGGAAAAGTACCTGCTTTCCCCGAAAGACATGACGCTTACGGAATACAAGTTATACTTTCACGATAAAATAAACTCTCTGTATACGCACCCTTCCCAGAAACGGCTGAACTGGTTCATCGATATCACGGATGCCGCCTACCGGAGGATGCAGAATGACCCTGCCTATGAACAGAGGGTCCTGAATTTCCTGGCCAAAGCAAAATCCACCAATTACGGCAGCCATGTCCCCAGGTTCGCCCTGATTCATATCGATGATACCTGGGAGAAATGCTACGGATACACCTTTGGCACGCAGGATGACGAACGCGCAAGGCGTGCCGCCCAGAAAAGGCGCATGGAAGCGGAGCGCGCTAAAAAAGCAAGACGAAAAAAACTCCTGAAGGAATACCTGCAAAAGAAAGCCCAGGCAAAGCGTCTTCAGGATAAACTTCTGAACCAGCGTATCACAAACCAGAAGCTGGAACATGTCCGCCTTCTGAAATCCTGGAATGAAGACCGCCAGCGGATACAGGCATCCCGGGCTTATGAAGCAAATCTGTTCATGCTCTGCCGCCGGGAACTGCAGTTGGAATCCGAACCGCCGTACCACTTCTGAATTCAGAACTGCGCTCCACGAAATCGTGACCTCACCACCGCTTCCGAAGTCACGGTTTCGCTGCATGCCTCCTGTTCTCACTGCCGCTTCCAAAGTCACTGCTTCACTAAATTGAGAACCTGCTTTCACCGGATTCTGCCGGAATTCCACGCTTCCGGTTTGTCCTCCATACCGGAAGTCAGCCGCCCTTTCCGGCTCCCTGATTCCGGCCCGAGCCCAGGCTGTGTCCAACATGTACAAAACATTTCAGCGAAATCAGCCCTTTCCCAGACTCCACAGATTCCTGATCTGATTTTTAAGCTCCTCAAAACTCCAGGTTCTTCCGCTGGTGCTCCTTCGGTTGGGGTCATTTACCAGAAAACCGTCTTCATTATAACCTCTGATCAGGATAAAATGGCCTGTAGTGGTAAAATCCCCGGGCCGCATACTGCACACAATCAGCTTGCCTGCATCCAGCGTCTTTTTCATCACATTCTCATCCATGGAAAGTTCCGCACCCTCCAACCCCAGCCGGGCCGCCCCTTCCGTCCAGATGCTCCAGCTGGTTCCCTGTTCTGTGTAAAAGCCGTTTTCATAGGCGAAATCCGCCATCTTCCTGGGCGTCATATCCGTATCCTCCGTAAAATACAGATAAGCCATTTCCAGACACAGAGGACCGCACCCTGCGAGCCCTATCATTTCACTGCCGTATGTGTCATATCCCCAACGCTTGTCCCATTGCATCAGCAACGGCACTTCCCCGCTGACAAAATTCTCTGTCATGTCAATAGGCTGTTTTTTATATTCCTCTCTGTCCGGGTAACTCTGTACATAATCTAATGTTTCTTCATTCTTTTCCAGAAGCTCACTCAGGATTTCAGGCAATTCTCCGGATTCCGGATTTCCGATTTTCGAAGACCCCAAGTCGCTGCTTCCTGCCGCTCCTGTACTCTCCTGTGCCCACGCTGTATTCAGATTTCCGGACGATAATGCGTCCTTGACCATCCCGGTCACCCACATACACAGAGCAAACACGGCTGCATACAGAGCAAAACGCTTTATCGCTTTCCTTCGGCCATGCTTTGCCCGTGCTCTGGCGCTCTTCTGCCTCAGTTCATTTTGCCTGCGGCTCTGCATCTGCCTTACTCCGGCTTCCCGGCTGTCTCTCCGGTATCCGGTATCGCTCCTCACCTGTCGACCGCTTTGTCTCCGGCTGCTTTCACCGTACCGGATTCCGCCCTGTGCCCGGCTGCTTCCCAGTTCCCGACAGCCTTCCTGTATCCTTCCCTGTTCCCAGCCGCTTCCGCTCAGCCGGACGCTACTACTTTCACCCATAACAATCCCTCCTGTCTTTTTCCATTATAAAGACAAAAGGAATTCCATGTTATAGCATTCTATTGAAAAAATCCTAAGATTTTATAAATTTACCGGAAACGGCAGAACCCTTACCTGGTGGACGCTCTGTGTATCCCCTGTAAATATTCCACATCCACCTTCCCGCTGTCACGGAAAATCAAATATCCCGTTCCGTTATAATATTCATATCCTGCAATTTCCCGCTTCTTTCCCCTTTTTCCATCCGCTTCGGGCACATCTACTGTCGCACCGATAGGGTATTGCTGCGCCATCTCCAAAAATGATATCATTCTCTGTTTCTTCTCCTTCATTGAGATTTATATCATAATAAAATTACCATTTTCAGCGAGTTTATACTGTTGTCTTGCCGAATCAGCAGGGCAGCTGATTCGGACTGTGCGGTTTCCGCAGGCAAGCTTCAATACCTTTCCGGTAACCCCCATGCAAAAAGCTTACAGGACAGACCTGACTGCTCCGCCCTGCATGAAAGTCCGGGGATAAAAACCTGATTTTCCGTAAGCTGAAATAACAGATTATTTTGACTTTAAGATGCAAAAATGCTATAGTATGTATTGTAATATATGTTGCATTTCAAAGGAAAACGTAGCTATGGCAAAAAGACAAGTTAAAAACAATCCCGACCGAGGTAGTACATTAATTATTTCGATTGTGCTGACTTTTATCATATTGGGAGCCGTGGTCTATTCTCTCGCAGGACAAATTTCGTCCAAAATGTCCCAATCCGCAATCGATAACCTAAGCGAAAGCCTGGGACTGCTTCGGGGAACCATTCAGGCAATTCTGCAGAAGGAGGCGGAATTCCAGAAACTTATCGCTCAGGAGCTTGCCGTGCTGGAAGACCCGGAAGCATTTGTGCGCTCTTACAATACCAATAAGACAATGATTAAAGTATCCCTGGTCTCGGCGGGGGAGAACACTGGCATTTCCAATACGGGAGAAACCTTTCACGCAGACAGCCTGGATTTCTCCTCCGGCAAGACGGTAGACGGCCTGCCCCTGTCCGGTTCCTACTTAAACGACATGGGAACCTGGGCATACTCGCTTTCCTGCCCTGTAGAAAAAAACGGGGAGGAGATTGCCTCCCTTTATATCGAATATATTTATGATTCCCTGGACGAAGCCCTGCCGCCCAAATTTTATAATAACAACGCCACCCTCTATGTGATGGATGCCAGAAGCGAACGTTTTGTGTTGAAACCCAAGGGAATCGGGGAACGGACTGCCGGACATATTAATCTCCAGGACTTCTATAATGCCAACAGGATACTGGAACCGGATATTCAGGCAGAAGTCTCCGAAAGTATTCAGACGGGACAAAACATAATGTTCTACCATACTGTCCGAGACAGGGATTCCCTCATCTACATGTGGGCAGCAAATGACGGTGCGCTCTACCTTATCGGCTATGTCCCCATTGATTCCATCCAGCAGGAGGGCAAGGCTGTAAAACAGAATATTTTAATTGTGGTAATCGTGATGCTGACTGCCTTCCTTATCTGCTGTACACTGTTTTTCCTGAATGAACACCAGAAAAGCCGCATCAGGAAAGAGCAGGAGAAGGAACGGGAACTGCATAATCAGCAGCTGACGGAAGCTCTCCAGGCCGCCCAGATTGCCAGCAGTTCCAAGACCATGTTCCTCTCCAATATGTCACACGATATCCGCACCCCCATGAACGCCATACTGGGTTTTACCACCCTGTTGGCGAAGGAAGCGGACAAACCGGCCAAGGTCAGAGAGTATACGCAGAAAATCACCTCTTCCGGCCAGCATCTGTTAGGTCTGATCAACGATGTGCTGGATGTGTCCAAAATAGAAAGCGGAAAAGCGGTGCTTACCATGGGCGAATTCACCCTGGACAGTATGATCTCTTCCATAGACGCCATTATCCGTCCTATGGCAAAGGGAAAACATCAGAAATTTGATATCACTGTCAGCGGCATCAAACATGAGCGCCTCATCGGTGACGAGACCCGGATGAACCAGATATTGATCAATCTCCTCTCTAATTCCGTAAAGTATACCCCGGAAGAAGGATTTATACAGCTGCGCATCATCGGGCTGGAACAACGCTCCAACCAGTTCGAGCACTTGAAGATCGAGGTGGAGGACAATGGTTACGGAATGACGCCTGAATACCTGAAAGTCATCTTCGATGCCTTCACCAGGGCAGAAAACAGTACCACCAATAAGGTACAGGGAACCGGGCTCGGCATGGCCATTACCAAGAATATTGTAGAACTTATGGGCGGTACCATAGATGTATCCAGCGAGGTGGATAAAGGAACACTCTTTACAGTGGAACTGGAGCTTCGGATTCCGGACCGGACAGCCGACAGACAGTTCTGGGCTGAAAAGGGAATCCGGCGGATACTGGCGGTTGACGACGACCCCTATATACTGGAGAATATCCGAACCCTGATGAAGGATACCGGCGTCATCACGGATACCTCCACGGACGGCGAAGATGCCCTCTGTCAAATTCGACAGGCCCGGGAAAATGGTTATACCTACGACCTTGTCCTGATGGACTGGAATATGCCGGGTTTGAACGGAATAGAGACCGCCAGACAGATTCAGTCACAGGCAGGAAGCGGGATTTCCATCCTGTTTCTCACCGCCTGTGACTGGGAAGGTATCAGGGAAGACGCGGAAAGCATCGGCATAAACAGTTTTCTGTCAAAGCCGTTTTTTGTATCGGCCCTGAAAGAAAAACTCCTGGAACTGCGTTCCGATGAAAATACCGAAAAGGCACCCGTGGAGACAGCCCTGGACGACTCTCTGGAAGGACGGCACTTCCTGGTGGCAGAGGACAACGAAATCAACTCTGAAATCCTGCAGGAACTTTTAGGCGGAGAAGGGGCTGTCTGTACGGTGGTAGAAAACGGACGCCTGGCAGTGGATACCTTTGCCGCCGCAGAGCCCGGAACCTATGACGCTATTCTGATGGATGTACAGATGCCGGTAATGAACGGCTATGATGCGACAATGGAGATTCGCCGTTTAAGCCGAAAGGATGCCGCTTCCATTCCCGTCATCGCCATGACCGCCAACGCCTTCTCGGAAGACGTGAAGAATGCCCTGGACGCCGGAATGAACGACCATATTGCGAAACCTATTGACATTGCAATCATAAAAAAAGTATTGAGCAAATATTTGCCGAAGACCGGTCAGTAAATCCATGACTGCAGCACGGTTTACCGCAGTACTACCCTATATATACAGAAAAGCCGGAATGTATAACATGCCGCCCCGGTATTCCGGGCTGCCTCTATGTGTATGAGGTAAAGGCAGATATGTCTGGCTCGGTGCCCCGGTATTCCGACATACTGTTCTGTATGTACGTAAAAAGTTATGGGCAGAGAAAAGCTGTGCCCACATGGAATATACTCACAGGTATGAATTCAACAAATAAGGAGCCGCTATGAAAAAGAAAAGCAGACATATAACAGGAATTTTACTGACAGGCGCACTGCTGATAGGCTTGTCCGCCTGCGGAAAGAAGCCGGATGCCGATAAAAATCTGCTCACAAACTCCGATGACACTAAAAAGGTAGTCAATATGTTTACGCCCATGGAGAAATCCAATCCAAATGCAGACAACACTGCCAGGACGGCCCAGGAGCTGACGATGATTGCTGCGGAAGAAGCCCTGGGGCTGCAGGTGGAATACAGAACTTACACTGCAGAAAACTATAAGGAAAAGACCTATGACGAAGTATTGGTGGACCGGGCCCGCAGCAATATGGATGATATCTATCTGCTCAATCCCGACACCCTCATGCTGCTTGGTTCCGAAGGCTATCTGGCGGATTTATCCCATCTGAAATGTGTGGAAAATCTGCGTGATGTAGTAAAGACAGCAAATACGGTGAACGGAAAGCTGGTAGGCATTCCCCAGGAAGTGGTAGCCTACGGTCTGTTCGTCAACAAGGACATGTTTGATCATTATCATCTGGAATTGCCAGATACTCCTGAGGAATTTCTGGAATGCTGCAGAGTCTTCAAGGAAAACGGCATCGAAACACCGGTAGGTGCCAACCGTTGGTGGTTGGAAACCTTTGTGCTGGCCCAGGGCTATGCTGACCTGTACAACGGAAGCACTACGGAAGCAGAAATCGCTGCCCTCAACAGCGGGGAAGCAAAGATGAGCGATTACATGCGCCCCGGATTTGAATTCCTCCGGGAAATGATCGACAATGGTTATATTGATGCCGAAAAAGCCTATACTTCGGAAGCCATTGAAGGCGAGGGCCCCGATTTTCTGGCCGGAAAGACCCCCATCGTCATGGCTTACTGGGGAGCCGCAAACTCGGATACTGCTTACGGAAATCCGCCTTTCAATATGCAGGTGATCGGTTTTCCCAGCAGCCAGGGTCAGATGCCGGTGGTTGCCCTGAGCGGTTACGCTATAAGCACAAATGCGGAGAATTTTGAAAATGCAATGGCCACGCTGGATTTCATTCTCTCTGACGAGATGCTGCAACTGTACTCGGAGAACAATAAAGTCATCTCCCCTTCCAAAAATGTGAATGTGGACTGTATCGATGCCCTGAAGCCCCTGAATGACAGAATCAACAAAGGCGTCTATGTCCTTGGTTCCAATGCCGGCATGAAGGTAGAGCAGTGGGGAAACATCTGTCTGGTGGTACGAAAGCTGCTCAGCGGAGCTTCGGTAGAAGAATGTATGGCAGAATTTGACAGAATCCAGGCGGAAGCCCTGGCGCAGTAGATGCTCCGGGCTTCCTGTATCCCATATATTAAAAAGCCAATGAACACGACTGTCGTGAACATTGGCTTTTCTTTTTACCATAACTGATATTTCAGCTTATCCTCTCAGCTTCTTAATCGCTTTCTCAGCAATCAGACACTGTCCGTGCTCTTTCAGCCGCAGCACCTGAGATTCGTCCGCCGCATAGAGGCTGCCGAATTCCATTGCCTGAACACATGCCCTGCTATAGCGTTCATAGGAGGCATGGCCTTTCAGCAGATACAGATAGTAAAGTCCGTCCATTTCATGCAGACTGCTGTCCACCATCAGATTAGAGGGCAGCATCGACGCAAACTCCATAATCCGACCGATTCCCGAAAATACAAATACCGCAAAACCGGGGCGGATGACATCCTGCTCCTGGGCCGCTTTTGCGGCCTCCTGTCCGTTTCCGGCTTCCTCTCCGGCCGCCTGCTGATTTTCTTCGGACGCGGCGTTATTTCCGCCTATCTTTTCCCTGGTCCGCTGCAATATCCGCTTCATTTCCTTCAGGCACTCGATAAACTGGTCGCTCTCCCGCGCTTCTGCGTCCCTGTCAGAAAAAGTAAGTATCAGCCCCTGATCAGGCAGCAGCATAATCTGCAAATCAAAAGCAAACTTGGGCGGTTTGTATCCGACCTCTTCCTCTGCCTGCTCAATGATCTCCTGTACAATCTCCCTTGCCTTGTCGCTGCGAAGGATGAAATCTTTATAATCAATCTCGTATTCCTCTAGCTCCTCATTGGACAGGAAACATTTTACCGTTTTTTCATCTACTCGTTCTATTCTCATATCATTATCCTCATAATAAGGAAGTGTTACAGTTATCTCTGTACAATTCCCAGGGAACATACAATCCCCTATGCCAAATATCCGGCATAAAGCAACACTTCAGCTGACATACTTATGATACCATGATATTCCGAATTTTTCAATTATATAAGTTTTCCATACTAAACAATTTTTTATACATCCTTTTATTCAATTTTTACATTTCAGGCGCATATGACTGTATCTTTCCATCCAGGGCCAGCCTTTTTACTACTGATGAATGCATGGCTGTTTTTCGGAGAAACTTCTGAAAATCCGTCAATCCCTGCGGCTACGCGGTTCTTGCTTTCCTTTCAACACCACAACGGCAATCACCGCCACTGCAACAAATACGACAATGGCAATCACTACTACAACCATAAGCCAATTCGTCTTCTCCTTCGTTTCCGCCGCTCCGGTCTCTTCGCCGCCTGTCTCTTCTGCAGAACCCATCGCTGAAATAATTGTATCCTCGTCTGACGGATTCGCTTCGTCCATATTTTCCTCCGGCTCCGCTACAGGTTCGGAAACATCCGGTTCCGGAGACGGACTCACTGACGGCGACGGTGAAGTACTCGGTTTCAGTGTCCCTGTGCCGGCTACCTTTGTCCCGCTTCCGGTAGACGGTTTCTTCTTACCGCTTCCGGTTCCCTGGGACGCATTGTTGCTGCTGCTTCCCGAAGAATTATCTCCTGAGCCCTGCCAGCCAGGATTCCAACCTGCGTTGGGGTCATTGTCGCTTCCCGAATCAGGAGCAGGTGTTTCCTGCACGGCCGGAGGGGTCTCAACCGGCTGCTCTGGCTGCCCTGGTTGTTCCGGTTGCCCTGGCTGTTCCGGTTGCCCTGGCTGTTCCGGCTGCCCTGGCTGTTCCGGTTGCCCTGGCCGTTCCGGCTGCCCTGGTTGTTCCGGCTGAGGCGGCACCGGAGACGACATACCAACCTGCACTGTCCCCGGAAGCGCTACTCCCTGCACCTGTGTCAGTTCTGTTCCGTATACATACTGCAGCGAATCTTCCACTACTGAGACTTCGGCACCGACCGCAAGTCCATTATTGTCCAACACTACGATTTTCCCCACGGTCAGGGCACCCGTCTCCGTAGCAAAAAGCGGCTCGGTCCCTGCCATATAAATGTTCAGCTGCTTTGCATTTTCGTCATAACGGAATTCCGCAATCTTGGCATTATTCTGTCCGAACTCAAATTCCACTTTGTCTGCTTCCGCCGAATTCACCGATAAACTGAACTGAAGCGAAGAGAGCGCCTCCTTTGCCGCATGCTGGGAACGGATTGTAACCGTTCCCGTCTCATCCAGCAAAAACTCATCGCTGCTTTCCGCATTTGCCTGCATGGGAAACAGGATTGCAAGCATAAACATTGCCAAAAATGTCACTATACCATATTTTTTCATATTCTATCCCTTTACTTCTGCAAACCTGTGTCCCTGTCCAAAGTAACCAGCGGCAGTTCATCCGGCATATTCTCGAACAGAGAGTCACTGACAAGCCTCTGTCCCTCATTGGTTTCGGCCTTGTTGACACGATAGAGCTCCGCACGCACCTTTTCAATTCCTGACACATCCGTATCCGGCTCCAGCCAGTAAATCCAGGTACCGTTTGTCACATTGGCAATATCACCTTTATCCGGTACATCTGCCAGAATAATTGAATCCGCTATCACCTGCATGTCGTCACCTGTTCCGGTAACCTTACCTACATTATTGCCGTCCTGGTCAAACAGCAGTACAGAATTGTAAGCAGCATTTCCCTTATAAGCACCCGCAAAGACTATGGAGCCTTCGGGAATCACGTCCTCCGCATTTTCGCCGAACTGGAATGCTTCTTCCAGAATACCGATTACTGCGGTGCTGCTGTCTTCGGTTCTTCTGAAGTCTACATTATCGCCGGTCACACCAAGCACATCCAGTTCTCCTACGGATACCTGGCTTCCGGACGCTGCTTTCAGTATCAGCTTCACTGCCGTAGCCTCATATGTGCTCACATAAGCATTATCTGCATTGGCAAAACGGATTGTCTGTACCGCTTCCGCATTAAATGTTCCGCTGGCCACTGAATCGGCAAGCCAAATACCATCCGCCGTGCACACCTGGATTTCATACGAAATTCCGGAAAGCCCCGTAGCCCCGCTGACTTTAAACCCTGCCACGGTAAATACTTTATTGAAATTCAGTACAATTTCAGGCGCATTTCCGGCCGTTGCCGTATATACGGTTTCAGTCAGGTTGTCAATCAGTTTATCCTTTTCATAAGTAGTCTCATTCTCCGGGTCACAGTACAGAAGATTATTTGTGCTTCCCGTTCCTGTCTCTCCCTCAACTGTCAGATCACTTGTTGTGACTGTCCACGATGTCTTATCCAGGCTTCCGTCATGTTCAATCTTAATCGGAGCCAGTACCTTTTCCGCAGAATAGTACAAATACTTGTCAACCAGCTTAATCTTGTAGAACACTGTCCTGTTATTAACGGTGGCTATTATGTCGCTGTATGTGCAAGTACTGCCTGTTGCAAATCCCACCGGCTCCTCTGTCACTTCTCCGCCGGAGTACATACAGCGTACAATCTCATATCCCAACACATCTTCTTCTGGTATATTCTGGAAACTCAGATTAATATCTATCCGGTTGCTGTCCACCAACTTAGCCGTTACGGCATCGCTTACAACATCCACCTTCGTCCCGTCAGCCCTGTTCAGGCTGCTGCCGCCGTTTTCTACGCGGTATGCCCTTGCTTCATCGTTGACATAATAAATTGCCCTTGTTTCTTCTTCAAACTGCTCTGCATACGCAATCGTATCCGCATCCGGAGTCATTCCCCAGCGTCTGAAGAACTCCAGAATATTCTTCTCCGCTGCCGCGCAGCTCAGGCGCATCAGCTTCTGGTCGGTGTCTCCCGATATAGTCAGCGCTACACCTCCGGGTGCCGGTGCTTTGGACGGAGTCCTGGAATAAGTATCCACCCTTGCAAAGAACAGATTTGCCAGCTGCTCATCATAGTTCTCATAAGTCATGTAATTATATCCGTTGTCATATGCCAGATGAAGCTGCCAGTACATTCCAAGCTGTGTAAATACATTGGAAGCCGGTCCCTTTGCTCCTGAGGTCACCTTCTCATAGACATTGCTGTACTGGAAACGTACGCTGTCATTTGTCTCCCTGGCCTGAGCCAGAACTGCAAAATAATTGTTGGTTATCTCGGCTACGGCATAATCTCCCTGATTGATACAGTGTCCTATCTCATGGGCAATACCCCAGCCAAAGTAATGACCGGACTGCCACCTTCCCTTCTCATCGAAAACAACGGAAGGCGAGGATGCCATACCTGCAGCCGAACCCCAGCCTATTCCGATATGATTGCCGGAAGCATACATAAACGCCTTGGCAAACATTCTCTGGTAGCGGATATTCTGATGGCAGGCAGGAATCTTATCCACATTGGCAGTTGCATCGGCATTCAGTCCCTTATGCTGGTAGAACAGATACATCATCTTCTCCATGGAATCCATGGACCCCAGGAGTGTCCTGGCTCTTTCCTCCGTACTGGTGCCGTTGGCTGCCGAACCTGCCCAGATTTGCTGTGCCGGCAGTGAGAACATCATGGTATCCAACATAATATCGGTAGCGCCCAGGATACAGGTCTGGTTATCAAAGTCGCGCTGCTTCATCAGAGGATTTGTGGAATAATAATGCTCTCTCTCGTGAACCTCTTCTATCTGACTCACATAGGTTCCCAGCTTCTCAATATACTCCACTGTCTTTGCCAGTCTTTCGGCCTCATCCGTCACCTTGTACAGATCAAGTATGGGTACCTGCACACCGCCGCTGACACGGACTGCGTACTGGTCATTTGCTTTATTTCCTGTGTACTGGACATACAGGGCACCGCCGGACTCATAGTCCAGGGACCATATCTTCGGAACCGTAATTTCATTTGCTCCTATTTTCAGCGTCTGTACCGTTTTGAACATGGCACTGGCTTCGGAATTGTACTGCGTGGCAACCAGCTGCAGGTTCGTACTCTCTCCCGTTTTCTTTGTGTTATGCCCGACATAGACCACAATCTTATCCTGTGCCGCTGCCGTCACGCCGAGAGGCTGCCATGCATTTAATCCGCCGAATTTCTTTCCGCCGTCATTCGCGGCAGTAATTGTACTGTGAATCCTGACAGGTTCGGTCAGATTCACTGCATTCAGTATATCTTCCGCATTCTTCAGTTCTCGCTCCAACATCTCATAGTCAGGATGCAGTTCTCCGCTTACTTCATCTACGGTGTTGATACGCTTTCTCAGGTCATCTATCATGCTTTGTGTCACATCCGGCTTCAAGACTACATGCAGATCATCCTGATACAGCGCCATAATGTCGTCGAACACAGAGTCATAATAATAGAAGTAAACCTCGGAAATTGTAATTGTACCGGAGGCGCTTCCTCTTGCAATACCAAACTGAATCTGTTTTGCCTTCACTGCCTCCGGAAGCTTCACCAGATAGTAAGTACGCCCGTCTGCATCTGCCAGTCTTTGCATGGATACACCTGCAACATCCGTCTGTACTCCGTTTTCATCCCAGTAACGAACCTGTGCGTAGACGTATCCCGTATCTCTGGACGTCACATCATGGAACGCAAAACGGTCTATCATATAGGCTTCATCAAACTCAAACTTCAGCCCATGATTCCCCAACGCATTATATCCGCCTGTATCCCAGGTACCTGCATAGCCATGAGATGCCGGCTCATGATCAACGGTTCCCCATGCGGTACCGGCTTCCGTATCCAGCGAACTGTCAACCATCGAGATTTCTCCGCCTTTGGCAGCACTGATAATATGCGCTCCCTTCTGTCCGCTCTCTCCGGTATTGATCAGCTTATACCTGGGCATAACCGCCTCTTCTGCATCAGTAGTCGTAGCCAGTGCCACAACGGAAGGACGGCTCTCGCCTATCTCATTTACACCCGTCACATAAACATTATACGATGTCAAATCTTCCAGTCCGGTTATTGTAAATCTGTTTTCCGGAATCTCGCTTGCAATCTTCTGATATGCGTTGTCTCCGCTTTCCTTTGCCTTGAAATACACATTATAGGAAACGGTATCGTCCATATCCTTCCATGACACAATGATGCTCTTGAACTGCCCTGCCGCATTTACATTGTCAGGCGGGTCAGGCGGTCCGTTGGGCGTCGGTATTGCCGTCACCGTTTCGCCGTATCCGCTGCGCCATGTACCGTTGACGGCCTGCACTTTCAGCTGGTATTCCAGATAATTGGTCAGCTTATCCCTGTTAAAGGAAACAATATCCAGGGCATTGCCGACAACCATCATAGTCTCCTCATATTCTCCCTGCCGAATAGATACTTCATATCCGGTAACATTCACGCACGGATCCCAACTCAGGCTGATCTTCTGACTCCCTGCCTCTGCCTTCAGGTTCTTCGGAACATCCATCTCCGGCTCAGGAATTCTTTCCGCCATTCCGTTTACGAATTCGACTTTGGTAATCTCTGCCAACTCGTTGCTTTTCCGCATTCCCGTGATGAGCAGAGTCACCCGCTTCACTGCCACCTGGCTGCCAAGGGAAAGCCTTATGTTTCCCTGCGCATCCCGCTGCGCCGTAACATCGGATTCCTGCAGCAGTAGTGTGATACCGCCGTTCTCGTCCACCGAGAACGTTTTCTTTACTAACCGCTCAATCCCGTTCTCGTCCACATAAGTCACCTTGACTGCACCGCTTGTAATCGGATTCTCATTTTTACTTGCTATGATGATGCCGTCCATCTCTGCAGCAGCTTCCACTCCGCCAAATTCAAAATCCACAGCTACAGGATGCTCCTCCGAAATAGGTTCTCCCGACACCTGCTTCAATGTAATGCTTCCGCTGTCTTCCAGCAAAGACTCCAGATTGCCTTCAACCTGGGTTCCGGCTCCTGCGCTGGGCGTAATGACCGCTCTGGAAACAGACTGCTCCACACCCGCCTGCATGTCTATATGGGCAGGTACATTATAAGTCTTTGCAAAAAACTCCAGGTCTACCAGGTCTATCCGTCCGTCACGGTTTAAATCTCTCTGGTCGGGGGTAAGCCTCTGGTCAATGGCATCTACCATGGCATTCACATCTGCCG
Organism: uncultured Acetatifactor sp.; assembly: GCA_910586775.1. GTDB lineage: Bacteria > Bacillota > Clostridia > Lachnospirales > Lachnospiraceae > Acetatifactor. Next base: position 4,683 of record CAJUJN010000065.1, on the reverse strand, counting down.
CGTTTACTATCCCGTCATTGCCTGCCACATCTCCAAGCACCAGGACACCGGGATGTGCAATTCCCTTCACATAGTCTATCCCTTTCAGGAATCCTGTCATCAGTTTTATGGCATATGCTTTGCCGGCTACACGGACACTTTGGGTGTATGTAGCAAATCCTTCCGCTGATACCGTCAAAACATATTCGCCATCCGGAAGGCTGTCAAAGCGAACCTTGCCCTCACCCTCACTGATGCCGCCCACCGTAATCGTCCCTGACTTGGTTCCGATTGCCGGATTCTCCAGTTTTACTGCAAAATTTATACTCTGGTCAAAACTCAATGCTGCTCCTATGGCCACATCCACCTGTCCGATATCGCCGATAGGCACTGTCCCTTCTGCCTTGTTGCCTGTGACACCTTCTTCCGGCAGCCGGGCTTCTGCATCTCCTCCCGATACAGGAATCCCTTCCGCATTGCCGGAAGGCTGGGTTCCTGAAACACCTTGCACATCCGGACTACTTCCGGGCTGCTGTGTCACTGTCGGCTCCTGCATATTTCCGGGCTTCTGCACAGCTGTCGGCTCCTGCGTATTTCCAGGCTTCTGCACAGCTGTCGGCTCCTGCGTATTTCCAGGCTTCTGCACGGCTGTCGGTTCCTGCGTACCTTCCGGCTCAGCTGCCCCCTGCGTATCTTCGGGTGTCTGCGTGCCTGTCGAATTCGACAGCTCCTGCGTATTTATAGGAACCTGTATCTCTTCCAGGCCTGACAGATTCTGAGGTGCTGCAGAATTCTGTCCTTCAGCAGCTCCCCCAGCTTCTCCTCCAGTTTCAGGGTTCTGCACAGTTCCCGTCACAGCCGCCCCCCGGATGCCTTCCGGCAATGCCTGGTCTTCTGTCTCTCCCCGCTGCGCCCCCGACTGTGTAGCTGTCGTTGCCGCTCCCTCGCTTTCAGATCCTGTGGCATATGCCATGAAACCTGCACTGACAATCAGAACAACTGCCAGTAGAAATGCGATTTTTCGTTTCATGCTTTTGTCCTCCCAATTTTCATACCTTCCATTGATGTAGTCGCATCCCTCAATAGATGCCTTCAATTGTTGGAGCATCCTCCCTCAATAGATGCCTTCAATCAGATGAAGTATCCTCCCTCAAATTTAGATGAAGTATCCTCCCTCAAAAGATGCATTCAATCGTTGAAGTATCCTCTCTCATAAAAGCCATAGATTGATGAAATCTTCTCCCTCAAAAAGGTGAGTTTACATTATACACAAAATATCTGCCCGTGTAAACAACTAAAACAATTTTTTCCAGACCGTCTGCCCAAACATCCAATCCCCCTCACAGGTTACTGCTACGTCATTCAAGCATATCAAAAGCCATTCCGCAGGCCCAGGGGCTTCCGATGTCACAGCGTCCGTGGTGATACTGCCGGGACAGGACGCATCCATTCCCATCCACTACATTCACTTTAATGCGGCTCTCTCCCGCCTGGGTACAGCCGTCCAACAATTCTATCAGTGTCTCTACATCCGTATTCCGATCCAAATCCTGTTCCAGACCAGGTACTGCTTTCTTTTCTTCCGCTTCCCCCATACTTCACCACCTTTCATACTATGGCATACTCCTGCCTTCCGGCCGCAGTTCAGCAAAACTCCGGCATGGGCATTCCCCTTGGAAAAAAGACCAGCAAAGTTCCCTTTCTTACGGTGATGCGGCTTTCTTCACCGGTAAATTCATTGCTGACACCGAGCGGATAAGTGCTGGTAAGAACCGCATCTTCCAACCTGTATTTCAGCCCATGCAGGTATACTCCCACAGATTGTTCCGTATGGGAAAAAACGGATACATAACCGGATGTTCCTCCCGGAAAAGTCAGTGATTTATCTGTGATTGCTGTTACAACACTGTTCCTGTCAAACAGAAATCCCTGTTTTCCTTCCATGGCCAGTTCCGCCAACAACTGAAGATTTGCGATTGTGTGGTCCAGACGGCCCCCCGTTCCGCAGTAGATGCAGAAACGTTCGTATCCCGCCCGGATTCCCTCACGGAGGGCCGCCCGCATATCTGTGTCATCCTTTTCCGGCTTCAGGACAATGACATTCGGATGCCGTGGAATGTAACGGAGACTGTCATAGTCGCCGAGCACCAGATTCACCCGGCTCTCTTTCCCCTCCAGAAAACGATATCCGGCATCCACAGCAAGGACAAAATCTTCGTCCTCCGGCTTAAAATCCAGACCGTAGTTCTCTCCGGCCCCTACAATATAACATATGCCAGCCTTCATATTTGCCTCCACTTATACATGTGCTTCCTTTCTTCATGAGCTCTGGCATACCGCATTGCAAATGAAGACAGTGTCACCTTCCTACAGCATTTCGGCTGCCTGGCCAGCCGCCCACAGAGATATCGAAAGAGTTCCGGGCATAATTCGCATCAACTCTCTGACACCCTGAAAAGAGAAAAAGACATGAGAAGACGCAAATGGAGTCATCGCTCCGGAAAACATGTCACAACATATAGTATACTATCTTTCCGCTTCACTATATCCTGTATACAGTTCCTTTCTGCGCCGACCCCGTTTTCAAAAATTTTTTTAATTTTATTCCGGCCTGATGCTTTTTGACAAAGCGCACCGCATGATACGGCTGCCTGTCTTTGCTTTTCTCCTTATATCTTTCTGTGAAAGTCCTGAAACCGCACTCTGCGGCACCACAAGACGCTTCGTGCTCTCTTGCACCAAATCCCAGGTAATCAGGATAATTACTTTGACCGCTGTACGCCAAACCCGCTTCCCAAAGGCGGTACGCCTTGCGTGTATCCGCAATAACACCTCCAGACATTCATGCCTGGTGATATGGCCCAATCCATCGGGTTTACTGTGGATATGCCAAGTCGCCCTGTCATCTCTTTCCTCCTGATATTTCCAGTATATATTACATTTCGAAATTTGTAAAGCCAAAATTCATCATATGCCCTAACCCGGATAAATCGGAAAAGATTTTGCAATTTCATGGTTTTCTTATCCCTGCTGAATGGGCCGTCTACTTCCTCCAGCGTATGGGGATTGGCGGTAATCCGCTTTTTTACTCTGTCCCTTTTTAATTTTCGGAAATAATTCTGTATGTAGTTAGCTTTACCTTACCTCCTTTTCCGACAATAAAAATACTTGTCGGCCCGTCCGCCCCGCCTATAATAGATACGCTGCCCGCTCCCTTTCCCATATCTTCACTTTTCTTCCTGCTCCCCGATTCCCCAGTCTGCCGGAAAGCCGGGGATGCCTGCTTTTATCGGGGATATAGGGGCGGGGAATAGCTTACTCATTATCGAGAAAATCCCAAAACTGCTTGTAGTCCAGATATCCTTTCAAATTCCCGGCATCATACTGCGTCTGCATAGCATCCTTTAAAACGCTGATCCAGTCTTTCATCCCGAACAGGTCATCATGTGTCCTGTTGTCAGCGCCATACTGATTTGCCCCTGCCCTGATAAAAGCCGACTGTGCGCCCTGACATTTACCGCTTGCAGATAAATGGCTGGAATATGCAAACATATCAATATAGTCGCTGCCCGCTGTGTCAACTTTCGATACATCCACCATACGTTCTGTCACATTTCCGCCTTTATCCCATACCTTCACTTTATATACCGGGTTCGCAGGGTCAAAGTCCTTCGGCTGGTAGACTGTAAGGGAATAATCCGCCCCGCACATTGATCCGATTGCCTTTCCGTCCTTATCATTTGAAATATGTAGCTCAAATGTACCGCCGGATGCCTGTGTTGCCGGAACCATACTGCACATCTGGTCGGTGTAATTCCTCCCCGTCACATTCCTTTCCGTCCTTCTTGTCTCATACCCTGCCGCCGGGTATCCTGCTCCTGTTCCATTTACATTCATTTTCTTAATCTCCTCCCATTATTTTGTCATAGCGGTTCCTCTGTCGTTCAGAGCCGCTCCTGCTCCCTCGTAATAAGTCCAAGCGGTTCATTCCTTTATAAATACATTTTCTCTAACTTCCTCGGTCAAATTCCATACTGACCTTCACCTCCTTCCAAACTCTGGCTCATTATCACCGGACATTCCATTGTATTTGTAAAATGCATCCTTCACACTGTTAAAAACGCGCTGCTTCATCTCATCAGATACCTTGATAATCTTCCTCGCATTGGGATACTGCAGGCAGCATCCCTGGAACATGGCAGAAAGCACTCCCAACAGACCATTCACCACTTCATACACAGGACACCCCTCCATTCTGCAGATACCACATATACGCCTTTACAAACTCATTGTGCTTCTTCCTCGTCAGGTAGACCTTCTCGCCGCTGGAAAGGAAGATGCTGTCACTGTCATACCTGGCTATGTGCGCCATGTTGACCAGATACCCCCTGTGGCAGCGGTAAAAGCCATCCCCAAGCTGTCGGAGGCTCCTCGCTGCCTCGTTGCCGCCCATGCCCTCCATCTGTATGTCGAGGAAAATAATGTCAAATTTCTTTTCTGCCGCAAGCAGTCCTTCCCCCATGGCAAAACTGCTTATATAAAACCGGGATTCCGTTTTTTATGAATCCGCCAATCTGCTCTCTGGTGGCATCCTCATCATCGACCACTGCTATATTCAAAATTCATCACCTCCGATTTCCGTTTCAGCCTCACTTAATTTATCGGCAGATTTTCTGTTATTTTGGGATGCAGGGAACGAAAGGC
>CAJUJN010000064.1 GCA_910586775.1 uncultured Acetatifactor sp. | reverse complement strand
ACAGGCATAAAACCTGTCTTTTTTATTAATTATACCCAAAGTTCAGAAAGAACCCCAGAACTGCCGGTGCCTTTTTCCTGCGTTTTCTTCTGTCTGTCTTTGTCATAAAAAGCCTCCTTGTTTTCTGACAGGCAGATAAAAAACGACAGCTGTCCTTTATGCGTCTGCCTGCTCTCTTCCTTGATAAATGGATACTTTCAGGCAAAACGCCCGGATTTCGGACTCTTTTAGAGCCCTTTTACTACATGGCATATGGCTGTTGCTGTCAGCCTGCTGCCATTCATGAAAAATAGATTTTCTGAAGTGTTCTTATCGTAGCATATACAGTGAGACTTTGCAATAAAATTTTCCTGAGAGATTCAACCGGAAATTTATCTTTTGAAGTTCACCATTTTAACTGACGCTTATATCTCGCCATGGTCATTTTCTTCCGGCACACTGCCATTCAGACTGACCCGGTACCTGTCATACAGAATCCGGTAAAATTCGCAGGGCAGACTGGCTTCAATAATCCAGGTCTACTTCGTCAAATATTTTATCAAAGGTAATCTCAATTCTGGGAAAATGCACGATTTTCAACTCTTCCTTATTATGTTCTGAAATGTTTTTCCAGAGATAATACTGTGGTTCACCGTTTTCGTCATAATCAAGGTTGTAAATTTCAATGCTTTTCTTTTCCCAGTCTACAATCCAGTACTCATCGATTTCCTGCTGCCTGTATATCTCCTTTTTCTCCCCACGGTCATAACTCTCCGTGGAAGGACTCAATACTTCCATGACAAACCGCGGGATATCCAGGAATGTATTGCCTTTCCTTGCTTTTACACGGCAGTTGATAGAGGCATCGGGAATAACCGTTTTTTCCTCCCCCTCCTTTGTCCGCCATCTGTATTGCACATTATCGGAAAAAACGTAGCATGTGCTGTTTCTCAGTTGTTCCCTTACCGCTGCTACAAAGTTTACAATGACCGTCGAATGTTCCGGCCTGGCACCTGCCATATCCGTTATCTGAACCATACTCATGCTTTCACTCCTTTTCCAGTCCCGCTTCTGTCCGTGCAGTCTTTCGCCCCTTTTCCAACTCCGCCTCTGCCCGTGCAGCCTTTCACCCCTTTTCCAACTCCGCCTCTGCCCGTGCAGCCTTTCACCCCTTTTCCGGTTCCGCTTCTGCCTGTACAGTCTTTCGCTCCTTTTCCGTTCCGCTTCTGCCCATAGCACATGCCTGGGTATAAAATTCCAGCCTCTCCCGCGTCTGTAATTCCAATGGACAGTATGGACGAATACTGTTTTGTTTTTCCCACACTTACGCAATCATCTTCCCAATCCACCCGGCCAGCTCCTCCGGCGTCATGGCACCCACGAAAGCGCCCATGTCTGCCAACACTGCCGCCGCGTTTCTGTCGTAATTCGGATTGGCATCCATATCCAGGGCGGTGAGGACCACCAGCTTCGCCCCGCTTTCTATGATTCCCTTGGCAGTGCTGTAGAGCCTCTGGTAGCCGCCGCCCTGTCTGTCTTTCCGGATTTCCTGCTCTTCCCCGTATTCTCTGGAATAAAGATAATCCAGCACGTTTTCCATATCCATGTAATTCTTTTTTCAGCTTTACGCAGGCGAATCATTTCGCCAATCAATTTATACTCTTTATATTGCTTTTTTCTATTGCTGATTCAGGACTCATTCGATTGATGAAGACAGCCTGCCGGTAAAATTTTTAGGATTTGAGTGGATATTCAAGATCATAGATATCCTCGCCATACAGGATATCCAATGTATGATTTTCACTCAACACATATTCTTTCCCATGAATCCGAAAGACACTCCCTGGATCATACTTATGAAGAAGAAGCCCGGTGGCTGTTATACTCTGGTACCGGAAATCGTATCGTTCCTGGGTTTGGATCGAACCGGCATACTTGTTTGTAGTATAAAAACGTTTTACTTCTGTCTCCCCCATTTTCACCGTAAAAAAGCCAGGCTGGATACCCGCCTCCACCAAATATCCCTCCGTTTCGCCTCGGGAAAAAGTCAATCCCATATAAACAGTGTCATCTGCAGTACTGACATAATTCCAAAATCTGGCATATCTTTCCAGAGTTCCATCATAAGGTGCCCCTTTCAATTGTTCCGAAAGAATGGAGCCTATCGATTGGTTCCCCGTGTATAGAGAATGCTCCTGCCCATCTCCTGATACATATTTAAAATAATGGTTTTTACCAAAATCCATGCAATTGTCCACTGCCTTGATCTCCTGCAGCCCAGATGTGTCTATCGAAGGAATCTGGTCAGAAGTAAATGTCGTTCCATTTGGCAAAAAATGCACATTTCCTTCCGATTGTATCATAAAATCCCAATCGTTAATCTTCGTAAGCAAATCATCTGATATATATTTCGCCTTCCCATCTGCGGAGTAAGTGTTGTAGCAAATGCTTTCTTTACTGCTTCTCACAAAAACGTCACGCCTGTTCTGGAGAGCATTGTTTCCCAATAGAGCATTCAGTGCTTTCTTTTTCGAAGCGGTACGAGCCATGCTCTGATCCAACCGCAGATTATCCAATCTGATATTCATATAATACTTTCCCTCCATTTCCTTTCTCCAGGCCTCCCTGACTGTTCCACCCATGGCACAGCCAACAGGTTTTGTTTCGGTTTCCATGTCTTACCGTCATCATACGATAATCTTCCCCATCCACCCGGCCAGCTCTTCCGGCGTCATTGCCCCTACAAAAGCGCCCATGTCCGCCAGGACTGTCGCCGCATTCCTGTCATAGTTGGGATTGGCATCCATATCCAGAGCGGTGAGCACCACCAGCTTCGCCCCGCTCTCTATGATTCCCTTGGAGGTACTGTAGAGCCTCTGATATCCGCCGCCCTCATAAAGGTCCGTAACCAGCACCACCATCGTCCTGAACGGGAAATCGATAAGTCCTTCACAGTAGGACAATGCTCCCGCAATGTTGGTGCCGCCTCCCAGCTGGACGCTCATCAGCGTCTCCACCGGGTCATCCACATAGCCGCTCAAATCCACCACATTGGTATCGAAAATCACCAGCTTTGTATCCAGCATGGGCAATTTTGCAAAAATCCCCGCCATGATGGCGCTGTGAATAACGGAATCCAGCATGGAACCGCTCTCGTCCACGCAGATGATGACACGCCACTGGTTATACTTCTTCATCCTGGAATTGAAATATACGTTTTTCAGTACAAGCTGCTGATTTTCCTGGTCAAAGTTCTTCAGGTTCATGCGGATGGTTTTCTTCATGTCCAGATTCCGGGCCGACTTCACCGGGCTGCTGGCATTGCGGTTAATCTGCCCAAAGAAGGAGACTCTGACCTCCTGCTCCAGCCTGCGGGCAATCTCCTCCGCCACTTTCCGCACGATTTCCCTGGCCATCTGAAGCACGTCGCCTTTCATCATGTGCTTCAGCTCCAGTATGGTCTTTAAGAGTTCCTTATTCGGCTCCAGCTTCTGCAGTACCTCGGGGTCCGTGAGAAGTTCCGTCATGCCGTATTTTTCCAGGGCGTGGCGCTCCAGGACCTCCACCGTCTGCTTCGGGAACAGCTTCTTCACCTGGTGCAGCCAACTGGGCACGGTAAGCTGGGAGCCGTCGCTGCCGCCCTGTCTGTCTTTCCGGATTTCCTGTTCTTCCCCGTATTCTCTGGAATAGAGATAATCCAGTACGTTTTCCATATCCATGTAATTCAGACCGCCGCCGGAAAATGATATCTGCCCTGAGGCATATTTCCCCAGAACCAGCCTCCATCGATTTAAGATTTCCTGTTCGTCTGCCATTTTGTTTATCCTCCTGCATAAACCAAATCCTGGTCCGAATTTTTAACTGCGTCCTCCATTATTCATCCGCTCCTTCACATAAGCATCCATCTCTTTCCCGTAAGCATACCAGTCCGGATAGACTTCCTTCCGTTCCATGATATCCTGTCTGCCCTTTCCGTGAAGTCCCGCTGCCGCAGCGGCAATCTTATCCGTCTCCCTGGGCGTGAAATAGGTAAATGCCATACGCAATTCCGGAAGCAGTTCCATGAATTCCTCCTCTGTCACCTGTCCGTAAAACGCATCCAGCATTTTAATAAAATCATCCCCGATAAATACCAGGTCCCTTGCCGTAAAGAACAGCCCCCGGAAAAACTGCGCCGTGGAAAAAAGCTGCTCCCGGGTTCCGTTTAAGTACCCTTTGCAGGCAGCCTCCACCTCCGCCGCCGTCCCTCTGCCGCTTCCATATAAGATGCCGTAGATGCAGCCGTTCAGGCCCGCGTGGATTTCCCCGTCCCGAATCATCTTTCCCAAAACATCGTAATAGTCTTCCCGCTCCTGGGCAAAGCGCTCGCCCTCCCGTCCGGTGACCTGATACAACAGCTTCAGGGCATTCATGCACTGGTTCAGGTCTTCATCCTTAATCTTCGTCATCGCGGGAAGAAGAGATATCATCTTCCTGCACCCGATATGAATCAGGCTGCCGAACTTCATTTCGGAACCGTACAGCCCGCCAAGCTCTTCCATCATCAGAAGGGATTTCAGGGCCTCCGCCAGAGAATAGAAATCGGTGTCCCCCAGCATCAGTTCATGCACCCTGTCGAAAACCGGCTGCATCTGCTCCCTCAGCCCCATCTCAAACACTTCCGTCAGAAGAACGGCGCTCTCCTTTGCCCCCAGTTCCTTCTTCAGGGCTTCCTTCACCAGGCTTACGGCCGCTTCCTCAATGGTGGCTCCATAGACGGACACCTCAATCAGAGCGGAATTCACCTGCACGCTCCATTTATATTTCCAGATTTCCCGCATGAGATTCCTGTCACGCTTCAGCTGAAGATTCGGCCCCTTCACTTTCCTGGCAAAAGCCGTCTTCAGATAATTCATGCGGTTGAGAAACATGCTGTAGAGTCTGTGCTTCGGATTTGAAAAAATCGACAGAGTAGCCTCCGCCTCCAGGGTGGAACCCGTTTTGATTCCGAATTTCCGGCACTGGTCCTCAAAATCATGGATAATGGGCGGCACATCCGCCTGACGGCACAGTGCCCCCACCGCATTCCCCGTCATGGCTTTCCGCAGGAAGCGCATGGGAGCGTCGGTGGCGATATTATATTCCCCTTTCACAAAAGAGGACAGCACCGCGTCCAACAACTCATATGCCCCGGGCTGGCGCTTGCCCCGGATGTCCGCAAGCCCTTTCGCCATGGCGCAGGCGCAGATTTCGTCGTAGGTGGAGAGATATCCCTCCTTCCGCCTAGTCTCCTTCCCGGCTGTGACTATCATATCCAAAACCGCATCATTGTACGGCGTTTCCGTCTCCTGCAGCCCGTCCCAGATCTTCTGGTAAAAGCCGGTAAACGGCATGCCGCTGGCGTATCCGTTGAGGGCGTCGGCGGCTTCCATGGACCAGGGCATAAGGTAGACGCCCTGGTCCTTTTCCGGGACTTTGTCCTTTTTGCCTCTCCCCTTCGCGGTTTCTTTCCTGGCAGCAGCTTTTGTTTTTCCTTCGGGCGCATCGCTGCCTTCCGCCGCTTTTTTCTCCTCCGCCGCTTCACCGCCGGCCAATACCGCTTCCGCATTCCCATCTGCTTTTACCCCGACAGTCGGCAATGCTTCTGCTCCCAGACCTGCGGCTTCCGTTTTCTCTGCATTCTCCGTCTTATGCTGTGCCAGAACTGCGGCAATGACTGCTTCTTCGTCTTCACCCTTCAGCAGCGCCTTCAGTCCCGGCGTATGGAACCCGCCGGTGACCGCCAGCACCGTTCCTTCCGTCCCCGCCAGCTTCGCCCCATACTCCTGAATCCGCTCCGCCATAAACCGCTCCCGGGCAAGGCACCCGTCCTCTTCCATGGATTCCCGGGGCGTGTTTTTCCTGGCAAGCGCGCAATAGGTCAGCAGATTGCCGAACCATTTATCATCGGTCTCTTCAAGCCCGTTTAATTCGAAATATTTCTCCCAGAATTCATCAAAGCTGCGCAGCCCTGTCCTCTCGCAAAGCTGCTTTAAATATTCGTTCCGGGACAACAGATAATCGTCATTGTAATTGCTCTTCTCCTCCTCCGCCTTCAGCAGCCCCCTGCCCTCCTGAGAAGCCGCCAGGATATCCCCGTAGGGCAGGTCTATAAAAGCCGTCCTGGTCCCCAGCTTTTTTCCCACACGGAATGCCGCCAGCTCCGGCGAATAGTCCAGAAACGGATAATAGCATTTGTAATGCTCCTTCTCCCCGGAAATCCGCGCCGACTGGTCATGGTAGGAATAGTAAATGGCAAAGGGCGCTTTGGTGTCCTCATGCACCATCACCGGGATCAGGGAATTGGCATTGTCCGGCCCCTCCACCAGGATGACGGAGGGCCGAATCGCTTCAATGGCCCGGCTCACATGAAATGCACAGGCCGGGCTGTGGTGCCGGACGGGAAGCAGGACTATCTCAGCCATTTTCTGGCTTCGTAATATTCTTTCCATAACCCACCTTCTTTGCCGCTCTTATCCCGGATTACGGTGTTGAAATACCCCTTCACCTTCTCCAGGTCGTCCTTATTTTCCTTGGAGACCGCGCCTACAAGCGTCTGCACCAGACTGTCCATGCTAAGCGTGCCGTCCCCGTAATAATATCCCGTAATCATTGCCTGGTAATACACGGACACAGCCTCCGCCGTGCTCATCACAGACGAGGGCTTGTCGATACGGTGCCCATAGGAGGAAACGCCCTCCCTCAGTTCATGGTATGTAGACGCCAGGATTTCCGCCACATCCTCGTCTGCCTGCACAGCGATATGACTCTCCTGGGCCAGTTTATTCACTTCATTGATGATAATCCGTTTTTCCATTGACGCTTCGCGGACAGGCATGACCGTCTCGAAATTGAAACGCCGCTTCAGGGCGCTACTCATCTCATTGACGCCCTTGTCCCTGGTATTCGCCGTGCCGATGACGTTGAAACCGGGTTTTGCAAACAGGAATCCGCTGTCCCCCAGCTCCGGCACGTTCAGCACCTTGTCGCTGAGCACACTGATGAGGCTGTCCTGAATCTCCGCCGGGGTTCTGGTAATCTCCTCGAACCTGGTGAGAATGCCTTTCTCCATTCCCACATACAGCGGCGAGGGCACCAGCGCCTCCCTGCTGGGTCCCTTCGCCAGCAGCAGGGCATAGTTCCAGGAATACTTGATCATGTCTTCCGTGGTTCCCGCCGTCCCCTGGATGGTATTGGTGCTGACGCCGCTGATGGCGGCGGACAGAAACTCCGAGAGCATGGTTTTGGCCGTACCCGGCTCTCCCACCAGCATCAGGCCCCGGTTGCCCGCCAGTGTCACGATGCAGCGCTCCACCAGGGCATCGTTGCCGAAATACTTTTTCTCTATGGTGATCTCTTTTCCTTCATACTGAATTGGTTTGGGGCTGCCCAGGATGAAAGTACGCACCGCTTTGGGCGACATCTGCCAGTTCTCCGGGCGGTTGCCCGTGTCACAGGCTTTCAGCGCCTCCAGTTCTTCTTTGTACCGGATTTCCACCGGGGGTTTGATGAATTTCTGTTCCATGAATATACCTCTCTGTTGTCTTAAAATTTATACTTCATTATTCATCTTTATCACTGTAACATGCTGTAATTGCTGTTTTTCTTTTACGCCTGAATCCAACCTTCAGATGTGCTGCATCAGACTCAGAAAAGCGAAATCCAGAGCCACATGGTCTACCTTGACAACAAGTCACAAACTGCTTATTACATACAGCCGTTACCAGTGTGAGTAGTTGCGGCTGTTTTCTACCCGCCCTCCTCTCCGTATGTCCGAAGGGTTCGCCCCTCCGAAAGCGGAAGTCAGGCCGCCTGATGTGCTCTGGTTCCTATATTGGTACTATATCATGATGATTCCTGCATGTCCAGAGGTTCTTTTGTTAATTTTTCTGTTTTTCCCCCTCAGAACTGCCTATAAAATCATTTTAATATCCGAATACCCGAAACCACCTTGACGGAAACAACCACATTGTATATAATTTTGTACAATAGGTTTTAACGTTTTATATAACAGAAATTTCCAGAAAAAATTCCCGGGGAGGCACATATGGACAGATATCAGACAAAAGCATACGCCAAAATCAATCTGGGCCTGGACGTGGTAAAGCGGCAGCCAGACGGCTACCATCAGGTCAAAATGGTCATGCAGAATATCGGCATCCACGACGAGCTTACTTTTGAAAAAGCGGAGCATACTGTCACCATCTTCACCGATTCTGAAGAACTTCCCACGGACAAAAACAATCTGATTTACAAAGCGGCGATATACATGTTTGACAAATATTCCGTCCCGTCAGGACTCCGCGTCCGCCTGAGCAAGAATATTCCCATTGCCGCAGGCCTGGCAGGCGGAAGTACAGATGCTGCCGCCACGATGAAAGGCATCAATATACTGTTCGGCCTGGGCCTCTCCGCCGAAAGACTGATGGAAGAAGGCGCTGCCATCGGCGCGGATGTACCCTACTGCATCCTGGGCGGCACCGCCCTGGCGGAAGGAATCGGCGAAAAGCTGACGCCTCTCCCGCCCATCCCGGCATGCCATATCCTGATTGCCAAACCGGACATCAGTGTTTCCACAAAATATGTCTATGAACATCTGAACCTGCAGGCCGTCACACGCCATCCCGATATAAACGGAATGACAGCGGCAATCAAAGCCGGGCAGCTTGACGGGATAACGGCCCGTATGGAAAATGTACTGGAAACCGTCACGATTCCGGCGTATCCGGTGATTGCGGATATCAAAGAACAAATGTTCCGTCTGGGTGCGGAAAACAGCCTCATGAGCGGCAGCGGTCCCACCGTGTTCGGCATTTTCCGGGAGCGGGCAGCTGCGGAATCCGCATACCGGGCAATGGCCGATTCGGGCCTGGCAAAGCAGGTATTTCTGACGACTGCGGTTTAATATGTCGGCATTTGCTTCATGGCCCCCGTCCATCCGAACGGTTACAGCAAAACCTAACAACCAATATGTTACAGGAAAGGCACAGGTAACAATATGCAGAATACTTTACAGCCGGATCTGCCACTCCGGGATGTGGTCTTCTATACATTACGTCAATCCATCCTCACCGGGGAGCTGAAGCCCGGCGAGCGTCTGATGGAGATTCATCTGGCCGACAGACTGGGGGTGAGCCGCACGCCTGTCCGGGAAGCCATCCGCAGGCTGGAACTGGAAGGACTGGTGACTATGTTTCCCCGGCGCGGCGCCGAGGTGGCACAGATTACGGAAAAAAGCATGAATGATGTGCTGGAGGTCCGGCGCACCCTTGACGCCCTCTGCGCGGAACTTGCCTGTGACCGCATTACGGAAGACGGGCTGGCATCCCTGAAGCAGGCCTGCGACAATTTCGAGCAGTGCGTGGCCACCAAAGATGCAAAAAAAATCGCCCAGGCGGATGTGGCTCTCCACGACATCATTGTAGAGGCAACCGGCAACCAACGTCTCATCCAGCTGGTCAACAATCTGTCCGAGCAGATGTACCGCTATCGTTTTGAATACATCAAGGACAGCAGCCAGCATGAAACCCTGGTCAAAGAGCATAGAATTATCTATCAGAGCATCGTGGACAAAGACAAGGATACCGCCGCCAGCGCTGCCAAAACCCATATCGATAACCAGAAGAAAGCAATCATCCGCCAGATACGGCTGGAAAGCCAGCGGAACCATAAAAATTCACAGCCAACTTAAATATATAACCAGTGCGCACTTCCGCGATGGGGACAAAAGAGCGGCAAAGAAATGCACTCACGGGTATAAACCCGGCCGTCTCCGGCAATACTCCTGAAAAAGAACAAGGAGTATTTTATGAATAAAAAAAGACTTGGATTGCGTATCACTGCAGGCCTGTGCGCGGCGCTGGGATGGTGGGGACTGCTCTATCCTGAGCTGACTCTGACACCGGACACCGTGAAAGTCAGCATGGAACAGGAAGACGGCGGGAGCTGCACGCAGCCCCTGAAATGGAGTTTTGACAGCAGCCTTTTTCTTGACCTGTTAAATGCGGATTCCGACCAGATTTCCTTCCGCAGCCGGCTGTTCACGGACATCAGTTCATTATGGGAGGCTTTTCATGACAGAGATAAGAACGGAAGCGAATATGAATAACAAACGGAACACAGTCGTTCCGTCAGGCAAGGACGCCCCCATCGGCGTATTTGACTCCGGTGTGGGCGGCCTTACTGTTGTACGGGAAATCATGCGTCAGATTCCCAATGAGAAAATCATCTATTTCGGAGACACTGCCCGGGTTCCCTACGGCAGCAAATCACAGGAGACAGTTACACGGTTTTCCGAACAGATTGTGCGGTTTTTAAAAACATTTCATGTAAAGACCATTGTGGTGGCATGCAACACCGCCAGCGCCTATGCAATGGACGCGCTGGAGCGGGACTGTGATATCCCCATCATAGGCGTGGTAAAGCCCGGGGCAAGAATGGCTGCGGAAGTCACCAGGAACGGACGCATCGGCGTCATTGCCACAGAGGCTACCATCGGCAGTCAGATTTATACCCAATACATACAGGACCTGAATAAAAACGTGACTATCTACGGCAAAGCCTGCCCGCTCTTCGTCCCGCTGGTGGAAGAAGGTCTGTTGGAAGACCCGGTAACGGACGAGATTGCCAGGCGCTATCTGACCGAACTCATAGACATCGACATTGATACCCTGATTCTTGGCTGCACCCACTATCCCCTCATCCGCTCCACCCTGGGCAAAATCATGGGTCCCAAGGTCACTCTGGTAAATCCGGCCTATGAGACGGCTCAGGAACTGCGGCGCATGCTGGACAAAATGAACCTGCTCAACGATGAGCCTCCAAAGCTTGGCAGCAACCGGTATCAGTTCTATGTCAGCGATAAGGCGGAGAAGTTCATGACCTTTGCTAATTCCATCATCAAATACGGGATTCTGTCCGCGAAGACGATTCATATAGAGAAATATTAAGGAGATTTCCATGGCTGTAAACGCACATCTCACTCTGACCGGCCGCCAGAAGGACGGAACCGGTGAAACCGCCGTTACAGAACACAGCGGTGCTGCGGAATATTTTGAAAAAAACGGCAGTTGCTACATTTTCTATGAGGAAGTCTATGACGGCGGAGACACTGTCATCAAAAATATCGTCAAGCTGAAGAATTCCGTCCTGGAACTGTCCCGGCGCGGCAGCATCAGTGCACGAATGCTTTTCGAGCAGGGCAAAGAATACATAACGGACTACGCCACCCCCTGCGGCTGCCTGAAAATGGGAATTTCCACGCATTCTCTGGACGTGTCCCGTACGGAAGGGGTATTGAAAATCCACATAAAATATTCACTGACTTCGAACGGCAGCCCTGTCTCCGAATGTTCCATGGATATCACTGTCCGGATAGACCGTCAGGCATGTCTCTTAGAGCCTCCCGTTCGCCCCGACGCCTCGGCAGAAACTTAGAAAGACGCAAAAAATACGGAACATGGGTAAATATTTCCATCATATCTGCCGAAATAACTAGTATAATCATGGATGATGCGCCTGCAGTACCTGTAAGCAGGCAGATAGGTTTTACTGCAAACGTCCGAAATCTGCCTGCGGAACCCGCGCGGCAAAAATGACTTGTCTATATAACGAGTGAGCGCCTCTGCAGCGTAGAACAAAAGTTGGCAAATGAATGCGCTCACGAATATAAAGACTGTCACAGATTTGGGGCAGACAGTAAAATCGAATAACATTGTGTCAAGAAGGAGGATACTATGAGTGTAAATGGAGTTACATCAAACCAGGCGGCAACCGCCTACAGCTATTCTACTGTTGAGAATGTAAAAGCTGAAAACACCGCAACCGAAAATACCAAAGCAGAGAGCACGACTGTTGAATCAGGCGCTGTATACGAGCCTTCTAATGAAACAGCCTCCACTGCGAAGACTACTTATAAGCCTGATACAAATCTGATCAATAAGCTGAAGGCAGACGCAGACGCACGTACCGCACAGCTGCGTAGCCTGGTAGAGAAGATGATGACCGGACAGGCCAACGCTTACGGCAAGGCGAACGATATCTGGTCCTTCCTCAGCAGCGGGAACTTCACTGTAGACGCTGCCACCAAAAAGCAGGCTCAGGCTGATATCGCCGAGGACGGCTATTGGGGAGTAGCACAGACTTCCGACAGGATCATTGATTTCGCCAAGGCTCTCACAGGCGGTGACCCTGATAAGATTGAAGACATGCGTGCTGCTTTCGAGAAAGGCTTCAAGAAAGCCGGAGCAACATGGGGACGTTCCCTTCCCGATATTTCCCAACGTACTTACGATGCTGTCATGGAGAAATTCGATAAGATGGCTGAGGAGGCAAAGAAGACAACCACTACTGAAGCGACAAAAACTGCTGCTTCCCAGGATCCTACCAGGTAAGGATACGCAATCACAATTTTGCATCTGAGCATATTTGAAGGGACCGTTGCCAGGATAGATGAATCATCTGCCGAAGCAACGGTTCCTTTTTAATGCAATAAACCTCCCCCTTAACTTCATTTTTAAAGAGGCTGTCGGGAAATAACTGCATTCCCACAATATGTATTGTGAATGAATGCCATTTCCCGACAGCCCCATAGACGATTCCTCAAAAATGTTCCTCAAAAAACACTATATTTTATCCTTGACAAAATCCCCCGAAAAGGATACACTGTATAAAGCCGTACATCTTTAAAGTCCGATACAGTGATGAAATTCGGTCTTACGCAATGGGAATCCGTGAACCGTGTCAGGTTGGGAACAAAGCAGCACTAAGCGGAACCTCTCATGTGCCGTGAGGCAGCCGGGTGGAGTTGTATTTGGGCTTTGGGATGTACGGTTTTTATTTGATGCTTCGTTATACCATTGCCGTTCTAATATTGCCCGGCCATTCCATGATGTGCAGTGTACAGACACCTTATCATACAAAAGAAACGCCCGGCATATAGCCATGTAAAATCAATATATTATGTCCCAGAGGTCCACACCTATGCATCCTGATATGAAAATGACTCCGGAAAAAGCAGAAAAATTCATGCATGACTGCACCCTGTGCCCCCGTCGATGCCATGCCGACCGCCAGACAGGAGCTTTGGGTTTTTGCGGTCAGGGTGCCGAAATTACCGCAGCAAGGGCTGCGCTGCATTTCTGGGAAGAACCCTGTATCTCAGGCAAACTCGGCTCCGGTGCCATATTTTTCTCCGGCTGCAGCCTCCGGTGCGTCTTCTGCCAGAATCACAATATCGCCCTGGGAAAAGCCGGGCGGGTCATATCCGTCCAACGCCTTACCGAAATTTTCCTGGAATTGCAGGAAAAGGGCGCTGCAAATATTAACCTGGTCACCGCCGGCCACTTTCTTCCTCAGGTATGTCTCGCTCTCGAAGCGGCTAAAGAACAGGGACTCTCCGTCCCCATTGTATACAATACTTCCTCCTACGAGGAGGTCTCTTCCCTGCGCATGCTGGAAGGGCTTGCAGACATCTACCTGCCTGACCTAAAATACCGCTCTCCCGAACTTGCCGGGCGCTTTTCCCATGCACCCGATTACTTTGAAAAAGCTTCACTGGCTATTGCGGAAATGTTCCGCCAGGTCGGCAGACCCGTCGTCAATCCGGACAGCGGCCTGATGAAAAAAGGGCTCATCGTCCGCCACCTGCTTCTCCCCGGCCAGACAGGCGATTCCAAGCGAATCCTGCGATATCTTCATGACGCCTATGGAAATGACATATATGTCAGTATCATGAACCAATATACGCCCCTCGAACATCTGGCACAGCTTCCGGAGCCTGAACGCTCCATGCTGAGGAGAACTGTCACTGCCGAAGAATATCGGCGGGTACTGGACTTCGCAGACAGAATCGGCATAGAAAACGGCTTTTATCAGGAAGGCAAAACAGCGGCCGAAAGCTTTATTCCCGAATTTGACGGCGAGGGACTATGAGCTGACCCGGGCAGGTCAGAACCCGTTAGAATCGGTCGGAACCTGCTTTCTGCCATCCTTCACAGGAAACGGCTGCCACGTCCCTGACGTCGGAAGCGGCTGCCACGTCCCTGATAATCAAAGCCCGGTCCGCATCATGTAATAACCGAAATCCCCCGCCTGAGCAGGCTCCTCCGCACATTCAAAACTCTCAAAGCCGAACATGATGGCTACCTGTTTCTCCTTCTCATAAAAATTGCCCGGCACGCCTATGTAGTACATGGCTTCTCCCCTCTTTTCCACTCTTGCCAGGAGCAGATGGTTGTAATTATAAAAGCCATGAAGCAGAAAGCTGTTGTTCACCATCTTATAGGATGCTTCCGGAAACAGCACAAAATCCGAAGGGCCAATGGAAATATATTCCCTCTCATCATTGAAGGGCTTTATATGAGGGTAGATTGCCCACAACTGAGCCCATTTGTTCTCCAGAAGTTTTACAGGCTTTCGCTTCCTTGTTTCCTCCTTTGAAATCTCCCGCATACTCCCCGCTTCTCTCTCAAAATTCCTTTCTCCACTCATGCTTCGACTCTCTGCTATATCGTTCTCCCCTCTCTCAAGGTTGTTTCTCACATTCCCTCTCGGATTCCCTGCTATATCGCTCTCCCCTCTCTCAAGGTTGTTTCTCACATTCCCTCTCGGACTCCCTGCTATGTCGCTCTCCCCTCTCTCAAAGTAGTTTCCCCCGTCTATGCTTCGATTTTCTGCAATATTCCTTTCACTATTCGCCATGTGGCTTTCCCGATTTCTGCTCTCACTCCCCGGCACGACCCACGCTTCTCTCTCAATGCCTCCTCTCTCCTCACCGCTTCGGCTCTCTAATCCCCCTCCTCCATCTCTCCCGACAATATCTTTCTTCTCCTTATCTGCAGCCCCTGCCATGCCTCCTGCACCTCTGTCAAAAATAACACTCTTCCCGTCACCATTCTCTGCAGCCCTTATCTCCCCATTCCCGGGATTCTGCTTACTCCTGCCGTCATGATTCTGTGTCTGCCAATGGCAGGATATCTCCCGTCCTGCACCCAGCGGAATACGGATTCCGCTCAGTTCTTCATAGCTGATTCCACTTCCTCCGATATTCTCCAGCCGGCTCCACTGCTGCCTGTAACTTCCTCTTCCTTCTGAAATATCAATTGCTCCCACTGTAAATTCCCGCTTTTCCGTACATAAATTTATATCTCTCGAAAAAGAATCCGTTGCATGCATCCCTGCCACCGCCAGTTCCATCCGCAGCCTGCCATCCCTTACTTCCAACTTCGCATGGCCGCCACCCCTGATTCTCTCGCCTCTTTCATAATAGTCCAGATACTTTATTTTCCTCTCATAATACATGATAATACCCCCGACTGTCTCAAAATTTTCATTCCGCTGCTCCCGCCTCTAAAGTTTCCATCTAAATATATTCAGGGGGTTGTCTTACTTATTCCAAATTTATTCTCAAAGCCCGAAACATTTGCCGGCTATCTCAAATCACCGATGAACAATCTATACTCATCATCGAAAACATTTGCCAAAAATGTACAGCAAAATACCGCCAGCCACCCTCCCGGCATAGACAGCCCGGCAAATTCTGACGGTTCTGAATACAAAAAGGAGCTCAGGAATTTCTTCCCGGCTCCCATTCTGTTCTGTCATCTGTTTACATTCGAATTCCCAACCCTTACAGGCCGGAACCAAAATTTTGTCCTGCCGCACAAAATTATGCTGCTGAATCCCTAATATCCGATACTGTCCAGATACTTCATATAATTCACTACCATCAGCGCAATCTTGAACGTCAAAGCGTCATCGAAATTACGCAAATCCAACCCCATACTCTTCTGCAGCTTCTCAATGCGGTACACCAACGTATTCCGGTGTACGAAAAGCTGTCTGGAAGTCTCTGAGACATTCAGGTTGTTCTCAAAGAATTTGTTAATCGTGGTAAGAGTCTCATCGTCCAGGTCATAAGGCACATTGTCTCCAAAAATCTCCTCAATGAAAATCTTGCACAGATTCACAGGCAGCTGATAAATCAGTCGCCCGATTCCCAGCGTACTGTATGCAATGGTCCGCTTCTCCGCATAGAAAATCTTCCCTACATCAAGCGCCATCTTGGCTTCCTTGTAGGATTTCGACACATCCTTCAGTTCCTGCACCACTGTACCAAAGGAAACCTTCACATTCAGCATGGCTTCCGCATTCATCATCGCCACAATGGTATCTGCCACTTCCATCAGGGCATCATTTGTATAATCCGTCTCCAGCGCCTTAATCAGAATGACGCTGCTCTCATCCACTGCCGTAATGTAATCGCCTGTATGGCTGGAAAACATCCCCCGCAGCAGTTCCATTACAATTCCGTCTTTCTCCAGATAGGTCTCCACCAGGAAAACTGCCCTGGGCACAGATGCTTCTATATGGAGTTTTTTAGCCCTGTTGTATATATCTACCAAAAGCAGATTGTCAAGCAGCAGATTCTGGAAGAAATTATTCCTGTCAAATCTCTCTTTGTATGCGATGATAAGGTTCTGCAGCTGACACACTGCAATCTTGCCTATCATATAGACATCCTCACTGGTTCCCCTTGCAACCAGGATATACAACAGTTCTCCTTCATCCATAATCTTCAGAAGATGATGGACACCGATCACCTGGCTGTCCGCAGGCGAATAAGCAAAGCCGCTTATCAAGTCGGCTGTAATATCAAACTGCGGTGAGGTCGACGCAACCGGCGCCCCCATTAAATCGTATACGCACAAATCCACTTTAGTGATGGCTTTCAGCTCATCTATACTGATCTGAATTGTCTGACTTGAAATCATTCTGCTCTCATACCTTTCTTCTCCGTCCCTAAGCGACGGTACCTGTTGTTGCCACTTGCAGGCAGGCCGTGAATGGCAACCGCATTCTCAAAAAGGGGATGCCTTACCAGCACCCCCTGATGTAAATTTACTAATTTGTAATGATCTGCTCCGTTTCCTTATCGAATACATGAATCTTATCAATGTCAAATGAGAACTTGATAGGATCACCGGGTCTTGACTTTGTGCTGGGAGCAACCCTTGCAGTGATAGGGAAATCGCCCAGATCAAAGTAGAGGAATACTTCTGCGCCGAGCAACTCGTATACTCTTACGGAAGACTCGAATACGCACTTGGGATCACATTTTGCAAGGAATTCAGGATCATCATCAACGCTCTCGGGACGGATACCGAATGTAACAACCTTTCCGTCATAGCCGCCGGCGATAATCTTCTTGGATTTCGCTTCAGGAAGAGCGATGCTGTGTCCTGCGATCTCCAGGTTTGCAATATTGCCGGTAACCTTAACCTTTGCATCCAGGAAGTTCATCTGAGGAGATCCCATGAATCCTGCAACGAACAGGTTCTGAGGCCTGTCATACAGATTCTGAGGGGTATCTACCTGCTGGATAACACCGTCCTTCATAACGACGATTCTGGTACCAAGGGTCATAGCCTCTGTCTGGTCATGCGTAACATAGATGATGGTGGTGCCCAGTCTCTGATGCAGCTTTGCAATCTCGATACGCATCTGTACACGCAGCTTGGCATCCAGGTTGGAAAGAGGCTCATCCATAAGGAATACCTTAGGATTACGCACAATAGCACGGCCCATGGCAACACGCTGTCTCTGACCACCGGACAGAGCCTTCGGCTTACGCTCAAGGAGCGGAGTCAGGTCAAGAATCTTGGCTGCTTCTTTTACCATCTTATCAATCTGATCCTTCGGCACTTTTCTCAGCTTCAGACCAAACGCCATATTGTCATATACTGACATATGAGGATACAGAGCGTAGTTCTGGAATACCATTGCGATATCACGATCCTTGGGCTCTACATCGTTAACAACCCTGTCGCCAATCTTCAGTTCACCGGAAGAGATATCTTCCAGACCAGCGATCATACGAAGCGTTGTGGACTTACCGCATCCAGAAGGTCCTACGAAGATGATGAATTCCTTGTCTGCTATCTGCAGATTGAAATCCTTAACCGCCTCAAAACCGTTCGGATACACCTTGCAGACATTCTTTAAAGATAAACTTGCCATAACTGAAAACTCCTTTCACGTTTAACATGTTAATTTACTTTTCGCTTTTTTACGATGATGCATCATCGCCTCACCTGAAAACAGTATACCGAAAAATACGGATTTACGCCATGCCACTATTTCACAAAGATTTTTGAACAGATTGTTAATAATGCTTATAAACTTGGACATATTTTATTTTTTCCGTCGTAATGCATATTTTTGTTTTAATTTTTAAGCATTCTGCACAATTCTGACTACTATATTCCAAATGTAAGCCAATGCCCGATTCTCTCCCTCTCAGCTGATATGAGTATCGTCAATCAGACTTTCATCCAACTCATCCCTGAAAATCCTCTCATCCTCTCCTTCTTCCGGCCTCTCTCCCTCTGCCGGGGCATTTGCCTCTCTGATCTGCTCCTCAAGCTTCCTGAAATAACCGGAATACATTTTTGCGGAAAGCCATGCCGGAGCCGTCAGACCGAACAGGAATATGATGGGTGTGATCTGAGGAAAGAAGAGAAACAACGGTATCGGCAGCACCGAGAGAATCATCATGGCAATCGTCTTCGGAAACTGCAGCACACCGATGAAAAATGCGTTCTTGATAGTACGCATCACCGTATTTTCAAATTTAGCCAGCACAGGAAACACAAATGTGAAAGTAAACAACGCCAGAAATGCAACTACAGTCAGAATAACCTTGATCACATTGCCGAAAGACATGTCGGTTCTGCTCATGATCAGAAAATCGCCCACCAATACCACGATAACGAACAACTCAATAAGCCAGATTGCCGTCCCCTGTTTTAAATTCAGCTTAAAGGACTTGAAGAAATCCCTTGCGATATAGCACTCTTCATTTCTGGCCATCTTCAGCGCCACATAGTGCATCGCCGTCATGGACGCGCCTACGGTGACGATGGGAATACAGCAGAACACTGTCAGGATGTTCAGTATCAACAGATCAGCCACCTTATTCAGTGCCTGCATCAACGGACTCTCCAAATCAAAAAACTTCATATGAATACCACACCTTTCTGTTCTCAAAACACTTTTTCCATGGGCGTCACGCGAATGCCCGAAAACTCCACTTCCGGATGCACCGCACGAAATCCTTGTTTCCTGTAAAAATTTACCGCGTATGGTGCCGCCTGCAGGGACATATACCGCTCTCCGGCTTCTGCCTTCAGATAGTTGCAAAGCTTCATGAGGATTGTGCTTCCAACCCCTCTGCGCTGATATGCCTCATCAACAAACAAAAGCGACAGCCGATTTTTATCCCTGACAGACCCCGCACCGATAATCTTTTCGCCGTCCAATGCCACCATCAGGCGGTACTCCCCTTTCAAAAAGGAACTGTAAAGCTCTTCATCCGTAATGAATTCAAAAAAATTCCTGATGCCCTCTTCCGTATAGTCCCTTCCTTCATATTTCACAAAAGTCGCCCAAATCATCCTTATGGTCGGGGTCCATTCTTCCGCTCTGGCCCATCTGACCTCATAGGGCATCCGCACCATCCTTCTTATATCCACTACACCACTCCGTTCATGCCATGCCCTGTTGTATTTCGCTTCATGTCACGCAGCAGGCATGGTATTATTTCGCCGGAACGAATTTATACTCATTATGGAAAACATTTGCCAACGTAAATGTATTGCGAGCGAGTGCATCTGTAATGTCCTTAGAATCATAGAATCAACTCTTTGAATCTATGATGCAGAGCAGGAAATCGGCGAATAAATGCGCTCACGAGTATATGTTACGACTTTTTTCTCAGGACTGCCGTCTCTATCCATTGACAGATTCCCTTCATTACTTCATCCCTGTTGGTCTCGTTCAGCAGTTCATGCCTGCCTCCCTTGTACAGCTTTAACTCCACGCTTTTCACCCCAGCCTCCTTCAGGGAACGGTACGCTTTCTTCACCCCGTCTCCGTATCCTCCCACAGGATCAGCAGTCCCTGAAACCACATAAACCGGCAGTTCCTTCGGAATGAGTGCCAGGTTCTCTCTCCGGTACAGCCTGGAAATCAGTTCAAAGAGGGCTTCAAAGCCATTTACCGTAAATACGAAACCGCACTGTGAATCCGCCATATACTGATCCACCCTGCTTTCGTCACGGCTCAGCCAGTCAAAATCCGTCCTGGGATGTTCTATCTTTTTATTGTAAACGCCGAAAGCCAGCCTGTCAACCAGCCTGCTGGTGTGCCTGCTCCCGAAAAACAGTTTCTGCACGGCCGTCACCGCCTTCGCCGCCCTCACAGTCATAAGCGGCTCCATCCCGGTGCCCATGATGACTACGCCGGCCAGGCCTTTCCCGTGGCGGAACATATAATTTCTGGTGATAAAAGAACCCATGCTGTGCCCCATCACGACATAGGGCACGTCTTTATACAGTTCCCTGGTCAGTTCTCGCAGCCGATGAACATTTTCCACAAGGGCCGTGGCAGGGTCCTGTTCACAGAAATACCCCTGTTTTCCCTTTTTTCCCACGGATTTTCCATGGCCCAGATGGTCTTCTCCGGTCACCACGAACCCCTTTTCCGTGAGAAATGAGGCAAATTCCTCATACCGCTCCACGTACTCCGCCATGCCGTGAACAATCTGCAAAACACAGCGGACCTCCTGCCCCTCGTCCGGAGTATATCGCACTCCGTGCAGCTTATACTTCCCGGAATCAAAATAGAATTCCTCTTTTTTCATACACACTGCCTCCAGCAACATCTGTTTCTCCGGCTCTTCCATGGCGGATTCCCCTTTTCGGCCTGCTTCCGTCAGGACAGAGCCTCCTCTTGTTATACCCAAAAAACGCAGGTAATTGCCGTCTGCGCAGTATAACGAGTGAACGCGTCAGCAATCCAGAGCAGAAAGCGGCAGTGAAATGCGTTCACGAGTATAACGCTCTCTGCCTATCACAGCATCCTTCCGGACTTCCGCCGAAGCGGCCTCCCGTCCTCAGGCGATTTCCGCCCCTGACGGCATCTCCTTTTCAGGCTTCACCAATGCCAGATTGCCCTCCGCATCCCCGGCACACAGCAGCATCCCCTCGGACATTACGCCCGCCAGCTTCGCAGGCTTCAAATTCACCAGCACCATGACCTTCTTGCCCACCATTTCCTCAGGCGTATAATGGGCCTTAATGCCGGATACAATCTGCTTCACCTGACTGCCTATCTTCACCTGGCTGCAGAGCAGCTTCTTCGACTTGGGAACCGCCTCGCAGGCAATGATTTCTCCCACCTGGAACTGCAGCTTTGCAAAATCGTCATAGGAAATCTCCGGCTTGGGTTCCGGATCAATCACTGCCCGTGCACCGGCTTCGGCCTCCTGCCCCCCGGCCTGCTTCCCCGCATCCCCTGCGCCTTCTGCCGCATTCGCCGCCTGAGCTGCCGTCTGCATGGCTGCCAGAACTTCCTCCTCTTTCTTCTCCACTTCCTTCATATCCAGCCTTGCAAAAAGAATCTCCGGCTTATCGGTAATCTTGTGTTCGTCAGCCAAAAGCCCAAAATCCGCAAGCTGCTCAAAACTCCTCAGGGACATATTCAGCTGAGCGGCTATCTTCCCCGCAGTCTCCGGCATAAAAGGCTCCAGAACGGAAGCGCCGATGATGATGCTTTCCACCAGATTATACAGCACTGTGGACAGCCTGTCTGCTTTCTCCGGGTCCTTTGCAAGCACCCAGGGCTCGGTCTCATCAATATATTTATTACAGCGCTTGAACAGGGCAAATACCTCCGTCAGTGCATCCGCCACACGCAGTTCCTCCATTTTGGCCGCCGCCCTTGCCAACGTGCCTGTAACAACCTGGCGCAGATCCTGATCTGCCTCACCGTCCTTCTCCGTCAGCGCCACGCCCTTGTCGGATACCACGCCGCCGAAATATTTGTTGCTCATGGAAATGGTGCGGTTCACCAGATTACCCAGGGTATTCGCCAGGTCGGAATTGGTACGCTCCGCAATCAACTCCCATGTCGCATTTCCGTCATTTTCAAAAGGCATCTCATGAATCATATAATATCGCACCGCGTCCACGCCGAAAAAGCCCACCAGGTCATCCACATAGATCACATTCCCCCTGGACTTACTCATTTTTCCGCCGTTCATCATCAGCCATGGATGGCCGAATATCTGCTTCGGCAGCGGCTCTCCCAATGCCATCAGGAAGATGGGCCAGTAAATGGTATGGAAACGGATGATGTCCTTACCGATGAGATGGAGATCCGCAGGCCAGAATTTTTTATACTGCTCCGTGCTGTTCCCGTCCGCATCATATCCGATTCCGGTGATATAATTGGTCAGCGCATCCAACCACACGTACACTACATGCCTGTCGTCAAAATCTACCGGAATCCCCCACTTAAAGGAAGTCCTGGACACACACAGGTCCTGAAGTCCCGGAAGAAGGAAGTTGTTCATCATCTCATTTTTACGGGATACCGGCTGGATAAACTCCGGATGCTCATTGATATGCTTTATCAGCCTGTCCGCATACTTACTCATACGGAAAAAGTATGCTTCCTCTTTGGCCGGCTTTACATCTCTGCCGCAGTCCGGGCACTTTCCGTCCACCAGCTGGGACTCCGTCCAGAAAGATTCACAGGGCGTACAGTACATTCCTTCATAAGCCCCCTTGTAGATATCCCCCTGCTCATACAGGCGCCTGAAAATCTTCTGTACCTGCTTTTCATGATAATCGTCCGTTGTCCGGATGAATTTATCATAAGAAATATTCAGCATATCGCACATTCCTCTGATAATCCCCGCCACATTATCCACAAATGCCCTGGGGGTCGTGCCTGCCTCCTGGGCCTTCATCTCAATCTTCTGTCCGTGCTCGTCCGTCCCGGTCTGGAAGAAAACATCATATCCCTCCTTCCTCTTAAAACGTACGATACTGTCCGCCAGCACAATCTCATAATTATTTCCGATGTGCGGCTTGCCTGAAGTATAGGCAATCGCTGTGGTAAGATAATACTTTCCCTTGCTTTCCATGCTGCTTCTCCTCTCTGCCTGGCTCAAAACCTGAAAATCTCAAAAAAGCCCGTCTCCTACTGCCTACCTTGCACCAGAAGACGAGCTGGTATTGCATATCCCAGGATGTATCCACTGTGTACATATACATCCTATAAAAAGGTAACACAAAACCCCAATGCCTGTCAATAACCCCGAAGATATCATTTTCTAAAAACTTTTTTAAATAGTTACTGTTCACACGTCGGCTTGACTGAAAGAAACCGATGGTATAGACTGTTGT
>CAJUJN010000063.1 GCA_910586775.1 uncultured Acetatifactor sp. | reverse complement strand
GCCCTGACAGACAGTGAAGCAGTAGCCGGACGGCTGACCGATACCTGCCATGCCAAGCAGAAAGACCAACGGGAAGCGATGGAGCGCACCCTTGCCAAAGACGAAGAACGGATTGAAGTACTGGAAAAGATGGTATTGCGGCTCTATGAGGACATGGCAGCCGGACGAATCACAGAGGAAAACTTCAATCTCCTTCTGGAAAAGACGCAGAAGGAACAGGTGGAATTAAAAGCCAAAGTTGAGGAAGGACGGAAACGCCTTGCCGATGAAATCCGGCTTGCCGTGGACGCAAGACAGTGGGTGGAATCCATTCAGGAATATAAGGACTCCGCTTCCCGTAAAAAAGAGACTAAAAATGCTGCCGCCCCCACAGATTTCCATCCGTCGGAGCGGCAGCCCATATTTCAGGCAATCCCTTTAAAACCACGGCCCGGACAAGCCGGAACCAAAATAATGCCATATAGCATAGAAAAATATTATTATGCGCCTAAATATTCAAAAGTTCACTGTAAGCCTTCAACGCGCCGTCCGTGTCATGGGCCAGCACCTTCTTTGCCAGAACCTTACCCAACTGTACCCCTTCCTGGTCAAAACTGTTGATATTCCACACAAAGCCCTGGAACATGACCTTGTTCTCAAAATGGGACAGCAGCGCGCCCAACGCCTGAGGGGTCAGCTGCTCGCCGATAATGATACTGGAAGGACGTCCTCCCTGGAAATTCTTATTGCGGTTCTCATCCGCTTTTCCGCAGGCGAATGCCACGATCTGTGCCGCTACATTGGCACAGAGCTTCTGCTGGCTGGTGCTGTCCTGAATCACCACGTCCCTGCCCATCTGGTTATTCCTGAAGCCCACAAACTGCAGCGGTATAATATCCGTACCCTGGTGAAGCAGCTGATAGAATGAATGCTGTCCGTTGGTGCCCGGCTCTCCAAAGATCACGGGGCCTGTAGAATATGTTACCGGCTCTCCGAAACGATTTACCGACTTTCCGTTGGACTCCATGTCAAGCTGCTGCAAATGCGCGGGGAAACGGCTCAAAGCCTGAGAATAAGGCAGCACGGCTGTATTCTGATACCCCAGCACGTTCCGCTCGTAAACACCGATCAGGGCATCCAGCATGGCAGGGTTTGCATACATATCTTTGTTCTTCGCCAGCTTATCTTCCTCTGCCGCGCCCTCCAGGAACTGCGCAAATACCTCCGGCCCGAATGCCAGAGACAATACCGCTCCGCCTACGCCGGAAGTGGAGGAGAACCTGCCGCCGATATAATCATCCATAAAGAACGCCGCCAGATAATCGTCGCTCTTTGCCAGAGGCGAAGTCTCGCTGGTAACGGCAATCATATGCTTGGAGGCATCCAGCCCTGCATTCTTCAGCGCATCCTTTACAAAGGATTCATTGGTCAGGGTCTCAAGGGTGGTGCCGGATTTGGATACCAGTACGAAAAGGGAATGCTCTACGTCAATGGTGTTCAGCACTGCCGCGGCATCGTCGGGGTCTACATTGCTGATGAACCTGGCTTCCATCTTGAATGTGTTATTTACCTTGGCCCAGTTTTCCAGAGCCAGGTACATGGCCCGGGGTCCCAGGTCACTGCCGCCGATGCCAATCTGTACAACGGTGGTAAATTTCTCTCCTGCCGAGTTTGTGATTTCGCCGCTGTGTACCTTATTGGCCAGTTCCGCTATCTTTTTCTGCTGCTCCGCATAGAAACTGCGCTTGTCCACACCGTCGGCCGTAACGGCTTCTCCCAACTGTCCGCGGGTCATGTGATGGAGCACCATGCGCTTTTCTCCGGTATTGATTACCTCGCCGTTGTAAAGGGCTTCAAACTTCTCCGCAAGCCGGGTCTCTTCTGCCAGCTTTGCAAGCGCCTTCAGAATCTCGTCGTCCACCTGCTTCGCGCCGTAATTGTAAGCAAGCCCTGCCGCCATGGGAACACTGTATTTCGCCACACGTTCTGCGCCCTTCTCTCCCGTCATTGCCTCCACAAGGTTTACAGGTGTCACCTTCTGTAACTCCCCGTATGCGGAAATGGTATCCAAATTGTTCCAGCTAATCATATTTGCCTCCGATCTACATCTATTTTTGATAGCAACCTTACTCTACGATTATACTATGAACCGGGGGCGAATTCAAGCATGGGGACTATCAAAATGTTAGGATACGCCCGTTTTTCTTTGTGTATTACGATTTTTCGCTGCCAACCGAAATGCTTTTTCCATGGCTGGTGTAAGTTCGGGAGAATCTTCATCAAATACAATCTCCCTCTTTGCTGCTTCTTCTATCTGTCTGATCTGCTCTGATGTAGGCTTTTGATTCCTATTCAAAGTAACTGTCTGTATCATAATAAATGCTCCTCTCTGTTTTAGTTGCAAGTCTTGCTGATATTAACCGTATATTCTCTTTCCTCTCTGTGTATACAACAAACAAAACATCATGTACCATTCCGATGGTATTATAACGATCTTCATTAATACTGTGCTCAACATCATATATTTCAATTCGCTGTAAATCATTAAAGACTAACATCGCAGTTTCAAAGTCAATTCCGTGCTTCTTATAGTTTAGTTTATTTTTGTCCTCATCCCATTCAAATTTCAATAAACCACCTCCCATTCGTGCTATAAACTACCTCTTACTATTTAATATACTACATCTTCATACTTTTTTAAACCAGAATATTATATATTACTCTCAATCCTTCCGCCAAAACTCCCCACCGAAAAGCCTGACGATATCCCAAATCTCCCGGGCTTAACCCCTGACCACTCTCTCCCGAATCAAAACCCCGCCTGCAAGCAGCACCGCAGCCCCCAGGAGCCAATATATCCATGTTCCATAATCGCCTTTCATCATCTGAAACAGCGCAAATTTCCCCAGATATTTCGCTCCGCCCACATTCACGGCATAATAAGCCACTGCGGCCATATACCCGATTACCGCCTGATTTGTCACCGCCGAGACAAAAAATCCGATACTTCCCAAAAAGAGAATCTCACAGCATGCCCCTCTGAACAGGATGCCCCCGTCAAACTCTCCCCCTCCTCTTTCCATACGGCCCACAAACAGGAAAACCACCAGGAGGCAGCCCAAAAGCGCCAGAATAACCCGGGGCAGATATATTTCCCACATGGATGTCTTCTTACTTCTCTCCAAATCCCAGATTTCCTTATCCTGCTCCGGCATAAAAAGAGGCGTCAATAAAAGGATTCCCGTAAATGCCGCGTACATCTCCATAACCTTTGCCGCCTGCAGGGCATCCAATCCCCTAAAGCTTACAAATCCGCCGGAAAACGCCACAAACAATAAAGTCAGCAACAGATGGGGATAGTACTGCCTTTTCACAAAGCTAACGGCCAGCATTCCGAATTTTCCCATAGAAAGTTTCCCCCTTTCTGCGTTTTCTCTCATAGACAACCACCGTGAGTATCAAACAGACTATCGCCAGCAGAAAATAGTATCCCCTGTTCCTTAAGAATTCCTGTTCCTGGGAAATATAAAGCGTCGTTTCCCCAAGTGTATTCCATCTTGCCACCAGCCTCAGCCCGAAATCCCCCACTAATACAGACGCGCCGAACAGACTTCCGATTCCCCATGCCACCTGCACAAATACGGACAAAATCGTATCGGTAAACTCTGTAATCAGAAAAGCCAGCGCAAGCACAACCATAACCTCCGGCAGAAGCCACATGCCGGGCACTGTCAGAAATGCCCATCTGTCCGCCTGTATGCCAAGGGACTGGGCCCTGTCAAGGCAGGAGAGCTGCAGCCAAAAAGCGGCAGCAATCACCGGAAGAAAGAGCATGACCAGATTGGCGAGATAACGGCTTATGACAATCAGCCCGCCGGAAGCCGGTTTTGCAAAGAGAACCTGCTGCGCCTTTGCCCTTTTATCCCGAAGCGCTCCGGACACACCCACAAAAACAGGCAGAACGGCAAGCACTATCCCCGCATAATCGCAGAACAGACGCATATACCCCCTTGTCAGCCGGTCTTTCTCACACAGTGCATCATATTCCTCTTTCGCCTGTTCATAGGTCATGGGAACACGGATGCTGTTTTCGTAGGTATTTTTCTCATAAGAGGAGCCTTTGCCTACAAGACGGCATACCTCTTCCATTGCCGCACCGAATTCTTCATAAGTGAATCCTTCTTTCACAGTCACTTTATAACTTTCATACGCTTCCCCGGCATCTCCCATGGGATCCTGCTCATATTGACTGAAATACCCTATCATCTCCTCCATCAGTTCTTCATAGCCTTTGCCCGTACAGCGTTCCAGAATTTCCCCCGCCTGTTCCCTCTCGCTGGCTGTAAGCTGTACCTCTTTATAAAATCCAATGGGATAGGTAGTAAATGAATTGTAATAAACATCCCATGCCAGTTTCTCCAAAACCCCCTCCATGATCAGGGTTTCATCATGCGTCACTATCTGCCCGTACCCGGACTGCCCCGGCACAGGCTCCTTCACGTCCAGTCCCTCGCTTCCCATCTGGCTGTATATAAACAGAGCAAAGACCGCGACATAAAGATAATATACCAGGCTCCTCAAAACCTGCCTGCATTCTTTTACAAATAATGCTCCGAACATAACCTCCTCTTCCTTTCCTCTCAGGATAATACTTCCTTACCTTCTTCCTGCCCCGCGCTTTCCCCGCTCCTTAGAAATTGCCGGAAAATAACCGCTGCAATTTGTTTAGGAAAAAGCAACGGCCGCATCCTGTCAGCTATTCATCAGGTACATGTAGGCATCCTCCACATCAGGCTGTACCGGCCTTGCCTGAGGAAAAGGCTTCGTTTCTGCTATTATTTTTACGTTTGCTGTGCTCCCGGTAGTCAGAATCCCCGTCACCATATGGTTTTCCTTCACCCGCTCCAGCTCCTCCGCAGGGATTTCCGCAGAATATACTTTCCCCTCCACAGAGGAAAGCAGTTCCGCTACCTTTCCCTGAAAGCACACCTTTCCCTGGTTCAATACGGCGATATTCTCGCAGGTCGCTTCAATGTCCCCCACAATGTGAGTGGAAAGCAAGACAACCCTGTCTTTCGCAATCTCACACAGCAGATTCCGGAAACGGATTCTCTCCTCCGGGTCCAGCCCCGCCGTGGGTTCGTCCACAATGATGACTTTCGGGTCGTGTATGATGGCCTGGGCGATGCCAAGCCGCCGCTTCATCCCTCCCGACATGGACTTCACCTTTGTCCTCCGCTTCTCTGTCAGATTGACCACCGCCAGCATCTCGGGCACCTTCCTAATCCGCTCCGCCCTGCTCATTCCCGACAGCACGGCCAGATAGTCCAGCGCCTCATAAGCGCTCATATTGCCGTACATGGAAAAATCCTGGGGAAGGTATCCCGTCATTTTCCGTATTTCTTTACAGTTTTCAACCGGCACGCCGCATATG
Organism: uncultured Acetatifactor sp.; assembly: GCA_910586775.1. GTDB lineage: Bacteria > Bacillota > Clostridia > Lachnospirales > Lachnospiraceae > Acetatifactor. The sequence continues at coordinate 18,714 of CAJUJN010000063.1, read as the reverse complement.
TTCACCTGTCCTTCCGTCTTCTGAAGCAGGGTGGCCAGTATCTTCATCAACGTAGTCTTTCCCGCGCCGTTGGGCCCAAGCAGTCCGAACATCCCCCGGGGTATCGTGAGGTTTATCTCCGAAAGTGCCTGCTTTTTCCCGTAATTTTTCGTCAGATTCCGAATTTCAATTGCTGTCTCAGTCTGCATCTCGATTCTCCCTTCCTGAAATCTATGCTAGTATAAGCAGAAAATCTCCAGAATTTCACCTTATAATGCTTAAGAAATTCTAAAGCCTTTTGAAATGTTTTCTATGCGGGAAATACTCTCTGTCGTACACAGGCAGTCGGAATCACAGACAGAATCACAACTCGGAAAACTTGTCTCCTCCCCTTGACGCAATCCCCTGTAAATGCTACAATATCCTTATCCTATATCATGAAAGGAGGCTTACTATCATGCAGAAATATTTTTGCAACCCCTGCGGGTATACTTATGATCCTGAGAAAGGCGATCCTGAGCACGGCATTGCTCCCGGAACCAAATTCGAGGACCTTCCCGATGACTGGTGCTGCCCTCTGTGCGGTGTAAACAAGAGCATGTTCCAGCCCTGCATCGAGAATTATAACTGATCGGCCAATAAGAACAGAATGCGAAAAGGTTGTCACACAAAAGTGCGGCAGCCTTTTTTCATCAGAGCAATATATCCCGTTCTCCGAACCTTACACATAAAAGCAATGCATTACAGGGGCTGTCGCTTTCTCCCGTCTGCATCACCCCATGAACGCATCCTCATGCTTCTTAAAAAAGTCGAAATAGACACGGACTCCCTCCAGTTCCGTCCAGCGCTTCACATCCACAAGCTCCTCGTCCATGTCATATATTTTAGCGCCGCGCATGGAAAGCAGAAACGGCGAGTGGGTGGAAATCAGAAACTGGCACCCGAAAAACCTGGCGGAATCCTCCAGAAACTTCGCCAGTTCCTGTTGTCTCAGCGGGGACAGGCTGTTCTCAGGCTCGTCCAGAAGATAAAGCCCGTTCTCCTGTATCTGTTCGGAAAAATACAGGAACGCGCTCTCGCCGTTGGAATGCTCCCGCACATTGTCCATCAGATTATTTCTGACATATTTGGACTGGGTCTTCGTGCGGGCCATATAAACCTTTTTCAGCTGCTCGTAATCCTCCAGGGACTTCATCCGAAAATGGGCATACTTATTCTCCAGATATTCCTCAAACAGTTCCTCCCGCTTATTGCTGATTCCGTCATTCAGGCACCGGAGATTCAGCACGAAGTCAAACACATCGTCACTTGTGATAATCCTGCTCCTCTTCGGGACCGGAACCTGTACCTCATAATTGCACATGGCGGTATAGTCCTCAAAGAAATTGGACCTGTTATATACGGACTCCCGTTTCAGTCCCAACGTTTCGGCGATTACATTCAGGGCAGTGGTCTTGCCCGAACCGTTGCCGCCATACAGGATTGTCACCGGCTCGAAGTCCAGCATCCTCAGTCCATGCTTTGAAAGTACCTGGAAAGGATACACAGTGTCATAGCATGTGCGCTTTATCCCCATGAGAAAGCTGTACTCCAACTCGATATCCGGAAATGAAAAATGTGAGAGATAAATCATTGTGTCAATCCTTTCAACTCTTTCAACTCCTCCAGAAGCTCCAGGTCGGACTGCAGTACCTTTATATTCGCCGTAAGGGGAGCTTCCCCGGGCCTGGTGACGGTGATTTCGATCACGGTGTCTTCTTCTATTTTTCTGGAAAAAACACTTTTCAGAAAGGCCTCAAACTTGGGGTGGTTCCTGCTGAACTTACTTTTGGCACTTATCAGTTTCATGATCAACGCAGCATTCATAGCTTTCCTCCGATTTTGTTTCGATTTTCATATACGTATTTTCCAATGTCTGCTTTACCGCCATAATGCCACTGCAGCGCGCTCCATTATGCCGGCTTCCTCTATAGTTTACAGGACAGTCCCCTAAAAAGCAATCCATATTTCCGCTTTCCCGCATCGGCGCCCTCGTTTCGCCATATCAAATCGTAACGGCGAAATTTGCTTTTGGAAATTGACATTTCTCACCCGCTATATTATCATGAAAGAGACGTTCGGAATCACGCTCACTCGTTATGCGTTATCTTTGGCAAATATTTTCAACTGTGAGTAAAAAACAGGATGGATAGATTTATGGGGCTTTATGTGAACCCGGGAAACGGTGCATTGGAAGATGGCTTACTACAGCGCGAAAATGTATTACATGAATCCAGTTATGGAACTTCCCTCCGGGAAAGGGTTCTCCGATGTGGTTTACCTGCCCATACAGAACGCGGATTGTCCGGCAAAACATACCTGCGTCATTGAACGCTTGAAAAAATAATTCAGAAAGGAAGTATTTCTTATGGAAAAGATCGCAAGCTTCACCATAGACCATGTCCGGCTTCAGCCCGGCATCTATGTATCCCGACAGGACAAAGTCGGCGCAGAAACCGTCACCACCTTTGACCTGCGCATGACCAGCCCCAATGAAGAACCTGTCATGAACACTGCCGAGGTTCACACCATCGAACACCTGGGTGCCACTTTTCTGCGCAACCATCCCGACTATAAGGACAGGACCATCTATTTCGGCCCCATGGGATGCCGCACGGGCTTCTATTTGCTGCTGGCCGGAGATTACGCCTCCCGGGATATCGTTCCCCTGATAGAGCAGATGTTTGAGTTCATTCGGGATTATCAGGGAGAGGTTCCCGGCGCATCCCCCATGGACTGCGGGAATTATCTGGATATGAACCTGCCCATGGCTAACTATCTGGCAAAGAGATACCTGGAGCAGGTACTTTACGGAATCGGCGAGGACAGGCTGGTTTATCCGCAGTAAGAAAGAGTAACATGTAAACCCTGGAAAAAAGAAACAGCATGAACCGCGCAGAAACGAGGAGAATATGATCAAAATCGGCATCATAGGCGCAATGGAGCCTGAAGTAGAAGAACTGAAGAAAGAAATGGACTTAACCGCCGTCATCCGCAAGGCAGGAATGGATTTTCACGACGGCACACTGAACGGAACGCCTGTAGTCATCGTCCGCTGCGGCATCGGAAAAGTAAATGCCGCGCTATGCGTACAGATACTGGCTGATGAATTCAAGGTGAGCCATGTGATCAATACAGGCGTGGCCGGTGCCCTGAATCCCAGGCTTGACATCGGTGACATACTCATCTCCAGGGATGCGATCCATCATGACATGGATGTCAGAATCTTTGGCTACAGGCTGGGAGAGGTTCCGCAGATGGGCTTCCTGGAGTTTAAGGCGGATGAGAAATTAATGGCTCTGGCAAAGGAAGCCTGCGAGAAAGCCAATCCTGACACACATGTCATGTATGGCCGTGTGGTCAGCGGCGACCAGTTTATTTCCAGCAAAGAGGTAAAGGAACATCTGATCTCGGAGTTTCAGGGAGACTGTGCCGAGATGGAAGGCGCTTCCATAGCCCACGGCGCTTACCTGAACAACATACCTTTTGTTATCATCCGCGCCATTTCGGATAAGGCGGATGACAGTGCGGAAATGGATTATCCGACTTTTGAGACAGCCGCGGCCAGGCATTCCGCAGCACTGGTGATAGAACTGATTAAGGGGATTTTGCCGTAGGCAAATCCCCTCTTTCTACACCCATACCAACTGCAGGTCAGGTATGGCAGACAGGCAGACAGGCACACAGGCCGCCGGAGCCAGCACTGCTTCTACATCCATATCCTGCTGTACTGCGATAATCAGCACATCTCCGGCCTGATATTCATAGTCTTCCGCCAGACGCCCCATATCTGACAGATATGTCACACCTACATTTCTGCACTGAGCCAGTATGGTGCTGTCAGATAATCCTGGTAAATTACGCTTTCCTTCAGAATTTTGAGGTCACTGATAAGATTACCGAAAAGCTGTCCCAGGGATTCTCCCGCTCCGTACTCCTCCATCCACCCCCTTACATTGTAATCATGCTGTCCGAAATGCATAAAGGGAAGATATTCACTGTTAGCCAGACCATAGGAATAGACCTCATCCACATGATATTCTTCCTTCAACATATTCCCGAATTTCTTCATAAAGCCAGCTTTTGCTTTTGTTGTTTAATCCTCTTTTTTATTAAAAACAAACAACTTGCTGAAAACATAATTCGAAATCGTCACCAGCACAGCCGAAATCAATGTTGCAGTCAGAAGATTGATATTCACCTCCGTAAGCACCTGCATCACTACCACATCCAGAATCCATGTGGAGACACGGGACAGCACAAACCTGGGTGCCTCCTTCCGCATGGGCTTTTTGCTCTTAAACACGAATCTCCTGTTGGTAAAGTATGCAAAAATAACACCCGCCGTCCAGTTAATCGTACTGAGCACAGTATTTTCATACGGAGTGGGATACATCGTATTATCGAACAACAGCGCATTTGCGCTAAATTTCGCCGCCCATGCCACGACGGTAGTCAGAACGCCCACAATCAGATAGACAATGATTTCCTCATATTTCCTGTACAGTTCTTTCCCTTTTTGTATCATTTGTTTCCTCCGTTTTCTTCTCCCCGCCTTTTCCCATCGGGCGTTTTGCCATATCATGCCTGTTCACAGGGCGCCTGTCAGGGATTTACCACATTCCTGGCCTCACCTCTCAGAAAAGCAGCAATATTCAGACAGGCTTCCTCCACGCAACGCTTTCTGGCCTCCACGCTGGCCCATGCCAGATGAGGCGTGATAATCAGACGATTGCTGTCCTTCAGGCGGCTCAGGGGATTCCTCTGCTCCAACGGCTCCTTCTCCACCACGTCCAGTCCCGCTGCAGCAATCTCCCCAGCCTCCAGCGCTTCATACAGGGCCGTATTATCTACCACACCGCCCCTTGCCACGTTTATCAGAATGGCTGATTTCTTCATCTTTTCCAGCGCTTCCGCATCAATAAAATTCCGGCTCAAATCGCTGAGCGGACAGTGCAGAGACAGAAAATCGCTCTCTGTAAGCAGTGTTTCCTTATCTACCTGAGGATATTCCGTACAGCTGCTCCTGCCCGTAATGGAATGAAAAATAACCCGGCATCCCATGGTTTCGGCAATCTTCGCCACACGCCTGCCGATATTCCCCATTCCGGCAATTCCCCAGGTCTTGCCCTCCAACTCATAAAACGGAATATCAAAATTGGAAAAACGGTCCTGAGCGCTGTATTGTCCGGACTTGACATAATTGTCATAATGAATCAGCTTCTGGCTCAGCGCCAAAGCCAGCGTAAAAGTATGCTGTGCCACCATGGCCGTGCAGTAATCCCGCACATTGGTGACCCGTATCCCCCTTGCACTGCAGTATTCCAGGTCACAATTGTCATATCCTGTGGCAAACTCGCAAATTAGCTTTACATTGACCGCATCCTTCAAAGTTTCCTCCCCCAAAGGTGACTTATTGGCAATGACAATATCCGCATCCTTCACCCGCTCCCGCACTTCTTCCAACGTGACAGTATTGTCATATATGGCGACATCCCCAAATGCTCTGACAGCTTCCACTGACACATCTGTCCCTACGCTGTTCCTCTCCAAGATTACAATTTTCATACCATTTCCTCACTGTCCTTTTCCATCTCAAATAGCAGGCATCTGACACATCAAGATACTTTTATCATCATACGTGTTCCGGTCCAAAAAGTCAATCTTTTGCTCCTCCCGGCACAAAATTTATCTCTTTCCCTATTTCAAAACTCCCACAGCGCTACAGGGTATCAGCTTCTGTCTTCTTTCTGAACACTGCACCCGGAGGGGGGAATCAGCACACAAAAAAGAACTTTGAGAAAAAGCATTGACTGAGCACGGCAGGCAGCAGGATATCAGACCCATGAATAAAATGACAGACACTTAACGGCAGCAGGCTGTCTCCACTATGTTGGAAAACAGCCTGCTCTTTTTCATTGTATACCTATATTGAACTGTCATTATGGCAAAATCCGCAATTCCTGTTGCCAGCCTGAATTACCGCCTGTAATGAACCAGGGGCTTCTTCCTGCTGAACACTGCAGGCAACGGGATATCAGACCCGTGAAAGAATAAAAATCACCCTGCTGTATACCTGCGTACAACCGCAATATCTCAAATGAATCTTACTCAGGTAGTAAGAAACTCCTTCAGCAAGGCTTCCAACTCCTCCTCCGTCACTGCCGCCGAATCCTCCGACGACACGCTTTCCGGCTGGAATCCCGATGAAAACGATGCTCCCTGCGCCGTCTGAATATCCCCTGATGTCCCTTGAGCCGATGCAGCCTGCTGCCCTGATGCCCATTGCGCATCCGCAGCCTGCTGCTCCTGTCTGTCCCTGAACTGCTGCCCGGCCTGCTGTTCCCTTCCTGCCTGCTGTTCCGGACCCTGCCATTGTCCGTCTACGTCCGTCTGTGCCGCTTGCCGGGCCGGCTCCTCCCACAACAACTGCTCTTCCTGTGTTCCAGTCATCCTTACCGTCTGCTGCGGCTCTCCCGCCGTCTCTGTCCTGCACTGCGCCTGCGGCATGCCTGACTCCTCTGCCGCCCACGGCATCTGTTCCATTCCCTGCCCCGCCATCTCTCTCTGCATCTTCGGAGCCTGCTGTGCTGCTATATACCGCTGTTCCATGGAAACTTCTTCCTGAAATGCCTCTCCGCCTGCAACCATGCGTTTATCAATGGGCATCAGCTCCACGGTACGTCTCTTCTCCGGCTTTGCCTGGATTCCCTTTCCGTTTTTCCTGCCTCTTCCTCTGCCGGCTCTGCCGCCCTGTATCCGCCCGTAAGGCACTCTTTTCTCCTCATAAGCAGCCTCCCCGTACAGCATCTCCATATCCTGTCTGGTAACCTCTATTCTCGGAGACAGATGATTCTCCAGATAATCCACCAGATTTATCTTAAGCACCCGCTTCTTTCCCCTTATATCCACCACCGTAGATATGCTGAAATACACATACAGCCCAAAAAAACTTACGATGTAAAAAGGCAGCACCTCCCCCACCGTCCGTCCTTCTATAATGCTTTTGCACACACCGATTCCCGAACATACCACCGACAGAAGCATCAGCTGCCCCGACAGATGATATATCGTCTCAAAAGACAGATGCCCCAGTGTCATCCGGTTCAGAAACTTGTCCACAAAAACGGGAATATTAGCCACCCCGTTGCCCAACTGATAGCAACTGGCAAATTTTGTCTTACACTGCTTCAGCAGCCTGTTCTTCGTGGAAGCCATATTGTCCGCTTCCTTTATCATATTCCTGTAGAGCAGCCCCAGAAAGACCCTGAGCAGGATACTGCCCCCCAGAAAGGCAAACATACAGATCGTTATCAGCTTTTCCTCCTGAAATACACGAAACATATTGCGCCTCCTTTTTTACTTCAGTCCAACTATGTACAGAAGACGGCTCTTTCCTAAGGTACCGGCCATGGTATAAAGTTTCCGCCGGCACATCTCCATCCCCTGTCTCCAGTATAGCGTAAAATATCCGGGCTTTACAGAATTTTCCATCGCATTTTTCCATTCTTTTCCGACAAAAAGTACAAAAATATCCATTTGTTTTCGCGCGCCTGCAAAAAATTTCTTCCCCTCGATTGCAGAATCATGGAAAATCTGTTAGAATGTATAGTAATATTCGCTCACAGGATTCACGAAAGCTTCCTGCAGCATAAAATAAAAAGGAGATGTATACCATGGATTCACTGAAATATACAACCCACGGCACTTGTTCAAGGCAAATCGACATTCAGTTAAAGGACGGCGTCATTGACTCCGTACAGTTTACGGGAGGCTGCCACGGCAATCTCCAGGGTGTCAGCGCTCTGGTAAAGGGAATGAAGCCGGAAGAGGCGATTTCCAGATTAAAGGGCATCCGCTGCGGCGCAAAACCCACATCCTGTCCTGACCAGCTGGCTTTGGCTCTCGAACAAATGCTTTAATTCCCGGACAGGGATTAAGTTTGAAGGAAGCACTCCTTCAGACGATTGACAGGATGCCCGCAGAGACGGGCAGGGGGTATATTATGAAAAAAATAGTATTGACCGGCGGGGGCAGCGCAGGGCACGTTACCCCCAATATTGCATTACTCCCATCCCTGAAGGATGCCGGATTTGAAGTTACTTACATGGGCTCATACGACGGAATAGAGAAAAGGCTGATCAGTGATTTCAACCTCCCTTACGTGGGAATCTCCACCGGAAAATTCCGCCGCTACCTGGATGTGAAGAATTTTACGGATCCGTTCCGTGTCGTAAAGGGTTTTTCGGAGGCAAAGAAATTTCTGAAAGATTACAGACCAGATGTGATTTTTTCCAAAGGCGGTTTCGTTTCGGTACCTGTGGTCCGTGCAGGGGCTTCCCTGGGAATCCCCTGTATCATCCACGAGTCCGATATGACCCCGGGGCTTGCCAACAAAATCTGCATCCCCGTGGCAAAAAAAGTATGCTGTAATTTCCCTGAAACCCTGCAGCAGCTTCCGTCAGAAAAAGCAGTGCTCACAGGCTCTCCCATCCGCTCTGAGCTGGCCCAGGGAAATAAGCTTGCCGGGCTTAATATGTGCAGCTTCAGCGCCAACAAACCCGTCATAATGGTAATCGGCGGAAGCCAGGGGGCCGCCAATGTGAATAAGGCTGTACGGGACGCTCTCCCCCGGCTGCTGACAGATTTCCAGATAGTGCATCTGTGCGGTAAGGATAAAGTAGACAATCTGCTGCTGAACACTGCCGGATACAAGCAGTTCGAATATGTCAAGGCCGAGCTGAAGGACCTTTTTGCCATGGCCGACCTGGTTATCTCCCGTGCCGGCGCGAATGCCATCTGTGAGCTTCTGGCACTGAAGAAACCGAATATCCTGATTCCTCTCCCTGCTACAAGCAGCCGGGGAGACCAGTTGCTCAATGCCAAATCCTTTGAGTCGCAGGGATTTTCCATCGTTATCAACGAGGATGATCTGACTACCGAGCTGTTGGTGGATAAGGTGCATGAGCTCTATTTCTCCAGACAGACTTTCCGGGATGCCATGAACGACAGCGGCCAGATGGACTCCATCAAGACAATTATGTCGCTGATTCGGGAAGTCACTGCTGCGTAACCGAAAGACGGGTATACGCTGCCGTATACCCGCCGCATAAAACATTTCTCAATACAATGTTTTATGATGCAAAAATGTATACCGCCAGACGGATAACGGCAGGCGCCATGTGACATTAACGTTACATGGCGTTTTCATCATATACGGCACGTACGCCTCCGATGAATTTGGGTCTGGTCCGCGCACAGACTACATGAGCGTCGCCAATCTCCCTGGTGCGTATCCTGACAGGCACTGCCACCTCCTTCAGATGCATCCCTATAAGCGTGTCCCCGATATCCATCCCTGCGCGGGCCCTGATATGCTCCACTGCCACGGGATGTTCGAAAGCCTTGTAGGCCGCCGTGGCAAAGGAACCTCCCGCCTTGGGCTGCGGCACCACATTCACGACTTCATAGCCATACCGGTCCGCGGCTTCCTTTTCCAGAATAAGCGCACGGTTTAAATGCTCACAGCACTGGGCCGCCAACCACACGTCCGCCTCCTGAACCGCCTGGTATATGCCCCCAAATACAACTTCCGCAAGCTCCGGGCTGGAATAGCTGCCGATGCTCGCACCTGCCACCTCGCTGGTAGAGCAGCCCACCACCAGGATATCGCCCGGTTCCAGGGCTGCGGCTTCCAGAAGCTCCTTGGCTGCGCTGTAGGCCTCTCCGCTGGTTATTGTCATTTCTTCTGTCATTTTTGATACACCTCCCTGCAATCATACATGATTTCACATTTGTCTATGCGGCCAGTATACCATGTGCACAGCAACGCACATGGCAGTGATGGCCATCCGGCCGTTTCCTGCCCGGAATATCCTTTTGATTACAGGGTTCGTGAAGCGATTCCTGTAATATGGTCATATTATACCAAGCCTCCTGTAAAAAGCAACACTCTTTGCACATTTCGGGAATATAGTAAATGGAAACTTAGAATTACAGGAGACTTTCCATGTTTATCTCTTCTCTCCTGTTCGGGATTTCAGCCAGCCTGGATGCCCTGTTGGTAGGAATCAGTTACGGAATCCGGCATGTCCGCATCCGCCTCTGGCAGAACCTGGCCATCAGCCTCATCACGCTTCTGGGAACCTGTCTCTCAGTGGGGCTGGGGCACCGGATGGCCGCCTTTCTCCCGAATTTAATCAGCGAATATGCCGGAAGCCTGGTTCTGATCTTATTGGGGCTGTACTATATGGTCAAATGGATGATAACACATCTGCACATCCTGCGCCGGAAAGCATCTCCGGACTCCTTCACGGAACCCGGAACAGCCCCCGCCGCTGCCAGAAACGACATGCTCTGCACAGCTTCGGTACACGGCCCGCAGTTCCCGTCCTGCCTGAAACCGACGGAAGTTCTCACCCTGAGTCTGACGCTTTCCCTGAATAATTTAAGCGCAGGATTCAGCGCCAGCCTCGCGGGACTTCCACTGATTTCTGCCGCAGCCGGCACTTTTGTCTGCTCTGTGCTCTTTCTCCTGTCGGGAAACCGTCTGGGCAGCAGCCGTTGGCTGCAGCTTGCCGGGTGTGCTGCCGAGCCCGCCTCCGGTATGCTGCTTATCGGTCTGGGGCTGATACAGTTATTTCTATAACCTGTTCTGAAGGAACACACCAGAGACATTGATATTTCGCATCACGCCACGCTATACGCGAAACAGGGTCCACACCCGTTTCGCCTACATATTGGATTCGCCTGCACATCGTCTTCCTATCTTCACCTTCCCTTTTATCTTTTTTCCTGTCATACCGGATTCCGGCACATACAGCAACATCTGATACTATTATTGCACACAACTCCGGCTTATATGACTCCCTGTCAAGACTGTCTTTCGGTAAAAGCCTCAGCCGAGTAAAAACTGTCATGCCCGGAGCACATATAAGTGACTGTATCTGTATAAAACCGGCAAAAGCGGAAAAATTAAAGAAAAAAAGACGAGGAAAACATACTATGGCCTTATCATCAGTTTTGGAAGAAAATATTCGCTATATCGAAGAACATCTGCCCGTGAAAGACAGCTTTGACCTGATATACAGGCATCTGTATCTGGGAAAAACAAAGGCTTTCTTCCTGGGCGTCAACGGTTTCTGCAAGACGGATGTCCTGCAGCAAATCATTTCGGACCTTCAGAATCCCATGTACATGTCAGACAGCCATGTGGAAGAAATCGAGCATTACATGAACTCCAAAATCGGCTACGCCCAGGTCTCCCTCTCAGATTCCTGGGAGGCGATCATACGAAATGTGCTCAGCGGGCCCGCCGCTCTTTTCATAGACGGCTTCGCCCAGGCCATCATGATCGACGTGCGAACCTACCCTGCCCGGGGCGTTGAGGAACCGGATCTGGAGCGGGTGACCCGGGGTGCCCGGGACGGTTTCGTCGAGACATTGCTGTTCAATGCAAACCTGATCCGGCGGCGTGTCCGCTCTTCTCAACTTGTCTTTGCCATGCATTCTGTCGGCTCTGAAAGCAAAAGCGACGTTGCTGTGGCCTATTTAGAAAATACGGTAAACCGTGAACTTCTAAACAAGCTTACCTCCACCCTGGATTCCATTCGGGCCACCGCTCTCACCATGGGCGCAAAAAGCCTGGAAGAACTGCTTCTCCGCAAACACTGGTGGAACCTTATGCCCAGCATGCAGGTGACAGAGCGTCCCGATGTAGCCTGCAGTTATCTGATGGAGGGCCATATCCTGGTTCTGGTAGATAATTCCCCTCAGGTGCTGATACTTCCCTGCACCATCTTCCAGTTCACCCAGAACCCGGAAGATTACTACAAAAGCCCTGCCGTAGGCAGCTATTTCCGCATGGTACGCTTCCTCTGCATTCCGGTAAGCCTGCTCCTGCTGCCCCTGTTCCTGTTGGTTACTGCCCACTTTCCCGACAATGCGGCGGCGTGGGGACTTCTCTCCGATACAGATTTAACGCCCCAACGCCTTTTTTTCTATGTAATTGCGGTAGAGTTTTTGCTGGATTTATTTAAGTACTCTTCTTCACTGAGCTCCGGAAAATTCTCCGGCTCATTGTCCATTGTGGGCGGACTGATCATAGGCGACATTGCCGTCACATTAAACTGGGCATCCACGGACGTGCTCTTCTATGCTGCTGTCACTTTGCTGGCCTCCCTGGCCATCACGGATGCGGACTTCAGCGATGCCATACGGCTGTATCGAATCCTGTTAATCCTGGCTGCAGGGTTTGGCGGACTGACCGGCTTCCTTGTCTGCATAGTCCTCGTTCTGTTGTCCATTGCCACTACGCCTACCTTCGGAGGCTTCAGCTATTTCTGGCCGCTGTTTCCCTTTAACGGAAAAGCCCTGGGGAGACTGCTTTTCCGCAGTCCTACATCCAGGGCACAACCTTCCAAAGTGTGGGACAGAGGCGAGGTGCACTAAAGGACATTTTTCACGCGTTTGAATATTCCGTGTCCATGAAGTTTCTTGCCAGCGTTTGTCTGAAACGTTTAGCTGAAACGTGTATTCGAAGCATTTGTTCGAAGCATTAATCAGGGTGTCAAAACATAGTGTTCAGACTTTCTGGGAACGGAGAGCAGAAGAATCCGGAAACTTTAAGAAAATAGCTCAAACTGACAGCGCATTCCGAGAGCATAGATGAATTTGAAAAGCTAATTTCCGAATCTGTTGATACGACAAATGAAAAAATGTGTTGTCAGGAATAACCTTTGCCAACAACTTTTCAGACACATTAAAGCAGCGGAAACTCCCGATTTTATGGGTTTCCGCTACAAAAAAGTGATAGACGGGACTCGAACACACTGCCGAACTCAGAAACCGCATAAAGAAAAGGTTTCCAGCACCTCCCCTATTAAGTGTAATCAACAGTGTAACCACCTTTGAACCAGGTCACCTGGCTCTTCATCCGCATAGATACCATCAGGCGCACAGCCACTAAACAGAGTCGCTACAGCGAGCATCATCGCAAAAACTTATTTTATGCACTAAAAAAAGCAACCCGGTTAAGAGTTGCTTTTAATATGCAGTATGTATTATCCAGAGCATTAGACTTATACTTTATGTAGTGTAAGGCAACCCTTACTCGGGTTGCCTTATTTATCTGAGCTAGTTACCCCTTCTTTCATTGACAAGATCGTTAATCCAGTCTGCATCTTCTTGTGATACATCTCCATTCGCGACAGCATCATCCAAAGTCTGTACTCCGTCAGTGCCGTACACTGTCTGGCTCTGGCCTGTATCGGGGTCTGTGACGGTACTAACTTCATTCATCACCCCATCGTTCACAGCCGCATCGATATCAACATTGCCGTTAGCGTCTGTGTAGTTGTCAAGTACATCTGCTGCGTACCCCAGATATACCCAGTAGTTTCCGCACCTGGCTACAGAGATGTACTGGAGTCCCGGGTCAGTCATCGCCGCCCAGTGACCCGGGCTGGCTTTCCATGCAACATACACGTCTGCCACCGAACCATACCCCTCTGCAATGTTTTCTACATTAGCGCCTCCTCTCGACAGAGCGTCATGGGAGTAGTTCGTTACAATCGCTTTGGCACTCGCAAGAGCGTTGGAATCCAGTGTCCCGTTAGCAGTTACCGTTGAAAGACCCATCGCCTGTCTGTCGGCATTCAGCATAGCAACGAAATCACTGTTGCACAGCCGGGCTTCGGTTGCCGCATTATCAGTTTTAGCCGCTGTACCGGAACCCTGGCCGGCTGTCTGACCGGAACCTGAACCCTGACTGCCCGTATTACCCGCTGTCTGGTTCGTCTGCGTTGTGGCTGCCGGCTTCTCGGCTACGATATAGTTGTTGCTTACGAACGCTTTCCCGCCATTCAGCTCAACCTGATACCACCCGGTCTCTTCGCACTGCCCCGTCACGGTGACTTCCTGGCCCTGAGTCAACCGTCCGACTTTCTCTCCATCCGTTGACGGCTGGTTCCTTACGTTCACCGCCGACCCGGCATACATCGTCCCGGTCACGGCTTCGTTGATGGTGTAGGGAGAATCTGCTGTTTCTTTCCCTGTGGTTGTTCCGGCCTGATTTGTCCCGTCTGTCTGGTCTGCACTGCCGGACTGCCCGGTCTGTGTCACACCGCCGCTTTCGTCGGCATTCCCGTCAGAGGGTGCCTGCGCCCCGGTTTCAGGCTCCGCTGTGGGTTCCTGTGTTTCTTCTGACGATGGTTCTTCTGTGGGTTCCGCCGTTTCCTCCGGTTCGGATTCCACAGCCCCGGTTCCCTCTGCCCCGCTTTCCCGGCTGTCAGCATTCCCGTCCTGGCTGCTCTCTGCATCCGCCATGGCCTGCACCCTGCCGTCCCCCTTTATCCTGTTTCCGCAGCCGGCAAAAACGCTGGCCGTCATTGCCGTAATCAGCAATGCCATCACGATTTTCTTCTTCATGTCCGTCTCCTCCTCGTTGAGATTCTTTCTCCGGAAATCCCTTCAGGGATTTATCCACCTATAGAATACCCCCCGGGTTTTTTGTCAACAGAAAGCTGGCCTACTCCATACTTTTTCTGTCGAAATGCATTTTGCATTGCAATACACATTGCATATTATTTATCCGGAATGCAATACAATCAAGCTGATAAAAGGAGTGTCGGACATGGCTTTTCAGTTAAAGTATATACTTATATTCATGCGTATTTTTTCCTTATCTAGTAACGAACTTCCTGTGAACTTTGTTTCTAGGTAATACCGGAATGCGGGGAGCGACAAACAGCAGCGGAAACAGCCCTGCGGCACATTCCGATAAAAAACGACAAAAGAAAAAACGCAAAGACACTGTGACAACATCAATCAAGGCTTCCTGCCTGTATTTCGGACAGTAAAGAGGATGGTTTTTTAAAACCGTATCTTCTCCGATTCTGTTATTTCTTTCTGTTTTTCCATGCTTTATAAATCAAATTTGCAACAGGAAGCAGAATACAGATAATTACAAACCATTCCGGAAAATGCGGCATATCCTTTACCCCCTTTCTCTAATGGATTTGCATAAGTACAGCTGTCAGTACGCAGCCTATGCCAATTAAAAATCCCGTGATTATTCGTTTCGCCGAACAACTGTATATTCTCTCTGGTTGGTTTCGGTCATAACGAACGGTTATCGGTGTTCCTATTTGGGATGATAAAGGAACTTGTATGCGATTTATAGATACAATGTTTCTGCCATTAACCCGATAGGAAATCTCTGCCAATTTTGCATTACGCCACTTCTCATTTGTCGGATTTGTTGATTTTATGGAAACAATCGTTCCACTCGTTTTCATTGTCTTTCCATGTTTTATTGCAAAAAGAATACAGTTGAATAAAGCAAAGGAAAACGATACACCTGCTATCATATACAAGACTATTACATCACGCTCCATATGAAACCTCCTACGTCAAATCACTTTTTTCAAAAAAATGAATTGACAAAACAGCTGATATTGAAAAGATGACAAGACTGATGATAACGCTTAAAATTGCCATTGTTGCTATAGAGACAGTGTCTAAAAAGCTAAATCTTACCACATTTTCTGGTTTAAACAGAAAGGCAAATAAAACAGGGGATGCCATAATAATTATGACAAACACAAATTTTGTCTTTTCGTATCCCAACTTATACAAAGCAGGAAAATAGAACGATAATGGTATCGTGATTACCAAAAAAGCGATAGCCGCCATTCTTATATCAAAAGTTCCTAATTGGGGGAAAATGATTGTGTCAATCCCAAAAACCAAACAGCAGACCGCATAAATAATCAGACAAAAACAGTATTTTGAAAGCACAATCATTTTTCGGGGATAGGGCAATGCACAAAGCAGGGTAGTTGCCTTTGGATACTGGTATTCCTTTAAAGAAACATACTGGGTCAACATGAAAATGCTAAAAATAACAGTGAGTGTAAATCCCATTGCCCCCGCCGCTTCCGGCATCCGCCAAAGCATAACGGGCGGAATCAGAAATGATGCGATAAGCATGATGCCTACATATTTCTTTACAATCAGAAATTCTTTTTTCACTAAGCTAATTAACATCTTTTTTTCTCCTTTCCACATTCGCAAGCATGATGTCCTCGATTGTGGGTCTTTCTGTAAGAACATCCTGCATATGCCCCATAACCTCAGCACCCTGTTTTGTAATTCCCGTAAAGCCGAAAGCACTTTCCTCAATATTCAAAAAATATTTTCTTGTATCCGTACTCAGTTTTTCAGTGCTGCCCTTTATGATTCGGTAGCTGTCAAGCAACTGGTCTTTTTCCTCTTGAAAAACAATCTCACCACCATCAATCATAATCAGCATATCAGCAATCTTTTCCAAATCGGAAGTAATATGTGTAGAGAAAAATACGCCTTTTCCACCTTTGCCCATATAATCCTTTAATATATTTAAAAGCTGGCTTCGGACTAATGGGTCAAGACCGCTTGTTGGCTCGTCCATGATAAGCAGTTCCGCTTTATGGGAAAGTGCCAGAGCTAAAGCGTATTTCATCCGCATTCCTTTTGACAGGGTATTGATTTTCTGTTTCGGATTCAATGAAAACTGTTCCATGTAATCTATAAAGTCCTGTTCGCACCAATTCCTGTAAGCAGGGGCAATTACATTTTTCATTTCCGAGAGCGTTAATTCATCGTAAAAGCATCCTTCATCAAGCACAATGCCGATGCGGTCTTTTATTTTACTTTCATTTCCATCCATGTTCATGCCAAAAAAATTTATATTTCCAGACACCTTATTTGTAAGCCCTAAGATGCTTCGGAGAGTAGTGGTTTTACCCGCTCCGTTGACTCCGACAAATCCCGTGATACAGCCGTCCGGCAAATAAAAGGAGATGTCTTTTAAGGCAAAATCACCATACCTTTTATTTAATCCAGATACTTCTAAAATGTTATCCATTCAGTTTTCCTCCTCGTATAAAATGTCCATCATGGCATTTAATTCATCTTTACTAATGCCCAAAGATTTTGCTGTCTGAATCATATCAAGCATTTTTTTCTCCACAAGCCGCCGCTTGGAATCCCTCAATAATTCAATGTTGCTTGTAGAAACAAAAGTGCCTATACCGACCTGGCTTGTTACAAATCCCTCCTGTTCCAATTCATCATAGACTCTCCGTATTGTTAAGACGCTGACCTTTAAATCATTTGCAAAGGCACGAATAGACGGAAGTGCATCGCCCTCTACTATTTCTCCTTTTAAGATTGCATCTTTTATCTGGTCTTTGATTTGCTGGTAAAGGGGGGCTTCCGATGTGTTAGATATTACAATCTTCAAATATCTTGCCTCCTTTAATGTGATGTCAATATATGCACATTATATACATGCAGCACTTACATGTCAATATTCTTCTGTTTTTTTCTAAAAAACTTATATATCTCCCGAAAAAACGCCAGAATTTTTATACTCTGCCGTTTTGTATACCTGCACGAAGATGATTTCCCCGTTCACAATCTCCCTCGCACATGCCCTTATATTATTTAGGTGTTGTACCCATTCTAAGGCATTTTAAAGTGCTGTACAAATTAGTTATTTCGCAAACTGTTGCCATCCTGTTTCCGCAGCCGGCAAAAACGCTGGCCGTCATTGCCATAATCAGCAATGCCATCACGATTTTCTTCTTCATGTCTGTCTCCTCCTCGTTGAGATTCTTTCTCCGGAAATCCCTTCCGGGATTTATCCACCTATAGAATACCCCCGTTTTTTTGTCAACAGGAACCTGGCCTACTCCATACTTTTTCTGTCGGAATGCATTTTGCATTGCAATACACATTGCATACTATTTATCCAGAATGCAATACAATCAAGCTGATAAATGAAGATATCGGACATGGCTTTTCAGATTAGGCCCGGCAAAAAAGAAAATGTGAGCAGGAACGTGGTATGGATTGGCGCTTTTATTTAGCGCCGCCCTTTTTATGCCGCGAAAGCGCCTTGATACGGCGGGAACTGCTGTCAGACAATGGGAGGATTGATAAATGCCAGACTTATAACCTTATGGCAAAAGCATTACAGCAGAACGAACATTCGTACTGTCTACATGATTTCAGACACATAAAAACAGCAGAACCCCACATTCTATGGAATTCCGCTGCAAATTAAAAAGAGCGATAGACGGGACTCGAACCTTTTTCAATCCCGGAAAGCCAATAAAATCAAGGAGGAATGCACACTGTCTACCGTGTGTCTACAGAATGTCTAAAAGCAAAAGCGGCTCTTCATCCGCATAGATACCATTAGGCGCACAACCGCTTAACAGAGTCGCTACAGCAAGCATCATCGCAAAAACTTGTTTTCCTTTTCTTTTCCATTTCATACGATTTACTCTCCCTTTCTAAAGTATATACTATAGTAAAATACTACTAAGGGAAAGAAATTTTCATTGGAAGTTTCTGCAGAATACGAAAGCATTAAAAAAGCAACCCGGTTAGGGGTTGCAAATATTTTGTAGAGCATTGCTTTAGTTTAACAGACGAAAATAGAAGTAGTATACACATGAAAAGGCAACCAAAATAAGGTTGCCTTTGTATACACTGTACAATATCACCAATTATTGAAGATATCCTCGATTTCATCAGCCTCTTCCTGAGATATATCCCCAGATGCAACGGCGTCTTCCAAAGTCCGAACACCATCTGAACCGTAAACCGTCTGACTCTGCCCTGTGTTGGGGTCTGTGTAGGTTCCGA
>CAJUJN010000062.1 GCA_910586775.1 uncultured Acetatifactor sp. | reverse complement strand
AGACGGGATTTCCACCCGCTAAACATTACGCCCTTGCTGGGCGCACTAGGAACTGCCGGAAAATAACCTACGCATTTTGTTTAGAGTAAACCTGATAAAATCTGTAGATACTGCAACAGACTTGCGTAGGTTATTTGGAGGCATTTCCTTACACCGGGGACAGACGGATTCTGGCTCTATGAGGGACAGCAGCTTCGTACATATGAGGATAAAATGCTGGGCTCCTATCAGTCCAGGCCAGAAGGCACAGCAGACATTTCCGTACAGAGAGACAGGCTGGGGAATATCACTTCCGTCACCGTATGGCGTGAGGGAGACAGGGAATATGATGAGCGTACCGGGCGGATAGAACAGAACGGAAACATTTTCTAAGGCATGACAGAGACTGCGTATTAATAAATTCGTTTATTCAGCCGATAAATAAGGTAAGATGTCCCGATGCGAAGGGAACGGTTACTTCTACCAGGATTAGGGTGTGCCGTGGGTTCAACTCCCACATGCCGTGAAAGCGGCAGTCACCGGAGGCGGAGCATACAAGAATACCGTTTCCGCCTTTTTCTCGGGGCATCTTTGTGCCGGGTTGCCAATTATACGGTTGCTACAATTATTGGCTGTAATTATTTACCAAAAGAAATTTTACAATAACCATATTATGTGGTAAAATAAGGGCGTGTCCGCCAGATATGGTGTGGCGGCGCTCTTTTTTGCGCTTTTGCATTTGTTCTTTCACAGGTCGGAACCCCGATGCCGGCAGCGCTCAGAAAGGAGAAGCCAG
This sequence comes from uncultured Acetatifactor sp., assembly GCA_910586775.1. Lineage (GTDB taxonomy): Bacteria > Bacillota > Clostridia > Lachnospirales > Lachnospiraceae > Acetatifactor. Next base: position 23,458 of record CAJUJN010000062.1, on the reverse strand, counting down.
GGAAGGCTATCTGTTCGCAGGGAATATCCGGCTATTTGGAGCAAAGTGTTTTAGATGATTTGGGTGCCGGAGGCTTACCCTGCATCAGAAATAATTCGGAAGAGAGAAAAGAACATGGCTGATATACATATTCTGAATTCGGAAACAATAGATAAGATAGCTGCCGGCGAAGTCGTGGAGCGCCCGGGAAGCGTGGTAAAGGAACTGGTGGAAAACGCCATCGATGCCGGCGCCACTGCCGTCACCGTGGAGGCAAAGGACGGCGGAATTGAATTCATCCGTGTGACCGACAACGGCTCCGGCATGCGGGGAGACCAGCTGCGCACGGCCTTTCTGCGGCATGCCACCAGCAAGATTGAAGATGCGGACGACCTGATGAGGGTTTCCAGCCTTGGTTTCCGCGGAGAAGCGCTTTCCAGCATTGCTGCAGTCTCAAAAGTGGAGGTTATCACCAAGACGCCGGACAGCATTACGGGCAGCCGTATCCTTTTGGAGGGGGCAAGGGAAGTCAATTTCGGGGAGGTAGGAGCGCCTGACGGGACTACATTTCTGATGCGCAACCTTTTCTTCAATACCCCTGTCCGGCGGAAGTTTTTAAAGCAGCCCGCCACAGAAGGCGGTTATATTGCGGATTTGATGGAGCATCTGGCTCTGTCCAGACCGGATATTTCCTTCAAGCTGGTGTTGGGCAGTCAGATGAAATTTCATACTTCCGGCAACGGAGACCTGAGGGAAGTGATTTACCGTATTTACGGAAGAGATGTGGCCAATGCCCTGGTTCCGGTCAGTGTGCAGCGGGAGGGCATCCGTGTGGAGGGGTATCTGGGCAAGCCTGTCCAGGTACGTTCCAATCGGAATTTTGAGATATATTTTATCAACGGAAGGTTTATCCGCAGCAATGTGATAGCCAGGGCAGTGGAAGAAGGCTATAAGGAATACCTGATGCAGCATAAGTTTCCGCTCTGTGTGCTGCACATTACCATGGACCCGGGCAAGGTGGATGTGAACGTACATCCCACGAAGATGGATGTCCGGTTCAGCGATGCCATGGGGTTTAGCGGATTTTTGACGGAAGTTGTGCGTCAGGCTCTGCGGCAGCGGGAAATGATACCGGAAGCCTCCCTTTCCTCGGAGAAAGAACTGCGGGAAAAGCGGATTGCGGAACGAAAAGAACGGGCAAAACAGTCCACGCCGGAGCCTTTTGAACAGAAACGCAGCAATGCATACCGGGTGATGGAAGAGGCAAAATATTCTGCCGCGCGTCCGAGGCAGCAGGATTTCGCCCATAATCCGGTGTGGAACCGTGTGAAAGGCGACAATTTATCGAATACGTCAGAGACGGAAGCCGTACCGGGAATTCCGAAATCAGAAGAGAGTAAATCCAAAGGGAATAAAGTCGATGAGAAGGAAGCTCAAGGGAATAAAGTCGAAGAGAGGGAATCCGGAGGGAATAGATTCGAAGAGAGGGAATCCGGAGGGAATAGATTCGAAGAGAAGGAATCCCCGGGGAATAAATTTGAAGAGAATATAATCATAACGGAAAAGCAGAACCCGGGAAAAACGGAATCGGTCATTCCGCTGCCAGAACAGGCGGAAGATACAGAAGAAGCCGGGGAAGAGACATTTTTTGAAGAAACTTCGGAAATAGCGGAAGAGCCGGAACAGGCAATCATCCAGGAAGCGAATATATGTTCAGAGCCGGGAGGTGATCTGACACCGGATTCTGACAGGATGCAGCAGTCAATGATTTCCGATGCGCAGTTGGGCCAATTACACACAGACCGACATGACAGGATGGAATCGGCAGGAACAGCGAAACCGTCACCGGATACCGATACTGAACCATACATAGATGAAGAAGCGAAACAACTGAACCTGTTTGAAGAAAAAATCCTTACTATGGACAATCGCAGCCGTTTCCGCATCATAGGTCAGGTTTTTGAAACCTACTGGCTGATCGAATTTGAGGACAAACTCCTGATGATCGACCAGCATGCTGCCCATGAAAAGGTCAATTATGAGAGGCTGATCAAACAGTACCATGAGAAAAATGTTCTCTCCCAGGGGCTGATGCCGCCTGTCATTGTCACCCTTTCCGGCCAGGAAGAGGCTGTGCTGAAGGAGCATATGGATACCTTTGCGGCGCTGGGATTCGAAATCGAAGCCTTTGGCGGAAGTGAATATGCCCTTCGGAGTGTACCGGTGGATTTATATGGCTGCAATGAGCAGGAAATGTTCCTGGAGGTGCTGGACAGCCTTTTGAACGGAGCGAATTTCGGAAGCCTGCGTGTCATTGAGGAAAAAATTGCCTCCATGTCCTGTAAAGCTGCCGTTAAAGGGAATAATAAACTAAGTATTGCGGAGGCGGAAGCGCTGATCGACGAGTTGCTCACGCTGGAGAATCCGTATAACTGTCCTCACGGCAGGCCTACAATCATCACCATGACAAAGACGGAGATGGAACGGAAGTTCAAGCGGATTGTGGGATGACTGTGTGTCTCCTATTCTGCAAAGTGCAATGTGCAGGAAATCTTCAGGCTCATGTTTTCAACAAAATATAGAAAGAACTGGTAAGGAATAGAAGGGACTGTGGTAAAATTGTCAGCAGAACAGAAAACAGCAAACGAAGAAACGACAGAAACAAAACGCCCGATGATTGTACTGTCAGGCCCCACAGCCGTGGGAAAGACAAAACTGTCCATCGCCCTGGCAAAAGCCGTTAACGGTGAAATCATATCCGCAGACTCCATGCAGGTCTACAGGCACATGGATATCGGCTCCGCCAAGATTACACAGGCGGAAATGCAGGGGATTCCCCACCATATGATCGATGTCCTGGAACCCTGGGAAGAGTTCAGCGTGGCAGTATTTAAGGAGATGTGTGAACAATGCCTTTCGGGCATCTATGAGAGGGGACACATTCCCATCATTACAGGCGGCACCGGTTTTTATGTTCAGGCATTACTGCGGGACATTGACTTTTCGGGCAATCCGGACGTAAAGTCATCTGCAGAAGAAGCCGCTTCCGCCGCCGGAATTCCTCTCGTTGAGGAATTTCTGTCCATGAAACGTGATACATCCATGGAACAGGCATTCTCTGCAGAGAAAAAGCGTTCCGCAGAGGAGAATCTCCGGATGAGAGATGCCGGGCAGAAACAAGAGTCAGATATCCCGAACAGTACGGATAACCGTGATGTTCATGCTCATGATAACCTTGATATCCGGGCTATCCTGGAGCAAATTGCAGAAGAAAAAGGCAGCGCATATCTCCATGGGCAGCTGAAGCAGGCAGACCCTCTGTCTGCGGAACTGATTCATGCCAACAATGTAAAGCGAACCATACGGGCTTTAGAATATTTTTATTTGACGGGAGAGCCCATATCGAGTCATAATAGGAGAGAGAGAGAGAAGCCTTCCGCGTATCAGTCCTGTTATTTCATCCTGAATGACCTGCGGGAACACATTTATGAGAAAATAGAGCAGCGTGTGGACGAGATGCTCTGCCATGGACTTGTGGCGGAGGTGGAAAAGCTTCGCCAAATGGGCTGTCATCGGGGCATGATATCCATGCAGGGCCTTGGCTACAAGGAAATCCTGGCTTATCTGGAGGGAGAAACCACTCTGGAAGAGGCCGTGGAGCTGATTAAACGCGATACCAGGCATTTCGCCAAGCGGCAGCTGACCTGGTTCCGCCGGGAAAAGGAAGTCATCTGGGTAAACAAAAACGAATTTGACTATGATGAGGACAGAATACTGGAATTTATGGTTGAAAAACTGAGGGAAATCGGAATAATGCCCGGGAAGGAACGGCCGGTTTTAGCTCCTTCTATCTATCTGTTCTCCGGTCCCTGTGGCTGCGGAAAGACTACTCTGACGAATGCCTGGGCAAAAAAGCTTGTAAATGAAGGGAAGCGGAAACAGATTTATGTGATTCACGGAGACGACTTTCATGCGGGCTTTGTGGAAGCAGACTGTAAAGATGTCTTTTTTGAAGACGGTCAGCCTGCGGATATTTTGGAATGGGAAGAAATCCTGAAATTCAACTGGGAATGTATTCTGGATACTGCGGGTAGAGCACTGGCACGGGGACTGGATGTGGCCGTGGACTATGTGGTTGAAGACGAACTTCCGCTGATGCGGCAACTGGCGGAAACATATCATGCGAGGCTGTACTATGTGGTTCTGACAGCAGAGGAAGAAACTATCCGGCAGCGGATTGCGGGACGTGGAGATGTGGAAATGACAGAGAGGGCTCTGTTTCTGAAAAACAAATTGGAGCACATGGCTGAAAATCAGGGACATTTGTTTGACACAACGCAGAAAACGGCAGAACAGGAGCTTTCAGAACTGAAAATGGAAAGCTTCCTTCTGCAGAGGGAGATAAAAGGCGGAGACACCGCCCTGGAAGAATTATGACGGAAAGTATGTTGGAAAAAATGTATGCCGACATGGGCATCAGCAAAGAAGTCTATGCATATGGAAATGCAGTCTGGAAGGAGTTGGAGCCGCGTTTTCGTGAGATAGACGAAACTGCGGAATGCAATCAACTGAAAGTAGTGCATTCCATGCAGGAATGCCAGGTCAGCGAGGCCTGTCTGCTCGGCACCACCGGGTATGGCTATAATGATCTGGGCAGAGAGACTCTGGAGGCGGTTTACGCGAAAATATTTCATACGGAAGATGCGCTGGTACGTCCCCAGATTACCTGCGGAACCCATGCGCTGGCACTGGCATTGATGAGCAATCTGCGACCGGGAGACGAACTGCTGTCTCCCGTAGGCAAGCCCTATGATACGCTGGAGGAAGTCATCGGCATCCGCCCCTCCACCGGCTCCCTTGCAGAATACGGTGTGACTTACAGACAGGTAGACCTGCTTGCCGACGGCAGCTTTGATTATGAAAATATCGGGAAGGCCATAGGAGAGCGCACCCGCCTGGTCACCATCCAGCGCTCAAAGGGCTATCAGACCCGCCCCACCTTTTCCGTAAGGCAGATTGGGGAGCTGATTGCCTTTGTAAAAGGAATCAGGCCGGATATTATTTGTATGGTGGACAATTGTTACGGCGAGTTTGTAGAAATGACGGAACCCAGTGATGTGGGCGCCGATATGGTGGTTGGCTCCCTGATTAAGAATCCCGGCGGCGGCCTTGCTCCCATCGGCGGATATATCGCCGGAAGCAGGAAGTGTGTGGAAAATGCGGCATACCGGCTGACCTCTCCCGGACTGGGCAGAGAAGTAGGTGCATCACTGGGGGTTTTAAAAGATTTCTACCAGGGATTGTTTCTGGCCCCCACGGTGACGGCATCCGCGCTGAAAGGTGCGGTTTTTGCGGCAAATCTGTATGAACGGCTGGGGTACGCGGTGATTCCGGACGGAAAGGAGAGCAGGCATGATATCATCCAGGCGGTTACGTTCGGCTCCCCTGAAGCGGTCATTGCCTTCTGCCAGGGAATTCAGGCTGCAGCCCCTGTGGACAGCCATGTGACACCGGAACCCTGGGACATGCCGGGATATGATTCCCAGGTGATCATGGCCGCCGGGGCATTCGTGTCGGGCTCCTCCATCGAACTGTCCGCAGACGCGCCCATAAAGCCTCCCTACGCGGTATATTTTCAGGGCGGGCTCACCTGGCAGCATGCAAAATTCGGCATTTTAAAATCCCTCCAATCCCTGGTAAATAAGGGACTGGTGGGGAAAAACAGGTTGAAACTGTAACTTCCTGTAGAAAAAACTCAAAATAAAATCTATGATTTTTATGTACAGCACTGGAATTTTGTGGTACTATATAAAAGCGAATGTGAAAAGGCTGAGGAATTGTCGTAGACATTTCCTTATAACGGGCAGAGGCCTTGGAAAGGACATCGCGACAGGATATGTCATAAAAAGCGCATATTCCGGCAACCTGAATAAGCAAAAAGAACATTTCCTGCCGGACAAAAGAAGGAAGAGGAAACAATTTGAAGAAAGTAAACTGGGTACTGCTGATACTGGTGCTGGTAGGATTTGTCATCGGCAGGTTTATCGGTACTTATTTTGAGGGCACCTTTTTAAACTATGGACAATCCTTTGGGTTGGCGGAGCCTGTAGTGCTGAATCTCGGGTTCATTATACTGACCTTTGGGTTGACAATCCAGATTACCATAGCCAGTGTCATAGGCGTGGTGATAGCGTTGGTGGTGTACCGGTTTATCAAGTAGCAGGAGGTTCAGAGAATTGTCTGAATATCTGCGATTGATTTGATGCGTCGGAGAAGGTAGAAGGAGACGCATGAATATTATGGAAGAAAAGCTTTCCAGAGGAAAAAAGCTTGCTGTGGAAAAATTGCCAATGATGAGGAGCCGTTTGGTAACAGAAGGGCATTCCGTAGAAAAAGTTGATTTAACAGAAGAAAGACATTCCGTGGAAAGCGAAGATTCCGGAAGAAAAGGAAAGAAGGAAAACTCAGAGCATGGGAAGTCGCAGGAGCTGCCCTATGAAAGGTTCCTGCGCTTCGGGGCAGAGAACCTCACTGAAGCGGAGCTGCTGGCAATCATCATTCGCACAGGGACAAGGGAAAAAAGTGCTCTTCAGCTGGCGGAACAGGTATTAAGCCTTGCGAGATACCCGAAGGAGGGACTGCTGGGGCTCTATGAGGTCACATTGGACGAGCTTCAGAGCATCAGGGGGATTGGCGAGGTCAAGGCAGTGAAGCTGAAATGCCTGACGGAGCTTTCCATGCGGATGAGCGCGGCGAGAGCCGCAGAGGGCATTAATTTCACAAGCTCGGGACAGGTGGCTGCCTATTTTATGGAGAAACTCAGACATCGTGAGACAGAATGCGTGATCCTGGTCTGTCTGGATGCCAAGGGACAGATGATCTGCGAACGGAGAATATCGGAAGGAAGCGTCAATATGTCGCTGATTTCCCCGCGTGAGATATTTCTGGCTGCATTGGAGAAACGGGCAGTGAACATCATTCTGGTACACAATCATCCCAGCGGGGACCCCAATCCCAGCAGAGCGGATAAGGAGCTTACGCACCATGTCAGAGAGTCCGGAGAACAGATGGGAATACCGTTGCTTGACCACATTGTCATCGGCGATAACAGATATGCCAGCTTCAAGGAAGCGGATTGGTTTCGGGAGGCATAGCGGAGAGGCAGCCGCAGGTTGTTGTTCTGCGCAATTTACATTAGAAAGGGGTTGTCATTTTGGCAAACAACGCATTCGGTATCGATTTGGGTACCAACAACATTAAAATTTACAGCAGAAGCGATGATAATGTTCTGGTGGAAAAGAACATGATCGCCATCGAGAACAAGAAGGTTCTGTTCGCGTATGGAAACTCTGCATTTGAGATGTACGAGAAGGCACCGGGAAATATCCATATTTCTTATCCGCTCTCCAATGGGGTGATTGCAGATATCAAGAATATGGAGACTCTTGTGAGGTATTTTATTACAGGGCTGCAGAAGGGAGTTGCCAGGCCGGCGGAATTTTATATCGCTGTTCCTACGGATGTTACGGAGGTGGAGAAGCGGGCTTTTTACGATCTGGTGAAAGATGCCAACGTGAAGGCGAAGAAGATCATGGTGGTGGAGAAGGCCGTTGCAGACGGGCTTGGCCTGGATATTGATGTGAAGAATTCCCAGGGTGTGCTTGTGGTAAACGTGGGATTTGAGACTACGGAGATTTCCATACTGTCTCTCGGCGGTATCGTATTAAGCCGTCTGATCAAGACGGGCGGACTGAAATTTGACGAGGCTATCCGCGCTGCAGTCAGAAAGGAATTCAGCCTGATCATCGGCGGCAAGACTTCGGAGATGATCAAGACCAGCTTAAAGGAACTGGAAGGGGAAGGCAAGGGTGCCATCGTCTACGGACGCGATATCGTTACCGGGCTTCCAATTGAGCGGGAGATTCCCACCAAGCTGGTTGTGGAATGTCTGGAAGAGCATTTTAATACCATTGTTGACAATGTGAAGGTGATTTTGGAGAGGACGCCGCCTGAGCTTGCAGCGGATATTTACCGCCATGGCATCTATCTTACCGGCGGAGCGTCCCAGATCAGCCATCTGGCGGAGCGCATCGCAGTCGGAACGGGATTGCGGGTCAATGCATCGGAAAATCCGATTACCAGTGTGGTGCTTGGACTTGCCAAGATCATCAAGGATGATAATTATAAATCCGTAGCTTATGCTATTGAAGGGATGAGCAGATGAGTCCAGTCATAAAGAAAAAAGGAGAGAAGTTTACGCTGCCAGGTAAATACCTCCTTTTTATTTTAACGATTCTTTGTTCGGCTATGATGTTGGTTACTTTTGGTACAGATGTATTCAACAGACCGTTAAATGTGGTGGTGGGATACGTAGTGATACCGTTTCAGCAGGGAATCGGCAAGGTGGGAGAATGGCTTTCCAACCGCTCCGAAGAACTTGTACAGATTCGGGAGCTTCTGGATGAAAATGCCCGCCTGAAGGAAGAGGTTGCAGCGCTGACGGAGGAAAATACGCTTCTGCAGCAGGACAAATATGAGCTAAACAAGCTGAGGGAGCTTTTTTTGCTGGATGAGCAGTATTCCCAATATAATAAAGTGGGTGCCAGAATTATCGGTAGGGATTCCGGGAACTGGTATTCCGCCTTTATTATAGATAAAGGCGAAAATGACGGACTTGCCCTGGACATGAATGTCATTGCCGAGGGCGGTCTGGTTGGGAGGATTACTTCTCTGGGGCCAAACTGGTCCAAGGTAACTTCCATTATATCCGACAACAGTAACGTAAGCGCCATGACGCTCTCCACGGAAGATAATATGACCGTGTCGGGAGATCTGAAAATGATGGCAGAAGGCTGTATCACATTTAAGCAGCTGATGGACGGCCAGGATATGGTTCGGGAGGGAGATAAGGTAGTCACTTCGGATATCAGTGATAAATTTCTTCCCAATATACTCATCGGATACATTAGTTCTATAGATAAAGATGCCAATAATCTGACAAAATCCGGTCAGATTGTACCGGCGGTTGATTTCGAGCACCTGGGTGAGGTGCTTGTTATCACGGATCGCAAGAAAACCGCAGATCCGGTACCGGAATAACAGCATCTGCCCGAACGGCGCCCATAGGACTTACGGACGGATGCTCTTGCGGCCGGAAGTCCTATGCCGGGAATGCACCGGGAGGGCAGATGCGGAACTGGAATAAGAATAATATAATAGGAGATTTTATGCTTAGGAAAGTGGTATCGGCCATATTGATCATCATATTTTTTGTCCTGCAGTGCAGCGTTTTTGACAGCCTTGCATTTGCGGGCATTGTCCCGAACCTGATGATTATATTGACGTCTTCTTTCGGCTTCATGTGCGGAGAGCGGGAAGGACTCCTGATCGGATTCTTCTGCGGTCTGCTAAATGATATTTTCTTCGGCAGCTTTCTCGGGTTTTATGCGTTGCTGCTGATGTACATAGGGTATGTAAACGGCAAATTCAGCAAGATTTTTTATCCGGAAGATATCCGCCTGCCTCTTGCATTGATCATTGTAAGTGATCTGTCCTATGGAATTATATGCTATATTCTGACATTTATGCTTCGCGGAAAGTTTCAGTTTACCTATTATTTCATCCATGTGATATTACCGGAAGCGCTGTATACCATTGTGGTAACCCTGCTGCTGTATCCGTTGGTTTTAAATGTAAACAAGAAGCTGGAAGCGTGGGAAAAAAGGAGAGCACAAAAGTTTGTTTGATGAATTTAGAGATAAGATAATCGGTATTATCACAAGCAGGCTGACTGTTTTTACATTACTTTTCATTCTGCTTGGAGGAATTTTGATTTACCGGTGTTTTGAACTTCAAATCGTCCAGGGCCAGCAGTATCTGGATGAGTTTGTACTTGAAATTGAGAAGACACGGGATATTCCCAGCACCAGAGGCAACATATATGATCGGAACGGCAATGTGATGGCTTATAATGAACTGGCATATTCCGTGAAGATTGAGGATGTATTCGAGTCTGGCAGGCTAAAGAACTCCAGGCTGAATGAGACAATATACAGTCTGATTCAGATGATTGAGAAAAACGGAGATAAATGTATCACGGACTTCAGGATTTACCTGGATGAGGACGGCGAGTTCGCATATTCCGTGGAAGATACGGCTCTGCTGCGCTTCCTTGCGGATGTATACGGGCATCCCCATGTGGACGACCTGAAAGATGAGCAGCGCACGGCAACGCCCACTGAGGTGATGGAGTATTTAAGCGGCACCGCAAGGTTTGCCATTGGAGAATATGAAGACTCTGAAGACGGAGAAAGTACGTTTGTGGCAGGAGAGGGATATTCCAAAGAAGATTGGCTGAAAATGGTTACTATCCGCTATGCGATGAATCTTACCTCTTTCAGAAAATACATCGGCACCACAGTTGCTACAAATGTCAATGACAAGACAGTGGCTGTAATTATGGAAAATTCCATGTCCCTGCCCGGTGTCAGCATCGTGGAGGATACCGTGCGCAGGTATGTGGACAGTGAGTATTTTGCCCATATTCTGGGATATACCGGCAAGATTTCTTCCGAAGAGCTGGCAGAACTGAATTCTCAAATGGAGGAACAGGGGATTGGCAGCGATGTTTACAGCCTGAATGATGTGGTCGGAAAAGGCGGGATTGAATCATATCTTGAGACGACACTTCAGGGTGAAAAAGGATATGAGAAAGTGTTCGTGGATGTAATGGGGAAAGTTATATCCGTGGAAGAGCGGAAAGAAGCGAAAGCCGGAAAAAATGTCTATCTGACAATTGACATGGAGCTGACCGAAGCAGTCTATCACATTCTCGAACAGAAGCTGGCAGGACTGGTGTCCAAAATGCTGGTCAATGCAAAGGAATATAAGGCTGACAGCAGCGCCGAGATCAGGATTCCGATTTATGATGTATATTTTACCCTTTTTAATAATGCCGTAATCGATATAAAACACATGGCTGATAGCCAGGCGGGTGAGACGGAAAAAGAAGTATATGAAGCCCATGTGAACTATAAGCGAAGTGTTTATGAAAGGATTGATTATGAACTGACGGAAGGGCTGACGCCGTATAACCAGCTGCCTGAGGAGTATCAGGTTTATCAGAGCAATATCGTGAGTCTGCTGCGAAGGAACGGCGTAATCATGGCGGAAAGTGTAGACCCGGACGATGCCACTCAGATCGCATGGGCTGCAGATGAGGTTATCAGTCTGAGTGAGTATCTGAAATACTGTATCTCACAGAACTGGATCGATGTAAGCAAGTTGGAGTTGGATGATAAATATTCGGATTCTTCCGAGATTTATGACAAGATCCGGGAGTATATCATTGTCATGATCGAGAAAAATACGGAGTTTCAGAAGCGTTTTTTCAAATATATGTTGTTGAATGATGTCATAAGCGGCAGACAGGTATGTCAGATTTTATGCGAGCAGAATCAGGTGAATATTCCTGAAGAGGAGAGAAATGCGATTCAGGATGGGACGCTTGCCGCTTACCAGTTTATGAAAAACCGTATTGACAATCTGGACATTACACCAGCACAGCTGGCTCTGGACCCCTGTAATGCCTCTGCCGTTATCGCGGATGTGAACACAGGTGATGTGCTTGCCATTGTGTCTTATCCCGGATATGACAATAACATGATGGCGAACTCTGTCGACGCGGAGTATTATGCCAGGCTGAATGCGGATAAGTCCAATCCTCAGTATAATTATGCCACTCAGTATGCGGCAGCGCCGGGGTCTACCTTTAAAATGGTGTCAGCTACCGCGGGCCTGATGGAAGGGGCTATCACCCTGAACGAGCAGGTGAACTGTACGGGCACCTTCGGTGAAGGGCCTCTCGCTCCCAGATGCTGGAGAATATGGGGACATGGAAACGAGACATTGACAACGGCTATCAGGGATTCCTGTAACTTTTATTTTTACAATCTGGGATATCAGCTTTCCATGGATGCGGGAGGCTATAATGAGACAAAGGGATTGGACACTTTGCAGAAATACGCAGATATGTTCGGGCTTACGGACAAGTCCGGCATTGAAATATCCGAGGCTGCACCCAATGTGTCTACGGAAGACCCCATGCGTTCTGCTATCGGACAGGGAAGCAACAGTTTTACTACGGTGGCACTGGCAAGATATGTATCTACGGTGGCAAACAGCGGCACCTGCTATAATCTGACGCTTTTGGACAAAATTACCGATTCCGAGGGGATACTTCTGGAGCAATTTGAGCCGGATATACGCAATACGGTGGACATGCCGGAGGAATACTGGCGGGCAATCCATTCCGGTATGCGGCAGGTTGTGGAAAATAAATCGTATTTCAGCGACCTGGCAGTGAATGTGGCAGGTAAAACCGGAACGGCAGAGGAGCGGAAGACCCGTCCGAACCATGCTCTGTTTGTATGCTATGCGCCTTATGAACAGCCGGAGATTTCAATTGCTACCAGGATTCCTTACGGATATTCGTCTGATTATGCGGCTGAGGCTACCAAAGACATAATCAAATACTATTATGGCCTGGCTTCAGAGGACGAGTTGATTACAGGTACCGCAGATACGCCTGATGGCGGAGTTTCCAATGAAATATAGATGGAGGCCAGTATGAAAAATGCAGTTAAAATCAAAAGTTTTCCCAACGGAATTGCGCTGTATTTGAATTCAGAGCTTCCGTTTGACAGGCTGTTGGAGGAGATCGGATATAAATTTTCCGATGCAAGGAATTTTTTCGGTGCTGCTACAATGGTGCTGTCAATTGAAGGGCGCCAGGTGGATGATATGGAGGAACTCCGGATTCTGGATGTAATCCGGGAAAACAGCGACCTGAACATCGCCTGCATCGCAGGCAAAGACGAGAACATCAACAAGAATTTTATCCGGGCGCTGGCGCAGACAGAGGAGGAAGCTCCGCCCCAGCAGACGGACGGACAGTTTTTCAAGGGAGACTTAAAGAACCGGGAGACTCTGGAGACAGAGAACAGCATCATTATTTTAGGAGATATTTATCCCGGAAATACCGTTATCAGTGCCAAAAACATTATCATACTCGGAGCCCTGCGAGGCAAGGCATATGCCGGAGGAAACGGCAGAGAGGGTGCATTTGTGGCAGCGTTTGAAATGGCGCCGGAGAGGATTAAAATCGGCGATTTCAAATATATATCCGATACAAAACAGTCAAAATGGGGATTCCGCCCTAAGGTACGACCGAAAATTGCATATGTAAAAAACGACAGAATCATTTTTGAACCGCTTACCAAAGATTTGCTGAGCGCATTCTAGCTGTGTAAGAAAGTGGCTGAAAAAAACACAGACAATGTGCTTGGAGGACGGCAGAGTATCATGATTGGAGGAACAGGAAAATGGAAAAACAATTTTCCCCGGAGAAGAAAGGCTCCGAAGTCATTGTCGTCACTTCAGGTAAGGGCGGTGTGGGTAAGACCACCACAACCGCAAACGTGGGAACAGGTCTGGCGAAACAGGGAAAGAAGGTTTGTCTCATCGACACGGATATCGGCCTGCGCAATCTCGACGTGGTTATGGGACTGGAGAACCGCATCGTCTATAATCTGGTAGATGTGGTGGAAGGAAACTGCCGGGTAAAACAGGCTCTGATCCGGGATAAGCGTCATCCGGGGCTGTATCTGATGCCTTCTGCGCAGACCAGGGACAAAACTGCCGTTTCGCCGGGACAGATGGTGAAGGTCATCGACCATCTGAGAGAACAGTTTGATTACATCATATTGGACTGTCCTGCCGGAATCGAACAGGGATTCCAGAATGCCATAGCAGGAGCGGACAGGGCATTGGTAGTAACCACACCGGAAGTGTCCGCCATCCGGGACGCAGACCGCATTATCGGACTTCTGGAGGCTAACGGCTTTAAACAGATGGACCTGGTGATCAACAGACTGCGCATGGATATGGTCAGGCGCGGGGACATGATGTCTGCCGGAGACGTGGTGGATATCCTTGCAATTCCCATGATCGGTGTTATTCCGGATGATGAAAGCGTAGTAGTCTCCACGAACCAGGGAGAGCCTCTTGTTGGAAGCGCCTCCCCGGCAGGACAGGCTTACGCCAATGTAGTACAGCGGGTAGAAGGGAAGGAGGTGCCTTATCTGAACTTTGACAGGGGTATTTCTTTCTGGACCAGGGTGACAGGGATTTTCCATAAGGCATAGGAGGAGCGGATATGAGACATTTTTTTCGAAGGAAAAGCTCCTGCCAGATCGCCAAGGACAGATTGAAAATCCTGTTGATTTCGGACAGGGTAAATTGCTCGCCGGAGATAATGGAGCTGATCAAAACAGATATAGCAAAGGTATTATCCAAGTACATGAAGATCGATTCCGAAAATATGGAAATTCAGATCAATACTAAAGGAAGCAAATCCGGGCGGGGTGGAAAAATGCCTTCGCTATATGCCAACATCCCCATTGTGGATGTCACAGCCCAGGATGTTGCGAAATAGTATCATAATAACTAATGTAACTGAAAACAAAGTCTGCCGGAAAGTACGTATGGCTTATGCGGAACGCTTTCCGAACATAATTTATACTTACGCTCGGAAACATTTGTCAATATAAATGTATAACGTGTGCGCTTCCGCGATGCGGGAAAAAGTGGCAAAAGGATTCCCTCACGAGTAATACCGTAACCGGAAAGCGTTCATTGTGTCAGAATACGTGGAAAGCAGATACAGAACAGAGATGAAAAGCTGGAATAATAAGAATGTTCAAAAAATACAGAGTACGGGATTATGATTTTAAGTTGGTGCTGATGGTGCTGGCCCTTTCGGCAATCGGCGTCATTGCCATCGGAAGCGCGGAGGAATCCCTGGTGTCCAGGCAGCTGGCCGGTGTGGCGGCAGGCGTGTTCCTGATGGTGGTCATTTCTTTTTTTGATTATACAATGATATTAAAGCTGAACTGGCTTATGTATGCGGCCAATCTGGTACTGCTTCTGGCTGTCTGGCAGTTTGGAGAGGAAAAAAAGGGGGCAATCCGTTGGCTGAAAATAGGTGGTTTGCAATTTCAACCTTCTGAAACCGCAAAAATTTTGTTGATTTTATTCTTCGCACAGTTTATTATGAAACATAGGAAGAAATTAAATACCGTGTGGATTATAGTAAGCTGTGTGGTAATGTATGCCGTTCCGTGGTTTCTGGTCTGGGAACAGCCGGATTTATCTACCAGTATGGTGCTTCTGGTGATGTTCTGTATCATCATGTTTGCCGGAGGTATCAGTCTGAAGCTGGTATTTGCAGTTCTGGCAGTGGCTATACCGGCGGTGGCGCTGGTGATTTCTCTGGCGCTGCAGCCTGACAATGACTTTCTGACAGATAATCAGAGGAACCGTATACTGGCATTTGTCAATCCGGAGGAATATGAGACTACATTTGCTTATCAGCAGCTGAATTCCGTGACGGCGATTGCTTCCGGGCAGTTGGACGGAAAGGGCTATAAAAATAACGAAATCACTTCGGTGAAAAACGGTAATTTTCTTTCAGAGGCACAGACAGATTTTATATTTTCTGTAATCGGAGAGGAATTCGGGTTTAAGGGAAGCGTGACGGTGATCGTGTTGCTGTTCGCCATCTCGTTGGAGTGTATTTCCGTTGCGCGGAAGGCAAAGGATGTGGCAGGTACGATTATTGCCGCCGGTGTGGGAGGACTGGTAGCTTTCCAGGGTTTTTTCAATATCGGTGTGGCGACTTTCATTCTGCCAACTACAGGTCTTACGCTTCCGTTCGTCAGTTATGGACTGACATCATTAATCAGTTTGTTTATGGGAATGGGGTTTGTACTGAACGTTAGACTTCAGGCAAAGAGAGCAAAACAATAGAAAAACGAGGAGGTACTCTTATGAACATTGCACTGATTGCACATGATGCAAAAAAGAAACTGATGCAGAATTTCTGCATCGCCTACAGGGGGATTTTAAGTAAGAACGATTTGTATGCCACAGGTACGACAGGACGTTTGATTGAGGAGGTTACCAATCTGAATATCCATAAATGTCTGGCGGGGCATTTGGGCGGAGAGCAGCAGATTGGCGCACAGATTGAAAACAATGAGATAGACCTTGTGATTTTTCTGCGGGACCCGCTGAATCCGCAGAAGCATGAGCCGGATGTCAACAATGTAATAAGGCTCTGTGATACACACAACATACCGCTTGCTACAAATCTGGCAAGCGCGGAACTGTTGATAAAGGCACTGGACAGAGGGGATTTGGAATGGCGTGAAATGTACAAATAGGAAAAAGGGATATATTTTTCTGTGTGCGGTGCTGATCGCAGGCCTTTTGTCCGGATGCGGCAGTCTGTCTTTTGATATGGCTTACCATGTGGACTACGATGTCAGCAGCTTTAATGTGGTGTCCAGGGAGGACGCCCGGATGGCGTCTCCTTTTGCGGCAGGCCTGTGTGTGGCGGCAGGCGATGTTTCGGGGGAGGGAAGCCCCGATATGTCACAAGTGGAAGCGGCGGCCTTATTCGGGCTTGATAAAAGCGAGGTTCTCTATGCCAGGAATATCCATGAAAGGCTTCACCCGGCCAGCCTGACAAAAGTACTGACAGCGTTGGTTGCATTGGAAAACGGGCAGCTTGGGCAGACACTGACTGCTACCAATGCCGTCAATATCACGGAATCGGGAGCGGTACTGTGCGGATTAAAAAACGGAGATACCATGACGTTGGATCAGGCGCTGCGTATTCTGTTGGTGTATTCGGCCAATGACGCCGCCATGCTGATTGCCGAGAATATTGGGGGGAGTGTGGAGCATTTTGTGGAGATGATGAATGAAAAGGCCCATTCGCTGGGAGCTACCAATTCCCATTTTACAAATCCGCATGGGCTTACCGATTCCGATCATTATACTACGGCTTATGATCTGTATCTGATTTTTAATGCGGCGATTCAGTACGAGACTTTTAATGAAATCATACATATGTCTGCTTATCAGACAGTGTTTTATGATAAGGACGGCAGAGAAAAGGCATTTGACAAGTCCAGTTCCAATAAATTTTTGCAGGGTGAATATCAGGCACCTGCCAATGTGACGGTAATCGGCGGGAAAACGGGAACAACCAATGCAGCAGGTAACTGTCTGATACTGCTTTCCAGGGATGAAAACGGTTCACCGTATGTATCTGTAATTTTGCGCGCGGAGGGACCGGATATACTTTATGGCAGCATGATAGATTTACTTGATGAGATTCATAAATAGAGGTTGTTTTTTAGATTCATTTCCCTTATAATATAGGCAGGGCAATACAATATTAATACAATAGGAGGGTTTCCAATGGTCCAGTTAATCGTAGGCAATAAAGGTAAAGGTAAGACAACACAGCTATTGGAGAAGGTGAATGGCGAGATAAAGGAGATTCCCGGCAATATCGTATATCTCGACAAGAATACCAAGCACATGTACGAGCTGAACAACAAGGTTCGTCTGATCGATGTATCTCAGTACATGATTGAAAACAGCAGTGAATTCATGGGATTTGTGAGCGGCATTATCTCTCAGGATCATGATCTGCAGCAGATGTATTTTGACAACTTCCTGAAAATATCTTGCCTGGAAGGTCAGAACATCGCGCCCAGTGTAGAAAAATTGGAAAAACTCAGTAAGAAATCTGATGTGGACTTTGTTTTAAGCGTTTCCATGGATATATCAGAGTTGCCCGAAAGCTTAAAGGATAAAGTGCTTGTGGCTCTGTAAATATTTTCGTTCATGAGTATATCCTCAGAACCGCCGGAATTTATACTCACGGCCAGGAACATTTGTTAATTACTACTCTATTCGACGTAAGTATAAATTGTAGTAACGGCAATCGTACAAGTGATAACACATAGAAAAGATTACAACACATGAAAGCCTCGGAAGAAAAATACCGGGGCTTTTGTATGGAGGCAGGAATTTGGCAAATAAAAAGGGCAGGAGTAAAAAAATAAAGAAATACAGAAAACCCTTAAACCTGAATATTGGGATGATGATTTTTGTCGTTATCTTTATCTATGTTGTTGTCTGTGTTATTATGTATTTTCAGACAAGCCACATTGTTCGCTATGAAGTAAGAGAAGGCTCTCTGGCGACAGATACGGTTTACCGAGGTGTTGTGCTGCGGGATGAGACGGTTGTGTGCGCGGATACGGCCGGATATGTGAATTATTACGCCTGGGAGGGGGTAAGAGTTGCGCTGAATGACCTTGTCTATATCGTGGATGAGACAGGCCGCTTGAATGAAACTCTGGAAAGTATGAGTCTCGGCGAGAATTCTCTCTCGGATCAGGAACTTGCGGAATTTACAAATGAAATAGCAAATTTTGTGCATGGTTTTGAAGCCGCGCATTATGACGGCACCTATGACTTAAAATATTCTCTGAAAAATACCGTATCAAAACTCGCAAATGCCAATATACTGCAGAGTATTGAAGATTTGAATACAGCTTCCGGCGGGAACCTTGTCAACCGTGCCCATGCTCCTGCCACGGGAATTGTGGCTTACTGGACCGACGGCTACGAAGGGTTGACTGCTGCGGATGTGAACCAGGAGATTTTTGACGAGAGTAAATATGAGAAGAAGTGGCTGGCAAACAATTCCCTTGTAGCCGCCGGAGATGCTGTATATAAATTGGCAACTAATGAGAACTGGTCCATTGTTATCCCGATTGATCCGGTGAGAGGCACTGAACTGGAGAAAGATGGCTATGTGAAAGTCCGCTTTCTCAAAAACCAGTACGAATCCTGGGGGGCGACAAAGCTGCTCACCAATGGAGATGGAAATACATACCTTCAGCTTTCCTTTACCAATTCCATGATTACGTTTCTGTCAGACAGATTTCTGGATGTGGAGTTGATTGTTGAGGATGAGACAGGGCTGAAAATTCCGGTATCTTCCATTGTCCAGAAAGAATTTTTTCTGATTCCGGAGAATTTTATCATCCCCGGAGGAAGCAATGGCGGTGAGAGTATTAAGAGACAGTGCTATCTGGAAGACGGAACGATTTCCGATGAGACTGTGGAAGTGGAAGTATATTACTTTGACAGTGAGAATAAGGAATACTATCTGGACAGCTCCATATTGAGCTCCGGAGAGAACCTGTATGACGCTGAGGGAGTGGAAACCTTTACCGTGAGCAAACGTGCCACATTGATCGGTGTCTACAATATGAATAAAGGATATGCAGATTTCAAGCAGATTACCGTGCTGTATGAAAACGATGAATATGCTATCGTAAAACCGAATACAAAATACGGTCTGAGCGTGTATGATTATATTGTACTGGATGCCTCAACAGTTCGGGATGATCAGTTTATCAACCAGAAATAATGCGGCGGAGGAAGCGAAAGGAAGGGCAATATGATACGGGAAAATCTGAATATTGTGGAGCAGACGGTTGCGGCATCCTGCAAAAAAGCAGGGCGTGGGCGTGAAGAAGTGACACTGATCGCGGTCAGCAAGACGAAACCGCTTTCGGACCTGCAGGAGGCATATGAGGCAGGCGTACGGGATTTCGGGGAGAATAAGGTGCAGGAACTTATAGATAAGATTCCGGCCCTGCCTTCCGATATCCGGTGGCACATGATCGGACATCTGCAGAGAAATAAGGTGAAATATATCATTGGCAAAGTATCCATGATACATAGTGTGGATTCTCTGAGGCTGGCAGAAGAAATCAGTAAGGAAGCTGTCAGAAAGGATACGGCAGTTGATATCCTGATTGAGGTCAATGCCGCCGGAGAGGAGAGCAAGTACGGTGTTACTCTTGAGGAAGCCCCGAAATTGGTGAGACAGATTGCTTCGTTGCCGGGCATTCATATAAAGGGACTTATGACAATCGCCCCTTTTACGGAGAATCCGGAAGACAATCGTTCATTTTTTCGTAAATTAATGCAATTGTCTGTTGACATAGAGAGGAAAAACATTGATAATGTTGATATGGCTGTCTTGTCCATGGGTATGACGGGAGATTATACTGTGGCAATAGAAGAGGGTGCTACCTGTGTCAGGGTTGGTACGGGGATTTTTGGGGAGAGGCATTATGGCTCACCGGATAAATTATAATGAATATATGGAATTTACAGGAACAGTGACAGCCCGCAGGTAAACGAAAGGTGTGGTATTAGAGAATGGGAGTAGTTGATAAGTTTTTGGCTTATATGAAAGTGAATGTTGAAGATGAGGATGACGGATATTATGATGACGACTATCTGGATGATGATGAGGACATGGAACCCGAACCGGTGTCCAGGAGAGTCTCTTCCCCGAAAGTAAGACATATGGAAGATTATACGGAGGAACGTGCAGAGACGCCTGTAAAGAGACAGCCCCCTGTCAATAATATCACTCCCATCAAGCAGTCAGTTTCCAGACGGGTTGCAGGCGGCAATAACATGGAAGTATGTGTCGTTAAGCCGACTTCAGTGGATGACGGCAGAGACATTACTCAGATGCTGTTGTCAAACCGCACGGTTGTGTTGAATCTGGAAGGACTGGATATGGATCTTGCCCAGAGGATTACGGATTTTGTCTGTGGCTCCTGCTGTGCAATCTCAGGTAAGCTGCAGAAAATATCCAATTATATTCTGATCATCACGCCTGCTTCCGTGGAGTTATCAGGGGATTATCAGGATATGATGTTTAACAATTCCTATGAAGGTGCAATGAATGATTAAAGGCTTGTGATAAAATTCCTTTCAGGAAGGACGGGTACATATGTCGGAAAGATTGTCCGTACTATATAATAAGAAGCCCTGCTATGATATTGTTTTTTCCCAATCCTTCGACGAATTATGGCAGGAACTGGCGGCTTTGGAATGTGAGAATAAGAGGCTCTGCATTATCACTGATTCAAAAGTAGATGAAATATATGGAAGTTCCGTACTTGAAATATTGGAAGGCAGATGCCGGAAAGCGGTAAAATATGCATTTCAGGAAGGCGAAGCGAACAAAACTCTTGATACGGTAAAAGGCATTTATAAGTTTCTGATTGCAGAAGGCTTTGACCGCAAAGATATGCTCCTGGCGTTGGGAGGAGGCGTGGTGGGCGACGTTGCGGGATATGCCGCAGCAACCTATCTGAGAGGGATTGACTTTGTACAGCTTCCGTCTACCTTGCTTGCCCAGGCAGACAGCAGCATCGGCGGAAAGACCGGTGTGGATTTTGACGGTTATAAAAATATGGTGGGTGCGTTTAAAATGCCGCGTCTGGTGTATATAAATCTGGCTCTGCTGCAGACACTGGATGAGAGACAGTATTTCTCAGGGTTTGCTGAGGTTATGAAACACGGATTGATCAAAGATGCGTTGTTTTATGAATGGCTCATTGAGAATATGTATGAGATCTGTGAGCGGGATCTGAATGTGTTGCAGGAGATGCTCATCCGCAGCTGTTCGGTAAAGAAGCTTGTGGTGGAGAAGGACCCCACGGAGCAGGGGGACCGTGCGCTACTGAACTTTGGACATACGATTGGACATGCCATTGAGAAGGCGAAGGATTTCAGCCTGTATCACGGGGAATGTGTGGCATTGGGGGCGGTGGCGGCTGCGTACATTTCCTGGAAACGCGAACTGCTGTCAATGGAAGAGTATTATGAGGTCCGGGACATGTTCGTCCCGTTCTATCTGCCCATATCAGTGGACGGCATAGACCCGCAGGAGATACTGCGCCTGACAAAATCTGACAAAAAGATGGAGTCCGGGAAGATTAAATTTGTGTTGCTGAAAAAGATAGGAAAGGCTGTCATTGACGCATCAGTGACAGACGAGGAAATTCTGGCGGCAATTAATGAAATCTATTTCAGTGAAGAGGATGCCCATGCTTAAGAATGGAAGAGAGACATTCCATAGAAACAGAAAACTGTTTGCTATGGATGCCGTAATTATGCTGATATTGCTGTTAGTGGATCAGTTTACAAAATATCTGGCGCTTTCCCGGCTGAAGGGCAACCCGGCGGTGGTTCTGATTGACGGGGTGTTGGAACTGCAGTATGTTGAGAATACGGGAATGGCATTCAGTCTGTTTCGGGACAAAAAGATTTTTATTTTGCTCATGGGTTGTATCGTGATGGCAGTTATTCTGTTCTTTTTATTCAGGATACCGGACAGCAGGCGCTTTCGTATCGTCCATATCCTGCTTGCAGCCCTGATTGCCGGTGCGTTGGGAAATATCATAGACAGGATACGGTTTGATTTCGTAGTTGACTTTATTTCCTTTGTGTTGATTCATTATCCGGTTTTCAATGTAGCGGACTGCTATATTGTAGTATCTGCAATTATTTTGTTTTTTTTGTTTATGTTTGTATATAAGGAAGAAGAACTTGAATTCTTAAGTTTCAGAAAGAAAAAAGCCGGAAAATAGGATGCCGGAAAGTCTGAGACATAGGTAATTTGACATATAGAATAAAATATTCAGGACGGAGAGGCAGAAATGGACGAGTTCCGTTTTGAGATAACAGAAGAGATGGAAGATGAGAGAATCGATAAGTGCCTGTCTATGCTTATCGATTCTTTGTCACGTTCTTATATACAGAAAATGATAAAAGAAGGTTCAGTCAGTGTGAACGGGCAGCCGGTGAAGGGAAGTTATCGTGTCAGCGCGGAGGACAGCGTGATTTTTTGTCTGCCGAAAGCCGTGGAGCCTGATATTGTTCAGGAACAGATTCCGTTGGACATCCTTTATGAGGATGACGATGTTATTGTAGTAAACAAACCCAAGGGAATGGTGGTCCATCCGGCGGCGGGACATTACAGCGGAACATTGGTAAATGCCCTGATGTACCATTGCGGAAGCAGCCTGTCGGGTATCAATGGCGTCATGCGTCCCGGAATCGTACATCGGATTGATATGGATACCACAGGCTCTGTAATAGCCTGTAAGAATGATCTGGCGCACAATTGCATTGCGGCTCAGCTGAAAGAACATTCGATAACAAGACGTTATCATGCTATCTGTCATGGCATTTTGAAGGAAGAGTCAGGAATCATTGATAAGCCTATAGGCAGGCATCCTACAGACCGGAAGAAAATGGCTGTCAATGAGAGGAATGGAAAGCATGCAGTGACCCATTACCGGGTGTTAAAGCATTTTTCTAATTATACTTATATTGAATGCGAGTTGGAGACGGGGAGGACACATCAGATCAGAGTTCATATGTCCAGCATCGGCCATCCTATTTTGGGAGATGAAACCTATGGCAGCCGAAATGTTCCCTTTCGTCTGCAGGGGCAGACGCTTCACGCCAAAGTCCTGGGATTCACGCATCCCTCTACCGGTGAATATATGGAGTTGGACGCGCCGCTTCCGGCATATTTCAGTCATCTGCTGGAGGTATTATAATTTTCATGTAGTGATACCCCTGAGTCTGTTCCTGAATACGGGAAACAGAAGACGGAAAGTTACTGTTCACACGTCGGCTTGACTGAAAGAAACCGATGGTATAGACTGTT
>CAJUJN010000061.1 GCA_910586775.1 uncultured Acetatifactor sp. | reverse complement strand
TGCGTTATTCTACCAGTTATGTAGAAGGAATTATGTAGCGGGAACTACGGATAATAATCCGATATATTTCCTCTTTTCTGAAAATATAACCCTTCGTATGAAATCCATCTTCATCATCATTGGAGTAAAACATTTTCAGTTCAATATTTTCCAGAGAATGTAATTTTTCCAAAGCCCTTGGATCACTGAATACCAGGTAATCTGTCGTAAGTATTTTCCCTTTTATCCCCTTCTGCTCCAATTCCTTCAGTGTCTGCAGCAATGGCGTAATTCCTCCCAGGGAAATAAGGGCAACACTGATAAAGAACTCCTCGCAATTTAAGAGTTCCTGCTCTATTGAAGAATAACTCTTTTCCCCTGGGTATGATCATTTGACACAAATTCTGGCCGAAATGCCAGATTTGAATTCACATTCTGATTCAGAAAAGCTGTCTGTAATCCTTGCCGCAGCTCATAAATATGTTCCATAGCTTTCTCCGCATGCACTATCGCCTAATGTTTTACCCTGCAAAATACCTTCTCTCCACAAACTTTTGCCCGGTATTTTATTTTAACTGTCACTTGTTTCAGTATACCACAAAAAGTTTCCCTTGTACACAAAATGCAAACACTCTTTCACCTCCCACTCACCTGATACCCACAAACCCCCGCTTCCCCAAAACCGCGAATCCGTCTCCCAAAACCAGATACAACAGCGGCGCCGCCTGCCGGGACATCAGACCCCCTCCAAATACCAGAACCGTCCGGGGATAGAGAATATTCCATTCCACCACAAACTTACCGGGCAGATAACACCATATCCGGGACAGCACCCGCAAATGCTCCGGCACATTTACAAACATGGCCAAGATAACCGTTCCCGCCACCAAAGAAAGCGTCCCCACACTGCTCCTGAGTATTTCCGACACCATCATGACAAAAGCCGCGGTAACCATAAGCACTGCAATTTGTTTAGAAAAATGCCTGGAAGTGCAATAAAATTGCCGCAAATCTACTTCGGTTATTTTCCGCCAATTCCTAAATGTGACTCTATCCGCCTTATCAGCACCAAACACGGAAGCAACGCTGAACAAAGCCCCTTTCGGGAAAATACACTTGACTTTCCCCTGATTGTCCAGTATAAAATAATTATGCCGCTTCAGACATCGCCGCATTTCACCCGGCGCTGTCAGCAGATGCTGCCAGTACGGCACAAACGGCAGAATATTTTCCGCACAATTGGAGCTGCTGCTTTGTTAACGTTTTAACATTCAGAAAGGAACTTATCAACATGAAAAAGAAGCTTTGCCATCTCATCCTCTGCTGCCTGCTCTTTCTGGTACTGACACCTTCCCTGCGCCTGTCAGCCGCTTCTGAAGACACCGGCAAACAGGTGGATGTCCTCTTCCTCCACGACACCCACTCCCATCTGAACAGCTTCCTCACCGTGGAAGACGGACAGGATGTCACTCTGGGGGGCTTTGCCAAAATCCAGACTCTGATCAACCAGGCGAAAGCGGATAATCCCAATGCCCTGGTACTGGACGCAGGAGATTTCTCCATGGGAACGCTGGTACAGACAATCTTCCACACGGATGCCGCGGAACTGCGGATGCTGGGCACCCTGGGCTGCGATGTCACCACATTGGGGAACCATGAATTCGACTACCGTTCCTCCGGCCTGGCAGGTGCCCTGAACGCAGCCGCAGCAAGCGGTGAGCCGGTGCCCGCCATGGTTCTGTGCAATATTGACTGGGAAACCATGGAAGCGGAAGGTTTCACTCCGGATCAACAGCTTTTAAAAGATGCCTTTGATGCTTACGGCATGAAAGACTACGTTGTGCTGACAAAAGGAGATGTGAAAATAGCAGTACTGGGCGTCTTCGGAAAGGATTCCCTTGCCTGCGCGCCTACCTGTGTGCTGAAATTCCGGGATATCTCCGAAGCAGCCGCAGAAACGGTTCAGGAAATCCGGGAAAACGAAGACGTGGATATGATCGTCTGTGTCTCCCACAGCGGAACAGATGCCGATGAACGTAATTCCGAAGATGAAATTCTGGCGAAAGCCGTACCTGACATCGACCTGATCATCAGCGGCCACACCCATACGTCCCTGACTCAGCCCATCCGGCACGGCAATACCTACATTGCATCCTGCGGCTCCTACGGCAGGAACCTGGGCACTCTGTCCATGTCCCGGAATTCCGACGGACGATGGACAATAAATGAGTACGAACTGATTCCCATTACAGAAGAAATTCCGGCAGACAGCGCCGCTCAGGCCAGGATTGACAGCCTGATGGAAAAAGTGGATGCCACCTACCTGTCTCAGTTCGGCTATACCAGAGACCAGGTATTGGCACAGAATTCCATAGAATTTGCCACTTCCGATGACCTGTACGAGACACATACGGAACATAATCTGGGAAATCTGTTGGCGGACGCCTTTTCTTACGCGGTAAATAACGCTGAGACTTCCGACACACATCCCGTGGATGTGGCCATTGTTCCCTCGGGATGTGTCCGGGACACCTTTGCCACGGGCGATATTACTGTGGAAGATGTGTTCAACGCCTACTCCCTGGGCATCGGTGCAGACGGCATCCCCGGCTATCCGCTGATCAGCATGTATCTTACAGGTGCCGAGCTGAAGACAGGTGCCGAAATCGACGCTTCCGTGTCCGATTTCATGCCTGCTGCCCGGCTTTATCTAAGCGGATGCCATTTTTCGTTCAATCCCCACCGCCTGATTCTGAACAAAGTCACGGACTGCTACCTGACTGACGGAAAGGGCAGCCGGACTGAAATAGAGGATGACAGGCTTTACCGCATCGTATGCGACCTCTACAGCGGCCAGATGCTTGGAGCAGTGACAGATGTGTCATATGGCATTCTGTCCGTCCAGCCCAAGTTCGCGGACGGCACCCCGATTGAAAATATCGAAGACGCCATCATCACTTCTGACGGACGGGAAATAAAGGCCTGGGCTGCCGTCGCCGAATATCTGGATTCTCTGGAGGATACGGACGGAGACGGCATTTCCGATGTGTCGGAATCCTATGCTTCCGCCCAGGGCCGTAAAATTGTGGAGGACAGCCGCGCAATCGGAGACTTGATAAAAAATCCCAATAAATTCACCTTTATTATCGTGGGAGTTGTCCTGTTGGCAGCGGCGTTGGCGGTTCTGCTGATCATAATGATAGTGAAGCTGGTAAAAAAATGCAGACACAGAGTTCAGAGGACACACCCCCGAGTATAACAAATTTATGCCATACGCGCATATGTTATCGTTTAAGAGTATAAGGAAGTGTCTAACCTGTCACTTCTCTTCCGGCTTCAGAAAAGAAGCCCGCCGCACGGCATCCGGCCCGAACCGTTCCCGGATGCTGTCCATGGCGCGGTCAAGCTTCTCCAGCTTTTCGTAATCCGTGTCGTCAAAGAGCGACAGCTGCCGGTTCTCCCCCTCTCTGGTCACTTTTCCGGTCTGTACTCCCAGCAGACGTATGGGAGTGCCGTCCCACAGCTCGTCAAAAAGCCTGCATGCCGCCCTGTATATTTCATCCGTAATATTCGTGGTGTGCTCCAGCACGCACTGATGGGAAGTCCGTTTCAGATCGAAATAGCGGATTGTCACGGACACCGTCTCAATCCACACTTCATCCCGCCGCAGCCGCCTGCCTACAGTCTCCGACAGAGAAAGCAGTATGTTTTTCGCAGTGTCCCCATCCGTCACGTCAAACGCGATGGTCACGGAATTGCCGTATCCCTTATTGTCAGAAGGTTCCGCCTCCACAAGGGCCACATCCCGCCCGTTGGCAAAGTTCCAGATAGCCTCCCCGTGCTTCTTCAGCGCGGCTCTCAGCATACCCGGTTCAGCCTGAGCCAGTTCTCCTATGGTGTTGATCCCCAGACTCTTCAGCTTCTGCTCCGAGGCCCCTCCCACCAGGAACAGCTCCCGCACCGGCAGCGGCCACATCTTCTCTCTGATTTCCTCCGGGAACAGGGTATGTACCTTGTTGGGCTTCTCGAATTCTCCCGCCATTTTCGCCAGCAGCTTATTGCTGGAAATCCCCACATTTACCGTGAATCCCAATGTCTCATAAATTTCGTCCCGCATAGTATAAGCTGCCTCCAGCGGCTTTCCGAAGAGCAGTTCCGTCCCGGTCATGTCCACAAAGGCCTCATCGATGCTGAACTGCTCCACCGCATCGGAATATTTCCGCAGAATCTCCATCAAAGCCCTGGAATTCCTGGCGTATAATTCCCGGTTCGGCTCCACTATCACCAGGTTAGGGCATTTTCTTAGGGCATCCACTATAGGCTCCCCGGTGCGCACATTATATTTCTTCGCCGGGGTAGACTTCGCCAGGATAACGCCGTGCCGCTTCGCCATCTCGCCGCCCACCGCTGACGGTATATCCCTCAGGTCCAGAGACTCTCCCATGCATCGCAGCCGATACACCGCCTCCCAGGACAGAAACGCGCTGTTAACATCAATATGAAATATAACTCTCTCTCCCATATATCTCCTGCTCCAGTTACGCCTACGTTTCAAAATTGCCGGAGAATACCTTGTACCTCCGCCCCGCTTCGGAATTACCGAAGGATGCCATGTACACTTTCAGCATAAAAAGCTGATATCTATACCTGAAACCGGCATATCCCGAACAAGTTATTTGCAGACATTTCCTTATTCTTTTTCTCCATATCTGCCATTATACCAGAACATTTGTTCTTTGTAAAGAGACAAAATATTTTTTCTCAGCCGCCTGTCAACAGGTAGGTTCTGTCAGAAATAAGCCCAAACCAAAAAGATGCAAAGGCCTTTTGTATGTACGCCAGCCTTTGCACCTCTTCCATTCAGATCACTTTTATGGTATTTTGCTTTTCAGTTCCCTGACATCAGATTCCAACATGTGGACTTTTATGGTCGGCATTTCTACTTCATTGCCGGGCCTCATGGCATTGCCCCCGTTATCCTTTCTCTTCGGGCAATTTATCACTGAACATAATCAGGTTGGAGGTCACCCGCTCATTCTCCGTCAGCGGCCTGAAGGTTCCGTCCTTATAGAGGATATCCATCACCATAATGGCCACGGTATTGCCGATAAAACCTCTTATGCTCTGGCTGATGATCAGATCCTGCATCTGGGGCGGATACTGCCTGGCCGCATTCATCCCATACTCCAAAGCCATGTCCGCGAATTGATCCCTGACAGCGCTGTCCAGTTCCGGTATTTCCGCGAAGAAATGCTCCTCTGTATCCTTTACCATCATGATATTGACTGCATTGTCCTCTGTCAGGAACTGCTTCTCCCGGAGGCGTTGTATCTTGTCCTTACTGACAATATCGTCATGTATCATCCCGCTTACATACTCATAGAGCGCTTCGTAATCCGAAGTCAGATTATTCTCCCATGTCCCTTTCCTGGAACAGTACCTTGTATCAACCGACCAACTGTATACTGACGGATATTTGTTGGACCTTCGAAACATGGCACCGCATCCCCAATAAGAAGGAATGTCAATGGTGGGGATATAATCCGGGTCTGACCGGACCGCGTCCAGCTCAACCGTCACGATGTAGCTGCCGCCATCCGTTGTCTGAACGAAATACCTGGATATATCCTTATCACTCCAAATGCCGCCTTTCTTTGAAATACCGTAGAAAACTGCCGCCGCTTCCATCAGCTCACGGTTTCCCCCGGGAATATACATATCTTTCCTGTCCTGCAAAGCCGCCCTGACCAGAGGCACATATTCCTTTGCCAGGATTTCGGCAATCTGAAGCTGGTCCTTGATCTTCTTCTCATATAATTCATAGGAATATTCCTCCGGCGTAAACTCCACAAATGTGGTATATCGGTTTCCGGTTGTCCTGACCAGAAAACCATTGCTCTCCAGGAAGTCGATCTTATCCTCCAGGTAGACCAACGTCATCCCCATTTCCTCCGCAATTTCCTCTTTTGTCCTCGGCTTATGGTAAACACTGTAAATTATGTTCAGGTTCATTTTATCCTCAAGATAAAATTCCGGCCCGCCCTTCATTCCTGTATTACCGTCGTGTCCCACCGCTGCTGCCGTAATCGGTGCCAAACCTAATCTGCCAATCTTTCTTTCCATTGAAAATCCCTCCTTCAACTCATTCCTCGCCTTGTTTAAATGCCACTTCACGGTTCCCTCCGGAAGCTCCATCTCCCTGGCAATCTCCGAAATGGATTTGTTTTTGTAATAAAAGCAATATACGATACGACGGCGTCTTTCTGTCAGAAAAGCGATCTCTCTCCTCAGCCTTTTGATTTCTTCGTCGCCGTCCTCCAGAGCATATTCGTCATAAACGGGAATCTCCATTCCGTCGATGGAAATGCCTTCCTGTCTCTTTCTGGAGGAAACATATCTCGCATAGGTGTGCTCACTGATGCGCCAGATATAGCCCTCCACATTGAAGACCTCTTTCGCCCGCAGCAGGGAAAGATATACCTTCTGGACAATCTCCGCGCACAGTTCCTCTGCCTCCTCATAGGAATAGCATTTTTTAATCGCGAAGCCGTACATTTTCTGAAAATATTCCGTTATGATCTCATCTGCTCTGTGTTTTTCCATTTTGTCCTCTGCCTGTTTGCGCACATGAAGTTTTACTCTTTCCTCAGGAATCGTGCAGAAATAACTTTTCACTGCAATGTGTCAAAAGCTGAAGCCTGCGCAGATAATCAGCTCAAAACTCAAAAGTTACTTTCGTAACACTTCTTTACCGCGGCGCCGGATACTGATACTCAAGACCGCCAGAATTTACAAATTTATCCAGGACAAACATATATGACCGGCGGTCTTTCGTTATGGTTTACTGCAAATCTCATCAGGAATTGTCGGAAAATAACCGCTGCAATTTGATTAGAAAAAGCCCGGAAATACAATAAAAATTGCTGCAAACTTGTAGCGGTTATTTGTAGACACTTCCTTAGCATGCTGTATATATAGTAGGGGGAATTTTAAAAAGGTTGGCGGTTTTTGAAATTTTCTGCTGCAAATTTCAGCAAACAACCGTTCTCTTTAATACGCAACGGAAGAGAGCGTATCGATTATCGTTCAATCAATACGCTCTCTCAAAGTTCCTCATCCAACGGACCTTACCTCCTTTATTCAGTTTTCTCTATGTCATCCAACTATCTTCCATTTCCTTCCGCATGCTTTCCACTTTATTCTCTGTACTTAAGTACTGTAGCGCCCTGATATCATTTCCTTCAGTGTTTCGTTACTTTTTTTGTGTGCCGCACTCTTTTGTCTGATTCAATCCTCCTGTCATTTCCTGTTGTCTTTTTTCAAACATGTTTGCATTGCTTATTCAGTTGTTTTTAAATGGAAGATATTGTTGTCTGTTTGATGAGTTTATTATAGCCTATGTTTTCTTATATGTCAATATCTATTTTAAATTTTCTCGAAATTATTTTTAGGCTTTTATTTTGTCGGAATATTCTGTCTTTTTCCGTGAAAGTCCTGCATCTTGCCTTGCGGAAACCGCGGAGCCCGAATAAGCTCTCTTGCTTATTCGGCAAGACAGTTGTGTGCCAAACCCGCTTCCCAAAGGCGGCACGCCTTGCGGGTTTGTGTGCATCCACAGTAAACTCCCAGACTTTCATGCAAAGTGGAGCAGCCCGTTGCATGGGGTTTACTGTGAAAGTCTTGAATCTTGCCTGCGGAAAACGCGCAGTCAAAATGAGCTCCCTTGCTCATTTTGCAAGACCGCTGTGCGCCAAACCGCATGCTCTTGCGGTTTGTGTGCATCCACAGTAAACCCCCAGACTTTCATGCACGGTGGAGCAGCCCGTTGCATGGGGGTTTACTGTGAAAGTAGTGAATCCTGCCTGCGGAAAACGCGCAGTCAAAATAAGCTCTCCTGCTCATTTTGCAAGACCGCTGTGCGCCAAACCCGCTTCCCCGCGCCGTCCGGAATGCAGCCGTTCAGCGAATCACAAGGCAGCGTCCCTGCGGCCTACCAGCTGCCGCCTCCGTCAGCAGTCTCCAGAAGTATCCTGGTCATGTTTCCCGCGCCTGGCGTGGAACAGTAAAGCAGCCATCCCGTTTTCTCTTTTTTCGACAGCTAAAGAAATCAACAGCAATATCACCCCTCCGCCAAATCCGTCTGCATGGTTCCCTCCGTCATGCCACACTCCTGCGCCTCCCGCCGCAGGCTTCCTCAAATTCCTTCAGTTTCTGCTTCGCCTCATCGCTTAAGCCGGACGGCACCTGAATCTGTATGGTGACATACTGGTCTCCGTGCACCCGGAAATCCTTCATGGAGACGATTCCCTTGCCTTTCAGCCGGATTTTCGTGCCTGACTGAGTGCCTTCCTTCACTTTGCATACTACTTTTCCGTAAAGCGTCTCCACCGTCACTTCCCCGCCCAATACTGCCGTGGTGAAGGGAATATTGACTGTGGTGTAAACGTCCGTCCCCTGTCGTTCATAGCCCGGCTTTTCTCCCACCTTCACCTTCAGCAGCAAATCTCCCGGGTTTGTTCCGTTTCTGCCAGGACGTCCTTTTCCTTTCAGGCGGATAGTCTTTCCGGTGTCAATGCCTGCAGGGATATGCACTTTCAGGGACCGGCCGCCTGCCCCGCTCCCTCTGCCCATGCCTGCAGGCTCCTCCAGCCGGATAACCTTGTCGCATCCGAATACTGCCTCGTCAAAGCTTACGGAGATTTCTGCCTGAATGTCTGAACCGCTGCCCGGACCGGACCATCCACTCTCTCCAAAGCCCTGCTCTCCGGCTCCGCCTCCAAACATGCTTCTCAGGATATCTTCCACATCCTGTCCTTCAAAATGATACTCATAACTGCCATTACCCGCGCCCCTATCGCTGTACGTGCCGAAATCCGGTCCTGTCCCCCGATACGCACCGCCGTCACTGCTTCTGTAGTATGTCCGGGAACCGGCTCCCCTGCCGAACAGGTCATCGAAAGGATTTCCCTGAAAACCCTGACCTCCAAAATCCGAAGTTCCCGCCCCGCTGCCGTCAAATGCCCCATGGCCGAACCTGTCGTACAGCTTCCGCTTCTCCGGGTCGCTTAAGATTTCATAGGCTTCCGTCACCTCCTTGAATTTCTCTTCCGCCTGTTTATTTCCGACACTTGTGTCAGGATGATATTTTTTTGCCAGCTTCCGGTATGCCTTTTTGATTGTTTTGTCGTCCGCATCGCGGCTCACTCCCAGAACCGCGTAGCAATCTCTCTTTTCTCCCATAATAATGCCTCCCATTCCAGTTGTGCAGATATCTCTCCGGCACCAATGCATGCCAGAGCATCTGAAGCCGCAAAGAAACGCTCAAGAAGTTGTATCAGTTATTTTCCGACAATACCTAAGAAAAATACCCCGCAGGGATTCGCCTGCAGGGTATCGTTTGTCATGCCGTAAGGCATCATCCCTCAATGGAAATATAATGCGCTTTCTGTTCCACAGCCTTCTTCTCCTCCTTCGGCAGATGGAAAGTCAGGATTCCGTTCTCATATTTCGGGTGGATATCCTCTTCTTTCACATGCTCACCTACGTAGAAGCTACGGCTCATGCTTCCTGCATAGCGCTCGCGCCTGATATATTTGCCGTCCTCATTCTTCTCCTCCTTGTCCAGCCCCTTGGCCGCGGTGACAGTCAGGTTGCCGTTCGTCAGCTGCATCCGGATCTCGTCCTTCTTGAAGCCGGGCAGGTCAATGTCTACCACATACTCGCCTTCGGTTTCCTTTACGTCGGTCTTCATCAGGTTCTTCGCATTCTTTCCATATAGTGTCCTGTCAACGTTGTTGAATGACGGAAATGCGAAATCCTCCATAAAATTGTCAAATAAATCCTCTCTGAAAATACTGGGCATCAACATAATCTTTATCTCCTTTCATTCTCTGAAATCTATTTCAGCACTGTCGGAACAGCCCGAAGTGTCGCTTTCCCGAACTCGGAGAGACGATTGCACTTTTCGCTCTGGGAATTGTGCCTTGCCTGTTCCTTTGTTCTAGATGTAATATAACACACAATTTAGCACTCGTCAAGAGGAAGTGCTAATAATTTTTATAAAAACTCTGTGAAGTAATTATAAAACGAGGATTCCCGAAATACCGAATCTATATTCATTTCTGTTTTGCTATTGTTCTGCTTTCCGGTATTTTCAACATGTTTCATCCTCCTGATGCCGCAACGGCAGCCTGCTTGTCTCGCCCCGGCATGCCATTTACGATATGCACGGCGCCGACACAGGCCTCTCCGTTAACAGGAAGCCTGGTTTTTACCTCCAACGCCTCAAACCAGTTGTTTTCCACCATTCCCCCCGGTTGGCGCTGCCCTCATATCTCTTGCCGATAAACCGCGCCGCGGGAAATGTCTCTTTCTTTGTCTCTAAAATCCGAACCGCCATAGCGTTACCTCCTGTCCGTAATTCCGGTTCCTGCCTTTTCTGCTCTGTACGGAATCAGACCCCATAGGAGCTTTTACCTTTCTGAACCTTTACTATGAAGGTCCTGCATCTTGCCTGCGGATAACGCGTAGTCCGAATAAGTTCACCTGCTTATTCGGCAAGACAGCTGTGCGCCAAACCCGCTTCCCAAAGGCGACACGCCTTGTGGGCTTGCGTGCACCTTCACAGTAAACCCCCGACTTTCATGCACGATGGAGCAGCCAAGCCTGCCCTATAGGCTTGTTGCATGGGGGTTTACTGTGAAAGTCTTGAATCCTGCCTGCGGAAAACGCGCAGTCAAAATGAGCTCCCCTGCTCATTTTGCAAGACAGCTGTGCGCCAAACCGCATGCTCTTGCGGTTTATGTGCATCCACAGTAAACCCCCAGACTTTCATGCACGGTGGAGCAGTCCGTTGCATGGGGGTTTACTGTGAAAGTCTACTGCCCTGCCGCCTTCCACTTCAAAAAACGCACAGAATTCAATCATGCCCTCCATATCGCAGTCCTGGACAAAGGTTCCGTCCTTGAAACAATAGCAGCAACAGGTCTCATTCCTCTTTCCTGAAAAAAGACTCCAGCTTCTTCAGCGTCCTCCCTTCTCCCACAGCCCAGTTCTCCCGCTGTCACGTTTTCCCTGTTCATTTAAATGTAAATCATTTCCAGTTGTCCGTTTATCATAACATGTATAAACTGTTCCCCAACGACAGCGTCAACAGCAAAAACAAAATCCTTTTCTGTCAGTTAAAACTGCCGTCCCAGGCAGGCATATCTGTCAGATATTCGCTTTTCACCGCAGGGACATAATACATCCCAAAGCTCTTCAGGCCGTCTGCTTTCTCCTCCTCTCCGCCGTCACCGCAGGTATCGGGCAGCTCCAGCATTTCTCCCGGAACCGTGGTGATATAGCTTCCCTCCGCCAGAAGATGCAGTTCCACATCCTGCCCGGTGACGTCGCCGCCGGAAACGCATTCGTCCAGTTCTGACAGGGACAGGGCATATTCCGACACCTGACGCTTCTTCCGGTTCCGCTTCCTGAACATGTCGATGGACAACTGCCTGGTGATCTTTCCCAGATAGACGGAAAGCGCTTCCGGTCTGTAAGGCGGCATGGAATTCCACGCTTTCAGACAGGTATCGTTGACACTCTCCCTGCTGTCCTCCACATCCGAAAACAAAAGTGAAAAAAGCGGCAAACAGATGTGGGATTTCTTTTATGCTTTGGCAATCTTACGGGTATAACAGACATCCGCCACCAGAAGAACCGCAATGACTCCCATGTTATACCAAAAACAGGACATCCCCTTTGTCAGGCAACATATGACAATAACGACAATCCCTCCAATGATAAACGTAATCCCTCCGAAACGCTGACTCCTCTTCCAGGTTGCCTCATCCTTCATGCTCCATTTTGTCCTCAGGCCAATGAGGGAATTCATGCGCAGCTTCGGCATGATGTTCCCTATAATGATCATGAAGATGCCCATCAGTCCAAACAGGAGCTGGAATTTATTAATCGGCACAGATGACAGATCCTCTACCTTGTTATAATCCGTGTACAGGGCATAAGCATTCAATACATTTTGGACTGCCATGGTGACGATACCGGCGGCTGTCAGCACTTTTTCATTGTTTTCCCCGCCCTCCTCCTGCCTGGCGCCCCACTTTGCCATAGCCAGCATGAAATATCCCATGAAGATCGTCACTATTGGGAAAAGCAGGGCTTCATACTTGCTTCCCCAGCGGTTCACCTTGTTGTCAAAGCCATAGTGGGCAGGAATCTGCTCCGGCAGAAAGGGCAGCGCTGCCAAGGTAACGATAAGCGGCAGAAACATGATTACATAGTAGATTCTATAGTAGATTTTTTTCCTGGTTGTATTCGTTTTCATTATTGTCCTCCTCGTAGGCTATTCATCCACAGAATCGTTTCGTCCAGAATAGACAGGTTCAGTTCATAATAAATAAAATTCTTGTATTTGGTCTCATAGATCAGGTCTGCTTTTTTCAGCTTTGACAGGTGGTAGGACAGTGCCTGGGGCGTCATTTCCAGGGCAATGGCCAAATCGCCTGAGTTTATCTTTCCTTCTTTCAGTTTCAGCAGGATTTTTCTCCGGGTCTCGTCCGCCAGAGCTGCCAGTACTTCACTGACTGCCAATGAACCACCTCCAATCTATTTCAAATATTTTTTAATTAGCTATCTATAGTATAGTACATGACAGGAAGCATGTCAATAACTATTTCAAAATAATTTTAAATATCCTCGAAATACACCGCTCAAATAAATATACCGCAGCAGAAAAGATAATTTCCTTCTGCTGCGGTATCCATACCATAATTTACCGGGAGGATGCCCAATCTTCCAGCTTCAGTCCTTCCACGCGGACAAACTCCCTTGTATTATTCGTCACAAGAATTAAGTTTTCGGATTTCGCATGCCCTGCAATAAGCAGATCCATGGAACCTATGGTCGTCCCCTTCCTCTCAAGTTCCGCCCTGATTTTCCCGTATTCTTCTGCTGCCAAACTGCCGAAATCCAGAACGGCAATCGGCGAAAGAAACAGTGTCAGCGCAAGCCTGTTTTTTCCACCGCCTGGTTCTTTTCCACACCATGCATCAGTTCCGCATACGTAATCGATGAAATACACAGCTCGTCCGGATCATGGGACAGGAACTTCCGAATCACAGATTCCGGCTTTTCTTAATCCTGGGCCGCCTGTTTCATCTTCCCGCAAATCCTGTGTACATCTTCCAGGATTCCCTTCTCATCCTCTTTCTGAAGCAGCTCCTGCAGTATTTCCAGCCATTCCTCGCAATAATAGTGAATGGAACAGGTTTTATCATACTCCTGAAAAGATCCTATGTTCTCTTTCTCCGTCAGCACCCGGAACTTCTCAAACGCAGCCGTCAGATAGATTCTCTGCCTGCGTTCTATCACTGTTTTTTCTTCTCTCCGCCATATGGGGATAGCCCGGTGCGCCAGAGCAAGATACAGCAGCCTGTCAATCTCCATGCTCTCCCGGCTGTAATAATCCTCCAGATAAACCCTGCCCTCTTCCCCACCTTTTTTCGCCGGCGGGTAATCCTTCAGCCATTTCGCCCTCTCCTGCTCGCTCTCCGCCAAATCTTCCGGATTTTTGGGCTTATTCAGACAGCACTGCTTATACTTTTTTCCGCTGCCGCAGGGACATGGGTCATTTCTGCCGATCTTACGTTTCGGTTCTGCCTTTGTATATTCCCTGTCGAATTCCTTTAACATCCTGGTAAAATTCTGCGCCCACTTTTCGTCGTCAATTTCTTTTGCCGAGTCCTCAAACATCGCCCAGCCTCTGAGCGTCTCCGCCGCATTGATTGTCTGCCTGCAAAAGCGCTCCCGCCCTTCCCGATAGGTAAACATCTCGTCCACATTTTCATCATACCCGCCGATGGCTTTCCTGTCTATGCGGTCATCCTCATAAAGCCTGCGTATCTCGGGAAGCATCTCTACAAAATGGCACTTGCAGATGACATCCGCCAGCGTATTATACATATAATCGCCGAGCGTTTCTCCGTATACAATCCCGCGCAGAAACTCCTGCCACTCCTCTTTTCCAGGCTGCCCGTCCAGATACAGCTGTCCCATTACCCTCAACAATCCCGATTTCACAAAATCATAAACCTCCGGGCTGTAAATGGCATCTTTGATAAGCTGAATCTCTCCGTTATACATGTTATATAAAATATGCGGCAGACTCTCTGTCATTGCATCCCCCATCAGATAATCCAGTGTCTTCTCCGGCAGGGATGCCAAC
This sequence comes from uncultured Acetatifactor sp., assembly GCA_910586775.1. Classification (GTDB taxonomy): domain Bacteria; phylum Bacillota; class Clostridia; order Lachnospirales; family Lachnospiraceae; genus Acetatifactor. The sequence goes on along the minus strand of CAJUJN010000061.1, from coordinate 10,061 downwards.
TCCATCATTTTCGGAAAAAACTCTCTGTCCTGAAACTCTGCCAACAGGTACATGGCATAAAAATGCAGCCGGTAGTTCTCCTCCAGATTTTCCCCTTCAGCGACTGCTTTCTCTATGGCACTGCGCAAACATGGAATCGCCTCGGTTTTGTTGGCGCATATGACTTTAAATTCCTCCCCCGGAAATTTCGTGCTGCGCCAGGTTATGGCTTCTAATGCGTTTTGTAATGCTTCCATATTTCTCCTTTCCGTGCATCGCGCACTGTCAAAATTCAAATTTCTCTTTCATCGTTGAAACTGTGCCGGCTGAAAGTACATGGATTTTACAATCCGTTTGTCCACATCCCTTGTGGCGCCTGTGGCAAAATATGCTCTCTGCTTTTTCACGATATCGCTGATTTCCATTTGCCTGCTTCCTTTCTGCTTTGTGCTCTGTAACAATTCGTTAGAAATTTGATAATGTTTGCACCTCTAACGGTAACTGTGTCATAAAAAACTCCTGTATATATTTCAAGGACTATGTTGCCATAGCCCTTGAATGCAGCATCACCGCAGCGACACTAACGCTTTTTGAATGTCCACTTGTTGGCAGGACTCTCCCTTACTGGTATTCTACCAAATACAATTTTTTTGTCAATGACTTTTCAAAATATATTTCATAAAGTCTGCCTGCTTACTTAACCTCTTCTTACTATATTTTATACTGCACGTCAATGAAACTTGCCGTGAATGGGAACAGATGCAGCAGCGGCGAATTCCGTGGCATCCGTAGTCCGGGATCTGATCTGCTGCCTCTGTAACGGAATCAGCAGCGGGGCGGCATTCTGATCGGGCATGAACTGGGAGCCGGGAACCTGGAGCGCGGGAAGCTGTATGGGAACCGTCTGGTAAAGCTGGCTTTTCTGTGCGTTTTTTTGTCTACCGGAGTGATGCTTCTGGTGACGCCCGCGGTACTTGGGTTTGTGAAGCTGCCTCCCGACAGATCCTGTCGCCCGTTTTGCTGTAGCAATCATTCAGCCACTCCACTGTCTCCAGAATCAATTCCTCAGGAGCCCCTCCTGTTACAGCATAGGCCTCGGCTGCCAATTTGATTACTTCCGGTTTTTCAAGTGCATTTACTATTTTCAATCTCTACTTTTCCCTTCCTTAACTGCATTTTCCATTTTAGGGACCGCTTCCTTTTGCACCGTATACTGATCCGCCTGAATCTTATATAACCTGGCGTACTTTCCGCCCATGGCCATCAGTTCTTCATGGGTGCCGGTTTCTTCTATGACTCCTTTTTCCATATAGACAATCCTGTCTGCATCCCGGGTTGTTGCAAGCCGATGAGAAATCATGATCAGTGTCCTGCCTTCGGCAGCTTTCATGATCTGTCTGTTCAGTTCATATTCTGCCATCGGATCCAACGCGCTGGACGGCTCATCCAGAATCATGATATCACAGTCCTGGGCAAAAAGCCTCGCCAATGCCAGTTTCTGCATCTCTCCTCCTGACAGGACTACGCCGTCATTGTCGAATTCCTTTGTCAATACAGTATGGATTGTATGCTCCAGGGTACGCACCTTGTCGTCCAGACCGCTCATTTCCAGCGCCTTCCACACCAACGCCTCATCCTCCGCCGTCCTGGGCTCCCGCATCAGAATGTTGTCGGCAATGGAGTATATTGGGCCGTATCCTGCAGTACCAGATATATATCCTCCCTTGCATTGCCGTATCCGTTTTGGCTGGCACTGCTGTTCGGAAGCGCTTTCTATATTCTGGCGCATTGTCCGGTCAGAAATCCCCACCATCCGGTCAGTTGCAGGATACTCAAAAGGAACAGGCGTATCACAATCTATAGGTAATACTCTTCAAGGGTATCTTTTCCAGCACTCTCTGGTTCTCCGCCACATAAAACTTCCCTTCCCGCTCAAATGCCAGCCCCAGGGCGTCTTTCACCGCTGCGGGCAGCATTTTTACGGCATCCTTCTTGGGAATAAAGCGATACGGCTGTACCTCAAAAGATTTATAGACATATTGCTCATATGATGTCACGAAAATAGTAATAGCATCCGGCAGGTATTTTTTTACTTTGTTTGTCAGTTCTATCCCATTTAACCCCGGCATCTCTATATCCAGCAGAAGGATATCATAATATTCTCCGTCTTCCACTTCATAAAAAAGAGAGTCGCTGTCATAGAATATCCTGCCAGCTTAGTACTGCATGTTTGTCTTCGTCTTTGTAATACTTCCATAATTGGACATCAAAGAAAAAACTACATCCGGAATCGGGCCTGTATCCCTATCTGTCCCATGGAATTCCTACCTTAATCTTACACCAGTTTGTTTCTTTTTTGACTTCTGCAACATACTCTGTCTCATCTAATACTGTTTCGGCGTTGTTCCCGTAAATATCTTCTTTCAGAAATAATTTCAGGCAATGGCATGCCCGGAGCACCTTTTTTTGACGGGAATCAGATGTGCTCCTTATATAGATGCGGGTCAAGTTAAGCGCAGACTGAGTCCCACCCATAGCCCCGCCAGACTCGCCTCAGCGGATATCCTTCCCGTCATATTTCACATAAGCGGCCAGCACCCCCATCAGCCCCACTACCATGCCGATGACAATCATTTTTCCGTCCAGCCGGCCCTCCGCCACAATATCGGCTCCCTCACAGAACCCGAAGGGCGTGATATATTTCAGAAATTCGGCCGACTCCGCAATATTCGCCACCAGATTCAGAAAGTACATCATGGCCGCAAGGCCCAGCCCAATCCCCACTGTCCCTTTCCTCATAAATGCCGATATGCCGAAGCAGATACCCGCCAGCTCCAGCTGCAGCAGATAGTAAGCAAGGTGCAGCAGATTGATTTCCTTCCAGGGAACCTCCTCCCCCACAGCGGCAATGGACCCCACGGAAACAGCGTAAATGATCAGATTCATGGCAGTGACCTGAACCAGTACAGCTGCCAGCTTTTCCGTAATAATCCGCCTGCGGCTGACCGGATGGGCCAACAGAAACTCCGCCGTCCGCTCCTTCTCCTCCCTGCTCAGGATTCCCACCGCGCAGAGCGAGGCAAAAAAGGCGCCCCCCAACCCCAGCACGTTGCCGCACTCCACGGCATAGAATCCGGTAAGCGTGCCGAAATTCAGCCTGTCCATGCCGAATGCCGCCGTAAAGGAGCCCATGGAGGAAAAGATATCGCTGACGCCCTCCATCTCCCCCTTCATCTCCGGAAACAGAAACACACAGACCGCCAGAAGCCCTCCTACGGCCGCGGTCCATATCAAAAATGCGGTTCTTCCCTGTTTCAGCTCGTGTTTTACAAGCGTCATACTTCATCACTCTCCCTTCCCTGCGCACCCTTCCTGCGGCTGCTCTCTTCGTGGGCCCCCTCTACACGATTTCCCATCTTATAACCGCCCTGTCCGTTGTCTTCCTTCCCACCGTCCTCCGCCTGATAATAATGAAGGAATATCTCCTCCAGATCCGGCTCCGACACGCTCAAATCCAATACCTGCCCGGAAGCCAGTGTCCGCAGCAGACGGTTCATATCGCCGCCGTACAAGAAGCTCACCGAATTTTCCGTCTCCCTTTTGTCGCGGATTCCCTCCAACCCTTCCAGCGCCACCTGTCCGTGGACAGTTACACGCCTGGCATTGGTGCGGGAAAGCGCCTCCACACTGTCGCAGGCAATCATCCTCCCCTCCCTTATAATGGCTGCCCGTGAACAATTGCGCTGTATTTCGGAAAGGACATGGCTTGACAGGAATATGGTCGCCCCTTCCCGGTTCCGTTCCCTCAGAATATCGAAAAATTCACGCTGCATCAGCGGGTCCAGGCCGCTGGTAGGCTCGTCCAGTATCAACAACTCCGGCTTATGCTGCAAGGCACAGACAATTGACACTTTCTTCCGGTTTCCGAAGGACAGCTCATCCACCTTCCGGCCGGGATCCAACTGCAGGCGTCCGCATAATTTTCCCGCCTCCTCCCGGCAGTCGCATTTCCGCAGGTCCGCGGAAAGCTTCAGCACATCCCGCACTTTCATGCCCGAATAGAACACCGCCTCAGATGGCATATACCCTGTTTTCCCCAAAATACTCTCCCTGTCCTGCAGGATATCCTGTGCAAAAATCCGGGCACTTCCTCCTGTAGGAGAAATCATGCCAAGCAGCGTGCGTATCGTGGTGGACTTGCCCGCGCCGTTGGGACCGATGAACCCGAAGAATTCCCCCTCCTTCACGGTCAGGTCAAGGTCAATGATACCCCTGGCATTGCCGTAATATTTCGTCAGTTTCCTTGTCTGAATGGCATCCATACCCCTCACTCCTTTCTCAGATAGACACTTTTCCAGAATTCCATAAGCCTCTTAAAATCCTTTTCCATCTGCTCCACATCCACATCCCCCCGCTGCACCATCTCCCACAGATACCCCTCGGAAGCCCAGTACATTTCACGATACATCATCTGAATATCCAGTCCGGGAATAAACTGCTCGGGATTGAAATTCACGCGCGCCCTGTCGGCTTTCCAATTGAAATGCCGGTGATAGCTTTCCTGGACAGCGGCGTTAATCTCCGGGTCTGTCTCATAGAAAGCCTTTATGGTAAAATTCCCCATATCCGGATACAGACGGATAATCTCCATTTTCGCCCGCATTCCGCGCTCCATACTTTCAAACAGCTCCCCCTGACTGTAGCAGTCATACCTGGTCAGGAACTCTATGGTAATGCGGGCACATTTTTCCCACAGAAACAGGTACAGCTCCTTCTTGTTATGGAAATAATGGAACAGAAGGGATTTGCTGATTCCGGCAGCTTCCGCAATCTCGCTCATGGGGCTGTTTTTATAAGAATTCCGGGAAAATACCCGGTATCCGGCATTGATGATGGCCTGCTGCTTCTCCTCCGGCAGTGCAAAGAACCTCTCGTTCATAACTTCACCTCCATTAACCGATGCGGTTAATTACAGAATAAACCTGTTGACCGATTTTGAGAAGACCCCGATAAAATTATTTCCTGAAGAACGTAAAAGCACCCGCCAGAAATTCGGGTGCCTATGATCGACAGTCCTTTCGCATTCACTCCTCCAGCCGACAATCCTCTTCCGCGCGTATAATAAACCCCACATTCTCCACGCTGCCATTCCCGTCGATGTAACCATTATAATCCATAGATGATATGATTAAAACATTGCCCGATGCATCATGCACGCCATTCCATCCATTTTCCAACGCAATATCACAGCTAAATATCAGTTGAATCTCCCATTCTGTTCTCGCTGCCTCCCCGGGATTGGAAATGCTCAGATCATATTGATAATACGTATCGCTGCCCTGGCCCCAGGAATTGATGATTTTCGCCGTTATGCTCAGGCCCTCTGATACAGCTGTATTTCCGGCTGTTTCCACCGACGATGGCTGACTGTTCGCCTCGCCGCTCTCACCGTTTGTTTCGCTTACGGATTCCCCATTCTTTCCATCTGCAGTTCCGTTGTTCCCTGCCAGCCCCTGTCCTCCGGAATTACTTCCGATATTTCCTGTTTCCGCAGTTCCGCCGGTCCCGCCTCCAGTAATTCCCGCTCCCGCACTTCCTCCGGAAGCTCCCATCCTCTCATAAAGCCACTTACCCGAGTCGCTCAGATCCTCCTGCGCAAACCCGTTCACCTTGCCGCAGCTGCTCCTCAGAATTGCAGATGTCTCCGATTTATTGGACAGATTCCACGCCACGCTGCTGATCCCATACTCATCCAAAAGCTCCATCCACTTATCTGCCTGAAATGTGTCAATCGCCCCGCTGCCGCTGGCATCACAGATTCCATATTCCGATACAAACACCGGCAATCCGTCCTCCACTGCCTTTACCATAGCATCCCGCAGCCCATCCGTATGGGTTGCCGCGTAGAAATGCAGCGTATACATAATATTCTCATACCCTGTAACCGGGTCTGCAGCCGCCTGTTCCACATACTGGCACCAGTTAGGCGTACCTACCAGAATGATACCATCCTCATCCTTTTCCCTGATTACCTCTATGACCTGCTCCGCGTATTTCTTCACATCGCTCCAGGAAGTACCTCTATTGGGCTCATTACATATCTCATACAGAACATTGGTATATTCCCCGTAGCTTTCCGCCATCTCCCCGAAGAATGCTTTTGCCTCCTCCAGATACGTATTCGGATTCCCGTCCGACAGAATATGCCAGTCGATGATCACATACATCCCGCAGTCCGTCGCATATGCCACGCCGTTTTTCACCAGTTCCTTCAGCTCGTCGCGATTCCCGCCGGTGCAGTATCCGCCGTTTTCCCCTGTATACATGGCCAGCCGGACCACGTTCATCCCCCACTCCTCCCGAAACTGCCGGAAGCATTCCGCATTGACATACTCCGGATACCATGCCAGCCCGTGGGTGCTGATTCCCCGCAGCTGTACCGGATTGCCCAGGGCATCCGCCAGCTGCGTTCCCGAGACGGACAATGCACCGGGCATTCCTGACGCAGCACTATCCTCTTTCGCACCCGATGCCGCTACAGACGCATCTCCTCCGATACCCTCTTTCCCGTCAGAAACTCCCGGCAAATCGCTTCTTTCGCCGGAAACACTTCCGGATATCCCCCCTGCTCCGGCATCTCCGCTCATATCGGAACTCCTGTCGCCTCCTGCTTCTGTCGTCCGATTCGGCACATCACCCGATGTACCGCCGTTTTCTCCCGAAACCATATCCCCGGATTCCGCCGCCTCGCCTGACGTTCCTTTTGAAACATCACCTGCTGCCTTCCGGCCAGTCCCCGTCTCCTCATGCCCGTCAGATGTTTCACCCGCAGCCCCTGCCTCCGCAGTCTGCTCATACAATGCTTTCTCACCCGGCTCGGCCGCATTGCCGCATCCCACGGCCGCCACTATGCATATCATTAATACGATACAGTAAATCATATATTTCTTCATGTCTTATCGTTCTCCCTGCTGTCCTTCCTGTCCCGCCCGCCTATACGCTTTACAGTGATAAAGCCCAAAATCAGGCATACTGTTTATTCCGACTCCATTTACCTATCCTTATTGTAACAAACCGCCCGGCTTTGTCAATCATTTTGCAAAATGCTTTTCCTTAAATCCTTGACACACTGCCGCCTTATGACATATGATAATTACAATATCATAAAATCAAAAAAGGAGGACATTATGTCAGTTTACGAATTAAAAAACAGCACAATTTCAGTCAAAGTTGACAGTCACGGCGCAGAACTGAAATCGCTGAAAAAACAGGACACCGGTACCGAATACATGTGGTGCGGGGACGCAAAATACTGGGGGCGCACCTCACCGGTTCTCTTCCCCTTTGTAGGCGGAGTCAAAGACAGAAAGTACAGAGCAAAGGGCAAAACCTACACCATGACCCAACACGGTTTCGCAAGAGACATGGATTTCACGCTGCTCTCTCAAACCGATGATGAAATCTGGTTCGAACTGCGCTCCAGCGAAGAAACCCTGGAAAAATATCCTTATGAATTCATTCTGAAACTGGGCTACCGCATTGACGGAAACAAAACGGAAGTCCTCTGGCAGGTGGAGAATCCGGGCACGGAAACTCTGCACTTCTCCATCGGCGGACATCCCGCTTTCAACTGTCCCATTGAGCCCGACGCCTGCCAGGCCGAGTGCTTTGTTGACTTCGGAGATGCGGAGGAAGTAATCAGCACCAGGATAAGCGAAAACGGACTGGCAACCAATTTCATGGATGTATACGGACTTACGGACGGCAAACTGGCCCTGCGCGATAATCTCTTCGAACACGATGCTCTTGTAATCGAAAACAGCCAGACAGATACAGCCGCACTCTGCCGGAGCGACGGAAGCAGATATGTGACCGTCACCATGGAAGCGCCCCTCTTCGGCATCTGGTCACCCCCCGGCAAGCAGGCTCCCTTTGTGTGCATAGAGCCCTGGTACGGCAGATGCGACAGCGAGGATTTTGAGGGCACCCTGGAAGAACGGAAGTGGGGGAACCAGGCGGCACCGGGAGAAACCTGGAAGGCTTCCTATTGGATCGAAGTCGGATGAAGTACCCGGGAATTGTGCAGAATTATGTAGATTTATGTAGAATTATGTAAAATTATGCAGAAATGTGCAGAAATAACTTTGAATCACAATGAGTCAAAAGCTGAATCCCTTGCCGATGATCAGCTGAAAACTCCGAAGTTATTCGTAACACTTCCTTAGAATTGTCGAAAAAACAGATTCAATATCAGCACAGGCCGCAGGACACCCGGCCGGATTTCCCGACACTCCCCTTTTGCCGGCGGAACCCCATGCCGAAACCGGAAGCCGGAAGGGATAATGCGGTACTTACATCAGAAAGGAAAACACAATGGACAAAACAGAAGATATCAAACGCATATGTCAGGAAAAACAGATTCGCATGATCGACTTCAAAATGACCGACATTGACGGACGCTGGCGTCACATCACCGTCCCTGTGGACGCTTCGGAGCGGACACCTTTACCTACGGCATCGGCTTCGACGGCTCCAACTATGGCTATGCCCCCATTGAAAAAAGCGACATGGTGTTCCTTCCGGACCCGGATACCGCCTATGTGGACCCCTTCGCCGCCGTCCCTACCCTGACCATGTGCGGCAATGTGTGCACCATAGGAAAGGGCGAAAATAAGCCCTTCGACCAGTACCCGAAAAACGTGGCCCTGAGTGCGGTTCATTATATGAAAAATAACGGAATTGCGGATAGAATGGTCATCGGGCCGGAATTTGAATTCTACCTCTTTGACAGCGCCCGCTTTGAGGTGACGCCCAGACAGTGCGGCTACCGCATTGACACCAGACAGGCTGACTGGAACCACAGCCTGGACACGGCGGGCAACAACGGCTATGAAGTGTCCCACAAGGGCGGCTACCATATCGCAGCGCCTCAGGACGTGGGCTACGACCTGCGCAGCCGTATGTGCATGATGACGGAAGACTGGGGCATCCGGGTAAAATACCATCACCACGAGGTTGGCGGACCCGGACAGATGGAGATTGAAGTGGAACTGGACGACATGCCCTCCATGGCGGACAACACCATGATCATCAAATACATCATCAAGAACCTGGCCGCGCAGGAGGGCAAAACCGCCACCTTCCTTCCCAAACCCATCTACCAGGAGGCCGGAAGCGGCATGCATGTACATATGCTGCTGATGAAGGACGGCCAGCCCCTGTTCTACGATGAAAACGGCTATTCCGGTCTTAGTCAGACAGCGCACTATTTCATGGGCGGGCTGCTGCGGCACATTGCCTCCCTCTGCGCCTTCACCAATCCCTCCACCAATTCCTTCAAGCGCCTGGTGCCGGGATATGAAGCGCCGGTTACCATCGGCTACGCCACCTCTAACCGCAGCGCCGTCATCCGTATCCCGGCGTACGCCAAGTCCCCGGAGACCAAGCGCTTCGAGCTGCGCAATCCTGATGCCACCGCCAATCCCTATTACGCCTATGCGGCAATCCTGATGGCCGGACTGGACGGCATTGAAAACCGCATCGACCCGGCGGCAAACGGCTGGGGTCCCTACGACTTCAATCTCTACACCCTCTCCGAAGAGGAACAGAAGAAGATAAAGGGCCTGCCCAAATCCCTGGGCGAAGCGCTGGACGCTCTGGAAGCAGACCATGATTATCTGACCAAAGGCGGCGTCTTCCCCCAGCGGCTCATCGACGTCTGGGTGGCCAGAAAGCGGGCGGAACTGAAGCAGATGGAACAGATTCCCAACCCTGCGGAGTTCAAAATGTACTATGATTTGTAATGAGACGTAATATCAGAATTGTATCCGCAGATTTATATTTAAAAGGTGTTGGTCAGCATATGTGTTGCTGCAGCCCGAAAGTGCTATAAACATGGCATCCTGGTATAGCCACAGTTCGGAAACCAACACGGTTATTGACTAACACCATTATCAAAAAATACAATTTTTAAAAATCTGGTGTTTTTCTATTGATTTTTATAACATTTGTGCTAAAATAGAGACATGGGGCATTAGCGCAGTTGGGAGCGCGCAACATTCGCATTGTTGAGGCCGTGGGTT